>NZ_JAMKBJ010000020.1 GCF_027563315.1 Paenisporosarcina quisquiliarum
GGATAAGTGCTGAAAGCATCTAAGCATGAAGCCCCCCTCAAGATGAGATTTCCCATTACGCAAGTAAGTAAGATCCCTCAAAGACGATGAGGTAGATAGGTTCGAGGTGGAAGCGCGGTGACGTGTGCAGCTGACGAATACTAATCGATCGAGGACTTAACCAAAATGAATTTGAATGGTTTTCAATGACCCGTTTATCCAGTTTTGAGTGAACAAAAATGTTTTTTTATTTTTAAAAAACGCTTGTAAATCTCATGAGACTTGATATAATAAATCTTGTCTTAAAAAACAAATAGTCTGGTGATGATGGCGAAGAGGTCACACCCGTTCCCATACCGAACACGGAAGTTAAGTTCTTCAGCGCCGATGGTAGTTGGGGGTTTCCCCCTGTGAGAGTAGGTCGTCGCCAGGCTATATAATATTGATCCGAAGTAGCTCAGTGGTAGAGCAATCGACTGTTAATCGATTGGTCGTAGGTTCGAGTCCTACCTTCGGAGCCATATCTTGGGGAGCTGTCCGAGTGGCCGAAGGAGCACGATTGGAATTCGTGTAGGCGGGTTAAACTGTCTCAAGGGTTCAAATCCCTTGCTCTCCGCCAGATGATTTTCTTCTATTATATATGGCCCCTTGGTCAAGCGGTTAAGACACCGCCCTTTCACGGCGGTAACACGGGTTCGAATCCCGTAGGGGTCACCAATTTTACTTTTATCTTACCCAGGAGGATTAGCTCAGCTGGGAGAGCATCTGCCTTACAAGCAGAGGGTCGGCGGTTCGAGCCCGTCATCCTCCACCATTTACACTATAAACACTTTCGACAAAGTAAAACACATCTAAATCGCATGTTCTAAAGAGCACCGCGAGGGTGTAGCAAATCGCCAAACAAAGATGGCGATTAACGTCGAAGCAGGCAAAGCCGATGCAGATGTCAAACTTATCGTAAGCGGTGAAGCAATAGTGTTTAAAACATAATATTGACGCGGGGTGGAGCAGCACGGTAGCTCGTTGGGCTCATAACCCAAAGGTCGCAGGTTCAAATCCTGCCCCCGCAACCAAATGGTCCCGTGGTGTAGCGGTTAACATGCCTGCCTGTCACGCAGGAGATCGCGGGTTCGATTCCCGTCGGGACCGCCATTTTTCTTGAAATAGTAAGAATTGGAATAAGCAAAGAGATTCACAGCTTAGTACAATTCAAATGTGGCTCAGTAGCTCAGTCGGTAGAGCAAAGGACTGAAAATCCTTGTGTCGGCGGTTCGATTCCGTCCTGAGCCACCATTATTTTTATAAACACCGTGCCGGTGTAGCTCAGTTGGTAGAGCAACTGACTTGTAATCAGTAGGTCGAGGGTTCGACTCCTTTCGCCGGCACCATCTTCATATGGAGGGGTAGTGAAGTGGCTAAACACGACGGACTGTAAATCCGTTCCTTCGGGTTCGGCGGTTCGAATCCGCCCCCCTCCACCAACTTTAGGGGCATAGTTTAAAGGTAGAACTGAGGTCTCCAAAACCTCCAGTGTGGGTTCGATTCCTACTGCCCCTGCCAATTTTTATTTTATAGTGGCGGTTGTGGCGAAGTGGTTAACGCATCGGATTGTGATTCCGACATTCGAGGGTTCAATTCCCTTCAGTCGCCCCATTTTTAATAATTAAATTATAAACATCATATACTAACATTGTGGCGGGCGTGGCGAAGTGGTTAACGCATCGGATTGTGATTCCGACATTCGGGGGTTCAATTCCCCTCGTTCGCCCCATCTTATTAATGGGGTATAGCCAAGCGGTAAGGCAACGGATTTTGATTCCGTCACGCCCTGGTTCGAATCCAGGTACCCCAGTATTATTGCGGAAGTAGTTCAGTGGTAGAACACCACCTTGCCAAGGTGGGGGTCGCGAGTTCGAACCTCGTCTTCCGCTCCAACATTGTTTGGCGGCATAGCCAAGTGGTAAGGCACAGGTCTGCAACACCTTTATCACCGGTTCAAATCCGGTTGCCGCCTCCATAATAATTTATCTGTCTGCATGTATTGATTTGCCCGAGTGGTGGAATGGCAGACACGCCGCACTCAAAATGCGGTGCCGCAAGGCGTGCCAGTTCGAGTCTGGCCTCGGGTATCATTTAAAAAAGCAGTATCTACTTATGTAGATGCTGCTTTTTTATTTTATATGAAATTGTGGGCATACTTAAAATTAATGATTTATCTTTGGTCATTCTTTTTATCATTATTGACGGGGTGATTAGCCGCCTTTTTTGTATTTGATTTTGCTGCTTCGTTTTGCCCTCTAATGTCTAAATCATCTGGACTTAAATCGTATCCAGCTCCAAATTCTTCACGATCCAATCTTGCCTTTTTCATATTTTTATTTTCTTTTTGCTTAATATTCCCTTTATCCGTAGTCAAAGAAACTCACCTCCATTCCTATTAGCTTGTTCTGAAAGCCCAAGTTTATTCAAACTATCTTTATTTGGTTCTCATTACACAAAAAAACGCTTAAGCAAAATGCTTAAGCGTTTATGCGAGAAATATAACATGGCTTATCAACCCAAGCCCCGCAGTATTAAGTATTACCTGATTCTTGCATCATAAACGATGTAAAATATTCCAACTGGTCCTTCATGAAATCAAATTTATTAAATGGATTAGCTTATGCATATGTTGTTTTAAGGGCTTAGTGGGATTTGACTTTCCTTGAATTCAGCTTGAGTAGTGGTGTGGTTTTCTGTTACTGAATACTTTACAAACCAATTTCTAACCATATATATCATCATAAACAGAAGAAGTGCGAATAAAGATGATAGCCATGGTGAAAAGAACAAATTGGAATTTGTTATTTCAAATTGAATGATTCCATCCCCGACGTTTCCAGTGACTCCAAAAAAAAGTCCATATGCGATATTTAACCCAGCATGCAATCCTGTATTTGCCCAAATCGAATGGGTCTTGTAAAAGGCATATGCAAGGCTGGTGCCCAAACAGACAGAAAATATAAAGTTACTTACCGTCAATCCTTCTAACCATATATCATCCAGTGCATAAAGGATTATTGAAATCAAAACCAGCATACCGAAAGAGACACGATTACCGAAATGATGATAAACCAAACCACGGACAATCATATCACTGATTAATGAGCCTATTAGGAATCCTGCACAGATCATGATAAGTACAATTAAGCTGTCAGTGAAAGATTTTGTACCGATAACTGTATATTCCCCTATTATAATTCTTACTCCATACAATAAGCTCCAACCAATAAAACCAATAGATAATCCTATCCCTAAATTCTTATACCAACCATTAAAAAAAATGAGTCCATAACTTTCTAATCCTCTTCCAAAAAGTTTCTTTGCAAGAAGTTGAGCCACAGGAAAGAAACTGAGCAAATATAGGAATCTGAGAAGATCATTCATTGGAATGAGCAAGGGCACTAAATAAAAGTAGATTGAAAGTATTGTGTATGAAGTTATAAAAGAAAGTAAATTGATTTTCAAAAAGATCATTTCTCCTGTCTATTTTTCTAATTAGAAAGATTCAATAAAAGGGGGATGAAATCCTTCAGTTAGGTTATGAAATTCAGTTGATTGAGATGATTCATCATATGTTTAACCTCTTTATCAATTGACCACAATGGTTATATTGTTTAAATAAATATGGACAAAAGGTGATAAGATGGTTGGCTCGGCTTGGCTTTTAGTTATTTTAAATAGTTTAGATGGTATTGCCACCTACATAGGAATTACATTGTTGCTCATTTCGGAAGCTAATCCTTTATTAATGAAGTTAGATGCTCTTACGATTCTCATGATTAAACTTTTTTTAAGCACCGTTTTTGCTATATTTATTTTAAAATATCCTTTTCAACAGTTCGGTAAAAGTGTGAAGTATTTGTTGAGTTTTGCTAATGCCTGTTATCTATGTATTTTTGCTTTTCATCTTTTTTGGATTGGCATGAGCATAATGTCTTAAAAGAATGCAAATATTAAAAACAGGAATAAAACATCTCCGATAGGGAAACACAGAATTATGTAGTTATTTTTCTGTACATTCTAAAAGGAGATGATAGAAATGAACAACGTAAAATTAGCAGTCGTTTATTACAGTTCAACAGGTACGAACTATCAATTAGCAAAGTGGGCTGAAGAAGGCGCAAAAGAAACCGGAGCCGAAGTGAAAGTATTGAAAGTACCGGAAACTGCTCCACAGGCAGCCATCGATTCAAATCCGGCTTGGAAAGCAAATATGGAAGCAACCAAAGATGTCCCTGAGGTTACATTGGATGATTTGGAATGGGCAGATGCAATCATTTTCAGCGTTCCAACGCGTTTTGGAAATATGCCTGGGCAAGTAAAGAGCTTCTTGGATACGACAGGCGGACTTTGGTTTAAAGGGAAATTAGCCAATAAGGCTGTTAGTGCCATGACTTCTGCCCAAAATCCAAATGGTGGACAGGAAGTAACGACGTTATCCCTTTATACAACTATGTATCATTGGGGAGCCATTGTTGTTGCACCGGGGTATACTGACTCTGTCGTGTATGGTGCGGGTGGAAATCCATATGGTACGAGTGTATCCGTCGATCAGGATGGAAAAATGAAAGAAGATGTACAAGGGGCAGTGAAGCATCAGGCAAAACGAACAGTTACAGTCGCCGAATGGATTAAAAAAGGTCAATCTAACTGATTTGAAATAAAGATTCAATACTAAAAAGGATGACGCTTTAACCGGTGTCATCCTTTTTATATGTCTTGGATATCAATGGATTAGGCATTCACCTAGTATTTGTATATACTATTAATAATAGTATTGAAGGAAAAGGTGAATAGAATGCATGATGTTGGAACAATACCGAACGATATCTCAGTATTAAATGCAGTGAATAGTATTGGGGAAAATATTATTATCGCGGATAAACAGTTCCATATTAAATGGATGAACTGCTATGCTTCAGATTTATTAACAGTTGTGGCCCCTTTATATGATTTGGAAAGCAGCGAAGATTTTATTGGCAAAAATATGGACTTCTTTCATCAACGTCCGGAGCATCAACAACGTGTGATGGGAAATTTAAATGGTAAACATCGTACACGTATAACGATAAAAAACCGATTTGTTACTGATATTGTCGTGACACCAATAAATAACGATAGGAATGAGATTGAAGGATTCATCGTTATGTTGATGGATGTCACTACAAAAGCCGAAGAAGAAAAGAAGAAGGAAAAGCTGATTAAAGCACTTTCCATTCCAATTTTACATGTATGGAAAAATACCATTGCTTTACCGTTAATCGGGGAGTTTGATACAGAGCGTGCAGACTTGCTCATTTCATCGGTATTAATGGAGTGTTCCAACAATCGAATTGAATATGTTCTGATTGATTTAAGTGGTCTCAGTGATTCGGATCATGAAGTACGATTTCATATACAAAAACTATACGACTGTCTTAAATTGATTGGAGCCAAATGTATATTGGTAGGCATCAAGCCCAAATTAGCGGTTTCAATGGGAGCTTTAGAGAGAGAAATTCCAACTTTCAGATCAACTTATGCTGGGTTAGAAACGATCATTCGGTTACAGAACAACAACGTATAGAAAAAACCGCTTCGATTGAAGCGGTTTTCTTATGCAATCATATAGTAGGCAAGTTAGATTGAACCTGCTCCTTATTTAAAATTACGGATGAATAATCTCCCCCGTTAACTTGTGTAAACATTTTACCAGCCGCAGCCACTAATTGTTCTGCGTCATTAATCGACATAGATGGCTTTATAAAAAATACCTGCAAGGCATCAGCGGTTTGTTCACTGACAGCAGTGCGGAGCGAATCAACAAAAGGGCTACCAAATGGGCCAATGTCATCTGTGATGGTTAAAATACCATCTAAATTATTTTCACGTCCATTGATACCAGTATAAGAAGTGTCAGATGAACCTAACTTTATGTGAATATCACCTTCTATGGCACGTAAATCATATAATCCTACAGGAATCTCATATTGCAATGAAAAGAAGTTATTTAAATCCACTCCACTGTTATAAGGCTGCAAATAGTTTTGATTACGTATTCGGCGCATCATGGCCTCCATCGAGGGACGGTAACGCCCAGGGTCAGCGCCAAGCTTTTTCCATAGAGTTCTCCATTCCTTTATTCCTTCATAATCCGTCAATTCTTTATCCTGCAAGTCAAAAAATAAGTGTTCTTGAAATAATTGCATACGTCCTTTTAACATTTGGGGCGATTCTGAGATGACAAATTTGGTATAATGGTTAATGCCTATTTTCACAAATTCGTCGATTTGAAAAATGGACGATTCTATAGAAGCTTTCATGTTTTCACCTACAATTCATTTTTCAATAGTTTATCACAAGGAGGGAGAAGTTTTATGAATGTTAACCAATTTCAACAAGAACTGATCACATACGCACATTCTATTGGCATTGATAAAATCGGTTTCGCTTCTTCCGATCCTTTTCGTGAGTTGAAGAATCGTTTAAAACGCCAACAGGAACTCGGCTATCAATCTGGCTTTGAAGAGCCTGACCTTGATAAGAGAACCGTTCCATCTCTATTATTGAATGAAGCCGAGAGTATTATTTCTATTGCCATTGCTTATCCTTCACGAATGGAAAATGCACCGCAAGGGAAGAAAGGCGAGCGACGAGGCATTTTTGCAAGAGCTTCATGGGGAATTGATTATCATACGGTGTTAAGGGACCGTTTAGCCAAACTGGAACTATTTATAGCACAACATGTTGAAGACGCTCAAACGCGCTCTATGGTGGACACAGGGGAGTTATCAGACCGAGCCGTTGCTGAACGTGCAGGAATCGGATGGAGTGCTAAAAATTGTTCCATCATTACGCCAGAATTCGGATCTTATGTTTATTTGGGTGAAATTATTACGAACATTCCTTTTGCACCTGATACCCCTATGGAAGATGAATGTGGTGATTGTCGATTATGTTTAGACGTTTGTCCGACGGGAGCCTTGATTGAAGGTGGACAGCTCAATGCGCAAAGATGTATTGCCTATCTTACTCAGACCAAAACATTTTTGCCTGATGAGTTTCGAACAAAAATCGGCAATCGCATTTACGGATGTGATACGTGCCAAACGGTATGCCCAAAAAACAAAGGCAAATTTAATATGCATCAAATCGACTTCCAGCCCGATCCTGAAATTGCAAAGCCGTTACTGGTACCATTATTAAAAATGAGCAACAAGGAATTCAAATCGAAGTTCGGCCACGTGTCCGGCTCCTGGAGAGGGAAGAAACCTATTCAAAGGAATGCCATTTTAGCGTTGGCGCATTTTAAAGAAGAAAGTGCTATTCCGGATTTAATTGACTTACTGCAAAAGGATGAACGACCAGTGATTCGTGGCACAGCTGCATGGGCCATTGGGAAGATTGGTACGTCTGAAGGAATGGATGCATTGCAAAATGCTTTAAAAGTTGAGAATGATCCAGAAGTTATTGAAGAAATTCACAAAGGGCTATCCTTTGAAACCATACATTGAGGAAGTGACGGAAATGGCTATACATGTGGTGCTTTACCAACCACTTATTCCAGCAAATACAGGAAATATTGCGCGTACGTGTGCAGGAACGGATACGAAGTTGCATTTAATTCGTCCATTAGGATTTTCAACCGACGATAAAATGTTGAAACGAGCTGGACTTGATTACTGGGAACATGTTGATATTCATTATTATGATGGTCTGGATGAGCTGTTTGCCAAATACCCGGAAGGAGAGTTTTTCTTCCTTACAAAGCATGGGTCCAAGCCACATACTACGTATAACTATAATGAAATTGAAAAAGATTACTTTTTCGTGTTCGGAAAAGAAACTTCTGGCTTGCCTCGAGAACTAATCGATGCAAATCAGGACCGATGCCTACGCATTCCGATGAATGATAATGTACGCTCATTGAACTTGTCGAATACAGCGGCTATATTGATTTATGAAGCACTGCGTCAGCAAGACTATCCGAATTTAGATTAAAAAAACGGGATTGCTATAAACTAGCAATCCCGTTTTACATGATTATTTCTTTTCAGATGCACCTGGTTTGTCATCGTACCCTGCCGTGAAGATCGCAGCAAGGAATGCAACAGTAACACCAAGAATAAGTAGTAAGCTCATTTTTGTTGCCTCCTTTTGAGAGTAATACAATATCATACCTAAGTATAGCTTACTTCATTTCAAAAAGAAATATTCTCCTCGATACAAATATGGCGAAATTCGTTCATTGCAAAAGTTGCATTCCAAGGAACGTTCTTATACGATAACAAAAAGGAGCTGAGCGAACATGTCGAAAAAAGAACGAGATCCTGAAAATGGTTCAATGGCTTCATCGATGGAAGAGATGAAACAGCTTGGCCGTCAAATGGAAAAAATGCGTGATGAACAAGAGCTGAAAAATGACCACCGAGTGTCGGATCCTGTGCAATCCGATAACGCTGAACCAATTCATAAACGAAAAAACGACTGAAGTCCAAAGACTTCAGTCGTTTTTTTAATGAGGTAAGAATAGTAGTTGATACAAGAACAGAGCAGCGAAGATATAGAGTAATGGATGTACTTTTCGCGCTTGGCCTTTAAAGATTTTTAGTAACGGATAAAGGATGAATCCAAGTTCAATACCTGTGGCAATACTTGAAGTAAGTGGCATTGTCAAAATGATAATGAATGCAGGGAATGCTTCATCAAAAGAATCCCAATCAATATGTTTTACGGCACTAATCATCAAACTACCAACAATAATTAACGCAGGTGCTGTTATTGCAGCAACACTTGAAAGTGAAGAAACGAGCGGTCCGAAGAATGCTGCAATGATGAATAAAACTGCGACAGTAACAGATGTCAATCCTGTACGACCACCAACTGCAACACCTGAAGAAGATTCGATGTATGCGGAGGTAGGGCTCGTTCCAAACATCGCCCCCACAGTAGTCGCAACTGAATCTGCTAGCAAAGCTTGTCTTGCACGTGGCATTTTATTACCTTTCATTAAACCAGCTTGTTTTGCGACACCAATCATCGTTCCTGTTGTATCAAATAAGGTAACAAGAAGGAAGGAAATCACGATACCAAACATGCCATAATTGAATACGTCCATCAAAGCTACTGTAGGGTCCCATACAATGATGCCTTCTGGTAAAGAAGGAAGTTTCATGAATGTTGACTCAAAGTTCAATTGACCTGTAAAGAAAGCAACTATACCAGTAGCGATCATTCCGTAGAATAATGCGCCATATATATTCATAACCATTAAAATTAATGTAATAAGTAGGCCAAACAAAGTTAGTAATACCGGAGCACTTGTTAGATCACCAAGCTTCACCAAGTTTTGTTCATGAGGTACAACTAATTTTGAAAGACGTAAACCGATAAATGCGATAAACAATCCAATACCAGCAGTAATACCATGTTTTAAATTTTCAGGGATAATTTCGATTAATTTTTTACGTAAAGGTGTTAAAGATAAAATAATAAATAATAGACCGGCAATAAATACGGCAGAAAATGCGGTGATGTAATTAATTTCTCCATTGGATGAAATAACAACTGTGTAAGTGAAAAATGCATTTAAACCCATACCTGGTGCTATAGCAATCGGATAGTTTGCGAATAACCCCATCCATAAAGTACCGACAACTGCTGAAATAATAGTTGCTAGAAAGACTTGATCAAAAGGTACTCCAGCATCGGCCAAGATAACCGGGTTAACGATTACAATATAAACCATCGTCAGGAATGTTGTCATACCTGCGAGAATTTCAGTTTTTATATTAGTATTATGTTCATTTAAGCGAAACATAGTGTGTCTCCTTTCAAAAAGACGAACGAAATAATCAACATTCCATATAATATTCGTTTTTAGAGCAAAGTGCAATACTTTTTGGAGAAAAAATCATCTCGCTCGTAAAATACAGATTCAATTTGTACAATGTATATACGAAGATAGAACAAATGGAAAGGATGAAGAACATGACATTAACTTTGCAGTCCACCAAAACATTACATAATGGCATTGAGATGCCTCGCCTTGGATTAGGTGTATATAAAATGACAAACCCTGAGGAAGCAGTCAAAGCTATGACAACAGCTCTTCAAGTAGGATATCGTGCAATCGATACGGCTTCTTTATATGCCAATGAAAAAGAAGTTGGTGAATCAGTCAGGGCTTCAGGGCTAAAACGCGAAGATGTCTTTGTTACGACGAAAGTTTGGAACTCCGACCAAGGTTATGATCAGACATTGCGAGCATTTGAAAAATCACTGGAACTCCTTGGATTTGACTATCTGGATTTATACTTAACTCATTGGCCGGTTAAAGAAACTTTCGTTGATACGTATCGTGCGATTGAGCGATTGTATGAAGAAAAGTTAATTCGTGCGACAGGTGTGTCCAATCATCATCAACATCACTTGGAAGAAATTTTTGCAAAAGCGAATGTTAAACCGATGGTCAATCAAATCGAGCTTAGTCCACGTCTTACTCAGTATGACCTGAGATCGTTTTGTGCAGACAACAAGATTGCGGTAACTTCTTGGTCGCCACTGGCGCGTGGTGGTCTACTGAATGAACCTTCACTAGTACGCATGGGGAATAAATATGGAAAAACTCCAGCTCAGATTATCATCCGCTGGCATTTGCAACACGATTTGACTGTAATTCCAAAATCGGTGACTCCAGAAAGAATCGCGTCCAATGCGGATGTGTTTGATTTTGAGTTATCATTTGAAGACATGAAAAATATTGATTCACTGAATTTAAATGAACGAACAGGTGCAGATCCAGATAATTTTTCGTTTGATTTTTAATTAATAACTCAACTCACGTAAGTGAAAAACTGAACGAAAAGCCCCTGGGGAAGTGACGCTGTCACTGCCTCAGGGGCTTTATTTGATTAATAGTAGTCTTGGATTGCATATGATTATTTACATAAAAAGGGATTTAACAATATCTGTAGAATGTTAGTATATGTCGTTATAGTGGGAGGTATAAATTGGAATTACTATTTTACAGTGCTCCACTGTTTTCAATCCTATGGTTTATTAATTTAGTGCATCTCTTGGAAAAATTAAAGCAAAACAGAAACATACATAATCAAAAGATTTTAGGTTGTGTTTGGAGTGTAGGTTTTACTTTTTCGATGATTAATACAATTTTGATGTTTATGCAATAATGAAGTTTATTTAAATGACCAAATTCACTGGGAATTAAAGTGAATTAAAGCCGAAAAAAGCCAACATCTAAATCGATGTTGGCTTTCGACTTGTTCAACTGAGGAAAAATGAGTTATTTATAGTCTTCCACAACAATCATTTCTTTCGTAATCGGGTGGACGAATTGCAGTTTTTTCGCTTGAAGTGAATAATTGTCTGCTCGTGTTCTTGAACCATAAAGTCTATCACCTGTAACTGGGTGGCCGATTGAACTTAAGTGAACGCGAATTTGATGCGTACGTCCAGTTTCCAAAATCACGTGTACTTTTGTGAAATTCGAATCTTGTCCAACAACTTCAAAGTGCGTGATCGCTGTTTGACCAGATGGAGAGACTGTTCGGCGGGTAGAGTCATGGCGATCCTTCCCAATCGGAGTGCGAATCGTTCCATTTTTTTGTGTCATGTAGCCATCGACAATTGCTTCGTATACACGGATGATTTGTTTGTCTTCAAGCATACGGTCAAGCATGGACTTAATCAGCGGATGTTTGGCAATCAATACTAAACCTTTCGTCCCTTGGTCGAGTCGATGAACATGCTCAGCATATACGCCACCTTGCTTTTTAATATAAGACATGACATGGTTCATGCAAGTGCCTGTCTGACCTGGCTCGTTTGGATGAGTTGCCATATCAGCTGGTTTTGAAACGACCAGTATATGTGCATCTTCAAAAAGGATGGGCACTTCACAAGTTTGTGTTGCCACATAAGAAGAAGGTTCTACATTCACATTGAATGTCAGTTGCGTGCCTTTCGGGTAATGATGTTGCCATACCATCGGTTCTCCATTTTCATTCACGATGCTTTTAGCCATACGCATTTCATGCATGATTTTTTTGCCGATTTGAAAATCGTCACGTAGAAGTTGTTCAATGGTAATATTGTCTGTTTGCAGTTCATATTGAAAAGATTTAATCATTTTGCAGTCCTCCTAAAAATAGACCATGTACGATGACATGGTCTACAGTATCTTCTATTTTAATACAACATCATTGAAAAATGTTTTAATATTTTCTTCTGGTTGATTGCCGACCATACGAGCAACTTCTTTTCCATCTTCGAAATGGATCATTGTTGGAGTTGCTTCAATCAAATAATCTTCCCAACCTTGTTCAAATTCATAAATATTATATTGCACTAAGTCTACGTCCATATCCTCTACGATTGGCATTAATACAGGTGTCATTGCTTTACAATGGCTACAGATTGGACTGAAGAAGTAAGCAGTTACGGGTTCACCGCTTTCCACTTTTTCTTGTAAATCATCCGGTAGAATGATGTTTTGATAGTTTTCATCGTCCAATTGGTCAATCGTTTCTTGTTTTAAGTCGTCAGTACCGTAAGGATTGTCCGCTAATTTACTTTTGTTTGACGCATTGTTTAAGACGATTAATAAAGCAAATACGGCTACAATGATTCCGCCAATAATTAATAACTTCTTCATTCTACTTTTCCTCCTTCAAAACTCTCAATAACATGAAGCTTGTAATAGCGATCAAAATAAATGCTGTCAGTGCCAAGAATGGAATCGTAATGAATCCAAAAATGTTGATATATTCACCTGTGCAAGATACACGTCCGCAAGCAGGTGCGTTTTCTGATAAAAAAGTAACTTTTTGTAGACCATAATGGTATAGCGAAATTGCTCCACCAATTACGGAAAACGTTGCAGTCGTCACAGCAATGCGGGCATTTTTCTGTACATAGGCGATCCCTAGAATTAATACGAGTGGATACATGAAAATGCGTTGAATCCAACATAACTCACACGGTTCATAATGCCTGATTTCCGAGAAAAATAAGGACCCCATTGTTGCTGCTAAAGAAACGACCCACATAAACAATAACATATTCTCTGATTTTTTCGACATGTTCTAATCTCCACTTCTGAGGGTAAACTCTTATCAAATTATAATTCTAAGTATGAAACAAGTAAAATATTTTCCACCTAGTCTGCAGTCCTATATAATGAATATGAAGCTTTTGTGAAGGAGACGATTTACATGTCAGAGCAATTCGATTTATCCCAATTTGAAATGAAAATGGTTATCAGACAGACAACCATGGATGATATAGAACCGATTTTAGCAATGCAAAAGCTTTGCTTTCCAGGTATGGACCCGTGGAAAGTAGATCAACTGCGCAGTCATTTAAGTATTTTTCCTGAGGGCCAGATGGTCGCGGAACTAGATGGACATATTATTGGCTCATGTTCGAGTCTTATTATAAATTTCGATGAATACGACGACCGCCATTCCTGGTCAGATGTAACAGATGATGGGTATATTACGAATCATAATCCAGAAGGATACAATATGTACGGTATCGAAGTAATGGTGCATCCTGAATATCGACGCATGAAAGTAGGACAGCGTCTATACGAGGCGCGTAAAGAAATCGCCCGTCAGTTTAATTTGAAATCCATCATTATAGGTGGACGTATTCCAAATTATCACAAACACTCAGATGAAATGATGCCACGTGAGTATGTGGATGCTGTATCACGTCACAAAATTTATGATCCTGTTCTGACATTCCAAATCATGAATGGTTTCACGCTTATGCGTATTAACCCGAATTACTTACCGGACGATACGGCTTCAGGCAAATATGCGACTTTGATGGAATGGAACAATGTTGACTATAAACCTATGTCAAAACGCCATTTCAAAACTAGCTATCCGGTCCGTATCTGTGTCGTACAGTACATGATGCGTGCTATTGAATCTTTTGATGATTTAGCAAATCAATGTGAGTACTTTGTAGACGTAGCGTCGGATGCACATTCTGATTTTGTGGTATTCCCTGAGATTTTCACGACTCAGTTAATGTCATTTTTAAATGAACCGTCACCAAGTCGCGCGATTCGTCGATTGACTGAATTCACGCCACAATATATCGAATTATTTACCGATTTGGCTGTCCGCTACAACGTCAATATTATTGGTGGTTCCCATTTCGTTAAAGAAGAAGATGATGAGATTTACAACATCGCGTATTTATTCCGTCGTGACGGATCAATTGAAAAGCAGTATAAAATTCACATCACACCTAATGAACGAAAATGGTGGGGAATCAGTGCGGGAGATACTGTCCGTGTCTTTGATACCGATTGCGGAAAAATTGCAATTCAAATTTGTTATGATATTGAATTCCCTGAACTTGCGCGTATTGCAACGGACATGGGTGCTAACATTATATTCGCACCTTTCTGTACGGAAGATCGACAAGGTTATTTACGTGTGAAATATTGTGCACAGGCCCGCGCGGTTGAAAATCAAATCTATACAGTTATATCGGGTACTGTTGGTAACTTACCTCAAACCGAAAATATGGATATTCAATATGCGCAGTCAGGTATTTATGCGCCATCTGACTTTGAATTTGCTCGTGATGGAATTGTTGGAGAAACAAACCCGAACTTGGAAATGGTGTTAATCGGTGACGTGGACTTAGAGATTTTACGACGTCAGCGTCAAGATGGTACCGTCAAGCAATTAAAAGACCGTCGTCATGATGTGTATCGTATCGAGTACAAAAAAGGCTGATAGAAAAGTGCAAAGCGCCACTCCCTGACCCTTGTGGCCCGAGAGCTGGCGCTTGAAGCTTTTAATTATAAGATCGAGTGACATTATTAATGAGTTTTATGGGGGAATTAATTTGAGTTATCAACAAACTGCTGAAAAATGGTTTGCCTTTGATCAATTGGAGCCTGAGTTGAAAGAACAACTTTCTGCAATGGCCAAGGATGAAAAACGTCTTGAGGACGCCTTCTATAAAGATTTGGAATTTGGGACAGGCGGTATGCGCGGTGAGATTGGTGCTGGCACAAACCGTATGAATACATACACAGTACGTAAGGCTTCCCAAGGGGTTGCTGATTATGTAAAAGCAGCAGGCGCAGAAGCAATGAAAAAAGGAATCGTCATCGCCTATGACAGTCGCAGAAAATCTCCTGAGTTTGCTTTGGAAGCAGCAAGTACTTTTGCTAAAAATGGAATTAAAGCCTATTTATATGAAGAACCCCGGACGACCCCACAATTATCGTTCAGTGTAAGGGAACTGGGAGCCTATATGGGAATTGTGGTAACTGCAAGTCATAATCCCCCTGAATATAATGGCTATAAAGTTTATGGGGAAGACGGTGCGCAACTCAATTTGGCAGATGCTGAAGCGGTGATTTCTTTTGTTCAGCAAGTAGGAGATGAGCTGGCAGTCGAAGCGGGGAACGTTGACCTCTTAAAACAAACCGGAATGATTCAATTGGTTGGACAGGAACTGGACGAGAGTTATCTTGAAAGTGTTACATCCATTCAACACCATCAGGACCTGACTGGGAAAAATGATTTAACGGTTGTTTTTTCTCCTCTTCATGGTGCATCGGGCTCGACAATCCGCAGTTTGATGAAACGTGCGGGTTACGATAACTTTACTTTCGTCGAGGAGCAAATGGAGCCGAATGGCGAATTCCCAACCTTGAAGTCTCCGAACCCGGAAGAAGCCAGTGCATTTGAAATGGCTATGACACAAGGTAAAGAGACATCAGCGGATTTATTAATCACGGCTGATCCAGATGGAGACCGTGTAGGTGTGGCCGTTCAAAATGGTGACAGCTACTTATTATTGACAGGAAATCAAACAGGTGCCATTTTAATCGAATATTTATTGACGCAATTAAAAGAAGCAGGAAACATGCCGGCAAATGGACGAGTGTTCAAAACCATTGTGACTTCTGATCTTGGTCGAGTGATCGCTGAATATCATGGTTCATCGACAGAAGATGTGTTGACCGGATTCAAATTTATTGGTGAAAAAATTCAGCAATATAATGAAACGAATGAGTTTACATTCCTGTTTGGCTATGAGGAAAGCTATGGCTACTTAATTAAACCTTTTGCACGAGACAAAGACGCGATTCAAACCGTCTTAGCCATCACTGAAGCAGCCGCTTTCTACAAAATGCAAGGGAAAACACTACTTGACGTCTTGTATGATTTGTTTGAAAGACATGGCTATTATTTCGAAGGACTTGTTTCAGTGACGAAAAAAGGAGCAGATGGTGCTCGTGAAATCAAAAATCTGCTAACCAGCTTGCGAGATCAACCTTTGACAGAAGTAGCAGGCATTGCGATTTCGTCGCAGGAAGATTATTTAACGCAAACACGCAGTTTCGTTGATGGTCGCAAAGATGAAAAGCTTATTTTGCCACAAGCGGACGTATTGAAATACTTCTTAGAAGATGGGTCATGGGTTTGTGTCAGACCAAGTGGTACGGAGCCCAAAATTAAATACTATATTGGTGTGACAGGTCCTACTGAAGCTGACAGTAAGAAAAAACTTGATTGTATCAAAACTCAATTCACTGCAGACATGGACGAGCGTTTCGGCCTGTAATAGAAGACCCTATTAGCGTAAAAGCTAATGGGGTTTTGTTGATAGGAGGAATTTATATGTGGAAACGACAAGGAAATGCAATGAGAAAGTCAGTTGACGATGTTAATTGGAACGACTTGCTATTGTATTTAGGACGCAATAACAGAGAAATATTGCACCACGTTCATAGCGAAAATAACTCGGTATCAAAAGCGATTCGAATCAATCATGAAATTATTTTGATTCGAGTGTCATTCATACATAATGAGCTCGTAATTACATTCCCACAATTGAATACTGTCAGTGATCATGTGACAGAGGCATCTGCTACATATGTGGAGGAATGGTTTGATCTATCTAGAGATTTACAGCCTTTTTATTCACTAGCCGAAGATGATGAAATATTAAATGGCGTTGTTTCCGCCTATAAAGGGCTTCGAATTATTGGTGTTGAGGACTTATTTGAAGCGCTTTGCTGGTCGATTATGGGTCAGCAAATTAGTTTGCACGTGGCCTATGCCTTAAAACAAAAACTCGTTACGACCTATGGTGAATCCATTTGTCATGATGGAATGACGTATTGGCTATTTCCTTCACCAGAGAGAATTTCCTCTTTGTCAGTGGAGGATTTGCGAGCTCTTTCTTTTACTCAACGAAAAGCAGAATATGTCATAGGTGTTGCCGAGCTCATGGCTTCAGATTATTTATATAAAGAGCAGTTTATCGGTTTGTCGTTATCTGAAATGGAAGCCAAATTGATAGCCATCCGTGGAATAGGAAAATGGTCAGCCAATTACGTGATTATGCGTTGTTTCAGGCATCCGGATGCTTTTCCTCTAGCGGACGTTGGATTACACAATGCCCTGAAAAAAGTGCGCAATGAATCACAAAAACCGAGTTTAGAAGAAATTGAAAGATGGGCTGAAAATTGGCGCGGTTGGCGCGCTTATGCCACATTTTACTTGTGGAGAACGCTGCAAGATTAAGCATTTTCAGTCAAAAGTATGAAACGATCATCATGCCAATGCATGAAAACGGATGGTATGATAAGAGATATAATGAAGGTATGAGTGGAGGCGACTGTATGCAATCTAATGAACATTCAAATATCGGTTTACTCAAAGAAATCGCAGAATTGTTAAATGAAGAAACTGAAATGACACCGATGCTACAGGGCGCATTACGAAAATTTTTAGCTGGGACGCAGTTTGAAACAGGATGGATTTTCTTTATTAATAAAAAAGGAAAACATCAATTGATTGTACATGAAAATCTCCCAAATGCTCTGGAACACGATAGTTGTCGATACCTGCAAAAAGGCGGCTGCTGGTGTGTTTCCAAGTTTCGCAATGGGGAACTTAAAAAAGCAACTAACATGATTGAGTGTCAGCGAATTGAAAGTGCCATAGATGCGAAAATAGAAGATCATGGAGGCATTACCCACCATGCAACTGTACCGTTGCAATCTGGTCAGGAAAGATTTGGTTTACTGAACGTTGCTTCACCTCATACGGTAGCGTTTACAGATGATGAACTGGCATTACTAGAGTCGGTAGCTTTTCAAATGGGATCAGCAATCAAACGTATCGTGCTGACAAAACAAGAACAGGAAATGGCACTGGTTCAAGAACGTAATCGATTGGCACGTGACTTACACGATTCAGTGAATCAGCTGTTGTTTTCAGTAACTTTAACTGCGCGAGGCGGAAGTGTAATGGCGGAGCAAACCGAAGTGAAAGAAACGTTTCGTGAAATCCAGCATTTAACGCAGGAAGCGTTGACTGAAATGCGTGCACTTATTTGGCAATTGCGACCTAAGGGTCTGGAAACCGGTTTAGTGGAAGGAATAAAGGGCTATGCCGAAATGCTGGGATTGACATTGAAAGTAAACGTAACTGGCGTTATAAATCTACCCTCACGCATTGAAGAAACGTTGTTCCGCATAGCACAGGAAGGATTAAATAATGTCCGGAAACATGCGGGTGTACAGGAAGCGGAATTATTCATTACTGTGACACCAACTGATATGTTACTCGTCTTAAAAGATGAAGGATGCGGATTTCAAATGGATACAAATGTACGAATCCCTTCTATCGGTTTACAGAGCATGAAAGATCGTGCCCAGGCAGCTGGAGGTTCGGTAGATTGGGTCAGTGAAATTGAAAAAGGAACGGAGCTGTTGATCCGTTTGCCATATTAAGGAGGAAATCTGCATGATAAGAGTGCTGATTGCGGATGATCACCATGTGGTGCGACGCGGTTTATTATTTTTCTTGAAGACACAAAAAGATATGGATGTTATCGGCGAAGCAACGAATGGGCAAGAGGCTGTGGATATGACAGCGAGCCTGAGACCGGACATTGTGTTAATGGATTTAGTCATGCCAATTATGGATGGCATTCAAGCCACGAAAAAAATTAAAGAACAGCATCCGCAGACGGAAGTATTAATGCTAACGAGTTTTTCAGATCGTGATCACGTCATTCCTGCCATTGAAGCTGGGGCAGCTGGCTATCAATTGAAAGATATTGAGCCTGACGATTTGGTGGAATCGATTCGCAAATTGATGCGTGGAGAAAATACATTGCATCCACGGGCTACTTCCGAACTCATGAAAGTTAGAGAACCGCAAATTGAACCACCACACAAGTTATATCCTTTGACACCAAGAGAGCAAGATGTTTTATCTGAGCTGACAAAAGGGAAAAGCAATAGAGAGATCGCTTCTTCATTGTTTGTCACGGAAAAGACAGTCAAAACCCATATATCCAATATTTTTTCAAAACTACACGTACAAGACCGCACGCAAGCTGCCCTTTATGCAGTAAAACACGGACTAACTGAACCGAGCGGATTGTAAAAGGAGAGAATAAACATGAAAATTTTAGTTATAAGTGGGGGACCACGGAAACATGGTCGAACTGCCATTGCTGCACGATTTATCGAACGTACTTATGGATTCCATACGATGGATTTGAGCGTAATGGAAATGCCGATGTACACAGGAGAAGAAGAACAAGCTAATGAGCCGGTTGTAAAATCTTTACGTCAAGCAGTTCTGGAAGCAGATGCAGTATTACTGTTATCACCTGAATATCATAGTGCCATGAGTGGTGCGCTGAAAAATGCATTGGATTTCCTGGGCAGCACACAGTTTCTACATAAACCAGTCGGCTTACTTGCCATCGCCGGTGGAGGTAAAGGTGGAATTAATTGCTTGAATAATATGCGAACAGTGATGCGAGGCGTTTATGCCAATGCGATTCCCCGACAATTGGTCCTTGATCCGAGTACATTCGACTATGACACTGATGGACTTGTAAAAGAAGCGGCTGAACAAGTTGATGGCTTAATTGAAGAACTGAAAATGTACGCACGAATCGGTCAAGAAATCAAAGCACATCAAATTACTTAATCATGATAAAAACCGCATTCCTATAATGGAGGCGGTTTTTTCAATTAAGCCTTTGGATAGTGAAAATTTAATTGAGTTCATCAAGTAGCATTTTTAATAAAGGGGCTGTATATGTATCGAACATATCTACTTCATCAATTAACACCCAAGAAACATCTATAATATCCTTATTGCATTCATTATTCGTATCAAGAAAAAGTTCGCCGCCAATAACCTTTGCAACGTACGTAAACTTATTGGATGATTTAAAAATTAATTTTATTATTTCCACATCGTATCCTGTTTCTTCCTTTACTTCCCTAATGCAGGCTTCTTCAGGAGTTTCATTTTCATCGATTCCCCCGCCTGGATAATTCCAAACGATATCTCCTCTTTGTACATATTGTTTCACCATTAATATTTGGTTTCCATGTAAAACGAGCGCTTGTGAAATCATATATGTACCTCCAACTTTAAAAAATCATCAAGATTTATCTCATATAGAAAAGCCAACCTTCGAAATAAAGGCTGGCCATATTTGTTATCTTTTTTTAGCAGGTCTTTTTCGCATATCTTTCGTGATTTGTTTCCATTTTCCGCGTTCCGCTTTTTGGGCGGCAGCATCTGCTTTTCGCTCCATGTAGGCAAGTTCGCGTTTTAATTTTTCATAACTTGCAAAGCGTTCCCTTGTCAGTGCCCCATTATCGAGTGCTTCCTGTACCCCACAACCGGGTTGCCCGTCGTGCTGGCAATCTGTGAAACGACAATCACTAGCGAATTGCTCCACGTCCTGGAACCCTGTATCAAGACTTTCACTGTTATCCCACATTTGAAACTCGCGCATACCTGGTGTGTCAATTAACAAACCGCCTCCAGGCATTCGGAATAGTTCTCGATGTGTTGTCGTATGGCGTCCTTTGTCATCATCTTCTCGAATTTCTTGAACAACCATGACATTTTCAACGCAGAGAGCATTGGTCAAAGAAGATTTACCAACACCTGAGGAACCCAGCAAAGCAGCCGTTTTTCCGTCTTTCAATAAGTCCTGCAGCTCCTCAATGCCTTCACCAGTAACACTGCTCACGACATGAATCGGAACTCCAAAGGCAACTGATTCCGCTTGATCAACATAAAATTGGGGATCATCACAGACATCTTTTTTCGTTAAGACGATGACAGGATTCGCACCTGAATCCCAGGCTGCAACTAAATATCGTTCCAATCGTCGGAGGTTAAAGTCTAGGTTTAATGACATGACGAGAAAGACGATATCCACGTTTACTGCAACAATTTGTTCAACCGTTGTATCTCCAGCTACTTTTCGGGAAAAAATAGATGTTCTTGGAAGTATGTTTCGAATGATCCCTTTCTCTTCTCCAGGCATTTTTTCTACCGCAACCCAATCACCGACAGCAGGATAGTCACGACGTTCCTGTGCCTGGTGTTTGAAACTACCTGATAGGGAAGCTAGCCATTCGCCTTCATCAGTTACTACTCTGTACATATGCTTATGTTCCAGTAATACGCGTCCTATAACGCAAGCTTGCAATTTCTCATTCGTCGATTGGTCAGCCCATTTCACATCCCAAGCGTCGTTCCAACCGTAATTTTTTATTGTTTTCAATGTGTTTACTGTTTTCAATGTGTATTCCTCCTGATTTGTGTGTATAAGAAAATTGGAATGCGCCAGATGCGCTTAATTCCAGTTGTATTTTCTTAAGAAATTAAAAAAACCGTGGCTGCGAAAAGGCAGTCACGGTTCATACACATCACAAAAGAAACGTTCTACTTGTTAGAAAGCATACGTGTGATGAGATACCTGGAACATGCCCATTCGCATTTTTACATTCTCAATTGAATTTGACATAATACCTCACCTGCTTTCCTTTTAATATTTTAACCATAACAAAATCATATTCAAAAAGTCAATCAAATATATGAGAAATTTGCCCCTATTCTGAAATAAATATTTGCCATGTTTAATTAAGTGTAATGAATGGGTATCTTACTAATAAGTTATTTGATTCACTATACCTTAAAAAATTGGAGGAATTTGAAATGATGAAAAATTCAATTGCCGGTCAAAAATGGTGGAAAATTGGAGCAGCAGCATTCCTTACAGTAGGATTACTAGGAGCATGTGGTGACGGTGAAGATCAAGATAACATGGATGAAGATGTAGAAGAGGAAATGGAAGAAGAAACAGAATAAGTTAAAAAGAAAAAACCGCCGAGATGGCGGTTTTAATTTGTTTATATGGATAGACAGCAGGTTTTCGTCATTCAAATTGAAAAAAGAGAGAACGTTTCTGCAATTTTTTATTACAACTTAATCAGAAAATTGATTTTGACTATAGGCTAAATCTTAAGTTAATAAAAATCGATTAAACATGTCAGAAGATAGTAGATGGTAAAAAGGTAAAACCGTGGCTTGTTTTTTTATAGTTTAAGGTAGGGCAGGGCCGGCCACGAAGACTCCTGTGGGAATAGCTTGAGCTGAAGACCCCCGAAGGTGGCTGAAGCCAAGCCCACGGAAAGCGAAGTGGCCGTCCCTGCCTTTTTTATATACATCCCAATTCACTTAGAAATGCTAAGTTTGTTTAACTGACTCGATATGAGGTTCAATGTGAACCAGAACCATGCAGAAAGGCTTTACTAAATGTATTTTCTTTTCTATTTCTTCTGTGATGCGATGACTCTCCACTACATTTAATGATGGATCAACTGTGACCGTTAAATCAACCAACATTAGATTTCCATGCATTCGTCCTTTGAAATCCTCTAAGTGAATGACACCCTGTACTTTTCGAACGAGCACTGAAAGTGTTTCCACCTCATCTTCATTAAAACCATCGGTCAGCGTATGTACCGCTTCATTGAATATATTGTAAGCCGTTTTCATAATTAGAAGTCCAACCAAAATGGCCGTTATTGAATCCAGTATAGGTAACCCGAAAATAGCAGCCAATATCCCGATGGTTGTTCCAATACTGACGAGTGCATCTGAGCGGTTATCATACGCTGCTGCTCGTACAGCGGAGCTATTGATTCGGTTAGCCAACCGTAAATTGTAAAGATACACGACATACATCACGATGGCACTTCCTGCGGCTACAAATGCCGTCAACAGGGATGGTGTTTCGTGAACCGGGTTAAACAGGTTTTTTCCTGCATTGATTAATACTTGTAATCCGACAGCAGCCATAATAAAGGAGGCGACAAGGGAAGCGACTGTTTCGGCACGAAGATGACCATAATGATGATTTTGATCGGGGGGCTTTTGTGAAATTCGAAGTCCGATTAAGACGGCAATGGAAGCGGCGATGTCCGTAGAATTATTGAGACCATCTGCTTTTAACGCTTCGGAAGTACCGATATATCCGATAGTCAATTTAATAGCGCTCAGAATTAAATAGGTACCGATGCTTATCCAAGCACCTTTTTCCCCTTCGCGTAAATGTGTATATAGCTCCAATTTGTTTCCTCCTTGCAAAACTTTCACACATAAGAAAACGACCCTCTTAGTGAGAGTCGTTTCTTTCTAATTTTTCTTCAATCATATCATCGATTTCTTGTTTAGTTAACTTAATGACTTCAAGATACAGTATGTGATGACCTTCCATATCTTTAATCGTGAATTCGTATCCTTGTTCAATTATTTTTTCACCTTTAATGGCTTCAAAATGTTTAGTCAGGAACCAACCACCGATTGTGTCGATATCTTCTTCATCAATGTCGATGCCCAGAATATCGTTGACATTTTCAATTAAGATTTTGGCATCCAGTATATAATGGTGATCGCCAAGTTTTTGAACTTCAGGCAATTCATCATTATCAAACTCATCCCGGATATCTCCGACAATTTCTTCAAGAATATCTTCGATGGTCACGAGTCCGGATGTTCCACCATATTCATCCATCAATACGGCCATATGAATTCGTTCGCGTTGGATTTTCAATAATAATTCACCAATTGGAATTGTTTCAATGACACGAATAATTGGTTGCATATAATCAATGACCGGTCGATTTATATTTTCCGTATCTTTAATATAAGCAGTCAATAAGTTCTTCATATTAACAAGACCGATTACGTGATCCTTATCGCCATCTGTAACTGGATAACGCGTGTATTGTTCGACGTTTACTTGGTCGAACACCTGGCGAAGAGTTGTATCTTTATCAATGGTGCTCATCTCGGTACGGGGAGCCATGATTTCTTTGGCAATCCGATCGTCAAATTCAAAAATCTTGTTTACAAACTTATATTCAGATTGGTTAATCTCGCCACTTTTCAAGCTATCCGATAGGATCATACGAAGCTCTTCTTCCGTATGTGCCAGTTCTGATTCAGAAGCCGGCTTTAAGCCAAATAAGCCTGTAAGTGCTCGAGCGGAACCATTCAAGAATTTAATAATTGGATACATGATGCGGTAGAACCAAATCAATGGTTTCGCTGTAAACAAGGCAACTTGTTCCGCTTTTTGAATGGCTAACGTTTTCGGTGCCAATTCACCGACAACTACGTGCAAAAATGTTACGAATGAGAACGCAATTCCGTAAGAAAGGATATTCGACATGCTATCGCTTAGCTCGAAACGCTCAAATAGTGGATGTAATAATAGCTCGACAGTAGGTTCTCCAAGTAAACCGAGACCTAATGCGGTCATTGTAATACCCAGCTGACAGGCTGATAAATATTCATCTAAATTTGAAATGACACGTTTTGCAGATATCGCACGTTTATTTCCTTCCGCAATCAATTGATCGATGCGGGTAGATCTCACTTTTACAATAGCAAACTCACTTGCAACGAAGAATGCCGTAAAGGCGATTAAGACAGCAAATGCTGTCAATCGTATGGCTATGTCCAAAGAATTCCTTTGTTCCAGACCCGAATGAGGGGGAGAACAAAGTGTACACCTCCTGTTTTCTAAAAAATAGTTAATACCTATAATAATAATTTACTCGCGTATAAAAGACAAATATTACTTTCTATACGTATTAATCCTTTAAACGCGTTTGTTCTTTTTGTATCATATAAGAAGAGACTTATATGTGAAGGAGTGATGTAATAATGGAAAAAACAAAAAAGGGCCGTTATCTTGAAATCCTGTCCGCTTCAACCAAACTTGGTTTAACATCCTTTGGAGGACCGGCAGCACATCTCGGCTATTTTAGAGATGAGTATGTACAAAAGAGAAAATGGCTGGATGACAAACTGTATGCAGACCTGGTGGCCTTATGCCAGTTCTTGCCTGGTCCAGCCAGTTCACAAGTAGGGATATCAATCGGCATGTTACGTGGTGGATTACTCGGTGGGATTTTATCTTGGATTGGTTTTACGCTACCATCAGTCTTCCTACTAATGGCCTTTGCCTGGATTATTATGCAAACAGGTTCATTTGAAAGTGGTTGGATTCAGGGGCTGAAAATCGTTGCTGTTGCTGTTGTTGCACATGCTTTGATGGGAATGGGAAAATCGTTAACACCTGATCGCCCAAGACTTACCGTCGCCATGATTGCCGCCTCTGCCACACTTTTAATTCCAACAGCGTGGGGACAAATCCTGATCATCCTATTGGCTGGTGTTTTTGGAGTCATTTATTACAAAAATGAAAAAGCCCCAGATGCTGTGGAAATGCCATTGACTTTCGGCAAGAAAACAGGAATTATCGCATGGATTCTGTTCTTTGGACTACTGATTCTATTGCCTGTTTTCAGACCATTTGTACAAGCTGTCTGGTATGCAATTTTTGATATATTCTATCGAGTCGGCTCAATCGTTTTCGGTGGAGGGCATGTAGTCTTGCCGATGCTTGAACGAGAAGTTGTACCGTCTGGCTGGATGTCATCAGAAGCATTCATTGCCGGTTATGGAGCTGCACAAGCTGTACCAGGTCCTTTGTTTACGTTATCTGGTTACTTGGGGCAAATTATGGGTAGCTTTTCTGGAGCGGCGATTGCCGTGGTTGCCATGTTTTTACCATCTTTCTTACTTGTGGTGGGAACGTTGCCATTTTGGGCAGTGATTCGTACGAAACCTAGAATTCAAGCGGCATTAAAAGGTGTAAATGCGGCTGTAGTAGGAATATTATTGGCAGCTTTATATGACCCAGTCTTTACGAGTGCGGTACATGACCCGATTGATTTTGTCATTGTGTTAATTTCCTTTACTCTGTTAGTATTTTATAAACTGTCACCTTGGATTGTCGTCATTATCACTGCAATTTTAGGTGCTTTGAGCTTTGCTATGTTTGGATAAAAGGGAGAGATGGCTTTGGATACGACTGTGCAATATGCAAAAGAGATGGACCAGCAGGATAGAATGCGCACTTTTAAAAATGAATTCTACTTACCAGAGAATCAACTATATATGGATGGAAACTCTTTGGGGCTCATGTCAAAGCGCTCAGAAGCAACGCTAGAAAAATTGGTAGCAAGCTGGCGTGAAAGAGGGATTGATGGGTGGACAGAAGGAGAAGATCCTTGGTTTACCTATCCGGAAAAGCTTAGTGAACGCGTGGCCAAAATAGTCGGTGCAAACGGAAATGAAGTGATGGTCACTGGCTCCATTACCGTGAATATTCACCAAATGCTTTCTACTTTGTTCCACCCGACACCTGAAAAATCTGTCATTGTCGTGGACGAACTGAATTTCCCTTCTGATATATATGCGGTAGAAAGCCACTTGAAATTGCGTGGACTAGATCCAGCGGTATCGATGCGTAAAGTGAAAAGTGAAGATGGGTATACATTGACACTGGAGGCAATTGAAGAAATGCTGACGGATGACGTTGCTATTCTAATGTTGCCTTCCGTATTATATCGAAGCGGTCAATTGTTGGACTTGAAACGTATAACAGAAATGGCGCATGCAAAAGGAATCTTAGTAGGCTTTGATTTGGCTCATTCTATCGGGTCGGTTCCACACCAATTACATAACGATCAAGTGGATTTTGCAATTTGGTGCCATTATAAATACATGAACAGTGGTCCTGGTGGGACAGGAGGGCTCTATATTCACGAACGTCATCATCATGAGCTACCAGGTCTTGCAGGTTGGTTCGGTTCAGATAAAACGAAACAATTTGATATGTCCCATGACTTCACAAAAGCGAACGGAGCGGGAGCTTATCAAATCGGGACCCCTAATTTATTCAGTACTGCTCCTCTTAGCGGAAGTGTTGAGCTTTTTGAAGAAGCAGGGATGGACGCTGTCCGTTCGAAATCCCTTGCATTAACTAAATATTTACGAGATTTGATTCAAGCGGAAGTAGGGTCATTTGATTTTGTTGATGTCACGCCGCTTGCAGACGAATCCAGAGGTGGTCATATTGCTCTGGCACATCCTGAAGCTGCTCGAATTTGTAAGGCATTGAAAGAAGCGAATGTCGTTCCTGATTTCAGAGCACCAGATATTATCCGACTAGCGCCAATCAGTTTCTATTCAAGTTTTGAAGATGTTTGGGAAATGGTTCAACGCTTAAAAACGATTATGGTTGAAGAGACATACAAAACGTTTTCAAATGAACGAAACGTGGTGGCTTAAATGAAAATTCACGACATTTCGATGTTATTGAATAAGAACGTGGCAGAATGGCCAGGAGATACGCCTTTCCAATTTCATGTTAACTGGACAAAGGAACAGAGTGGTTCGGTAAACGTTGGACAAATTACGACGAGTACACATATCGGTACCCATATTGATGCGCCTTTTCACTTTGATGAAAATGGGGAAAAGGTTCACGAACTTCCATTGGAAAACTATATCGTCGAGGCGATTGTGGTTGATGTGAGCGGAAAAGACCTCATCTCAAAAGAAGTTTTGAAAGGACTAACACCTGGAGAAGCAAAAGCTGTTCTTTTTCGAACAAATGCCTGGCAGCAAAGAGATGTCTTCCCGGAAGAAATTCCAGCCTTTGATGTCGATGTTGTGGAGTGGATGGTTGAAAACGGAGTAACTTTGTTTGGAGTCGATTTGCCTTCAGTTGATGCAATTACAAGCAAAGACTTGCCGATGCATCACGCTTTAGGAACTGCAGGTCGCTACATATTAGAAGGACTTGTATTGGATGAAGTTAGAGAAGATACCTATCAATTAATTGCACTGCCCTTAAAAATTGAAGGAGCAGATGGAAGTCCTGTCCGTGCGGTGTTAATTGAAAGATAAAATGAAGACCTTGGCAGAAGTGCCAAGGTTTTGTTGTATATAAAAAGCCTTTGAATATAGGAATTGTAATTTTTACAAATTTTTCTAGTAATTGTGGTAAACTGAAATTAATGAGGGGGTATTTATTTCAATGGACTATGAACGCAAAAGTTTATACTGGATTTTCGCTCTGCTTTTATTGATCATAGCGCCAATTGTCATTTTGATTACTCCTATGATTGTTTCCTTAACCATATCTGACTCTCGTGACAAAATAGTTTTTATTCCTTTAAGTACCAGTATGGTGATGTATGCTTTAGCATTTTTAGTTGTCATTGTGTTGTTTTGTGTCATGTATTTTTCAAGATCAGTCTTATTTAATTCGATCACGGGCATAATCGTTTTTATTGGGTTCATCTTTATGTTTAGTCAAGGAGTTCAAAATTACGTCTATTTACATCAGGACTATATTGAATATAATCCCGTGTGGGGATCTAATGCATTATACAATTGGGGAGAACTTGCGAGTGTATCACACGAGATGTATGACGAAGATTTAGACCGTGATGAAAAGTATATCTTTGAGTTCAAGGATGGATATACATTTGAGTTTTTAGTTTCTGGGCTTGTGAATGCTGAAGTTCAAAGTAAAATATATCAAAAGTTAGTACAGCTGGATGTGCCATATAAGGAATATTGATAGACTATAAATTCAACGTGTATAAAGCAAATAGTAGGGGCTGTCTCAAAAGTCATATTAGTAGACTTTTAAGGACAGCCCCTTTTCATATCATAATAATGGATTCCGTTACAGGCGGACGCTTTCCGCGGGCGGTCCGTGAGCCTCCCTCTATGAATGTTGCTATATCAACGCTTAAACTATCTTTGGAGTGATGAAAAATATTTTCATCACTCTTTTCTTTGAACTCTTTTCTAATAAT
>NZ_JAMKBJ010000021.1 GCF_027563315.1 Paenisporosarcina quisquiliarum
ATGGAAGTTTAAATTATCTTTCACCTTGCCAGTTTTTAAGACGTTTTCAAGAAAATAATGGCCATTCACAAAAGATTAGTCTTTAATTTTTAAAGATGGTGTCTAAATAGAGGGGGCCAAACCGTCACCGCCGATTATTACAACCAAGGCAATTCGGGTTCTCCTCTCACCCCGAATTTTTCTCGATATCCAAACAACTTCTCCCGATATCTGCAGTTTCGGCATGCATTCAAGCATTCTAACCAACCCACCTCATAAAATCCCCTCGACACCAAACACAAATCATGTATAATGAAAAATGAATTACATAGCCCCAACACGAAGGTGCTCTGCTTCAATCGCAGAGTTAAAAGGGAAGTCGGTTCAAATCCGACGCGGTCCCGCCACTGTATGTGAGAGGAAAGCGCATGAAGTCACTGAAGCAAACATTGCTTTGGGAAGACGCGCTAACCACTGATCACAAGCCAGGAGACCTGCCTACGTGCGCAACACCCGCAAACCTACGAGGATAGGAATGGTGTGAATCAGCTTGCGCTTAATTAGCAAAGCCTTTATTCAACCAGCCATCTTCCGACTAAACGCGGAGGATTTTTTTATGTCCAAAAACATTCACATCAAGGAGGAAATCAACAATGAAGAAGATTTGGCAACTATGGGTCGCAACAGCACTTGTGGCGATCCTACTGACTGCTTGTGGGCAGGAAGAAGCAAAACCTGCAGAAGACGCAACACCGGAAACGGAACAAGGGAAAGAAACGAAATTCCCACTTACCGTAAAAGACGTAACGGACAATGAAATCACATTGGAAGAACCGCCAAAAGCAATCGTTTCCATGATTCCAAGTAATACAGAAATTCTTTATGCACTTGGTTTGGAAGAAGAAATTGTCGGGGTGTCCGATTTCGATAATTACCCAGAAGAAGCTGCATCAAAAGAAAAAATTGGTGGCATGGAATTCAACGTAGAAAAAATCATTAGCTTAAACCCGGACCTCGTATTGGCACATGAATCAGCTCTTGGAACATGGGATGCAGGACTTACGCAACTGCGTGATGCGGGCATTCAAGTTTACACAGTGACGAATGCTGAATCGTTTGACGCAACATACGAAACAATTGAAGAAATCGGGAAAGTAACAAATAAATCTGCGGAAGCAACGAAAATTGTGGAAGACATGAAAGCGAAAGTGAAAGACGTCCAGGAAAAAACGGCAAATGTGGAAACGAAAAAGAACGTGCTGGTAGAAATTTCACCTGAGCCTGAAATCTATTCGCCAGCTGGCAATACGATTATGAACGAAATGCTAACAATGATTAACGCAGAAAACGTAATCGCCGATTTAGACGGCTGGGTCAAAATGAACCCGGAAGAAATCGTGAAACGCAATCCGGATGTCATCTTGACTACATACGGAGCCTATACACCAGATGCAACAAACTTAGTCCTCAAACGCAATGGTTTTGCTGACGTCACGGCTGTTAAAAACAAAGCAGTTGCGGATGTTGATGCAGATCTTACAGGCCGCATGGGCCCACGTTTAGCAGACGGACTTGAAGTATTAGCGAAAGCTATTTACCCAGAGGCTTTCGGTGAGTAAAAAAATCTTGGCATACTTTGTGTCAATCATAGCCCTTATCGTGTCAATCGGTTTTGGTGTAACGGTTGGCACGGTAGCCATTCCCATATCTACATTATGGAACAGCTCGGCAGATGCGGGTGCTGCGAATATTTTATGGAATATTCGTATGCCGCGGGTAGTGCTGGCAGGAATGGTAGGTGCTTCACTTGCCATTGCAGGAGCGGCTTTTCAAGGATTACTCAAAAACCCGCTCGCTGATCCATACACGCTTGGCATCTCATCTGGTGCATCAGTAGGGGCAGTTATCACATTATTTTTTAGCATTTCCATCCCGTTTTTAGGCATCTTCACCTTACCTGTCTTCAGCATGCTTGGTGCATTTTTAACGATGCTTGGCGTAATCGGATTCGCTAAACTCGTAGACCGTTCCATGAAAATGGAAACCATCATCTTGACGGGCATCATCTTCAGCTCCTTTCTTGGTTCGATCATTTCACTGATGATTGCTTTGACGGGGGAAGAACTGCGACAAATCATCGGCTGGTTACTTGGAAGTGTTTCCATGCGTGGCTGGGATTACGTGAACATGGCCTTACCTTTCATGATTATCGGTTCCATCTTAATGTGGGTGAGCCGTCGTGAACTGAATGCAATGCTGTTTGGAGAAGAACGCGCCAAACATTTAGGCGTCAATGTAAAACAACGTAAAATGATGATCTTGATCGGAGGATCCATGGTGACGGGGGCTGCAGTGGCAGTATCCGGTACCATCGGATTTGTCGGTCTTGTCGTCCCTCACATTGTCCGCTTGTTGTGGGGGGCAGATCATCGCCACGTGCTCCCGTTATCTTTAGTAAACGGAGCGACATTGCTCATTGTTTGTGATCTCGTATCCAGAACCATCATCTCACCTACGGAACTGCCAATCGGTGTGATTACGGCATTTATCGGCGCACCGGTATTCGCTTTTATTTTCTTCAATCAACGCCGAACAGGAGGGATGTAAGATGTTGCACATTCATCAATTATCAGGCGGCTATCTGGAAGTCCCTGTTGTGAAAGACGTTTCGTTTGAAGTCCAAAAAGGTGAAATGCTTGGGATTCTAGGACCGAACGGTAGCGGAAAATCGACTTTGCTCAAAGTCATCAGTGGTATTTTGCCCGCACGTACGGGCAGCATCACACTAAATGGTGCAGCAATCGAAACTTTTTCAACAAAAGAACTGGCTAGACAAATGGCCGTGTTGCCGCAACTCCATGCGCATGCGTTTACCCATAGCGTACGCGAAACGGTGTCACTCGGCAGATACCCGCATCAGACAGGATGGTTTTCTTCCTGGTCAGCTGAAGACGAAGCCGCCGTCGTGGAAGCCATGAAGTTAACGGATGTTTTAAAATACGAACATACATCACTCGACCAACTATCAGGTGGTGAACAACAACGTGTTTTCGTTGCACAAGCGTCGGCGCAACAAGCACCACTCCTATTGCTCGACGAACCGACGAACCATCTCGATATTGCACACCAGACACAACTGCTCGACACCATCAAAAAGCAATGCATCGAAAAAGGAATGACCATTATCTCCGTCTTCCACGACATCAATCTCGCATCCCTTTATTGCGACCGACTGTTGCTCATGGAAAACGGCTCAATCAAACACCTTGGCGAACCACACGTCGTCATAAAGGACCAACAAATCGAAAACGTCTACAAAGCACGGGTCAGTACCCATCCACACCCTGAGCAACCGAAGCCGCAAATTACACTCATGCCAAACGTGCAAAAGCTTCAGACCGATTTTTGGGTCAATAAAAGCAACTTCCGTATAGAAGATGAATACGTGCTGCTGCAATCCGCACATCCACTCAAAACCGTCTCATCGGCTGTCGTCAATGCAGGTTCCGGTTGGTATCGGACATTCATCAACCGGTGCGTCCCGCCTACCTATGACCATGAAAACATTGCCGCTGATATGTTCTCGTACCTGCAAACTCACGGTTTCATTCCAACAGACACGGTAGGCATGATGACCGCCATTTCTCCGAGCAATGTGGAAATTGCCGATTACCCGATGGAATTTGGTAGCATCACCATCGCTGTTACGGCAGGTGTCGGAAATGCCATCGACGTTTCCAAATCATTCGAGCAGGACCGACAAGCGCCAGTGGGAACCATTAACACATGGATCATCATCAACGGAAATCTTTCCGAAGAAGCTTTTATTCAAGCGATGATTACGGCAACGGAAGCCAAGACAAAGGCTCTATACGAGCAACAGATCCTTGATCCATTCACCGGAACACTCGCGACAGGTACGCCAACGGACAGTTTACTCGTTGCGGCTACACAACAAGGACAAAGCTATCCGTACGCTGGCCCCGTCACCGAACTTGGTAAAGTGATTGGCCGAGGAGTCTTCGAATGTACAGTCAAAGCGATACAAAAAACGCAATCTTCAACAGCTTAAACAGCTGCTAGAGATTGCGTTTTTTATTTGAGAGAAAGAAAAGTGACTTGCCAGAAAGTTCTATAGATTTTCTATTGACTGAATGCTCATTCAGTTTTAAACTTAAAGTTAACATCGACAACATACCATCAATCTACTAAACTGATGTTATTAGAATAATAACAAATAACTGATTTTAACAAAGGGAAGGGGAGAGAGCGATGAACCCGTTATTAATTGCAAACTGGTTTTTATTCTTAGTTGTAACCGCTTACGCAGTCGGTCTTTTCACGTATTTGCTGAAGACACGCTATGAATACATCAAACTCGGTAAGAAAGTAGAGTTCGAAGATAATTTCAAAGAGCGTATGCGAAAAATCATGGTCAATGTCTTTGGCCAGAAGAAATTATTGAAGGATAAGAAAAGCGGAATCATCCATGTGATGTTCTTCTACGGATTCCTTCTTGTACAATTTGGGGCAATCGATTTTATCTGGAAAGGCTTGAAGCCAGGGTCACATTTACCGTTAGGTCCATTGTATCCGGCATTCACATTCTTCCAGGAAGTCGTCACATTAATGATTCTTGTTGCGGTTGTGTGGGCATTCTACCGTCGTTACATTGAAAAATTAGTGCGATTGAAACGCGGATGGAAATCAGGACTTGTTCTAATCTTCATCGGTGGATTAATGGTTTCCGTATTAGTCGGAAACGGAATGGGCATGATTTGGCACGATCACGCAGCAACATGGGCAGAGCCAGTTGCATCTTCAGTAGCAACTATTTTCGGATTCCTGCCTGAAACAGCAGCTATCACGATTTTCTATATCATGTGGTGGGTTCACTTACTATTCCTGCTTACATTCTTAGTGTATGTGCCTCAATCGAAGCATTTCCACTTAATTACAGGACCTGCAAACACGTACTTCAACCGCACAGATAACGTCGGAAAACTTCGCCCGATTAATTTCGAAGAAGCTGAAGATGAAGAAGCAGAAGAAGAGGCATCATTCGGTGTCGGCAAGATTCAAGATTTATCACAAAAGCAATTGATCGATTTATATGCTTGCGTTGAATGTGGACGTTGTACAAATATGTGTCCAGCTACGGGAACGGGTAAAATGCTGTCACCGATGGACTTGATTACAAAACTACGTAACCATCTGACAAATACGGGTGCTGTCATGACTCAGCAAAAACCATGGGTTCCTGCAATGGCCTTTGCTAACACGCAAGGTAACCAATTAGCAGTGGCAGCTCGTGTGGATGGTGCAGTCATCGAAGATATTTACAACCCCGCATTGATCGGGGACGTTATTACAGAAGAAGAGCTTTGGGCATGTACGACTTGCCGTAACTGTGAAGACCAATGTCCAGTTATGATCGAGCACGTGTCTCACATCATCGACCTTCGCCGTTACTTAGTAATGACGGAAGGACGTATGGACGGAGATGCACAACGTGCGATGACAAACATCGAACGCCAAGGAAATCCTTGGGGGCTAAACCGTAAAGAAAAAGAAAACTGGCGTGAAGCACGTCCAGACGTGCACATTCCAACAGTGAAAGAAGTGTCAAAAGCTGGCGAAGAATTTGAATACTTATTCTGGGTGGGCTCAATGGGTTCATTCGATAACCGTTCACAAAAAATCGCCGTGGCATTTGCTCGTTTAATGAACGAAGCTGGCGTGAAATTCGCGATTCTTGGAAACAAAGAAAAGAACTCTGGCGACACACCACGTCGATTAGGGAACGAATTCCTATTCCAGGAGCTAGCGGGATCAAATATTTCTGAGTTTGAAAAAGCAGGCGTAACGAAAATTGTCACAATCGATCCGCACGCATACAATATCTTTAAAAACGAATATCCAGACTTCGGATGGAGTGGAGAAGTTCTTCACCATACCGAGATGCTATATGACTTAGTGCAACAAGGCCGCTTGAAACCGCAACATGCAATCAACGAAACAATCACGTTCCATGATTCATGTTACTTAGGCCGTTACAACGACGTATACGACCCACCACGTGAAATCCTACGTGCCATCCCAGGCGTCAAGCTTGTGGAAATGGATCGTACACGCGAAACCGGCATGTGCTGTGGAGCTGGCGGCGGTATGATGTGGATGGAAGAACATGTTGGAAACCGTGTAAACGTAGCACGTACAGAGCAAGCAATTGCCGTAAACCCAACCATGATCTCATCAGGTTGTCCTTATTGCTTAACCATGCTTTCAGACGGTACAAAAGCAAAAGAAGTAGAAGAAACAATCGGCACTTACGACATCGCAGAACTACTAGAACGCTCAGTACTAGGCAATACACTGCCACCAGTCGAAGAAGAAGAACCACAACCAATCGTTCAGTAGATTGATAAATTAGTAAATATTCGATACAATAAAACCAATTGGAAAAGGGAGTCCTAGAACTCCCTTTTTCTCTGAGTAAACGCCGAGCGAGCGTTCAGTCAATAAAAAACTCGCAGAGTTTTTTATTTGCGACGAGTAACCGCAGGAGCAAATGTTTTTCCGCGAAGAAGCTAGCGCAGCGATGCAGGAGCAAATGTTTTCTGTGCCGAGTAACCGCAGGCACAAAGGTTTCTCCAACAAAGCACCCGACAAAATAGGCCATTCCTACGTGAACGTCGATTTTTCCTACGTCAACGTCAATAATTACAACCAAGACTCTGATTTTTCCTACGTGAAGCGCGTTTTTTCCTACGTGCCCCGTTAATTCCAGAGAAAAATCACATATCCACACAATAAATTGTCGCAATACTTTAAAAACACAAAACTGTAAGCGTATACAAATCAAAGGAGGCAACAATCATGACAAAAACAGTTATTTTAGAAGGCGCACGTACAGCATTCGGGAAAATGGGTGGAGCACTTTCTTCACTTTCTGCAAGCGATTTAGGTGGGGTAGCCATCAAAGAAGCATTGAACCGTGCGGGCGTTGCCCCGGTATCAGTGGATGAAGTGATCATGGGGACGGTTTTGCAAGCTGGGCAAGGACAAATTCCTTCTCGCCAGGCAGCGACGAAAGCTGGCCTTCCTTGGAGCGTAAAAACAGAAACAATTAACAAAGTGTGTGCATCTGGTATGCGTGCAGTCACGTTGGCAGATCAACTTATCCGTTTAGGTGAAGAAGAAACAATCGTTGCTGGCGGCATGGAGTCGATGTCAAACGCTCCGTATTACTTACCAAAAGGTCGCTTCGGTTTACGCATGGGCGACGCACAAATGGTCGATGGCATGCTTTTTGACGGACTTTCATGTTCATTCAATCCGAAACGAGTACACATGGGCACGTACGGCAATAAAACGGCTGAGCAATTCGAGTTGTCTCGTGAAACGCAAGATGCTTGGTCATTCCGCAGTCATGATTTAGCGTTAAAAGCAATCGATAAAGGAATATTTGCGGAAGAAATTGCACCAGTAGAAGTTCCACAACGTAAAGGCGATGCTTTAAAAATCGACCAGGACGAAGCACCTCGTCGTGACACATCAGTTGAATCATTATCAAAATTAAAGCCGGTTTTCGGTAAAGAAGGCACAATCACAGCGGGTAACGCACCTGGCGTCAATGATGGAGCGGCAGCACTAGTATTGATGAGTGAAGACAAAGCGAAAGCGGAGGGAAAAACACCTCTTGCTTACGTAATCGGTCACGCGGAAGTGGCAATTGAGCCAGAAAACTTCCCACAAACACCAGGTCTTGTGATCAATGCCATCTTAGAAAAAACAGGCAAAAAACTAGAAGAAATCGATTTGTTCGAAATCAACGAAGCATTCGCAGCAGTCGCTTTGGCATCTGCACATATCGCGAACCTGGATGAATCGAAAGTCAACGTAAATGGTGGTGCTGTAGCACTTGGTCACCCAATCGGGGCAAGTGGCGCACGTATTATTTTGACATTAGCGTATGAATTGAAACGTCGCGGTGGTGGAATCGGAATCGCAGCAATTTGTTCAGGTGGCGGTCAAGGCGATGCAATCATGATCGAAGTTCCTAAAGCTTAATATATGAGCGTGAACCAATAGAGGAGGACAACAGGATGACAATTCAAAAAGTACTCGTAATCGGGGCAGGTCAAATGGGGTCAGGAATTGCACAAGTGTGTGCACAAGCTGGCTTTGACGTGAAACTGAATGATATGAAAGAAGAATTTTTCCAACGCGGACTTACGACGATTACAAAAAACTTATCACGCAATGTGGAAAAAGGACGCATGACAGAAGACGAGAAAGAACAAGTGCTTTCTCGCATCACAAAATCACTGGATTTAAATGATGCATCAGACGTTGATTTAGTTATTGAAGCGGCTGTAGAAAACATGGAAATCAAACAGTCGATCTTCAAGCAACTTGATGAAATTACACCGAAGCACGCAATCCTTGCTTCAAATACGTCTTCATTGCCAATCACGGAAATCGCTGCAGCGACAAACCGTCCTGAACAAGTAATCGGCATGCACTTCATGAATCCGGTACCGGTTATGAAACTGGTTGAAATCATCCGTGGACTTGCTACGACAGATGAAGTTTACACAAGTATCGAAGAAATGACGAAAAAACTGAACAAAGTGCCTGTTGAAGTAAACGACTTCCCAGGGTTTGTTTCAAACCGTATCCTTATGCCGATGATCAACGAAGCCATCTACACATTGTACGAAGGTGTGGCGACGAAAGAAGCCATTGACGATGTGATGAAACTTGGCATGAATCATCCAATGGGACCTTTGCAATTAGCAGATTTCATCGGTCTTGATACGTGTCTGTATATTATGGAAATCCTGCATGACGGCTTCGGCGACAGCAAATATCGTCCATGTCCACTGCTTCGCAAATATGTAAAAGCTGGCTGGTTAGGTAAGAAAACAGGTCGCGGTTTTTACGAGTACGAATAGGGGGCATTACCAATGGAATTGAAATTTACAGAAGAACAAATCATGATGCGCAATATGGTACGTGATTTTGCCAAAACGGAAATCGAACCGTTCATTGAAAGAATGGAACAAGGCGAATTTCCTCGTGAAGTATTAAATAAAATGGCGGAGCTTGGCTTAATGGGCATCACGATTCCAGAAAAGTACGGCGGTTCGGAAATGGATTTCACAAGCTACATTATTGCCATTCATGAATTATCAAAAGTGAGTGCAGTTGTCGGAGTCATCCTATCTGTTCATACATCAGTGGGAACGAACCCGATTTTGTACTTCGGTAACGAAGATCAGAAACAAAAATATATCCCGAAATTAGCGGCTGGCGAATATTTAGGCGCATTTTGTTTAACTGAACCATCTGCAGGCTCAGATGTCGGTTCTATGAAATCGAAGGCAGTTAAAGACGGGGATCATTATACCATTAACGGTTCGAAAGTTTTCATTACGAACGGTGGAGAAGCTGACGTTTATATTGTGTTCGCTTCAACTGACGCATCATTAGGCTCTAAAGGTGTATCAGCTTTCATCGTTGATAAAGACACACCAGGTCTGATTATCGGAAAAGATGAGCACAAAATGGGCTTACATGGTTCACGTACCGTGCAACTGACGTTCGAAGATATGAAAGTTCCGGCTGAAAACTTATTAGGTCAAGAAGGTGATGGGTTTAAAATTGCCTTGGCTAACCTGGATGTCGGCCGAATTGGTATTGCCGCACAGGCGCTAGGAATAGCAGAAGCTGCCTACGAAGCGGCAGTAGGGTACGCAAAAGAGCGCGTGCAATTCGGCAAACCAATTGCTGCGCAACAAGGTGTTGGTTTTAAAATAGCGGATATGGCTACAGCAGTCGAAGCATCGAAACTGTTAGTTTATCGTGCGGCAGATTTACGTTCACGTGGGATTTCATGTGGAAAAGAAGCATCTATGGCGAAATTATTCGCTTCAAAAACTGCAGTAGAAAATTCGATTGAAGCCGTGCAGGTATTCGGTGGCTACGGCTACACAAAAGACTACCCAGTAGAACGTTATTTCCGCGACGCAAAAGTAACGGAAATCTATGAAGGCACGTCGGAAATTCAACGACTTGTAATCGGTAAGCATTTACTTAAATAACTAAACCTGTTGATTTATGTGATTGTAGTGGAAGGCGGCGACTCCAGCGGGAAAAGCGTGTCCAGGTGAGACCCCGCAGGAGCTTGCGACGAGGAGACTCACGGACCGCCCGCGGAAAGCGTCCGCCTGTTTCTGCATCGCTACGCTAGCTTCGAAACATGGAAGTACGTTGCAACGAAAATCTAATCACAACATAAAGAAATCCTAAAATATCAACTAAAAAGGGGAATGGAAAATGAACTTCAAACTAACAGAAGAACATGAAATGATTCGTAAAATGGTTCGCGATTTCGCGACGAAAGAAGTAGCACCAACTGCTGCAGAACGTGACGAAGAAGAACGGTTTGACCGTGAAATTTTCGACAAAATGGCGGAGCTAGGCTTAACAGGGATTCCTTGGCCTGAAGAGTACGGCGGAATTGGTTCAGATTACCTTGCGTACTGTATCGCTGTTGAAGAACTATCACGCGTTTGTGCATCAACAGGTGTAACACTTTCAGCTCATACATCACTTGCTGGATGGCCGATTTTCAAATACGGCAACGAAGAACAAAAACAAAAATACCTTCGTCCAATGGCTGAAGGAACGAAAATTGGCGGCTACGGTTTAACAGAAGCTGGTTCAGGTTCTGACGCGGGCGGCATGAAAACAACAGCTAAACTTGATGGCGATCACTATGTGTTGAATGGTTCGAAAATCTTCATCACAAACGGTGGAATTGCAGACATCTACGTAGTATTTGCAGTAACAGATCCAACTTCAAAACATAAAGGTACAAGTGCATTTATCGTTGAAGCTGATTTCGAAGGCTTCTCGGTTGGGAAGAAAGAAAAGAAACTCGGCATTCGTTCATCTCCAACAACGGAAATCATTTTCGACAACTGCCGCATCCCGAAAGAAAACTTGCTAGGTGCTGAAGGCGAAGGATTCATCATCGCTATGAAGACGCTGGACGGCGGTCGTAACGGAATTGCAGCACAAGCTGTCGGTATTGCTCAAGGGGCGCTTGACGCATCAGTTGAATATGCAAAAGAACGCGTTCAATTTGGCAAACCAATCGCTGCAAACCAAGGGGTATCGTTCAAATTGGCTGATATGGCTACTTCGATCGAAGCATCTCGTCTGTTAACGTACCAAGCAGCATGGTTGGAATCAAATGGCCACTCATACGGGAAAGAATCGGCGATGGCAAAATTAATGGCTGGAGATACAGCAATGAAAGTGACAGTGGAAGCTGTTCAAGTATTCGGTGGTTACGGCTATACGAAAGACTATCCGGTGGAACGTTACATGCGCGACGCGAAAATTACGCAAATCTACGAGGGAACACAAGAGATTCAACGTCTTGTTATTTCTCGTATGTTAACGAAGTAAGTCGTGACGCAAATGAAGTCCAAGCGCGAAGTCCAGTCCTCCGTAAAAGATGAAAGCCTAATTTCTAAACGCCGGAATCAAATGATTCAGGGGGCTGTCGCGCTCTTTAAACAAAAGGGCTTTCATCGCACAACGACTCGTGAAATCGCGAAAGAAGCGGGATTCAGTATCGGCACATTGTATGAATACATTCGTACGAAAGAAGACGTGTTGTATTTAGTGTGTGACAGTATTTATGAAGAAGTGCAGGAACGTCTGACTGCACTTCCAACACAAGCAGGGACACTGGATGGCTTGAAAACAGCAATTCGTCACTACTACTTGCTTATTGATGAAATGCAGGATGAATTCATGGTCATGTACCAGGAATCGAAATCACTGCCAAAAGATGCATTGCAATATGTATTGAAAAAAGAACTCGAGATGGTGGCCATTTTTGAAGACATTCTTCAAGCTTGTCGCAAATCGAGTGAACTGCAATTGTCTGAGGATGCCGTGAAATTAGCGGCACACCATATCGTGGTCCAGGGGCAAATGTGGTCATTCAGACGTTGGGGGCTTCATCGCGATTTAACCATCGAACAGTTCATTAATCAGCAAACGACATTTTTCTTACAAGGGATACAAGGGAATGGGGGAAAAGCATGACAGCAACAGTGGAAATTTATCGTCCAAAAAACCACGTACGTTTCGTAACGGCTTCAAGTCTATTTGATGGGCATGATGCTTCAATCAACATTATGCGTCGCATCCTGCAATCTACGGGTGCTGAAGTTATTCATTTAGGGCATAACCGCTCCGTGGAAGAAGTCGTGAATGCGGCAATTCAGGAAGATGCACACGGAATTGCGATTTCATCTTATCAAGGTGGGCATGTCGAATACTTTAAATACATGTACGATTTACTGGCAGAACGAGGCGCACCACATATCCGCATTTACGGCGGTGGTGGCGGTGTAATCATTCCTAAAGAAATCAAAGAACTCCATGATTACGGCATCGCGTGGATTTTCTCACCAGAAGACGGTCGTACACTAGGTCTTCAAGGCATGATCAATCGCATGGTGGAAGACTGTGACAAAGCAGTTGAAGCGAACAATGCTATTGAGCAATTGGCTCAAGTCGATACGGAACATCCGGAAATATTAGCACATTTAATCAGTGTGGCTGAAGACGGCGCTAACAAAGAAAATGCGGAAGCAAAAGCATTGGTAGAAAAAGCACGCGAACTATCTAAAGGCACGCCAGTACTAGGAATTACAGGTACAGGTGGAGCTGGTAAATCTTCATTGACGGACGAATTGATTCGCCGTTTCTTATCGGAATTACCGGATAAAAAAATCGCGGTTCTTTCCATTGACCCGACGAAACAAAAAACGGGTGGGGCATTACTTGGGGACCGTATTCGCATGAATGCAATCTTCAACAAACGTGTCTTCATGCGCAGCCTGGCAACACGTGGTTCACGTACAGAATTATCAGGTGCCATTGGCGACGTACTCGACGTAGTACGAGTGGCTGGCTACGATTTGATCATCGTGGAAACAAGTGGAATTGGGCAAGGGGATGCAGAAATCACGAACGTGGCAGACGTTTCGATGTATGTCATGACAAGTGAATTCGGCGCTCCTTCACAACTGGAAAAAATCGATATGATCGATTACGCTGACTTGATCGTCATCAATAAATACGAGCGCAAAGGCTCGGAAGACGCGCTTCGCCAAGTTCAAAAACAATACCAACGCAGCCGTGGCTTATGGGATGCAAGTATTGATACAATGCCTGTTTACGGCACAATCGCTAGCCAGTTCAACGATAAAGGGACGAACTCTTTGTTCGCTGCTTTAGTGTCACGTGTCAATGAAGTATGTGGCACGAACTGGGAAACTTCGTACGAGCAATTTGTGAAAACGCAAAAGCAAAACGTTATCATTCCAAATGAACGTCGTTACTACTTACGTGAAATCACGGATGCCGTACGTGGCTACCACAAAAAGTCGAACCAACAAGTGGAATTCGCACGTCGTTTGTTCCAATTGGAAGGCGCGATTGAAGCAGTGAACGAAAAAGCTCCGAACGATGCATTAGTTGAGTCATTAACTTCCCTTGCACAAGGGGTACGTGACGAATTGACTGCTGAATCCAAACGCATTTTGGACAACTGGAAAGCGTTGAAAGAAGCGTATGCGGGAGACGAATTCGTCACTCAAATTCGCGATAAAGAAATCCGCACCATTTTACGTACGGAAAGCCTATCTGGCCTGAAAATCCCGAAAGTTGTCTTACCGAAGTTCGTGGATTATGGTGAAATTTTACGCTGGGTGTATAAAGAAAACGTACCAGGTTCATTCCCGTATACAGCAGGCGTATTCCCGTTCAAACGTGAAGGGGAAGATCCAAAACGTCAATTTGCTGGCGAAGGAACACCAGAACGCACAAACCGCCGCTTCCATTACTTATCAAAAGACGACGATGCAAAACGTTTATCTACTGCTTTCGATTCGGTAACGCTTTACGGGGAAGATCCAGATGAGCGTCCAGATATTTTCGGGAAAGTCGGAGAGTCAGGCGTAAGCATTTGTACGCTGGATGATATGAAGAAACTTTATGATGGCTTTGATTTGTGCGCTCCTTCCACTTCGGTGTCGATGACGATCAACGGACCTGCGCCAATCATTTTGGCAATGTTCATGAACACGGCAATCGACCAACAAGTGAAGCTGAACGAAGAGAAGTTAGGTCGTACATTGACGGTTGAAGAATTCACGGAAGTTCGCGAGAAAACACTTCAAGTTGTTCGTGGAACTGTTCAAGCGGATATTTTAAAAGAAGACCAAGGACAAAATACATGCATTTTCTCTACGGAATTCGCACTTCGCATGATGGGTGATATCCAACAGTACTTTATCGATTCAAAAGTACGCAACTACTATTCCGTATCGATTTCTGGCTACCATATTGCAGAAGCGGGAGCGAACCCAATTTCACAGTTGGCGTTTACGCTGGCAAACGGCTTCACATATGTTGAATATTACTTGAGCCGCGGAATGAACATCGATGATTTCGCACCAAACTTATCGTTCTTCTTCTCAAACGGTTTAGATCCGGAGTACACAGTAATCGGCCGTGTCGCTCGTCGTATTTGGGCAGTCGTTATGCGTGATAAATATGGCGCAAATGACCGCAGCCAGAAACTGAAGTACCATGTACAAACGTCTGGTAGAAGCTTGCATGCACAGGAAATCGATTTCAACGATATCCGCACAACACTTCAAGCGTTAATGGCGTTGCAGGATAACTGTAACTCACTTCACACAAATGCGTATGACGAAGCGATTACAACGCCAACTGAAGAATCTGTTCGTCGAGCAATGGCGATTCAAATGATCATCACAAAAGAACACGGTCTTGCGAAAAACGAAAACCCACTACAAGGGGCGTTCATTATTGAAGAAATGACGGACCTAGTGGAAGAAGCAGTACTGTCTGAATTTGACCGCATCAATGATCGTGGTGGCGTGCTTGGTGCTATGGAAACGCAGTATCAACGCGGAAAAATCCAAGAAGAATCAATGCATTACGAAATGCTGAAACATACAGGCGAGCTACCAATCATCGGTGTGAACACATACTTGAACCCGAACCCGCCTTCAGCAGAAAGCATTGACAACATGGAAATCGCACGTGCCACAACGGAGGAAAAAGAAACACAAATCCTCAACTTGCGTGCCTTCCAACAACGCAACTCTGCAGAAGCAGAAGCTGCATTGAAACGCCTGAAAGAAGTAGCCGTAACAGGTGGTAACATCTTCGAACAACTGATGGACACAGTCAAAGTGGCCTCACTTGGTCAAATCACCAACGCACTATACGAAGTAGGCGGCCAATACCGTCGTAATATGTAATGTAAAGAGAGACCCGACTTGTCGGGTCTCTCTTCTTTATCGTGTGACCTGAGCGGTTGCTCAGTCCGACTTTTTGGAGTTGACGTCTGAGAAATGGAGCTCGACGTCTGAAAAAATGACAATGACGTCTGAAAAATCTGCGTCCACGTCTGAAAACAAGAAAAACCCCGAGACATCCCTTCTCCCAACAGCAGCGCAGCGAAAATAAAACCATAAAATCTTTTAAAGCTGAATAGGAGCCATTCCACTATTCGCTGCAGGCTCGTTTCTGTGAGGGAAGGCTAACCTATCTATACAAAAAATCCCGCTTCCACGGCAAGACGCCAAGGAAACGGGATTGTTTTAACACTTATAACTTTGCTAGTTGTTGAAGATTAGTTAACCTTTATTAACAAACTCATAAATTTCTTCGACTGCACTACTAGGCAAGGAATAAATCGTGTGGGTGTCTTTTGTGTTCATGATTGTGCCAGAATCTTCAGCTATCCAAAGTAAATAGGATTCTTTACCGATAGTGAACTGATATTGTGGATTTGTCATATTGACAATACCTGGCTCTTTGATTGAATCGTTTACTGCTTTTGTAAAAAGGTCAATTTCTTCTGTTTCTTTAAGTTCTATAGTAATTGCTTTAGTGGTAGTAACTGTTTCAGAACTGGTTTCAAGAGGAGATGCACTTTTTTTTATCTCTTGTTTTTGGGAGCAACCAACTAATATAAGTCCAACTACAATAATTAACACACATAATATCTTCACAATAATCCCCCTTCTGAAATTTGACGAGAGTTTTATCATTAAGTTTCAAATTCTTGTTTCTCTAAATTGCATCATTCTTCTCTAACAAACCCTTATAAAAAATACGGGCCAATCAAGAAAAATAGAATCATGAAATTCACAGCCGTCGAATATAAAATCAACGCATTGCCATTGTCTTCCGTCACTTTTGTACGAGACAAGAAAATAGGAACTAAACATAAAATACCAGCGAAAATAAGTATCGAGTTGAGTTGCCAAACCTCAGTTATATACGGAGCTTTCATGACAATTTTCTCCGTATTGAAGACAGTTGAGAACAGGATGAGTTGGCTGACAACCAAAGAAAATGCATTCACCAACAAAGCAATCAAGTAGGCATTGGCACTACGGTATTTATGAAGCAAAGCTAGTGAACCGTACCCAATACTTAAAGCCGGCACGAGCCAAGTGAAGGATAGCAACATCATGACGAAACCGTTAAACAGGAGCGTTAACATCGTATAGAGTGCTTCTTTGTTGTCTCCTTCAAGACCGTTAAAACTTTGTTCGCGTTTTTCTTCAGTGGTTGAAGAATACATTAGTTTCTGGACAGTTCCGTTTGATTGGAAATAAGCCAGGGTATCGTCATTGAGTAGAATCGGATTGGTATAAAGATCTCCAACTTTCGTTGAAGCCGATGCCTCAATACGTTCATCGTCTGCAGCACCGACATACGCCTGATTCACTTTTTTACCAGTGGAATCATAATGCGAAGCGGTGAAAGAAATATATGTATCGGTGTTTCCGACATAGAGATTCGGGAAACGAACGTCTGATAATTCGACACCGGATTTCTGATCGACAAAAGTAAGTTCAGAGAATGAAGGCGTTTCTTGATTAGCCAAATTGAAAGTGGTTGTTCGGATAGTTTTTTGTCGCGAGCCACCAGAATTAATTTCAATATCCAATAGCATGCCGAATTGCTGATTCGACTTTGAATAAATCGTCATCGATTGAATGATTTCACTGGAGTTCGTGGTGAACTGGAACAGCTCGTGCATGTCTTCATCAGCCTCATACACGCTGAACCGATTCGTGAGCACATCACGTGTAAGGATGAAAATATTCTCTCCCACAATATTTGCTGTGAATATCGGTTTCTCAATAATGTATGAGACAAGGACTGTATTGCCTTGTTCAATGAACACTTTTTGGTCAGTTGTCCAATAAACGAGTGTATCCTGGGATTTCGTGAAATCCTCTACTTGGTCGGCAATCATCTCTTTTTCACCGGAAACAGTAGAACGAATAAGCGAATCTTCAACGAGATAATAGGAAGTTTTCCCGTCGCTCCACGAATTCTTCTTAGCGTTTAATTCTGTATTTGACCACGTTTTTTTACAATCCATATTTAATGTACAATCATACAAATCCAGCTGTCTGAAATTCAACAAGCTAATGGCGTGGCCATTTTCAGTCGGCACACTTTGGAGTTTTACATAATCACTGGCCTGGTCATCTGTAGGAAAAGATCGGCTCCATTCAGGAGAAGGAGGCGCTTTCTGTTCATTTAAGGTGACCCAGTACTGGGAACCTATCAATAGGAGAAAGAGTCCCATCGTGTATAGTTTAATTTTTCTGTTCATCATCGAGTCCTTTGCACAAAGAAGTATTTTTCATTATTATGGCATAGTTTTCCAATTATATAAATGTTAGAAATCAAATAATATTCGGAATCTCTAGTTAAAATGACGAACTTCTTAACTTATTTGGGTATAATAGAACAAGAGGATTTAGGAGGATGTCAATCATGAAAAATACCATACATTATGTCGTGATTTTGGCATGCCTTATCGTGACGTTTTTCTTGTATAATAAGCAAATGGGATCCATTCCTTTGCTAATATTATCGATTTACTTGTTTTATTTTGGCTGGTTGAGAGTTCGTGAATCAAAAAACAACAAATCACGGTAGCATATTTCAATGAGGTTTGTATATAATGGTTATTATGCCAACGTATGTAGAAAGGACGTGCACGATTTGAAATTTCGTGAAATGACAACAGAACAACTAAGTGAAGAATCGTTTATAGATTTAGGATATGCAGTCTTGGAAGAAAAACACGAATCTCTGACTTTGCAAGAATTACTAGATGAGATTAAAAAATTAAATCATTTCACTGATGCACAAATGAAAGAACGTATGCTTCAGTACTATACAGATATGAACATCGATGGTCGTTTCCTTGCGATCTCGGAAAATCGTTGGGGCTTACGTGAGTGGTACCCAGTGGAGCAGATTGAAGAAGAAACTGCGCCAACTGTAAAAGTTCGCAAGAAGAAAGCAAAAGCGGCTTTGGATGAAGACGATCTGGAAGATGATTCAGATGATGATGAAATCGCATTCGAAGAAGACTTCGATGAATTCGTTGAAGAGGTAGATGGCGAAGACGAAGACTTCGATTTGGATGAAGACGACGACGAAGAAGAAATCGAGGAAATCGAAGAAGTGGCTGCTGAAGAACTTCTTGATACAGACGATGAATTCGAAATCGTGGACGAAGAAGATGAGGAAGAAGAAGACGAAGACGAAGTATAATAAATCTTGACTTCTTTGGTCATTCCGATTACTCTTTTACTTGGGCTCCCTAAAAAGGGAGATTGAACGCTTATATAATGCGCTCCCCCTGCAAACACTGCAGGTGGAGCGCTTTTTTTATTTTAAAAGTGTAAAGCGCAACATTAGTTCGAAGTTATGGAAAACTGTAAGAAAAGAAGTTTTCACTAAGTTTCAAAACTTGGAATCGAGCCGAAACTTGAAACGATCTAGAACTTTTTAACAGCATGCCTCACCCAAATTCACAAATACACCTTACAGGAGGAGTTAGCTTTGACAAAATATATTTTCGTAACAGGTGGCGTAGTTTCATCACTTGGTAAAGGGATTACCGCGGCATCACTTGGCCGTTTACTTAAGAATCGTGGTTTGAATGTAGCAATCCAGAAATTCGATCCTTATATCAACGTAGACCCAGGTACAATGAGCCCGTACCAACATGGGGAAGTTTATGTAACGGACGACGGTGCAGAAGCAGACTTGGATCTTGGACACTATGAGCGTTTCATTGACATTAACGTTAGCAAATTCTCAAACGTAACAACAGGAAAAGTATATTCTGCAGTGTTGAAAAAAGAACGACGTGGCGACTATTTGGGCGGAACAGTTCAAGTTATTCCACATATCACAAATGAAATTAAAGAACGTTTGGTTCGTTCAGCAAAAGAAACACATGCAGATGTCGTCATCACTGAAATTGGTGGAACAGTAGGGGATATCGAATCACTGCCATTCCTTGAAGCAATCCGTCAAATGAAAGGCGACTTCGGTGCGGATAACGTTATGTACATCCACTGTACGTTAATTCCATACATCCGTGCTGCAGGCGAAATGAAAACAAAACCTACGCAACATAGCGTAAAAGAATTGCGCAGCTTAGGAATTCAGCCAAACATCATCGTGGTGCGTACGGAATATGCAGTGCCACAAGATATGAAAGATAAAATTGCCTTGTTCTGTGACATTAAAGCAAGCGAAGTAATCGAAGCACGTGATGCAGAGTCATTATACGAAGTGCCATTGATGCTTCAAGAACAGCATATGGATCAAATCGTGTTGGACCACTTCGGCATCAAAGCACCTGAAGCAGACATGACCGATTGGACTGCTTTAGTTGACCGCGTGAAAAACTTATCGAAAAAAGTGCGTATTGGTTTAGTTGGTAAATACGTTGAATTACAAGATGCGTACATCTCAGTCGTTGAAGCGATGAAACATGCAGGGTTTGCATTTGATGCGGACGTTGAAGTGAAATGGATCAACGCTGAGCACGTGAACGAAGGCAATGTAGCTGAATGGTTAAGCGACGTTGACGGCGTATTGGTTCCAGGTGGCTTCGGTGACCGTGGAGTTGAAGGGAAAATTGCTGCAACTGCTTATGCACGTGAAAACAATGTACCGTTCTTAGGTATTTGTTTAGGAATGCAATTAGCAACTGTTGAATTTGCACGAAACATTTTGGATATGAAAGATGCACATTCTGCAGAATTAAATCCAGCAACACCATACCCAATTATCGACTTGTTACCAGAACAAAAAGACGTCGAAGATTTAGGCGGCACACTACGCTTAGGACTTCAACCTTGTAAACTGGTTCCTGGCTCTAAAGCTTACGAAGCTTACGGACAAGAGTTAGTATACGAGCGTCACCGTCACCGTTACGAGTTCAATAATGAATACCGTGAGCAATTTGAAGCAGCAGGCTTCATCTTCTCTGGTACGAGCCCAGATGGCCGATTAATCGAAGTGATCGAAATTCCAAATCACCCATTCTTCGTGGCATCCCAGTTCCACCCAGAATTCATCTCACGTCCACAACGTCCACAACCACTATTCCGCGAGTTCATCAAAGCGGCAGTAGGGGAATAATAAGTACGAAAGCCCGCTCCTTAGAAATGAAGGAGCGGGTTTTTATATGGTTTGTACAATATTTGTCCGACTTCTGACTTTAAGAATTTCAAAAAAATTACACTAATCTTAGTTGAATTCCTGTATCATAATAAAAGAACTTATTCTTTTCGTGTTAAATAACAAATATTTATTAATTACCGCTTGTTTTATGCAGGATATTGGAAAAGATTGTAGAATTATTAAGAATAGTACCAGTGCAAGCAAAGGGGAACATTTTCATGAAACAATTACTGATTGTGGATGATCAACAAGGGATTCGCCTGTTATTAAATGAAGTGTTTAAACGTGAAGGTTACACGACATTTTTGGCTGCGAATGGAATTGAGGCACTAGAACTAGCCGAAAGAGTTAAGCCGGACGGTGTGCTCCTAGATATGAAGATTCCGGGAATGGATGGAATCGAAATTTTGAAACGTATCAAATCGCGCACGCCTGACTTGCCGGTCGTAATGATGACGGCGTACGGAGAACTAGATTTAATCAAAGAAGCAATGGATTTAGGAGCTTCACATTATTTCACAAAGCCCTTTGATATTTACGAAGTGCGCGATGCTGTAAACGGAATGTTAAAAGAATGACACAAGCAGGCAGTGGCAAACACTGCCTGTTTTTGTTATGATAAGAGATGGTTAAGATGTAAATATTAATATTTCCTATTCATGAAACGGAGGATTCCTCAATGGCTTTAGTATCGATGAAAGACATGATGATCAAAGGAAAAAAAGAAGGCTATGCAATTGGACAATTCAATATCAACAACTTGGAGTTCACGCAAGCCATTTTACAAGCAGCTGAAGCAGAAAAATCCCCAGTAATTTTAGGCGTTTCTGAAGGGGCAGCTAAATATATGGGCGGTTTTACAACCGTTGTTCACATGGTAAAAGGATTGATGCACGACTATAAGATTACAGTTCCTGTAGCGATTCATTTAGACCATGGTTCAAGTTTTGAAAAATGTAAAGAAGCAATTGATGCTGGATTCACATCTGTCATGATTGATGCGTCTCATCATCCGTTGGAAGAAAATATTTCAATCACGTCTCAAGTAGTGGAATATGCACATGCACACGGCGTGTCTGTAGAAGCTGAGCTTGGAACGGTTGGTGGACAAGAAGATGACATTATCGCAGACGGCGTCATTTATGCAGATCCGAAAGAATGTGCTGAACTGGTTTCACGCACGGATATCGACTGTTTGGCTCCTGCACTGGGTTCTGTTCATGGTCCTTATAAAGGAGAACCGAATTTAGGTTTTGCTGAAATGGAAGAAATCTCGAAATTATCAGACCTTCCACTTGTATTACATGGTGGAACTGGAATTCCTGTAAAAGATATTCAACGTTCGATTTCACTTGGAACGGCGAAAATTAATGTGAATACTGAAAATCAAATTGCAGCTACGAAAGCAATCCGTGATTTCTTAAATAGTGATGCGGATGTTTACGATCCACGTAAATATTTAATTCCTGCTCGTGACGCAATCAAAAATACTGTACAAGGTAAAATGCGTGATTTCGGCAGTGCTGGAAAAGCTTAAATATAACAACTCGAAAATGTAAGGAGAAGTGTCGAAATACGGCCTTCTCCTCTTTTTCCATCATCTGGAGGCAAATAAAAATGAAATTTTTTATCGATACAGCAAACTTTGAAGAAATTAAAGAAGCACACGCTTGGGGTATTTTGTCAGGCGTAACAACAAATCCATCCCTTGTGGCAAAAGAAAATATTTCTTTCCACGACCGTTTACGTGAAATCACTTCACTTGTAGATGGTTCTGTCAGTGCAGAAGTAATTGCATTAGATGCGGAAGGTATGATTAAAGAAGGTCGCGAATTAGCGGCGATTGCACCAAATATCACTGTGAAATTACCAATGACTCCAGACGGTTTGGCAGCTTGTTCGGTATTTTCAAAAGAAGGCATTAAAACAAACATCACATTGATCTTTAGCGCAAACCAAGCTTTGCTTGCTGCACGTGCTGGAGCAACTTATGTATCACCCTTCCTTGGGCGTTTGGATGATATCGGTCATAACGGCATGGATTTAGTCGGTACGATTGCACAAATTTTTGAGTTGCACAATATAGATACAGAAATCATTGCTGCATCAATTCGCCATCCACAACACGTGACAGACGCAGCGCTTCACGGAGCACACATTGGAACAATGCCAATAAACGTAATGAAACAAATGTTCAAACATCCTTTAACGGATAAAGGAATTGATGCATTTTTAGCGGATTGGAATAACCGATTAAGTGCAGAATAAGTTAACTCTTGAATTGATTGTAGGTGAATTACATGGAAGTGTATAAAATTAATGGTCAAAAACGTTTACAAGGAACGATTAAAGTGAGCGGGGCCAAAAACAGTGCGGTCGCTTTAATCCCGGCATCCATTTTAGCGAATTCTCCTGTCACGATTGAAGGATTACCGGAAATCTCGGATGCTTGGACACTGAAAGAATTGCTAGAGGAAATTGGTGGGGACGTATCTTTCGAGAACGGTACAATGAACATTGATCCTACTAAAATGCAAGGCATGCCTTTGCCAAACGGCAATGTTAAAAAACTGCGTGCATCCTATTACTTGATGGGTGCAATGCTGGGTCGCTTCAAAAAAGCGGTTATTGGCTTGCCGGGTGGCTGTTTCTTGGGACCTCGTCCGATTGACCAACACATCAAAGGCTTTGAGGCACTTGGTGCAAAAGTGACGAACGAACATGGTGCTATTTATTTGCGTGCAGATGAATTGCGCGGTGCCAAGATTTATTTGGACGTTGTTAGTGTTGGTGCAACCATCAACATTATGCTGGCTGCCGTAATGGCAAAAGGACAAACGACGATTGAAAATGCAGCGAAAGAACCTGAAATCATTGATGTAGCGACTTTGTTAACAAACATGGGAGCAAAAATCAAAGGTGCAGGGACGAACGTTATTCGTATCGATGGAGTTGAAGAACTTCATGGGACGAACCACACGATTATCCCCGATCGAATTGAAGCTGGAACATTCATGATCATGGCTGCTGTGGCTGGTGACGGTGTCACAATTGACAATGTCATTCCATTCCATATGGAGGCGCTGACGGCAAAACTTCGTGAAATGGGCGTTAAAATTGAAGAAGGCGAAGAAAGTATTTTCATTCCGAAATCAGAGAACTTGCAGGCAGTGGATGTAAAAACACTGGTGTACCCTGGTTTTGCAACGGATTTACAACAACCTTTCTCTGTTTTAATGACACAGGCAACAGGTTCCTCCGTGATTACGGACACGATTTATTCAGCACGTTTCAAACATATCGACGAATTAAAACGAATGAATGCTAGTGCACGTGTAGAAGGAAGAACAGCCATTATTTCCGGACCTGCGAAATTGGAATCCGCTTCCGTTCGTGCATCTGATTTGCGAGCAGGAGCAGCCCTTGTACTGGCAGGATTGATTGCCGAAGGAGAAACAGAAATTCGCGATATCTATCATATCGAACGCGGTTACAGCTCGTTGATTGATAAATTGCGCGCTCTTGGAGCAGATATTCGACGCGAAACAATTGAAGATGAACACGAACATTCTACCAACAAAGAAGACAGCGAAAAATAAAAAATTGACCACTTGTCACATATGGTACAATGACAGGTGGAAGATTGACTTAAATAAATGACCGGATAACGGGAGGAACACACAAAATGGAACGCAGTTTATCAATGGAGTTAGTGCGTGTAACAGAAGCAGCAGCAATCGCTTCGGCACGTTGGATGGGCCGAGGTTTGAAAAATGAAGCGGATGACGCAGCAACTACAGCTATGCGAAACGTTTTTAACTCCATCCCGATGCAAGGGGTCGTCGTGATCGGCGAAGGCGAAATGGACGAAGCACCGATGTTATATATCGGTGAAGAACTAGGTCTTGGCAATGGGGGACCTGCGGTTGATATCGCGGTAGATCCATTGGAAGGTACAAATATCGTGGCTTCAGGCGGCTGGAATGCATTAGCAGTTCTTGCGATTGCAGACCGTGGTAACTTATTGAACGCACCGGATATGTACATGGACAAATTGGCAGTAGGTCCTGAAGCAAGAGGCAAAGTGGACATCAATGCTTCTGTAACAGATAACCTTCTTGCGGTTGCCCGTGCCAAAAACAAAGATATCGAAGACGTAGTGGCAACGATTTTAAACCGTCCACGTCACCAAAAAATCATTGATGAAATCAGAGCATCAGGTGCTCGTATTAAATTGATCAATGATGGCGACGTTGCGGGTGCAATCAACACAGCATTCGATGAAACAGGTGTAGATATTTTATTCGGACTGGGTGGAGCGCCAGAGGGTGTTATTGCTGCAGTTGGTTTGAAATGTCTAGGCGGAGAAATTCAAGGGAAACTAGTTCCAACGAACGAAGAAGAACTTCAACGTTGTATCCGTATGGGACTTGATGTAAACCGTGTATTCCGTATGGAAGACCTTGTAAAAGGCGACGACGCAATCTTTGCGGCAACGGGTGTAACGGATGGTGAACTTTTGCGTGGTGTGCAATTCAAAGGCGCTTATGCTGAATCTCATTCATTAGTTATGCGTGCGAAATCAGGCACAGTCCGTTTCGTAGAAGGGCGTCACAGCTTGAAGAAAAAACCTCATCTGATGATGGAAGACTAACTTCAAATATATGTGCCTGGCCATTATCTATGGCCGGGCATCTTCTACTAAAATCAATTCATGCAGAACCAATCCAACCTTCAACTTGATTCGACACAACAAAATATGTAAAAGAGTGGTGCCACTTTATGACAACCTTAAAGATTGCTGAACTAGAAAGTATGACGTTAAAAGAACTGTATGCGCTTGCACGCAAGTTCAAAATCTCTTACTACAGCAAACTAACGAAAAAAGAACTTATTTTTGCGATTTTAAAAACACGCGCAGAACAAGAAGGCTACTTCTTCATGGAAGGTGTCCTGGAAATCATTCAATCTGAAGGGTTCGGTTTCTTGCGCCCCATCAACTATTCTCCAAGTTCAGAAGATATCTATATTTCTGCATCCCAAATTCGCCGTTTCGACTTACGTAACGGAGATAAAGTAACAGGTAAAGTACGTCCACCAAAAGAAAATGAACGCTACTACGGTTTATTACACGTGGAATTAGTAAATGGCGAAGACCCGGATTCAGCAAAAGAACGTGTGCATTTCCCTGCACTAACGCCGTTATACCCAGACCGTCACATCAAGCTGGAAACGGAGTCAAATAAACTATCAACACGCATTATGGATTTAGTAGCACCTGTCGGATTCGGCCAACGTGGCTTAATCGTGGCACCGCCAAAAGCGGGTAAAACGATGTTGCTAAAAGAAGTGGCAAACTCAATCACGACGAACTATCCGGATGCTGAACTGATTGTCTTATTAATCGACGAACGTCCAGAAGAAGTAACGGATATCGAACGTTCAGTCAATGCGGATGTTGTCAGTTCAACATTTGACGAAGTACCTGAAAATCACGTGAAAGTAGCGGAATTGGTTCTAGATCGTGCGATGCGTCTGGTTGAACACAAACGTGACGTTATCATCTTGATGGACTCCATCACGCGACTCGCACGTGCTTACAACTTGGTCATCCCACCAAGTGGCCGTACATTATCAGGTGGTATTGACCCTGCAGCGTTCCATCGCCCAAAACGTTTCTTCGGTGCGGCTCGAAACATCGAAGAAGGCGGAAGCTTAACGATTCTCGCAACAGCTCTAGTCGATACTGGATCACGTATGGATGAAGTTATTTATGAAGAGTTCAAGGGAACAGGTAACCTGGAACTTCACCTGGACCGCAGCTTGGCAGAGCGCCGTATTTTCCCGGCACTCGACATCCGTCGTTCAGGTACCAGAAAAGAAGAGTTACTTATTCCTTCCGATCAACTCGAAAAACTATGGGCAATTCGTAAAACATTCTCGGATTCCCACGATTTCGGCGAGCGCTTCCTGAAAAAACTGCGTCAAACCAAATCAAACGAAGATTTCTTTGAAATGCTAAATACCGAAATGAAAGAAAAACGTGGCGGTAAAGGGTTACTGTAATAGAGCAATTTCTATATGGAATTAAGTACTTGATTTGTTCCATGAAAATTGCTATACTGTAACTCGGTAGATTTACCATACTCTGTGACATATACGGCTGAACAAGAACGGGTCGTGTAAGGTTACAGTTAAATAACCCACTCTGTTCCAGATGGTTCAGGGCGAGAGGAGATTTAAGATGAAACCAGGAATTCATCCCGATTACAAAACAGCTACAGTTACATGTTCATGTGGTAACTCGTTCGAAACAGGATCAGTAAAAGAAGACATCAAAGTTGAGTTTTGCTCAGAATGTCATCCATTCTATACTGGCCGTCAGAAATTCGCAGCAGCGGATGGCCGTGTTGATCGTTTCAACAAAAAATACGGTCTTAAAGAAGAAATCAAAGAATAGTCTCAAAATACCCGCCTAGAGTTTCGACTCTAGGCGGGTATTTTTTGTTTATATTTAGGGTGAGCGGACGCTCAGTTGTAAAAATCGAGGTTCACGTAGGAAAAACGGCAGGTGACGTAGGAAAAAAACGGCTTGACGGTTTGGCCCCCTCTATTTAGACACCATCTTTAAAAATTAAAGACTAATCTTTTGTGAATGGCCATTATTTTCTTGAAAACGTCTTAAAAACTGGCAAGGTGAAAGATAATTTAAACTTCCA
>NZ_JAMKBJ010000022.1 GCF_027563315.1 Paenisporosarcina quisquiliarum
CCAGCGTTCGTCCTGAGCCAGGATCAAACTCTCCATAATAGGTGAGTCGATTAGCTCGACTTTGTTGCTGGCGTCAAATTAATGACGTTTATAATGAACGTTTAAGTTCAAGTTTTGCTTCCCACACTGAAGTGTGTTCCGCTTTATTGTTGACGTTTTGCTGTTCAGTTTTCAAGGTTCATTTGTTAGCCGCCGTTTGTAACAGCAACTTTTATATCATATCAAATCCTGATTGTCATGTCAACAAAAAGTTTTGATATTTTTTTTCATGTTCGTCGCTTTCATTCAAGCAACTTTATAAATATATCAGCCTGGCTTATAAAAGTCAACACTATATCTTAAAAAAGTTATAGGAATATAGAAATCGTTAATACACTCGCTATTCCTGGAATTCCTAGGAATGCAATTAGTAAGCCAGATACGATATTTACCGGAATGAAAAGACCGAACTGACTTGCAATCAAGTGGATGGCAAACAAGATCACAAAAGCAAACGCAATTCTAAACCACCAAATAGAGAACGCTTCGATTACTCGTCCTTTCGATGCTTTGTTTAAAAATAAAAAAAGAAGTACAGCTATACCAATCACATAAAGAGTTAGCTTCATTGAGCTTCTCCCACCTCTCATATAAGTTATCAACTAACTATATGAAGGAATTGGTATAACATATACTTCATTTCAAAAGGATTTTTCGTATTCGCGCTTCTTTATATAGAAAGAAGTGTTTGCTCTCAGCAATTTTACGCTGGGCAATGATCGACAACTCATAGTCATCCATTAGTTCTTCGATGATCTGAGATTGTTGCCAGTCATCTTTCGTTTCTTTCATCAAGGAAATGAGTTTACTATCGAATTCTTTTTTAAGTTTGGCTTTTTTAAAAAACATCTGGCAGTCAGGCCTCCTCTTTATAACTCACGTCGGCCTTCTAACGCTTTCGATAAAGTAACTTCATCTGCATATTCCAAGTCCCCACCTACTGGAAGACCATGAGCAATTCTTGTTGTACGAATTCCAGATGGTTTTACAAGCCGGGAAATATACATAGCGGTTGCTTCACCTTCTATTGTGGGATTCGTCGCTAAAATTAACTCTTGTACTCGCTCATCTTGCAATCTCTTCAATAAAGGAGGTACGTTAATATCTTCTGGTCCTATACCATCCATTGGCGAAATTGCCCCATGTAAAACATGATACAAGCCTCTGTAATCTCTCATTTTTTCCAAGGCGATGACATCTTTCGTGTCTTGAACGACACAAATAATAGTGTCATCACGTTGTTTGTCCTGACATATATGACAAGGGTCTATATCGGTAATGTGCCCACAAATGGAGCAGTAACTTAAATTACGTTTCGCATCAACCAATGCTTTAGCGAATTCAAGGACAGTGTCTTCTTTCATACTTAGCACGAAAAATGCCAGACGGGCCGCAGTTTTCGGCCCAATACCTGGCAATTTCATAAAACTATCAATCAATTTTGATACTGGTTCAGGATAATGCATGTGATTTCCTCCTAGAACATGCCAGGGAGGTTCAATCCCTTCGTGAATTGTCCCATCGTGGAGTTCGAAGTTTCTTCTGCTTTCTTCATTGCTTCGTTAGTAGCTATTACAATCAAATCTTGTAGCATTTCAATATCTTCAGGATCCACAACTGATTCATCCAAAGCAACGTTAATTACTTCTTTGTGTCCAGTAACAGTTACTTTAACCATACCGCCACCTGCAACACCTTCAAAATGTTGAGTTCCCAATTCTTCTTGAGCCTCAGCCATTTTCTTTTGCATTTTTTGCATTTGTTTCATCATACCTTGCATATTACCCATTCCACGCATACTATTTTTCCTCCCTAATCATCATGTATTTCTACAAATTCTTTACCAAATAATTTTTCCGCTTCCACAATCAATGGATCTTCTGTAGCTGCTTTCTCTTCTTGCATAAAGCTTAACATTTCATCTGCAGCTTGTTCCGTCTCACTTGTTTCGGATGCTGCATCTGAATCTGAATCTGTATCAGTTGCTTTCAACCCTTTGTTACGAATAAACTCTTCACGGATTTTCATCCAAGCTTCTTCCGGAACAAAAAGGATCTCATACATCTTGCCAGTTAGATTCATAAGCAATTGAGAAAAGGCGCTTGAAAACGTTTGATTGTCCGCAGCCATTTGGCAATGAATATCATATTTGAATTTTAACACAAAAGCACCAGTAGATGCCGCAACTGGTTCAGCTTCATTCAATAACGCGGCATGTGATTTTTGCAATTGAGTCATAATCGTCGGCCAATGCGATTTGATTAACTGAATATCTTGTTTCGTCGCTGTTTTCAATACTTCTTGAATACGGCCGGACGGTGCTTTGAAACCTGTTTGAGTTCTTAACCTCTGGCGTTTTTGTGATTCGCTCGCTTGAGGGGTTTGTGCACCATTTGTTGCAATGCCTTGTTTCAATTGTTGTTCAAGCGCAATAACTGTTCGTTCCAGTTGAGCGATTTTCTCTTCAAATGGACCTAAATCAACTGCTGCTTGTTGAGAAGTAGTCACTTTAACTTGAGACATTTTTAATAGAGCAGTTTCTAAATAGACTTTTGCATGATTCGAGTAACGCATTTCCTGCTGAGTGGCCGATAAGATTTCGATGTAACGATACAACGTATCAACCGGGAACTGATGTGCAAGTTGCTTAAACTTTTCCTCACCGGATGCAAGTTCCAATAGCTCATCAAGAGATGGTGCTGTATTCATCAATAAAAGATCTCTGAAGAAGGTGATTAAGTCCTCGGTTAAGCGGACTGCATCTTTTCCTTCTTTCATTAATTCCTCTAATAGAGTTAAGACTTTCCCGACGTCTTTCGTTAATAAGGACTCTGCAAGTTGATAGAAGATATCCTGTCCGATCGAACCCGTTACAAGAAGAGCGTCTTCAATCGTCATTTCGTCACCACTGAATGACACCACTTGATCAAGCATACTCAGTGCATCACGCATACCACCAGAAGCTGCTTGAGCGATGACCTTTAAAGCTTGATCATTCGATGGGATACCCGAATCAGCTAATACAACATTCATACGGTCCACAATATCTGTTGCTGTAATGCGTTTGAAATCAAAGCGCTGACATCTGGAAATGATCGTGAGTGGCAATTTATGAGGCTCTGTAGTCGCCAAAATAAATACCACATGCGCTGGAGGTTCTTCTAGTGTTTTTAGTAAAGCATTAAAAGCGCTGTTGGAGAGCATATGCACTTCATCAATGATATACACTTTAAAACGCGAATTTGCAGGAGCAAAACGAACTTTTTCAATAATATCACGAATTTCTTCTACTCTTGAATTGGATGCAGCATCGAATTCAATAACGTCTGTATTCGATCCATTCGTAATACTTTTACACGTTTCACATTCATTACATGGCTCCGATACGGGTGCTTTTTCACAGTTTAGCGCTTTGGCAAAGATTTTTGCTGCACTTGTTTTACCTGTCCCCCGCGGACCATTAAATAAATACGCATGTGTTGTTTTATTATAAAGGAGAGCATTTTGAAGGGTTTGTTTCACATGTGCTTGACCTGACATTTCTGCAAATGATTGAGGTCGGTAAACACGATAAAAAGCTTGATACGCCAACTGATTTCTCCCCTTATAGTTTGATTTTTAACAGTCCTTTAATTATACCATAAGGCACTCGCTCTAGCTCTTTGAAAGACAAAGAATTCGAGAATGAAAAAAGGTGTTCATTCGCAGTTAGCGAATAAACACCTGAATAGAAGTATGTATGCCGTGCACCTTCCTTCGACTGCAATACATAAGCGGAACCACTGTCGTTAGCTCTACCTAGGCTACCCCGCGGCACATGAGAAAAGTCCACTTAAGGCTGCTTCCTTCCGGACCTGACCTGATTCATGGGTACCCATTGCGCAGGACCCAGACGTCAACACTACGTGCAGAAGTCAGACCCTACATATAAACAGCCTCAGAGAAGGAGTTCAGTCTCGCTAGAGCGGATTGCGAGTTACAAGACACCGCTACCTTCCCACCTAGCACGGCATTTACTAGTATACTGACTTAATCCAAAAAAATCAAATCCTTCTATTTCATTCTCTGAGACTTTTTACAAAATCATTGGTTTGCTTGAAGGAAAAACGGTTTCCTTCTTGAATTAATAATGTGACAATCCATTTATTTTATAAGGAGACTCTACTACATGAGCACAAAATTGATTTTAGTTGAAGGATTACCTGGCTCTGGGAAATCAACAACTGCCCATCTTATGCATGAACTGTTGAAAGAACATCACATACAAAATGAACTATTCTCTGAAGGGAATCTAAACCATCCTGCAGATTTCGAGGGAGTCGCTTATTACACAACAGACGAATTCAAGGAATTGCTTTCAGTTAACGCCGAGCACGCAACCGTGCTTAAAGAAAATACAGACTTAAAAGTAAATGGAGCTTTCGTTTCCTATCAGAAAATCATAGAGATATATCAATCCAATATCCCTAAAGACTTATATGACAAGCTTGCAAAGAATGATATTTATGAACTGCCACTCGATCTTCATATTCCACTTATGCTAAATAGCTGGAAGGAATTTGTTCAACAAGCACTCAAGAATAATAAAACTTATATTTTCGAATGCTGTTTCATTCAGAATCCCATAACCATCGGCATGATTAAATACAATGCTTCCAGCAAGATTGTTTCAGACTATATCTTACAGTTGGCAAAAATAATCGAATCATTGAACCCACTATTGATTTACGTGGATCAAGAAAATCTTCGTGCCTCATTTGAAAAAGCCTACAACGAACGAGATAACAGTTGGTCTAAAGGATTTATCGATTACTATACAAATCAAGGGTACGGAAAGGCACATGACTATAGTGGAGTAGAAGGAACTGTAAAGGTTCTTGAAGCTAGAAAATTGTTAGAAAAAGAAATCGTTGATAAAATTGCTTTAAAGAAAGTTAAAGTAGATAACTCTTCTTATGATTTGACTCAACATCGAACATTACTCGAAGAAATCATAAAAGAAAGATTGAATTAACACTCCCTACTTTCTTTATGCGCGCCTCTAACCGCTTGACTATATTGTTGTGTATTTTCATTGGAAAAATGAGTGAAAAAACGAAATACTTAAATTTTAATTATATCACTTGAAATTGTTGACTTTGTTTTTCGTACATGATAAATTATATTTTGTTGACACGGAGGTATACCCAAGTTTGGCTGAAGGGATCGGTCTTGAAAACCGACAGGGGAGTCAAATCCCGCGGGGGTTCGAATCCCTCTACCTCCTCCATTTTTTCAACAAACACGCGCATATAAATGGAGATTGTTATTCGTTACTAACGTAACGAATTTTCTTCTAACATAACTAATCAGAATATTATGAAGGCAACTCATCTGAGTTGCCTTTTTTGTGTTTCCTTTTACTTTTTCCTTAAATCTGTAACCTAAACTCTCCTTCTATCGTCAAATGGAAAAATAAGGAGGGTTTTCATGAAAGGTAATTCTTTACGTCGAGCCTTGCTAGTATCAATCGTTTTCCTTACAGTCTTCTTACCTCACAAATCTTCAGCGGAGTGGGCTTATTCATTTGTGGTATGGGATAGATATGTTTACGTCTTAAGTGATGAAAAGGTCGAGCTCGATCAAATCGACAACGAAATCGGAGCAGTTACTTTATACTCTACGGATGAAGGTACATATTCCGGTAATTTCTCAAATTGGTACCCCAGTGGAACGAAGTATTTCTCAATCAAGGATATTAGCACTGACGAAGCGATTGCGATTGAAGATTCAAAGGGGCACTATTATAAAGCAAATCGTGAGGGAGAATATGCCAGTTCCGCCAGCACAGATTCTCTTTCTGAAGACTCTTCCCCTCCTGTAGAGAGTAGCAATGTTAATTTCACTTTAGTTATCTTCCTCTTGGCACTTTTTCCAATCATTGCGTTAGGTAGTTACCTAATAGCAAGACGACCCCATGAAAGATAAAAAGCCCTCAGCTTTCGCTGAAGGCTTGTCTATCTTATCTACGTAACATGGATGTTTGTTGAATAAAGTGACCAATACGTTCAACAATCGGTTCAACAGTCTCAGGATTTTTCATCAAATCATAATCATTGATATTTAATCGTAGGACAGGACAGCCATTGAATGAATTAATCCAGTTTTCATAGCGTTCGTGCATTTCGTACCAATACTCAACCGGTGTGGCTTGTTCCATTGGACGGCCACGCAATTGAATGCGGCTTAATATATCTTCAATCGATCCATCCAAATAAATAAGTAAGTCAGGATGTGGGAAATATGGTGTCATCACCATTGCATCAAAGAGACTTGTGTACGTCTCATAATCAGTCAGGTTCATTGTCCCTTTTTCCATATGCATCTTAGCGAAAATCCCTGTGTCTTCATAAATCGAACGATCTTGAATGAAACCGCCACCGTATTCAAAAATACGTTTTTGTTCTTTAAATCGTTCTGCAAGGAAATAAATTTGTAGGTGGAAGCTCCACTTTTCAAAGTCATCATAGAACCGATCTAAATATGGATTAGCGTCCACTTTTTCGAATGAAGTATGGAATTTTAGTGCGTCTGCCAGTGCTTTTGTCATTGTTGATTTCCCAACACCCACTGTACCAGCTATAGTAATGACGGCATTTTGAGGAATGCCATATTTTTCACGTAAGTTCATGCGTGGAGACTCCTTTTTTGTAGCGTTTCATCTACTTTATTTAAAATCCATTTCAAATCAGACTCATTTTGAACAAAATCGATTTCATCTCCGTTGAAACGAAGAACCGGAATTTCCGGATGTGTTTCTTCAAAGTACTGAATGAATGTATGGTAGTCAGCTGAAAGTTGTTCCATATATTCGGCACTAATCATTTTTTCGAATTCACGACCGCGCTGTGCAATACGTTTCATCAGTGTATCTAAGCTTGCATGCAAATAGATAATGATGTTTGGCTTAGGCATATCTTGCGTTAAAATACGGTAGATCGATTCATACTTCACATACTCCTCTGCCGGAAGTGTACGTTTAGCGAAGATTAGGTTTTTGAATATGTGGTAATCCGCAACGACTGGTTCTTGATTAGCAATGTATTTCTTCTGAATATCACTCAATTGTTTATAGCGATTGCAAAGGAAAAACATTTCCGTTTGGAAACTCCACTCTTCGATATCTTCATAAAATTTATTTAAAAATGGATTTTCATCCACAATTTCTTTTAACAGTTGAAACTTGTTTGCGTCGGCTATGGCTTTAGATAATGAAGTTTTTCCAACACCAATTGGGCCTTCAACGGTGATAAATGGAATCGGCATCAGAAGTCCTCCTACTCGTTCTCAATCGTTCAATGCCCTCTATTCTATCACAGCTAGAAAATGAAAAACAGAGCTAAAAACCACTTTTCCAAAGAGGAAAAGGGTTTTAGCTCTGTCTTTTTTTCACGTGGAACATTTCATTTAAGACGACCCAGTTCTGCGGGAATGGGAAGCCCATGTGCCAGTAACTGATTCCTTTCAAGCCAAGTTCCTGCAACAGTTCAAATTTCGCTTCAATCGAACGGGCGTCTTCGAACCAAACCACGTGTTCTTTTCCATCCCGCCAGTAGTTGAAATAAGGTGCCTCAGAGACCGCATCGTAAGAGATGGCTGCGTTACGTTCCCGAGCAAGTTCAACTGCCCGCTTCGGACTGATTGCTTGAGCTGGTGGATTTCCTGGTTTATATGGCAATGTCCAGTCATATCCATATAAATTTTGCCCCATCATAATTTTATTGGCAGGTATTTCTGTTAGTGCATATGTGAGTACTCTACGTACTGGTCCAATTGGAGACACGGCCATCGGTGGACCTCCACTATAGCCCCATTCATAGGTCATAATGACAACAAAATCAACGACTTCTCCGATTTGTTTGTAGTCATGCCCTTCATACCATTTCCCGACTTGATCAGCGGAAGTTTTCGGGGCAAGAGCAGCAGAAAGAGTCAAACCTGTTGCCGCCGTTTTTAAACGTTTTAAGAAATTAACATAGTTTTGTCGGTCTTCTTTTCGTAAATACTCAAAATCCACATGAATATCTTTTGCATTTTTTGCCTTGGCTTCCGCAAGGATATTTTGAATGAGCTTATCTTGTACTGCGGTGCTCGCGAAAATTTCTTGCGCTAAAGTGTCACTGAATGCACCATTCTCGATATTGGAAATAACGATAGCTGACACCATGTTTTGATCTTGTGCAATCTGATCCAGCCCACTCCAATCCAGTGGCGTTAACGTACCATCCCGTTTGACTTCATATGAAAATGGCATCATGTAAGTCAACAATGGTCCGCGTTTCGTTACTTCGTCTAGCAAGGTTTGGGATGGTTTGTCGGTGTACCATTCCACATAAGCATTCGTTTCAGTGGTAGGGCGATTTGGATTGGGTGCATCCGGAATGACAATCGTTTGGCCAATTACTAAAACATCCGGATTCGTAAGCTCATTGACATTGGCCAAAGTAGTGGGGTTGACCCTAAAGCGGTTGGCAATGGAATACAGACTATCCCCTTGTTTTACTACATAAATCATCGAAAACCTCCTCGTTCCACATCTCACTTATGCTATGCGAAAGATAAACAAAACATGCTACACTAAAAAGAAGGAGCGATGCAGAATGGATGTATTTGAAAAAGATCGGGTCTTCATGGCAGAAGCACTGATAGAGGCCCAAAAAGCTGCAACATTAGGCGAAGTTCCTATTGGCGCAATCATCGTGTATCAGGATGAAATCATTGCACGTGCACATAATTTACGTGAAACGACTCAAAACGCAACGACTCACGCAGAGCTTTTGGCCATCCAGCAAGCATGTGCGAAAATCGGAAGTTGGCGTCTGGAAGAAATGACCCTTTACGTCACACTGGAACCTTGCCCGATGTGCGCAGGGGCAATTTTGCAGTCTCGGATCCCCCGCGTAGTCTACGGTGCACGTGACATGAAAGCAGGTTGCGTCGATTCACTCTATCGATTGTTAAACGATGCCCGCTTCAATCATGAATGTGAAGTAACTGAAGGAATATTAGCTGAGGATTGTGGTGGGATTCTAACTCAATTTTTCCGCAATTTACGCGAACAGAAAAAGAACCGGAAACGAACTTGAGGGACAAGTTCATTTCCGGTTTTCTATTGTTTTGTTGCGTATTATTTGATAACTTCTTTTCCACCCATATATGGACGCAAAACTTCAGGAATGATGACAGTACCATCTTCTTGTTGGAAGTTTTCCAAGATGGCTGCAACAGTACGGCCAAGTGCCAATCCACTTCCGTTTAACGTATGCACAAATTCTGGTTTCGCATTAGGTTCACGACGGAAGCGAATGTTTGCACGACGAGCTTGGAAGTCCTCAAAGTTACTGCAAGAAGAAATCTCACGGTACACACCTTGTGCTGGAATCCAAACTTCGATATCATATTTTTTCGCTGCCGTAAATCCTAAATCTGCCGTACACATTTTCAAGACACGGTATGGTAAGCCCAGCAATTGAAGAACTCTCTCCGCATGTCCTGTTAACTTCTCCAATTCGTTATAAGAATCATCCGGGTTCACAAAACGAACAAGTTCAACTTTGTTGAATTGGTGTTGACGAATTAAACCACGTGTATCGCGACCAGCAGATCCCGCTTCAGAACGGAAACAAGCACTGTATGCAGCAAATCCTTGTGGCAGTGCATCTTTTGTTAAAATTTCATCGCGGTAGAAATTCGTTACCGTTACTTCAGACGTCGGAATCAAGAAGAAATCTTCTTTTTCGATTAAAAATGCATCTTCCTCAAACTTCGGCAATTGACCAGTACCCGTAAGGCTTGCACGGTTTGCCAAGTATGGAGGCAACATTTCTTCATAACCATGTTCTTCAGTGTGAAGATCAATCATGAAGTTCATAAGCGCACGTTCTAAACGCGCACCTAGACCACGATAGAACAAGAAACGGCTACCTGTTGTTTTTGCAGCGCGTTCGAAATCGACGATATTCAAATCTGTCGCGATATCCCAGTGAGGCTTAGGTTCAAAATCAAACTGACGAATATCTCCCCAAGTACGTTCTTCCACGTTGTCATCTTCAGATTCCCCAACCGGTACACTTTCGTGCGGAATGTTTGGCAGGCGCATCATTATGTCAGCAAACTTTTCTTCTACACCACGCAATTCTTCATCCAACACTTTGATTTCATCGCCTACTTGACGCATACGTAAGATGACATCATCCGCATTTTCTTTATTTCGTTTCATAACTGCGATTTTTTCAGATGCTTCATTACGTTCCGCTTTTAATACTTCTGCTTTGCCAATTAGTTCACGGCGTTTAGAATCAAGCTCTTCAAATTGATCAAAGTTCCCTAAATCTTCACCGCGTTTTTCAAGTTTTGCTTTCACTTCTTCGTAATTATCTCTAACTCGTTTTACATCTAACATGTCTTTTCCTCCTTTGATTTTGACGATGGGCAGTTATAAAAAAGCGTTGAAAACCATTTTAGACAATACCGAAAAGCGTAGTAGCCCACTCTAGCTCGACTCCTCCGGTGGAAGAAAGGAGTCGAAAACTCGTTTTCGAATGAGTTTCTGAAGCGGAGGTGCAAGCTGGGCTGCGAAGCTAGACAACAAAAAAAGCCCTCCATCCCCTTGGAAAGGGACGAGAGCTACCCGCGTTGCCACCCTGATTGATTTGTCCATGCGAACAAATCCACTTGTCTCATAACGGCTTTTCAACCGGCTGCAACTTACTAGTCTTCAGTCGCGCAACTCCAGGACGGATTCACAAGTGTTTTTACCGGCTCGCACCATCCGCCGGCTCTCTAAAAAAAACGGAGCTTGTTACTACTTCCCATCATCGTTTCATATGTGAAATTAACCATACTTTACTACAGGATGTGTATTTTGGCAAGTTGTCATACAAGAAAAAGAAAACATCAGCTTGTTCCAATTAAAGAACAAACTGATGTTTTGCATTTCCTTATACTAAAACTAATTAATTAACACCAACTGCAGTAAATGCTGCTTTCACGCTTGAAACTTCAGTGCTGCTTGCGCCGTATAGGTCAGTTGCCGCTTGCACAGCTGCTACACGATATTGAGCAAACGTTGAATTAGGTGTTAAATACTGTGTTAACGTACGGTAGAAAATTTTACCTGATTTATCATTACCGATTCCCGCTACGCTGACACCGTAATGTGTACCACCATTAGATAATAAATAAGCTGCTTTATTACTGATTCCACTATTCCAATGGACACCACCATTATCCTGTGTACCTACATAACGTTTCGAATAGTGATCTGGATCTCCACTTTGTGTTGGGTCTGCCATTGAACGTAAAGCATCACCAGATGTACCAGGCGTATAGATGTCTTCCCCAATTTGCCAATCTGGCTTGTTGTTGAAGTGATACTCTACTAATGTACCAAAAATATCAGACATCGATTCATTGATTGCACCTGATTCATTTTGATAGATTAAATCCGCCGTTGTATCCGTCACGGCATGCGTCAACTCATGTGCAATAACGTCAAGCGCACCGGATAACGGGATGAATGTAGAGCCGTCTCCGTCTCCGTACACCATCTGCGAACCGCTCCAGAAAGCATTGTTATAATTGCGACCGTAATGCACTGTAGAAATTAATTGCGCACCATTTCCGTCATAGCTATTACGGCTATGTACATTTTTATAATAGTCATATGTTTGAGCAGCGTATGCGTGTGCATCAACAGCAGCGCCATCATATGCTGCGTTCAACACGTTATCTGCATCCAACCATAACGTTCCTGGGGTTTGAGTTCGGTTTTTAGCATTATACGTGAAGATTCCATTTCCACGCGTACGATCGACTAAGTATGAACCATTGCTGTTCGTTACCGTATTGAAGGATTTCGTATCACCTAAAACGCCTTTACCTGTACCTACTGTGTTTGTTCCTGTAGGAGAAGTAACACCTGGTGATGGTTTACCTACTTGATGGACTTGATTATACGAAGCTAAAATGTCTCCAGTTTGAGCATCCACGAAATACTGATAGTTACCTGGTGATGGATGTAGGAATTCAAACTCAAGTGCATATGCATAGTTTGCTTTTCCATCTTTTACATAAATGACGAATTCAGGTTTTGCTTCCTTCTCAAGTTCCGGTGCTTGGCCTAGTTTAGCTGCCATATCTTTAGCAGCAATCGCTTGAGCTTCAGCGTGTTTAATTTTAGCGCCGCTCTTTAAAGTTTGTTTTTTATCTAATTCCGGTGCTAGTTCACCAGATACAGCTGTTAATACACCATCTTTATCAACATGGGCTGTTAACACTGATCCGAAAACTGGTACGCCTTTATAGACCTGTTGTAATTTAACTAGAGTGAAGCCAACTTCATCTTTAGTTTCATTCAATACTTTAAAATTAGAATAAGAGTCATTACTAGTTTTATAGAGTCCTTGTTTTTCAGCTAAATAGTTTAATGCAATGTCTTTAGCTGCTTTATTCGATGGTGCTGTCAGTTTGCCAGAAATAAAATCTGGTGTATTGCTTTTTTGGTTCATATGGACTTTTTCAGAAGTTGCACTTCCTGGTGCTGCATGTACTGGGGCAATGGCTGCTGATAATGCAACCGTTGCTGCTAAACTCAGACTCACTACTTTTTTCTTTTTCACTTGACTCCACTCCTCAGTTTCTGAAAATTCCGAACTCAATCGGGTAACTAGTATTCTATATATTTTACTATTCTGAATATATAGGTAACTATCACTGTTTTTTATTGGATAAATACGGGTTTATTTTCCTGTGTAAATAATGGAAATATGTATTAAACCCATCTTTCGAATTATTTCTTCTTCCTCCTTCCATATCAAAAGATAGAAGTAATATCTAGTTAATATCCATTTCTATCGATAATTTACTCCTCCTGTAAAAATTGGTACATAAGAGAGTATTGTTTATAAAACTTTATTAGACTAGATTTATAAAAATTATTTTATGGATAAATAATTCCGTTCATAATAATACGTCCATACCTCGATTTACACGGATGTTACTTGTTATATCCTTGTAAGTAGCACCCATTTCAACTACTCTTATAGTATTAATATGACCATTTAAATAGTATCGTTTTCAAACTTTTAAAAGGGTCAGTTAGGAGAGAAACATGGATATTTGGCTCAATCCAGTTGATAAATCTTCATCGACACCTCTATATGAGCAGCTTTATCGTGAAATGAAGGAAGCGATCATTCGCGGTGATTTAGTTGTTGGCACGAAATTACCTTCTAAAAGACAACTCGCTGAGTTTCTCACTCTCAGTCAGACAACAATTGAACTGGCTTATGGGCAGCTGGTTGCAGAAGGTTTTATTAAAGCAGTTGCACGAAGTGGGTATTACGTTGAACAAGTGGAAGAACTCGCCTTTGCAGACGAAATGCGATTGAAACATGATCAACCAGAAGTTTTTAAGCACACCTACAGCATTGATTTTAACTCTGGCCGTATTGATACTTCTTCCTTCCCTTTCAATCAATGGCGTAAGTATGCAAAAGACGTGTTGGATGAAACGTCCCGTGATTTGCTATTGCTCGGTCACCCTCAAGGAGACGTAGAGTTAAGACAGGAAATTGCGAATTATATCTACTCCTCCAGGGGTGTCCGTTGTACAGCACAACAAATAGTAATTGGCTCAGGAACAGAACAGCTAATGCCACTTTTGATCCGCCTACTCGGAAAACAAGTAGTTTTCGCGATTGAAAACCCTGGCTATCCGATGACCCATCATATATTTGCTAATTATGATCGAGAGACTGTAGCAGTTCCGGTCGATGAAGATGGGATGCAAGTTGCAGAATTGGAAAAGAAACAAGCTAGTGTTGCCTATGTCACACCTTCCCATCAATTCCCTACAGGGGCTATTTTATCGGCTTCCAGGCGTGTTCAATTGCTCAACTGGGCTTCTGCCAAAGAAGGTCGTTATATTATTGAAGATGACTATGACAGTGAATTCCGCTATGTTGGTAAACCTATTCCTTCTTTGCAAGGAATGGATCAAAGCGAGCGGGTCATTTACATTAGTACGTTCTCTAAATCTCTAATGCCTTCGCTACGCATTGCCTATTTTGTGTTACCCATGCATTTGCTTCAAGCGTACCGGGAGACATTCCCATATTATTCGTCAACAGTGCCGAGACTCGATCAACATGTACTGGCACAGTTCATGAGAGATGGCCATTTTTCAAAGCACTTGAATCGCATGCGAAAGTTGTATCGCAAAAAATTGGAAAAATTAACGCAGGCCTTAGAAGCATTTAAACCCTCCGTTCATATTTCAGGTGAGCAAGCAGGCATGCACATCGTTTTGACGGTAGATAGCGAAGCCACAGACCGTGAATTAGTTGAACTCGCGAAACAAAAAGACATCCGCGTATACGCTTTAACTGACTACCATCAATCAACTCAAAATATTCCTTCCAAACCTCAAGTACTGATAGGATTCGGTGGTTTTGAAGAAGAGACCATCGCACCAGCTGTAGAGGCCTTAATGAATGCTTGGCACATAAAGAAAGCATAAAAAAACCGTGATTTCAAATGAAATCACGGTTTTTCGAGTTATTAAGATATTTTTAGCCTAGAATAATCCACCGACAAAGTCAGTAGCACCATTCCAAAGTTTACCGAAGAAATGACCAACAGCTTGTAGGCCTAAAGAGAACCAACTTGCACGTTCAACGGCTTCAGTTGTTACAACATCAGAGGATTTTGAAGCGCCTGTGATGTAACCGTAGTCTGACCCTTCAGACTTTACAAGTTCCACATGACCAACTACTTCATCCTTCTTAATTGCTGCTTCCAAAGAACCGTCTTTCATTTTCTTCTCATCAAGCACTAATTTAGGTTTATATAAATCTTTTTCGCTAGATTTAATGACCATTTCAATCGGCTCTTTTACAGTAATGCCGACTTGATCTTCTTTACCTTTAATTACAGGAATGTCTTTTTGGTCTTTAAATTCATACCCTGCTGGTAAAATTTCTTCTTTTGCAAATTGAGAGAATCCATAATCAAACAGTGCACGTGTTGCATCAAAACGCGCTTTATAAGAACCTACACCTTTGCTATCAACAGCTTTCATCACGACTGCAATTATACGCATGCCATCTTTCTCAGCAGTTCCTGTAAAGCAGTGACCTGCGAAATCTGTTGTACCAGTTTTTAATCCATCAACTTTTGCGCCTTTATATTCATAAACAAGACCAGGAAGCATGAAATTCCAGTTATCCATTTCAATTGCATCGCTAGTACCTTCACGGAATACTTTAGTCGTAATAATTGTTGTTTCAAGTACTTCAGGATAGTCATTCAACAAATGGAAAGCCAATTTTGCTACTGATTTCGCAGGCATGACATTCTCATCTTCTGGACCGGTTCCTTGAGGATGGTTTCCTTGTAAATCGGCGTTGTTTAATCCAGTCGAGTTTACAAATTTATAACCTTCTAAGCCAAGCTCTTCCGCTTTTTTGTTCATCATGTTGACGAACTCAGTCTCAGTACCAGCAATCGTTTCGGCAATTGCAACTGTCGCTGCGTTTGCTGAGTAGATTGCCATTGCTTCATATAATTCTTTTATGCTATAAGTACCATCTTGACGAAGAGGTACATTACTTAAACGACGATCTTGTGAGATTCGGTAAGTATAATCTGTTACTGAATATTGTTGTTCCCAAGTAACTTGTCCGTTTTCAATCGCTTCAAACAATAAGTACTCAGTCATCATTTTGGTCATACTCGCTATACCTAAAGCTGTATCTGCATTTTGTTCATATAAAATCTTTCCTGTATCTGCATCAATTAAAATAGCACCATCAACAAATAAATTTAGACTCTCTTCAGCATCTGTAGCAGCCGGTTGGGTGACAACCATACTTACTAACAGAATCGGAAGGAGTAACCAGCGCACTAGCGCTTTGTTCACTGCACTTTTCACTTCTAGAACCTCCGCCATTCTCTTTTTTAATTTTCCCTTGCTCATTTTATCACAAAAATCTGGCATACGGGACGTTCTGAAAAAAAAGCACCCAATCTGCCTAATATATAGACGACAGAATAGGTGCTAAAGTTCTGTTATTTGATTATATGGAGTAGTTTGGAGATTCTTTCGTAATTTGTACATCATGCGGATGGCTTTCGATTAACCCTGCACCCGTCATTTTGATAAACTGTGAATTCTCTCGCAAATCTTGTAAATCTTTCGTTCCACAGTAGCCCATACCTGCACGAATACCACCCATCAACTGATGAATCGTATCTGAAAGCGGTCCTTTATAAGGGAGACGACCTTCAATTCCTTCAGGTACTAATTTTTTGGCATCGTCTTGGAAATAACGATCTTTCGAGCCTTTTTCCATTGCTCCGATTGAACCCATTCCACGATACACTTTAAATCGACGACCTTGGAAGATTTCAGTTTCTCCTGGACTTTCTGAAGTTCCTGCAAGTAAACTACCTAGCATTACCACGTGTCCGCCTGCAGCTAGTGCTTTTACGATGTCTCCAGAATACTTAATCCCGCCATCGGCAATAATTGTTTTGCCATGTTTGCGTGCTTCCGTCGCACAATCGTAAACTGCGGTAATTTGAGGAACACCAACACCAGCAACAACTCGAGTCGTACAAATTGAACCTGGACCTATTCCCACTTTCACCACATCTGCGCCAGCTTCGAATAATGCAGCCGTACCTTCAGCAGTTGCTACATTCCCTGCAATGATATCCAATTCAGGATAAGCCTTACGAATCGCACTGACAGTATCTATAACGCCTTGCGAATGACCGTGAGCCGTATCGATTACAATCACATCGACTTGTGCTTTAACAAGGTTTTCAACACGCTTCATTGTATCAGAAGTAACACCGACTGCTGCTCCAACCAATAAACGTCCATGATGATCTTTTGCTGCATTAGGAAACTCGATCACTTTTTCAATATCTTTTATCGTGATTAATCCTTTTAACACACCTGAATCATCAACAATCGGCAGTTTTTCGATTTTATATTGCTGTAAAATCTTTTCTGCATCCTCAAGAGTTGTCCCAACTGAAGCTGTAACCAATTCTTCTTTCGTCATCACATCTTCAATTGCCAATGAGTAGTCTTGAATAAAGCGAAGATCACGGTTTGTTATAATTCCAACCAACTTTTGCTCTTCTTCATTATTAACAATAGGAACACCAGAGATACGGTATTTACCCATTAGATGTTCGGCATCATATACTTGATGAGTTGGCGTAAGGAAAAATGGATCGGTAATGACGCCATTTTCAGAACGTTTTACCGTGACAACTTGCTCAGCCTGTTCCTCAATGCTCATGTTTTTATGAATCACACCAAGACCACCTTGACGAGCCATTGCAATCGCCATTGAGGCTTCAGTGACCGTATCCATACCAGCACTGATAATCGGTATATTTAATTTGATTTTTGACGTCAAATGAACAGACAAACTCACATCTTTAGGTAACACTTCAGACTTCGCTGGTACAAGCAATACATCATCAAACGTTAAACCTTCTTTAACAAATTTTGATTCCCACATAATCTCTTACGCCTCCTATGTCCTCGTGAATATTATTGATAAGGTTATCAGCGGCTACAAGGACTGTCAAGGAACACGGAATAAGAAAGATTATTCGGATATTTCCTTAAATATATTTCAACAAATCATCTTCGATTTTCTTAGGCGAAGATTGAGGTGCATAGCGTTTTACCACTTGCCCATCAGGGTCCACCAAAAACTTAGTAAAGTTCCATTTAATATCTTCGGTCAATAATCCTTTCTTTTCAGACACCAAGTGTTTGAACAATGGATGCGCACTTTCACCTTTTACATCTATCTTCTGGAACATCGGAAAAGATACACCGTAATTCAATTGGCAAAACTCCATAGTTTCATTTACATCATCAAACTCTTGATTGCTAAATTGCCCACATGGGAAACCTAAAACGACAAGTCCTTGATCTTTATATTCATCATACAACTCTTGTAATTCTTGAAACTGTGGAGTAAATCCGCATTTACTAGCGGTATTTACAATAACCATGGGTTGTCCTTTATACTCACTTAATGAAACCTCTTCGCCATTTGCTAGTGTTGCAGCATAATCATAAACATTCGTCATATCATAACATCCTCTCGTCTCACAAACTATGCTCTTAACATATCGAGTTCTTCCCTATAGTACAAGTATTAGGATTCATTAATATGTTCTAGATTATCTATCTCTTAAAAGAAACATGTTTTGATGAAATATAAACTCTTTATCAAAATCAACTAGAGATATATCCAACAGAAAAGAGGTAAGCAGCGTCATTGGGATGGCTCCCATTTAGGGGGCGATTGTGTGGGGTCTCATAAGCTAGTTATGTTGGGGGATGAAACAAGAATTTGTTATGGAAAGTTGCTTTCAAATATTTATCGCTCATTTAACGGTGTTTATCGCTCATACAGGAGATTTGTCGCTCACTCGGAGGATTTATCGCTCATATAAGCCACTTTATCGCTCAAATCCGTTTCACCCGCAAGTTCACTTGCTGAACCGACATTGATCGAATTGCTTTAAAGAATCCCTCTCCAACAGAAAAGAGCCATTCAACGTCAGTGGAATGGCTCCCATTTGGGGTTCGGGTTTAAAACACAAGGTAGCCATAAAACCTTTAATGGTCTTGTTTCCGCTACGCTCCTATTCAAACCCTTAAAAAAGAACACAAAAAAACCGCTACCTCGAAAGGTACCGGTTTTTTACTTTGCCTAGCGACGTCCTACTCTCACAGGGGGAAACCCCCAACTACCATCGGCGCTAAAGAGCTTAACTTCCGTGTTCGGTATGGGAACGGGTGTGACCTCTTTGC
>NZ_JAMKBJ010000023.1 GCF_027563315.1 Paenisporosarcina quisquiliarum
CGAACACGGAAGTTAAGCTCTTTAGCGCCGATGGTAGTTGGGGGTTTCCCCCTGTGAGAGTAGGACGTCGCTAGGCAAAGTAAAAAACCGGTACCTTTCGAGGTAGCGGTTTTTTTGTGTTCTTTTTAAGGGTTTGAACAGGAGCGTAGCGGAAAAAAGACATTAAAGGTTTTATGGCTACCTTGTGTTTTAAACCCGAACCCCAAATGGGAGCCATTCCACTATCCTTGAATGGCTCTTTACTGTTGGAGAGGGACTCTTTAGAGTATTTCGATTAATTAGGCATCGGTTGGTTCAGCAAGTGAACTTGCGAGTGAGACGGCTTTGAGCGATAAAGTGGCTTATATGAGCGATAAATCCTCCGAGTGAGCGATAAATTCCCAGTATGAGCGATAAACACCGTCAAATGAGCGATAAAAATAGGAAAGCAACTTTTAATGATAAAAACTGTCTCAAAGACCAACTTGACTTGTTATATGAGATTACCAATCTAACACTCCGTTCTCGCTAACGGCACTTTTCCTCTGAGGAGAGGAAAAAATACAATACAAAAAAGCCTTGCAGACAATTATCTGCAAGGCAAATTATTATTTAATGTATTTTGAAGCAATGTAGCCATAGTAAGTCTTGCCATTTTGCTCCGCTTTGACAGGATACCATGCAAAAGTTTTGGGAGAATTCGTTTTTTCGTCATAAACAAGACCTCCAAGGATGGTAATTTGGTCTTTAGACGTGATATTCGCTAGTTCTTTTAATGAAGTTCCAGGAGATGGACGTAGTCGACCATCATATCGCGCTGTATCGTCTCCAGCTTCGAACATTTCTTTCGATAAAATTCTGTCAGCTGCAGCGACTTCATAATGCATTTTTTGGAAGTTGATATTCGCTGTTGAATTTTTATCGTATTGGAAATCAGTTGTTCTCATGCCCTTGGGACTAAGATTAACATTCGATAATTCATAGGCTGAATACAATAAACTGAAAACGCCTTCTTGATAAGCAACAGTGTTAGTTAGACCACTATCTTGGTAGAGTGGACTGTTTTTAGGTTTAATCCCGTTGTAAGCCATTACTGCAAAGTACCAGCTTTGCAATTCTTCTCGCTTCATTTCACCAATTGATGGCAGATTTTTATTTATGAAGTTCGTGTTCAACATTTCTACTCCAGCATATATGTTGTACGCAAGATCAGATTTTAATAAGTCTACATTGTATCCAGCGGTAGTTGTGATTTGCATCAATCCAATTCCACCATCAGGAGCCATTACAGGGGTGCCATCCAGATTAAATTGTTTCCACTGTCCACTTTCTTTTGTAGCGACTGATTTAACAATTTCCGGTGGAATTCCTACTTTGAGCGCTTCTCGTGTCAATAAGCAGTTAACTGTCTGTCTGTCTTGTTTTTTGCTCTTTGGTTCATACCCGCAAACATTAACAGGTAACTTGAAGTTCTTATCCGCAGGGTTTAAAGCACGTGCCAGTAGAGAAGAAAATTCACTACGGGTCAATTTTTTAGATGGTTTGAATGTTCCATCCGTATAGCCTTCAGTAACACCCGCAGCTAACAACTTGCGGATGGCAGAGTAAGATTTAGTGTTGATTGATATATCTGAGAAAGAAATGACCTCTTCTTCCTTTAATTCAAAAGCCCTGGCGATAATTAATGCCATTTGGCCGCGGTCAACAGTGGCAAATGGATTGAATTTCCCATTGCTACCTTGGATGATTCCTAAGTCAGCGGCTGACTGGACTGCACCTGAGAAGTCATGAGTTATATTGACATCGGGGAAATCAGTATCTCTTGGCTTTGTATCCAAATCTAACGCTCTAGCAATCATTAAAGCAGCTTGTGCACGTGTAACAGTATCATTCGGTCCGAAACGTCCGTCCCCATATCCATTAATTATTCCTTCATTAGATAAATACATGATCTTGTCAGCACCAGTTTTCACATCCGTAAATCCTTCTGCATTCGCTTGTCCAACGTTTGCTGTTAAAATCAGAACAAACGAAAATAGTAATACATAAATCTTCTTCACTCATATCCTCTCCCTCTATGAATAGAATAACAAAATTGGAATATAATTGGTACATTTATTATGTATTGCCGCTTAGTTCTTAAAGGTTTTATAGTCCTAAATTCAGTGATTAGTAAGTACTTATAAGAAATTTAAAAAACTTTTAAACTTTTTTCGAAAAAGTATTGTAATATTTTCATACATTGGTATAATAAATCTTGTCGTTAAATATTATGTGGTCCCGTGGTGTAGCGGTTAACATGCCTGCCTGTCACGCAGGAGATCGCGGGTTCGATTCCCGTCGGGACCGCCATTATCTAAAATTATCAATCCGCAAAGAAAGGAAACTTTCTCTGTGGATTTTTTTGTATCATAAAAAACAAATCGCATACGCTGTTACAAATAAAGTGAAGTATTGCGGTGGATTCGGTACACTAGAGAAAACATCAGTGAGGGATTAACTATATGACTTATATAAAAAGAGTCACATCACTTGAAGAAACGGAACAATTCGGCCAGCGTTTAGGGTCGCTTGTAGAAGCACAAGATGTGATTACACTTGAAGGCGATCTTGGTGCAGGCAAGACGACTTTCACAAAGAGTTTTGCAAAAGGCTTAGGCGTAGAACGTAATGTGAACAGCCCAACCTTTACGATATTAAAGCAATACGAAGGCAGGTTACCTTTTAATCATTTGGATGTTTATCGCCTTGCTGACAGTGAAGAAGATTTAGGCTGGGATGAATTGTTTTACGGAGATGCCGTGACGGTGATTGAGTGGGCAAAGTTGATTGAAGATGATTTGCCGAATGAGCGTTTACAAATCGAAGTTTTTTACGAAGATGAATTTGCTCGACGTTTTGAAGTTACACCAATAGGTGAACGTTATGAGCAATTATGTAAGGAGTTATTTGCATGATATGGTTAGGAATCGATACATCGAATGTGCCATTAACGATCGCTGTGGTCAAAGATAATCAGTTATTGGTTGAATGGACAAGCTCGATAAAAGTAACGCATTCAGTAGGGGCTATGCCTGCTGTAGAAGAAGCCTTAAGACAAGCAGACATTAAACCGAATGAACTGGATGCCATCGCAGTGGCAGAAGGTCCTGGATCCTATACAGGAGTCCGTATTGGTGTCACGATAGCTAAGACGTTGGCTTGGACGCTAAAAATACCCGTTGTTGGAGTATCTAGTCTTCAAACGCTAGCTGGCAATGGTTCACTTTTTAAAGGCATCATTTGTCCGATTATGGATGCTAGAAGACAGAACGTGTTTTCAGCTATTTATACGAATGAACTGGATGCTACATTGCCTGATGGACATTACGCATTGGATGTTTTGTTGGAACAGCTGGCTGCTACAGAAGAAGATATCTTATTCGTCGGCAAAGATGTAGCCATTCACTGGGAAGCCATTCAACAAGTTTTAGGGGAACGTGCCATTCGCGCACCATTTTATCATGACTTACCTAAAGCCTCTGTCGTAATTGAACTTGCGATGAAGAAACCTCTTCCTTCTATAGAAGAGACGCATCATTTTGTTCCCGATTATAAGCGGATTACGGAAGCTGAAACGAATTGGCGTGCGGAACAGCAAAAGGCTGGTCAAAACGAATGAGTGAATCTGTCAGCTATAGAAAAATGACGGTTGCCGATATCGATGGCGTCTTGAAAATCGAACAGGAAGCATTCAGTCTTCCTTGGACTCGTGATGCGTTTGTTCAGGAGATGACAACAAACTTGCATGCCTACTATTTAGTGGCGGAAGATCAAGGCCAACAAATTGTAGGGTTTTGTGGGATGTGGCTCGTCATGGATGAAAGTCATATCACAAATGTGGCAGTGACTGAGCAGGTGAAAGGCCAAGGAATCGGAGAAGGGCTTATGCGTGAAGCGATTCGAGTGGCAAAAGAAAATGGGGCTGTACTTATGACTTTGGAAGTAAGAGTCAGCAATACGATTGCTCAAAATTTATATCGTAAATTAGATTTTCAAAATGGTGGAATCCGTAAAGGTTATTATTCAGATAATCTTGAGGATGCACTGGTAATGTGGGTGGAATTCAAATGACGAAAGATCAAATTATATTAGGTATTGAAACTAGCTGTGATGAAACCGCAGCATCGATTGTGCGCAATGGACGTGAAATTATATCCAATGTTGTATCCTCTCAAATCGAGAGCCATAAACGCTTTGGAGGCGTGGTCCCGGAAATCGCTTCTCGTCACCATGTGGAGCAAGTCACCATCGTGATTGAAGAGGCGTTGAAGCAAGCGAACATGCAACCGAGTGATTTGGATGCTGTAGCCGTTACGGAAGGACCAGGACTTGTTGGTGCGCTACTGATTGGTATTAATGCGGCGAAGGCATTTGCATTCGTACATCAACTACCTCTCGTTGGGGTTCATCATATTGCTGGACATATTTATGCCAACCAATTAGTTGAGCCGATGCAGTTCCCGTTATTGGCACTTGTCGTATCAGGTGGTCATACGGAAATTGTGTTAATGAAAGAACATGGATCTTTTGAGCTAATCGGGGAAACACGTGATGACGCGGCAGGTGAAGCGTATGACAAAGTGGCAAGAGTATTGAAGCTACCTTATCCAGGTGGGCCACATATTGACCGGCTTGCGCATGAAAGCGAAGAAGCCATTGATTTTCCACGAATCTGGTTAGAAGAAGGGTCGTATGATTTCAGCTTCAGCGGATTGAAGTCATCGGTCATCAATTATATGCACAATGCCGAACAGCGTGGGGAAGAGATAAAGCCTCAGGCAGTTGCGGCAGGATTCCAAAACAGTGTGGTAGAAGTGCTTACAGCGAAGACATTGCGTGCAGCGAAGCAATATAACGTCAAGCAAGTCATCGCAGCTGGTGGGGTTTCTGCAAACAAAGGCTTGCGAAAATCATTGGAAGATACTTTTGCAAAAGAAGGCATACCGTTTACCGTACCACCTCTGTTTTTATGCACCGATAATGCCGCAATGATTGCTGCGGCAGGCTCTGTTATGTTCGAAAAAGGCCATACGAGTACGATGGCAATGAACGGCAGACCGGGTATGACATTATTCGACTGGAATTAAGAAGAATCGATTCTCTTATTATAGAGAATCGATTCTTTTTTTAGCAAAAATGATTTACGATGTCAATAGAGAACATCTGTACTTATGCACATTTTGTGGACAACTTGTGTATAAGTGACTGGAATTCAATATATAGTGGTACGTTTAACGTGAAGGAATGTGTATAAAAACTTTTTCGCCTGTGGATAGTGTGTATAAGTCTGTTGATAGATTGATATATCAACCTTTTGCATGTGAATAAATTTGTGGAAAGAAAAATGTCGAAAATTGCACTTGACCCATATATATGGGGATTAAATAGTAAGAAAATACCGCATGTTTTGACATGCGGTAACAGTTAAAATGCTTCTAATTCTTCTTCGAGTTCTACCCATTCGATCATGAAGGTTTCTTGTTGTTCTTTATAAGCATCGAGCTCAGTCTGAAGAGCCAATAATTGCGTATGATCCTGGAATATGGCCGGGTCACATAACTTTTCTTCCACAGCGTTAATTTGTTCCTCGATGGTTTGTAATTGCGTTTCGAGTTCTTCCAAGCGTCTTGTAATTTGTCGCTCTCTTTTCTTAGCTTCTTTATCGATGGTGGAAGTAGATTGCTTCGCAGCGGCAGCTTCTGCTGCTTTCGGACCTGCTTGCTCCGCACGAATTTCTTCTAATTCTTTTTTCTTCTCGACGTAGTAATCGTAATCCCCTAAATATTCAAAGGCACCGTCACTCGATAACTCAATGACTTTGGTGGCAATCCGATTAATAAAGTAGCGGTCATGGGAAACGAAAAGAATTGTTCCCGGATAATCGATCAGCGCATTTTCGAGTACTTCTTTGCTGTCGAGATCCAAATGGTTGGTTGGCTCATCGAGAATTAACGTATTGGCTTTTAGCATCATCAGTTTCGCTAAAGCAACACGAGCTTTTTCTCCACCTGATAAGGAAGAAATAGACTTGGTTACGTCGTCGCCACTAAAGAGGAATCGGCCTAACACATTGCGAACATCTTTCTCATTCATTAATGGCCACTCATCCCATAATTCTTTCAGTACGGAGCGAGATCCCGTCAATTTTGCTTGTTCCTGATCGTAATAACCGAATTGAACATTGGTGCCGTAGTGAATGGAGCCGTCTATTGGGGGAATATCTTTGACGACTGTTTTCAGTAAAGTCGATTTCCCAACACCGTTCGGACCGACCAAAGCGATACGGTCTTCCCGGAATACGCGAAGGTTAACATCCTGAGAGACGGGCTTACCGGAGTAACCGACCGTGACGTCCTGTAATTTCAATACGTCATTGCCACTTTGACGATCAATGGAAAATCCGAAATTCGCCGATTTTTCATCTCCGTCCGGCGAATCCATCCAATCCGTTTTCTCCAAGACTTTGCGACGTGACTGTGCCATTTTCGTAGTGGACGCACGTGCCAGGTTTCGTTGGACGAAATCTTCAAGCTTTGCTTTTTCTTCTTGTTGTTTATCAAATGTTTTCAAATCACGTTCGTACGTTTTGGCCTTTTCATCCAAGTAGGCACTGTAGTTCCCTACAAAACGTTTTACTTTATGACGGGAAACTTCATAGACAAAGTTCACCACTTGATCAAGGAAGTAACGGTCATGGGAAACAATCAAGATTGCACCTGGATATCCTTGTAGGTAACGTTCCAGCCAGCTGAGTGTATCAATGTCCAAATGGTTGGTTGGCTCATCCAAAATCAGTAAATCGGGCTTCGTTAACAATAGTTTCGCCAATGCCAGACGGGTTTTCTGTCCACCTGATAACGATTGAATGGGTTTAGAGTATTCTTCCGGGAAAAATTGCATCCCGTGAAGGACGGAGCGGGTATCTGCTTCATACTGATAGCCACCGGAGTCTTTGAATGCTACTTGTTTCAAATCATAGTCAGACATGATGCGTGCATAAGATTCCGCATTCTCATAGATGTCGGGATTCGCCATTTGCTGTTCCAAGGAACGCAGTTCTTTTTCCGCTGCACGGTGATGGTCAAAAATCGTCATCATTTCGTCCCAAATCGTCAAAACGGAGTCAATGCCTGCATGCTGCTCCATATAACCGACTTTTGTTCCTTTAGGAATGATGATTTCTCCAGAGTCGTATGACATTTCACCTGCTATAATTTTAAGGAGTGTCGATTTACCGGCACCGTTACGTCCGACTAATGCCACACGGTCACGATGGTTAATTTCAAGTTTGACGCCGCTTAGAATTTCATCGACGACAAACGATTTATGTAATTGATTCACTTGTAAGACAATCATGAATTCCACCTCAGTTCTCACTTAGTTTAATGGATGCCAGTAACTCATGCAACGGCTGAACTTTACTTCTCTCAACTACTCATGTAAGATGAAATCGATTTATGCTTGAATGCAGGAGGAACGCATGAAACAAGAACCGCTTAAAATTCCACAAGCTACAACGAAAAGATTGCCTCTCTATTACCGGTTTATCCAAAACTTCTCGAATGCGGGGAAGAAAAGGGTATCTTCGCAGGAACTGAGTGAAGCAATGAAAATAGATTCAGCAACCATCCGCAGGGACTTTTCACATTTTGGTGCATTAGGGAAAAAAGGCTATGGCTATGATGTACAACACCTGCTGGCATTTTTCCGTCAAACGCTCGATCAGGACGAAGAAACGAATGTCGCATTAATTGGTGTTGGAAGCCTAGGTACTGCCTTCTTGAAATACAACTTCCATAAAAATCATAATACCCGAATCGTTGTGGCGTTTGATACAAGTGCAACGGAAGATGGGATGATGCTAAGCGACATTCCGGTCTTTGAGCCTAGTAAGCTAGAAGAAAAAATACAGGAATATGGAATCGAGCTGGTCATATTGACCGTTCCGTCACGTGCTGCGCAGGAAGTTACCGACCGATTAATGACAACATCTGTGAAAGGGATTCTGAACTTTACTCCGGTCAGACTGACAGTTCCCGATTCGATCCGTGTCCATACAATCGATTTGTCAGTAGAGCTTCAAACACTGATTTACTTCATTAAACAGGACGAAGAAACGTTCACACATAATTCATAGAAGCAATTCGCAAACCAAGCCTAAATGCGTTAAAATAAACATAGACACGAGGAGGTGCCTACATGCCTACAGGTCCATTAAGTATTTTATTGATTGTGGTAGTGGCTTTACTTGTATTCGGTCCGAAAAAGCTTCCTGAACTAGGACGAGCATTCGGTAGCTCGCTTCGCGAATTCAAAAATGCTACACGAGGTCTAGTCGATGACGACGAAGATGACGATCTAAAAAAGAAGAAAAAGTTAGATGAAGAAGTTAAGTAAGTACGTTAGGGTGTTTTTCTGATGGAAGAAAGAGACATGACTACAGTTGAACATATTATTGAATTAAGAAAACGACTGATGATCATCGTCGTTTTCTTTGTTATAGCAGTGATTATCAGCTTTTTCATGGCTGGGCCACTGATACAGTTTTTGCAAGTAAGTGAAGAAGCACGAGACATATCACTGAATGCATTTAAAATTACGGATCCTTTTAAAATCCTCATTTCCGTAATGATGGTGTTGGCAATTGTGATGACATCCCCAATCATTTTATATCAAGTGTGGGCATTCATCTCTCCAGGACTTTATCAAAAAGAGCGAACGGCAACATTAAGCTATATTCCATTTATCTTTTTGTTATTTATCGCAGGTGTTTCATTCTCCTACTATGTTGTTTTCCCATTCGTTATCCATTTCATGGCGGACTTAGCGACGGATTTGAACATCGTACAAACAATCGGAATTAATGAATACTTCGAATTCCTATTTCAATTGACCATTCCATTCGGTTTTGTTTTCCAAATGCCGGTTGTCTTACTATTCCTGACACGGTTAGGGATTTTGACACCGATGATGCTGACGAAGTATCGCAAGTATATTTACCTTGTGCTTGTAGTTGTTGCGGATATTTTAACGCCTCCGGATATTATGTCGCACGTTTTGGTAACACTTCCACTGCTCTTACTGTTTGAATTCAGTATCGTTATAGCCAAGATTGGTTATCGAAAATATATCAAGGCAGAAGCTCTTCAACAAATTGAAGAAGCGAAACGCCAAAACGAAAGCCTTCCACCGCAGTAAATGGTGGAAGGCTTTTTGTTGATTCTTTTTGATTATTGAGAGTTAGATAGTGTTTCAAGATACTTTTGATAACGTTCAATGTTTTCGATATTTAGTTGAATCAATACGACAAACCCGTTCAACAGCATATGGGCGATAATTGAAGTTAAAATTCGTCTAGTTTTATAGTACAAGAATGCGAATATAAATCCTGATACAGCATAGAGTAGAAGGTGTGTGAAATCGAAATGGATGATCGCAAATACGATGGCACTCACTGCACCAGCAATAAAGAAATTTGTTTTTTGGACAAGGTTACCGAAAATGACCCGTCTGAAAATCAGTTCTTCAAGGATCGGCGCAAACAACGCAATTGCAAAAATGGCCATTGGCACGGCTTCTGCAATCTGTATAAGTGACGCGGTGTTTTCCGATTTCTGCTCGATGCCAAACGACCGTTCAATCAGGGAAGCAATGGCTTGTCCGAAGAGTACCATAAAGAAACCGCCAATTCCCCAAAGAATGGATACAGGAAGGGAGCTTTTTTTGCCCTTCAGATTATTTAAAAATGCTCCATCTTTTCGAAGGATAAGAAAAACAATAAGTGTGGCAATTGCCATGCTTAGGAATACCCACCAGCCACTTGCCAATAACTTAGCTTGCTCAACTTCCATGCCTTCCCGATCTTTTAAATAGCTAAAAATGAGGGGAGCAAATAGGGCTCCAGACAATTGCATTAAGATGTAAATCAATATGAGATAAAACGCTGTTTTGTTATTTTTCACAAATAGGATCCTTTCATCAAAAGAAGTTCTTTTCCTATTGTATTGTTTTTTGAGATTCCTCGCAAAGAATACAAAAAATCTGTATGTTCCCACTTGCAAAAATGTGGGTGATTCATTATGATAGGAATTGTGTTAGCACTCAAGAACAGAGAGTGCTAATAAATACATTACTACCATTCAGGGAGGTTGTTTCACTTGTTAAAACCATTAGGCGATCGTATCGTAATCGAATTAATCGAAGCTGAAGAAAAGACAGCATTCGGTATCGTACTTCCAGACTCTGCTAAAGAGAAGCCACAGGAAGGGAAAGTTGTTGCTGTAGGAACTGGTCGTGTACTTGATAACGGCACACGTGTTGAGTTAGATGTGAAAGAAGGAGACAAAATCATCTTCTCTAAATACGCAGGTACTGAAGTGAAATATGAAGGTAATGAATTCTTAATTTTACGTGAAAACGATATTTTAGCAATTGTAGGCTAATACTTAAACATATTTTAGGAGGGTTTACAAAATGGCAAAAGAAATTAAATTCAGTGAAGACGCACGTAGCTTGATGCTTCGTGGTGTAGATAAATTGGCGGACGCTGTAAAAGTAACGCTTGGACCAAAAGGACGTAACGTTGTTCTAGAGAAAAAATTCGGTTCACCACTTATTACAAATGATGGTGTAACGATTGCAAAAGAGATCGAACTTGAAGATCCATTTGAAAACATGGGCGCTAAGCTTGTAGCTGAAGTTGCTTCTAAAACAAATGAAATCGCTGGTGACGGTACGACGACTGCAACAGTTCTTGCACAAGCAATGATTCGTGAAGGTTTGAAAAACGTAACAGCTGGTGCTAACCCAGTCGGTATCCGTAAAGGAATCGAAAAAGCGGTTGCTGCAGCAGTTACTGAACTAAAAGAAATCTCTAAAGAAATCGAAGGCAAGGAATCGATTGCTCAAGTAGCATCTATTTCTGCTGCTGACGAAGAAGTAGGTCAATTGATTGCGGAAGCAATGGAGCGCGTTGGTAACGACGGCGTTATCACAATTGAAGAATCTAAAGGTTTCACAACTGAGCTTGATGTAGTGGAAGGTATGCAGTTCGATCGCGGATACGCATCTCCTTACATGGTGACAGATTCAGAGAAAATGGAAGCTGTTTTAGAAAATCCATATATCCTAATCACAGACAAAAAAATCACAAGCATTCAAGAAATCCTTCCAGTATTAGAGCAAGTGGTTCAACAAGGTAAACCATTGATCCTAATTGCTGAAGACGTTGAAGGCGAAGCTTTAGCTACATTAGTGGTAAACAAATTACGTGGAACATTCAATGCAGTAGCTGTAAAAGCACCTGGATTCGGTGACCGTCGTAAAGCTATGTTGGAAGACATCGCTGTTCTTACAGGTGGCGAAGTCATCACTGAAGAACTTGGTTTAGACTTGAAGTCTGCTAACATCTCACAATTAGGTCGCGCTGCGAAAGTTGTGGTAACGAAAGAAAACACAACAATCGTTGAAGGTGCTGGCCAACCAGAAAAAATTACGGGTCGCGTAAGCCAAATCCGTTCACAATTAGAAGATACAACTTCTGAATTCGATAAAGAAAAACTACAAGAACGTTTAGCGAAACTTTCAGGTGGTGTTGCCGTAATTAAAGTCGGTGCAGCAACTGAAACAGAACTAAAAGAGCGCAAACTTCGTATTGAAGATGCTTTGAACTCTACACGTGCAGCAGTTGAAGAAGGTATCGTTTCTGGTGGTGGTACGGCACTAGTTAACGTATACAATAAAGTAGTAGAAGTAACTGCAGATGCAACAGGTGACGTGGCAACTGGTGTGAAAATCGTTCTTCGCGCACTTGAAGAGCCAGTTCGTCAAATCGCAAACAACGCAGGTCTTGAAGGTTCAATCATTGTAGATCGTCTGAAACGTGAAGAAATCGGTATCGGTTTCAACGCAGCAAACGGTGAATGGGTGAACATGATGGAAGCGGGTATCGTGGATCCAACTAAAGTTACTCGTTCTGCACTTCAAAATGCAGCATCTGTAGCAGCAATGTTCTTAACTACTGAAGCAGTAGTAGCCGAAATTCCAGAGAAAAACCCAGGCGGCGGCATGCCTGACATGGGCGGAATGGGCGGCATGATGTAATTCTTTCCAACTAATAAAGAGAGAAACCTTGAGGTATAAAGGTTTCTCTCTTTTTCTTTTGAATTATTATTTTTGTTTGCTTGTAACATGCTCATATTCTGGAAAAGAATTGCTTTTTTACCTGTTAACTGGTGATTATAAGCATTATAATTACAGTATCAGAAGTGAAAATTTTACAAGCCTTTTGTCAAAGTCATCGTTATCTTATTATCGACAGTAAGAAACTCGTATATACACGAAGGAATTAGCTCAGTCAACAAGTGGGGGCATCCGCGTCTCATTTCGCTTTCTCTTGTATATACACCCTCACACAAAATTTTTACACACTCAAATTAATACAGTAATGCTGTTACATGATGCTATTACAGGCTGATAAAGATAATAGTGCAGTGAACGAGTTAATCAATTGTCGAGGTGAAATATGTTAATAAATATCTCTCAGTTAGAACCTAATAAACTTACTGACCTACAAATGACCGAACTCATTTATAGTAATTTAGAAGATGATAACAAGAATGGTGATTGCATTCTTGTTCCAGGTAGTAATAAGGCCGTGGAATATCGCTTACCAAAAGCTATACAACTTTATAAACAAGGTAGAGCAAATAAGATTTTATTTTCAGGCGGAGTAATCTGGGAAGGTAACAAGTTAACAGAAGCACAATTATTAAAAGAGAAAGCTATAGAACAAGGGATACCAGAAGAGGACATAATAGTGGAGGATGTATCACTGCATACAAAAGAAAATGTTCTTGCTTCTTTGCTAGTCTTGGATAGAGCTTTTTATTTACATAATATAAAGAGAATAATTGTTGTTACCACAAATTTTCATATGCGTAGGTTCCATTTAACACTAAAAACGTTTATGCCAGATTGGATAGAATATTCTCTGTGTACAGTTAATGACCAAACAACCAGGGAAGATAACTGGTTTAATTATCCTTACGGCAGGAAAAGAGTAGAGATGGAATCGGGAAAACTAATAAATTACGTTAAACAAGGGATTATTATAGATGATAAGGTTGAAATATCTAAAGAATAGGTGACAATAGACGAAATACAGTTTGTTTTCTACAGAATACAAAAAAAGAAATCCCTTTAAAAGTGGATTTCTTTTTTTTAGGGCGATCCATTAAGACGATTAAATTTAGCAGATTCTTATAGTGGAATTGATGTGTGGATAGATTATATAAACCTCACGCTGTAAATCAAGAAAACCCTCTGAGATATGAGGACGAGGTCTTCTGATGAGAAAATTAATGCATACCTTTCCATTCTCCTTGATTTTTGGATGCTTTTTCTTTTTTAGCCTTTTCTTTTTTAGCTCGATTAGCATTTGCACTGCCACTGCCAAATTCTTTGGAGAATTCTGAGTCTGTTTTACTGGAGTCAAAGCCTTGTTTATTCTTCTGTTCTGCATCATTTTTCTTAGTTCGTTTCGCCATAAATATCACTCCTTTTTTTTCAGTATGAGAAATGAAAGTAGAAATATACGCACTAGCTTTTAGCTGGTGTTTAATTTCCTTTATGGTTAAAACAATTTTTCTTTCAATTACCGTATAAGTTTGAATTTATTTTTAAAACTATGTTATATATGACACTTAATCTCTAAACTGTTAATTTATTGTAGTGGAAGGCGGCGACTCCAGCGGGAAAAGCGTGTCCAGGTGAGACCCCGCAGGCGCTTGCGACGAGGAGCATTCCTGTTATGAAACCAAACAGGTTCTTGAAATAAAAAAAGACCTCTTGTATGATGCATGAGT
>NZ_JAMKBJ010000024.1 GCF_027563315.1 Paenisporosarcina quisquiliarum
AGAAAATAGCTCAAAACCTTCCAATTAGGATACTGGGAGGTTATTTGGCATACGCATTTTTTAATATACCACGTATAGATTTATTCTATCAAAAAATATTGACAAACTATTAGCTGGTTTAGTTCAATAAGAAAAAAGGCTTCACTCCTTCTTGAAGTAAAGCACACCGTTAGTTGAATATCACCTTATTTATAAAATCAGTCTTTGCTTCTGTATATCCCTCACGATTTTTATTAAATTCCTGTGCTAATTGACTTTTTAGATTGGCGTATTCCTCAACAAGGTGTGGATTTGTTCTTAATTTATTTCTAAATTTATCATTCTTCACTTTAACAAAAAATCTCCTCCAGTGCTGTTTGTCTAATTCAGGAGGTACATAGTGCCAGTCGTTTAAAAGCAGATGTTCAGCTATTTTGTTGATTTGTTCTAAAGATGGAATAGAAGCCATTAAGTCGATAATAGGTTTAGCTGACAAATTAGGGATTGCCGTACTCCCAATGTGCTCTATTTGCTTAACACCAAAAGGAGAGAGTAGAATGTATAGTTCTTCTTTTTCCTGAATACCTTTGTTCTTCCATAAAGGGTTAGGTTTTTTTATCTCTATTGCTTCAAATGCCCATACTGGGATGTTATTGTGATCATCGCTATTCACCGTTAATTCTATCCCCCTATTATTGTTTGGTCATTATTTGTTCTTAAACAAACCTGCTGCTTTAGTTGAATAAGGAAGAAAGCTTTTCTCCGTGTTGAAGTAAAGCACCCGTTAGTTTAAGTGAAACTATTCACAATGTTACAATTTAATTTGTATTAACACTCACCGTGTACTTGAAATTTCTTAAGCACACGAAGAATGCAACAGCTATACTAATAAGTCCACTTACTAAAGTAATCCAGAAAAAAACTCTTCCGCCTATTGTTGGTGAATTAAAAATAAAACCACTAAGTAGTATCATGATACAACCTATTAATCCCAAAAAACCAATAGCCCATTTAGGCTTATATTTTACTAGATAATATCCAACTATACTCAAAATGTAGAATACACTAACCATCATAATTGCGGGAAATAGTGGTTGGAATTTAGCTGCATAAACAAAATAATCAAGTTGACTAATATCACGACCATTCGTAATCTCAATGTTAAGTATTTTGGTAAACGGTGTTGAATACCCCCATTCCAAAGATTTATAAGTTATTGCACTTCCTTCATACCAAGCTATAAATGTTGATACCACTAAAGTAAAGATTCCAACGATGAGTTGTAATACATACTTAAACAATTTTCGCCCTCCTTATAAATTCTGTTTTTTACCAAGACGTCTTTAATTACTTTTTGTTCCAAAATCAATTATTTTGTTACCCTTGAATTTCAATAGCTTTAATAATTTTCTGCGATAGTTTAGTTCAATAAAAAGAATGCTTTACTCATTCTTGAAGTAAAGCACCTCGTAGTTGAAGAAGAAATTTTATGTTCAAGTTCGAATTTCATTGAAATAATTAAAACTCTTCACTTAATATATAGTACGTTTTTAAATCTCAGCACACATGGTATGCTTTCAAGAATATTATTTAGTCTTCACTCTCGATTTTTAAATATTCTACAGTTCCCTGTTGTGGTTCCGTATCCAGACCCGCGTTATATGCCAAATGAATTTTCACTCTAGTTCTAGGTTGTAAATCCCTATATTCAATATCATTATTATCTATGTCGATCAGTCTACTGTTTGAGTTAACAGTCAGCCATATCTGTGTTTCGTTTGGAATAATTGGACCAGATCCTTCTAGTAAGAATTTAGTATCATTTGGATCGAATTTGATTATAGTACCAATCAAATCATATTCTTCTGTTTTTTTATTTGACTGACCACAAGATGCTAAAACTAGGAGTGCGAGAATCACGACGATTAAGAATTTTAATTTCATAAATAAAATTCTCCTTTCATTCTAAATACTTCTTTACCAATTATTTAAATCACCTAAAATAAAAGTAGGTGGAACATTTATAAAAATCGAGTACCAAATCATAACGATTTATTATTCGGTTTTATTAGTCACACTCTTCAACTAACCTGCAAGCATAATTCGACCATAACCCTTTTCTTCTTTAAACCACTTAACAATTCCCTCTCGTTTCATATCTGTTCGATCTCCTTTCCATTTCTTTCTTTAACTAACCTGCTTAGTTCAATAAAAAAAGTGCCACCTCAGTCTTGAAGTAAAGCACCATTTTCGTCGAACAATTTACATATATTAACTTATTCAACACGATTCCGAAAAAACCTTCTTGTTCAACTAAACTGCTTCGTTAGTTGAACAAGAGAAGATCGTTAAAGACGGTCTTTTTTGTTTGTCTAAGACCCAGGTAGATGGACATTTATTCAACTCCGAGAACGGTTGCATGAATCAAAAGCTCATTAAATCAGATGGATTCATCGATAAGAGTATTACAAGAGTATTCAGTCGAATACTTAAATTAAAGATTAGTTCTCCTGTTCTCTATTCATATGGATGCGAATAAGACGAATTTCACCATGATGATTAAGTTTTACATTGACATATCGAGAAATTTAGATGTACAATAGCACTTATGAAACCTATTGATGTATTCAAAGCGTTATCTAACGAAACACGGCTCAATATACTTGAGTGGTTAAAGGAACCCGAGAAGCATTTCCCAAAACAAGGTGCTCACTTGCCAAAGGAGGTAAGTTACAAAGGTGGAGTATGTGTTGGGGATATTCAAGAAAAAGCCAAAGTTTCTCAATCTACCGTTTCTAGCTACTTAAACATGATGCAAAGAGCTGGTCTACTTGAATCAATTCGTCATGGACAATGGACCTACTACAGACGTAACGAAGAAATTATCCAAGAGTTAGCTAAATATTTCAAAACAGAGATCTGATCTATGTTGATTTCTGTTTTTTTTTCTGAATAACATCTATTTTTCTAGATATTCAATTATACGAAAAAGGAGATTTAATCTATGCGCATTTTATTTTATTTACTAGCCCTACTAGCTGGAGCAGCTCTTAGCTTTGAAGGAGCAATCTATGCTGAACTAGGAAAAGCAATCGGGCAATTAGAAACAAGTTTTTATAACTTCTTTATGGGTTCAATCATTTTGGGGCTATTGTGGCTCTTTTTTGGAAAAGGAAGCCTTTCCTATACATTAGAAGCACCTAAATGGTTATTACTTGGAGGTGTTTTGGGTGTTGTTTATTTAACCTCAATTGTTGTAAGTGTCCCATTCGTGGGGGTTGGCGTAACAATGGTTGCTGTAATTATCGGGCAATTAGTTATGAGTATGATTATTGAACATTTTGGATGGCTGGGCAGTAAGAAAACAAGAATCAATAAAGAAAAGATACTTGCAGTTATTTCAATGGTTGTTGCCCTTATATTAATAAACTAGGAGGTCTTTAATTATGGGACTATTTATGATTTTATTTACTTTAATTGGCGGTATTACATTAAGCGCACAATCATCTATCAATGGTACATTCAGTCGAAAAGCTGGAACAATAGAAACAACATTTTTAACATTTCTCACTGGAACAATGTTTCTTACCATTTTCGTATTATTTTTTGGCAATGGAAATATTCCGGCACTTCTAGAGGCTCCAAAATGGCAATTAAGCGCAGCATTTTTAGGCACGATGTATTTACTCCTAACTGTCTTGGCCGTTCCTAAGATTGGGGTTATTGCGACTAATATTGCTGGTATAGCTGGCCAACTTGTAATTGGTGTGATTATTGATCATTTTGGATGGTTCAATAGTTTAGTTATAGAATTAGATATTAAACGAATCTTTTCATTACTATTTATGTTAATTTCTCTTTATTTTATTTATAAAGGGAATAAACGCTCAAGCGAGCCAACAGAAGCATAAACCATATATAAAGAGGCAGATATGCGTTTGCGGTAATAACAAATTTATAAATAACATAGCTAACGTCTTTTCCCGGACGTTAGCTTTTTCATTTTTCTTATTCAACTAAAGCACGCCGTTAGTTTAAGTAGATTTGTTCACAAAACTTTAGGTTCATTTTCAATTATTACAGGAATGCTTTTCTGATATTACATAAAGCAGTCAGTCTTCTTTCACTTTTGGAATTCAGCATTCTATATATTTTAACTTCATAGTCGAATGGTGTTTATTCGCAAAACAAACCTTTGTTATCTAAAGATCACGCATGTTCCAAACAACTTCTTCTCCATTCTCTTTCCAGGTACTATGTTTACGAATGAAACCATTCTTTTCAAGAACTCGAAAGGAAGCAATATTCCAAGAACCCACAGTAGACCACAGGCGTTTCCTTCCAGTGGCTACCGCAGCTTCTATAATTGCCGATGCGGCTTCAGTTGCATAGCCATTTCCGTGGGCTCTTTGGAATAGTTCATAAGCAATTTCCGGCTCTTCTATAGTAGAACGACCGATAATTAACCCGCAATATCCAATAATATCTCCTTCATCTTTGCTTCGGATTGTGAGTAGACCTATACCACTTTCCAGTGCTCTTTCGCGCAAACTGATAACATTTTTGAGAGCCTCTTCAAGAGTTGGCTTAGCAACGCCCCGTTCCCCAACAAGTTCCCTATACCAGGATGCATCTGATTCCTTCCACATACTCAAGTAAAGCCGTTCAGTTATTATTTTGAAATTCATTGCCGAGAATCTATTTGTCATTTTATAACCGCCTTCCCAAGTCATGCTATTCTCACGAGAAACATTTTATTTTACTTGATAGTAGAAATAATGGTGGACCCTTTTGAACATATATTCACTATTATTTAAAATACCTCCTGTTAATTTTAAATAATTCACACTTATATGTTGCTCAACTAACGCCGCCAATAGTTTAAGAGTAATACATCAAACATTCCTATAAAATAAATAAAAATGTCACAGGAAGGTGTATTATTCTTTAACATCACTAATATTGTACACGAATAATTTTCCAAATAATAAGAGTTCTCCTGCTACTTAAGCGATAACGTCTCCCCTTTTTCATCAAATGGGTGCTTATAATCAAATGCAAAAGGAGTTGGACCATGCTCAATATAATGGTTGTATCGCCTGAATGCCTCCTCCCATGAGACATCCCTCGCCATTTCTGTCCACCAAACTACATATGAAAGGTGTTTCACTTCAGAAGGCTCCATCCATTTGCTCCTATTTCGCAATGCTTGGATATGCTTTCCTGAATAGGTAAATTGATATAAGAATTGAAGGCTTTTCCATACCGTTAGAGTAAGAACTGGGTAACCTATTCCTTTAGCTTCTTCAGGGATAGGCACTCCATCTGATGAAAACTCCTCTATAAGATGTCCTGAAACAGATGCCTGACGCATTACTTTATATCCCATTTCATAAAACTCACGAGATGTAGGGTGGTCATAGGGGTGATTTAACCTACCAACAGTAAAGATTGAAACTAATGCCATAAATAGTCCTCCATCCACAGTCTTTTTCAAGTATATATTCAAGTGAAAATGTGGAAATACCTTCTTTCACTAAACTGCTTCGTTAGTTCAATAACAAAAAAGAGTTGCCTACGCAACTCATTGATCTTTGCTAAAGCACTCGTTAGTTGAATAAGAAATATGCTATTATGCAGGACTTCTACACTCATATTTATCTTTGTAATCATACTTTCGTACATCGTATTTTTGCATTACCCAACCTTCAGTTTCCCAATCTTGTCTTAATGTGACGGTAAAGATATCTTTATAATTATGTGGACCAGTGAAAGTAACAAACTCAAGCTTAGCTTCAAACATCCAAGAACCGGGATGTTCCAATTTCTTTATTTCAATAACCCTTTCACAAAACGTCCCTATGGCAAAAGTAGTTCCATAATGGTCTTCAATCGCTTTGCTTAATTGTGGCTGTAATAGATCAATTACTGCATCTTCTAACACATTCTCTCGTGTAGGTTGTGTTATTGGGCGATTAGCGTACGTAATTAATGATGTAGTCATAACAATAAATAAGATTAAAAATATTAATATTTTCTTCAAATCATCACCTACTCAACTTATTTTGTAGGTATTTTATCCATAGATATTATTTGTATGCTTATTCAACTAAACATCCTCATTCGTTCATTAAAAAAAGCTGCCTAAGCAGCCAGTTTAACTTAAACGAAAGCACCCGTAAGTTCAATAAGGTCCAGGAAGAAGTTTTTTTCATCGTGAATTTAATTCAGGTCCCCAAGGAGCTGGTGAAATAGAATCTTCTTTGATAGTTTGTCTCTTTAACCTTAATTTTTCAGCATAATAATCTAGCATTTCAAAAACAGTTAAGCGATGAAAACTTCCGTGGATAAATTGGGGTTCATTTCGTCTGTTAGGATCTATTTTCCAAAGAGGAATTGAAACACTTCCTGTATTATCGCTAAATTCATTTATTGGAACACTAAAGTTAATATGCTCGTTATACCCATTTGCAACTGCTATAACAGTAACTTCCCCCATTTTTTTCATGGGGAACCTAGGGTCTTTGTGAACTGTAACAGGTATCTTTGCTTCTCCATCAGAATTTGTTAATTCTGTTCCGATTATCTCACCTAATGAATTTATTACAATAATTTGAGCGTTACTAATTGGTGTACCATGTTCTTCAAAAGTTGTTGTTACTTTAGCAGATAATGTCGCTAATACTGTGCTTTCATTTGTGTTTGCTAACTTTGCTTTTGTTGAACTTTCCCAATTCACATATAACAACGTTGTTAGACTTAATAGCAATAGTAAAAAAATTACTGATATTTTTTTCATCTAATCACCTACCTATTTTAAGTAGTATTTCCTTGTGATAAGACATTATTCTTCTTGAACTAACCTGCTCCGTTCGTATTATAAGGTCAGCCAGATATTTCTGGTTGACCATTTTTTATATAGTTTTATTATATCAGTAGCCAGGGTAGAACGTATCTGCCCGTGGGGCTAGACCCCGTCAACTAAACCGTTCGCC
>NZ_JAMKBJ010000025.1:1786-4712 GCF_027563315.1 Paenisporosarcina quisquiliarum
GGTTGTATGCGTAAGAACTTTTTAACTTTTAGGTTAAGTTAATAAGGGCGCACGGTGAATGCCTTGGCACTAGGAGCCGATGAAGGACGGTACTAACACCGATATGCTTCGGGGAGCTGTAAGTAAGCTTTGATCCGGAGATTTCCGAATGGGGAAACCCACTGTTTTTAATCGAGCAGTACGTTTGCGTGAATACATAGCGCATCCGTGGCACACCCAGGGAACTGAAACATCTAAGTACCTGGAGGAAGAGAAAGAAATTCGATTCCCTGAGTAGCGGCGAGCGAAACGGGAAGAGCCCAAACCAAGAAGCTTGCTTCTTGGGGTTGTAGGACACTCAATACGGAGTTACAAAGGAACGAGTTAGACGAAGCGATCTGGAAAGGTCCGCCGCAGCAGGTAAAAGCCCTGTAGTCGAAAGTTCGTTCTCTCCTGAGTGGATCCTGAGTACGGCGGAACACGTGAAATTCCGTCGGAATCTGGGAGGACCATCTCCCAAGGCTAAATACTACCTAGTGACCGATAGTGAACCAGTACCGTGAGGGAAAGGTGAAAAGCACCCCGGAAGGGGAGTGAAAGAGATCCTGAAACCGTGTGCCTACAAGTAGTTAGAGCCCGTTAATGGGTGATAGCGTGCCTTTTGTAGAATGAACCGGCGAGTTACGATTGCATGCAAGGTTAAGCTGAGAAGGCGGAGCCGCAGCGAAAGCGAGTCTGAATAGGGCGATAGAGTATGTAGTTGTAGACCCGAAACCAGGTGATCTACCCATGTCCAGGGTGAAGGTAAGGTAACACTTACTGGAGGCCCGAACCCACGCACGTTGAAAAGTGCGGGGATGAGGTGTGGGTAGCGGAGAAATTCCAATCGAACCTGGAGATAGCTGGTTCTCTCCGAAATAGCTTTAGGGCTAGCCTCAATTTTGAGAATCCTGGAGGTAGAGCACTGTTTGGACTAGGGGCCCATCCCGGGTTACCGAATTCAGACAAACTCCGAATGCCAGAGATTTATAATTGGGAGTCAGACTGCGAGTGATAAGATCCGTAGTCAAGAGGGAAACAGCCCAGACCACCAGCTAAGGTCCCCAAGTAATTGTTAAGTGGAAAAGGATGTGGCGTTGCTTAGACAACCAGGATGTTGGCTTAGAAGCAGCCATCATTTAAAGAGTGCGTAATAGCTCACTGGTCGAGTGACGCTGCGCCGAAAATGTATCGGGGCTAAACAATTCACCGAAGCTGTGGATGGATTCCGTATGGAATCCGTGGTAGGAGAGCGTTCTAAGGGCGTTGAAGCTAGACCGGAAGGACTGGTGGAGCGCTTAGAAGTGAGAATGCCGGTATGAGTAGCGAAAGACGGGTGAGAATCCCGTCCACCGAATGACTAAGGTTTCCTGAGGAAGGCTCGTCCGCTCAGGGTTAGTCGGGACCTAAGCCGAGGCCGATAGGCGTAGGCGATGGACAACAGGTTGATATTCCTGTACCACCACTCCACCGTTTGAGTAATGGGGGGACGCAGAAGGATAGGGTAAGCGTACTGTTGGTTATGTACGTTCAAGCAGTGAGGCGTGGAATGAGGCAAATCCCGTTCCTATAACGTTGAGCTGTGATGACAAGGACCATTAGGTCTGAGTTCCTGATTTCACACTGCCAAGAAAAGCCTCTAACGAGGTGGAAGGTGCCCGTACCGCAAACCGACACAGGTAGTCGAGGAGAGAATCCTAAGGTGAGCGAGAGAACTCTCGTTAAGGAACTCGGCAAAATGACCCCGTAACTTCGGGAGAAGGGGTGCTCTATTAGGGTGTTAAAGCCCGAGAGAGCCGCAGTGAATAGGCCCAGGCGACTGTTTAGCAAAAACACAGGTCTCTGCAAAACCGTAAGGTGACGTATAGGGGCTGACGCCTGCCCGGTGCTGGAAGGTTAAGAGGAGTGCTTAGCGCAAGCGAAGGTGCGAATTGAAGCCCCAGTAAACGGCGGCCGTAACTATAACGGTCCTAAGGTAGCGAAATTCCTTGTCGGGTAAGTTCCGACCCGCACGAAAGGCGTAACGATCTGGGCACTGTCTCAACGAGAGACTCGGTGAAATTATAGTACCTGTGAAGATGCAGGTTACCCGCGACAGGACGGAAAGACCCCGTGGAGCTTTACTGTAGCCTGATATTGAATTTTGGTACAACTTGTACAGGATAGGTAGGAGCCTGAGATCCCGGAGCGCCAGCTTCGGAGGAGGCGTCGGTGGGATACTACCCTGGTTGTATTGAACTTCTAACCCTTGCCCCTTAGCGGGGCAGGAGACAGTGTCAGGCGGGCAGTTTGACTGGGGCGGTCGCCTCCTAAAGTGTAACGGAGGCGCCCAAAGGTTCCCTCAGAATGGTTGGAAATCATTCGTAGAGTGTAAAGGCAGAAGGGAGCTTGACTGCGAGACCTACAAGTCGAGCAGGGTCGAAAGACGGGCTTAGTGATCCGGTGGTTCCGCATGGAAGGGCCATCGCTCAACGGATAAAAGCTACCCCGGGGATAACAGGCTTATCTCCCCCAAGAGTCCACATCGACGGGGAGGTTTGGCACCTCGATGTCGGCTCATCGCATCCTGGGGCTGTAGTCGGTCCCAAGGGTTGGGCTGTTCGCCCATTAAAGCGGTACGCGAGCTGGGTTCAGAACGTCGTGAGACAGTTCGGTCCCTATCCGTCGTGGGCGTAGGAAATTTGAGAGGAGCTGTCCTTAGTACGAGAGGACCGGGATGGACACACCGCTGGTGTACCAGTTGTTCTGCCAAGAGCATCGCTGGGTAGCTATGTGTGGCCGGGATAAGTGCTGAAAGCATCTAAGCATGAAGCCCCCCTCAAGATGAGATTTCCCATTACGCAAGTAAGTAAGATCCCTCAAAGACGATGAGGTAGATAGGTTCGAGGTGGAAGCGCGGTGACGTGTG
>NZ_JAMKBJ010000026.1 GCF_027563315.1 Paenisporosarcina quisquiliarum
GCGGACGCTTTCCGCGGGCGGTCCGTGAGCCTCCCTCTATGAATGTTGCTATATCAACGCTTAAACTATCTTTGGAGTGATGAAAAATATTTTCATCACTCTTTTCTTTGAACTCTTTTCTAATAATGAAAGGATATGGAAAGGTATGCTTACGCTTCGCTAAAGCTAATTGGTATTAATTAACTTTTCATCCGTATGTGATGCACATTGGATCTCTGCGAAACTTATGATGACGTACCCTCCCATGTCTCTTAGCGTCTAGCGCATACATTCCTTCGTTCGGTCTGTTCATAAGGCAGAGGCTGGCGTTGCTCCTCGGGGGACTCGCGGTCTCATGGCTCGTTCAGTGCCGGCTTCTCCGTGTCATCCTTTTGTCCATAATTAAACGTAGATGTAAACTAGGCTGCCTCTCCGAGACAGTGAAGATCTTTCATCATGTGTTGCGAATTAAAATGAATCTGCTTATTACATAATGCGTGTAAAATCTTAAGCAATTTTCCACATAGGACGACCATCGCCTCTTTCTTTTTAAGAGGGTTTAATGGCCGACTGGTGTAGTAATCAAATAATGCTTTAAATGCTGGATTGTGTTGAATCAATGGCAACGTCACACGAAATAATAGTGATCTTAACTTTTTTCTGCCTCGCTTGGATATTTTCTTCTCTCCTTTTTGTTGACCTGAAGAATTTTCACGCAAAGTTAATCCCGCTAGTTTGATGAGTTGGCGTGGATGGTCATAATGCGTGAGTGATCCAACCTCTGAAAGTAGTTCTAACGCTGTACTGGGTCCGACTCCAGGAACAGACATAATAAACTCATAGTCCGTCATCTGGCTGGCCAGTTCAATCAATTCGTTCGTAAGGTTCTCTAACTGTCTTGTAAGCAGATTATATTGAGTGAGTAATGTGGCAATCTCGAATCGTGCCATCCTTACTCCTTCAGTTAAACCTACTGACTGATCAGCCAAAGCTACCAGTTGGCGAATCTTTGGCAGAGAAGGGAATTTAACTCCTTCCACTTGTCGGTAGAGAAAAACTAATTCCTCAGGAATTTTTCCTTGAATATCCATAGGAAAAGGTGTTTTTTCAAGTACAGCACAGGCAGTCTTACCAATACGCTTAAATACGTGACCGAACTCAGGGAAGAAGCGATCAGTCCAACGTATTAGCCGGTTTTGGAGGGCAGAAAGATCTTCCTGCACTTTAGACCTTAAACTCGCTCCGTTTCGTAATTCCGCCTCAACTCCCTCTATGATGCGCGGAAAACTAAAACGCCCATCTCGCACGAGTTGTGCAATTACCTTTGCGTCTTTTTGGTCATTTTTCGTCTGAAGATTGTCATCCAGCTCTTTTGTTCGGTTGACATGCATAGGATTGACCATAATAAAACGAATTCCATGATCGGTAAGATATGAAGCTAAGTTCATCCAATAGTGACCTGTAGGTTCAAACCCAACGAGCACTTCCGTTTTTTCATGTTTCTTTTGTAGATCCAAGATGGTGTTATAAAACTTTTCAAATCCATCCATTGTTTGAGTAAAAGGAAATGCTTTCTGAAGAATACGACCTCGTTCATCAATGGCACAGGCATAGTGTTTGTGCTTTGCGATGTCTACTCCGATGACAAGTGTCTTTTCAGTTACTTGATTAATTTTTTCATTCGTATTACGATTATTCATATAGTCCTCCTGTATGTGAGTGAGTCAATTTAGACGTTGATACTCATGCATCATACAAGAGGTCTTTTTTTATTTCAAGAACCTGTTTGGTTTCATAACAGGAATGCTCCTCGTCGCAAGCG
>NZ_JAMKBJ010000027.1 GCF_027563315.1 Paenisporosarcina quisquiliarum
AACTAAACCAGCTAATAGTTTGTCAATATTTTTTGATAGAATAAATCTATACGTGGTATATTAAAAAATGCGTATGCCAAATAACCTCCCAGTATCCTAATTGGAAGGTTTTGAGCTATTTTCTAAGCTATAAACTTTAAGCTATATCTTGGAAAGTGGTATTGTTTTTTAGTAAGGCGAAAATCCAATGTAAGAGCTTATTTACACAAGCTATCATAGCTACTTTAAATGGTTTTCCTTCTTCACGCTTCTTGTCGTAAAACTCGCGCATTTTTTTGTTGCGAGGCATGATTTCATCGGTTGTTTTCTTTTTACGACAATCTCGAATGGCACAACGCACGGCCATATATAGGACATGACGAAGCCTACCAGATCCTCTCTTTGTGATTCGATTCTTAGTGGCTGTAAACCTACCTGATTCGAATACACTGGGATCAACTCCAGCGAAAGCTACCAATTTTTTAGGACTATTAAATCGTTCTATCTCTCCAATTTCGGAAATGATTGTTGCCGCAATCTTTTCTCCGATACCTGGGATAGATTTGATGATATTATATTCTTCAATTTCCTTAGCTAGGGCGTCTATCTCTGACTGTAACTTTGATAGATGCTCTTTGTATTGAAGAAGAATATTTATATATATATCAAGACTTAAAATATGACTCTGATAAACTGCCTTTTCAAAAGGGTTACGGGCTGCCGCCGCTTTAAGCTGAATTGCTTTTTCATTTGCCCATTTGATTGATCTACTCTTACAATACTCAAATATCTTGTTCGTAATTGTTTCTTCACTTGCATTTATAATATCTTCTGAAGAAGGGAACTCTGAAAGAGTTAAGAGTGATACTACAGAATATAAATCCCCAAAAACTCCATTGTATTCAGGAAAAACTTGTTCAAGTACCGCCTGAAATTGAAGCTTTGTTTGAATCATTACTCCAGTTATACTTTCATGTTGCCTAGTAAGATTTCGAAGATTTAATAACTGAACACCACGCTTCTTATATGGCTCTAATTCCTCCTTATAAAACAACTCACAGAGAAGATAGGCATCAATTGCATCTGTTTTTACTTTTCTTAAACTTGTTCCTCTTGCCTTGTGAGAAATCAATGGATTGATGATAATTAATAAATATCCTCTTTCTTCTAAGTAATGTACAACCGGAGCTTGATAATGCCCTGTTGCTTCTAAAACTATTGAAGGCTTTTTACCAACCTCTTTTTTTATATCCTCCAGAAACTTTACAAGACAGCTAAGCCCTTCGACAGTATGATTTACTTTAAAACTCTTACGATATGGTTTGCCTTTATCTATAAATGCTTGAACCTGACTTTCTCCTTTTGAAATATCCAGACCAACGACTGGATTCATTTAAATCTCCTCCTAATTTATTAGTTTGCCAGTAACCCCTAATCCTCCATGTAGTGTCACAGCTTCGCTTGTTATACGAGATCTAAGTCCCAACCAGCCTAATCATGTTTCTACAAGTAGGGGGCGAACGGTTTAGTTGACGGGGTCTAGCCCCACGGGCAGATACGTTCTACCCTGGCTACTGATATAATAAAACTATATAAAAAATGGTCAACCAGAAATATCTGGCTGACCTTATAATACGAACG
>NZ_JAMKBJ010000028.1 GCF_027563315.1 Paenisporosarcina quisquiliarum
TGGACTAACCTAATTTAGTGGGACAATATAAAACACCTTCGAAATGGTACACTTTAAACAAGTACTTATATCGGAGGTGTTTTTGCATGGGCAAAAACGTATATTCAAGCGAAACAAAATGGGCAGTTGTGAAAGACAAAATGAGTGGATTGTTAACCACAAAAGAGATTATGGAGAAACACGGAATCAAGAATGTTTCACAAATTAAGACCTGGATGAAATGGTATCGTGAAAATGAAATCCATCGTTTCGATCAACCAATAGGCAAACAATATTCATATGGACATGGTCCGGAATTCACTAGTGACGATGAGAAGAAAGACAATCAAATTTCACATTTAAAAATGGAGAATGAAATTTTAAAAAAGTACATGGAGATGGTAAAGGAGTTGAAAAAGGAATAGTACTTCAAATCGTGGAGAAATTCCGATTAAAGTATACGGTGACTTCAATCTTGTCGGCCTTACAGGTACCTCGCTCTAGCTATTATCGTTGGCTGGCTAAAGGCGCAGTGCACATTCGGACTATAGAGGAAGAAACAATTATTGAACTTTGCAAGAAAACAAAATATAGAAATGGACACCGGAAAATAAAAGCGTTATTGGCAAGAGAACATGATATTAAGTTAAATCGGAATACGGTTCAAAAAATCATGCAAAAATTTCATCTTCAATGCAAAGTGAAACAAAAGAGAAAATGGAAGTCCCAAGGGGACTCGGAAGTAATTGCCCCTAATCTTTTAGAACGTAATTTCACAGCTATCAAACCTAATGAAAAATGGGTAACCGATATAACTTATATCCAATATGGTACTACGACTTTATTTCTCTCAACGATTATGGATTTGTATAACAATGAAATTGTGGCTTATAAGCTTTATGATCATCAACAAACACCACTGGTTATGGATACTTTGAAAGAAGCATTAAGCATTCGTAATAATCCAGAAGGGGTCATGGTCCATTCGGACCAAGGAAGTGTGTATACTTCTTATGCGTTTCAAGAATTCGTGAAAGAAAGACATCTTGTGAGCAGTATGTCGAGAAGAGGAAACTGTTGGGATAATGCAGTTATTGAATCATTTCATTCGAACTTAAAAACGGAAGAATTTCAGTATATTAAATTCAATTCGTTAAGTAATGTCAGTGTTGCACAGAAAGTCGAGGAATACCTTCGTCACTATAACGAAGAACGAATTCAAAAAAAATTAGGCTACCTCACACCAAAAGAATTTGGATGTTTGGCAGCCTAATATAGGTGTTTTATATGTGTCTCATAACACTAGGTCAGTTCA
>NZ_JAMKBJ010000029.1 GCF_027563315.1 Paenisporosarcina quisquiliarum
AGTTGACGGGGTCTAGCCCCACGGGCAGATACGTTCTACCCTGGCTACTGATATAATAAAACTATATAAAAAATGGTCAACCAGAAATATCTGGCTGACCTTATAATACGAACGCAGCAGGTTAGTTGAATAAAGAATATGGTATTTTATGGGTTGCGGAAACATTTTAACAAGGAACAAATTTTTATTAAGGGGTGTGTTCATAGTGGAAATGGAAATATCAATATTTGTGGGTAATGTTTTGTGGGCTTTTGTTATATTGGGTGTAGCACATTTAGTATCTATATTGATTTTCAAAAAATATAAACAATTGATTTCAGTAATTCATACTTTGCTTTTATTAATATTGACACATTATATCATCATTGCTCAGCGAGATTATATATTTGATGAATACCCTACGGTTGCATATCTAACAATAGCGTTTGCGTTGCTTGGGTATTATATCTTTTTTAGAGATTTGAATTCATTTATAAAAACAAAGAAATCTGAAAGAGAAGCAACAGCAAAGGATATTTGAGGATTTTTGCTGAAGAACCGGATACAATGCCCCAATACGTTGGATTTCTGTAAAAAAGGCAATCTTAAAGGCATCATTCCTTTTTATGAAGCCATAGGTTTTAAATTTCAATACTAAGAAGGAGAAGGTAGATAAATTTCTATAGGGTATTAACGACTAATATAATCGATTGTCTAAAGGGTCTTATTCAACTAACGAATGCTTGCTCTTTTTCTTGTTCAACTAAACCAGCTAATAGTTTGTCAATATTTTTTGATAGAATAAATCTATACGTGGTATATTAAAAAATGCGTATGCCAAATAACCTCCCAGTATCCTAATTGGAAGGTTTTGAGCTATTTTCTAAG
>NZ_JAMKBJ010000002.1 GCF_027563315.1 Paenisporosarcina quisquiliarum
GACCACTTTGTTCGATAGATCCATATTTAATGTCTAATTGCCACATCTCATTTGGACCTGTAATGACGTGATTTCTTGCCAAACGCCGTGGGTGTTTGCTTTTCTTCTTGCGCTGCGGCAAGAGGATGCCCATCTCTTTGCAGAGGCGATACACCTTCTTTGCGTTGATTTTCAAATCATACACAGTCTTTAAGTGGTGGGTAAGTTTTCGGTAACCGTACACGCTTTCTTCACCCTCAATCGCTTCCATCAGAAACTCTTGAATTTGTTCATCCGAAATTCGCTCTTCTTTGTTCGTTAAGGAAAAACCAGGACAGGGACGTCCACGCTCTTCCGCTTTTTCAGGATTTTGTGCGACTGGCTTATAGTAAAACAGGGAACGGCTTAAACGAAGGAATTTCATCAACCGTTTAATAGAAAAACCTTCTTCATGCCATTCTTTTACCATCTCCAACTGTTCCGCTATACTAAAGTGTTTTTTTTTACAATTTCTCGCAAGAAGGCGACTTCAAGTTCTTTTTCACCCAATAGCTTCATGGCCTGATCATATTTCTTCTGGAGTTCGTCATGTGTAGGCTCATCCGAAAGGATGGAAATATCCTCTTTTTCCATTTGGTCGCCAACCTCATCTTGGTATTCAATCATCCACTTTTTTAACGTTGAACGATCGATTCCAGCCTTTCGTGCAATGGAAGCATTGTTTCCCGTCTCTAATGCCATGCGAACATATTTCTTTTTCACTTCTTCAACTACGGCAATTTTCTTATTAGGCATTTCTTTCCCCTCCTATTCGATTTAAACATCCGCTCACAAGTTTGGTTATATTGTAACTCGCTTACTTTATGGTGTCTAAAACTTTAAGGGGGCTTAAGAGTTGACGTAGGAATAATCGGCCTCCACGTAGGAAAAATCTACGTTCACGTTGTAAAAGTAACTTTTAGCATATGCTTCTTCTCGGCAAAGCCAAATCCGCACCTCCACTTTCCTAGTTTCTATGCCTCACTAATAAGCTTTCTGTTTTGAAGAAAATTAACCTCATATTTATTATCTATTAAAGAAAAGAAAATATTAAAGAAATTGATAGGCTTTGGAAAGGGGTATCGTTGACCGAACTAGGCAAGAGCTGTTGCAACATTCAATAGGTTAATTCAAGTGAAAAAACACACGTTGTATCGAAATGATACAACGTGCGTTTTTTGAATGGCGCATTTTGCTGTTCTAGTTTAAAGTCCACATTTTAATTGAGCACCGCAATTTGTACACGTATTGCAGCCACCCATTTCTTTTACTGTCCCCTGTCGGCAAACCGGACAAGTATTCCCAACTTCAGAACCGATTGTAACATTCGTCGAACGTAAATCTTGAATCGTATCGATCAGTACCACTGGGCGTTTTCCAATGATGGTTTCTTCATAATGATGTTCATCCATCACGTTTTCTTCGGCTTTTAAAGTAAGTACTTGTGCATCTCGACTTCCATCGACATAAACAGTCCCACCTTTAGCCCCCCCGCGGTAAAGTCTTTCATACACGCCTTGCACTTGTTCAACTGTATATCCACGTGGCGCATTGACTGTTTTAGAAATGGAACTGTCAATCCAGCGTTGAATAATACATTGTACATCGGCATGAGCTTCTGGTGCCAATTCCATGGAAGCAACAAACCATTCAGGCAATGTTTGTTCATCAGCTTCAGGATTTGCGTTTAAGTATTCCTGAACGATATCTGCTTTAACTTCTATGAATTTACCAAGACGGCCACTGCGATAGTAAGTAAAGGAGAAATAAGGCTCGAGACCCGTTGATACGCCTACTAATGTACCTGTAGAACCCGTCGGTGCAACAGTCAATAAGTGGGAGTTGCGAATGCCTTGTTCTTTGATTGACTGGCGAACATGTTCAGGCATTTTTTTCATGAATCCCGTATTGATGAAAGCATCACGCAAACGGTTTGTTTCTTCATCAGTTTCACCTTGCAAGAATGGGAAACTACCTCTTTCCGACGCAAGTTCAGCAGACGTTTCGTATGCTGTTACTGCTATCGTTTCGAAAATCTGATCAACAAGTACATTACCTTCGTCAGATCCATATTCTTTTTCACAATAGATTAATAAGTCCGCCAGACCCATCACACCTAAGCCCACTCGGCGTTCTCCTAATGCTTGTACTTTATTTGCTTCAAGGAAATATGGAGTAGCATCAATGACGTTGTCCTGCATACGAACTCCGACACGCACAGTTTCTTTCAGACTTTCAAAATCGACAGTTTTCGTATCTTTTTGTGCAAACTGCGCTAAATTCACAGCCGCCAAGTTGCAAACGGAATTTGGTGCTAATGGTTGTTCTCCACACGGGTTGGTAGCCACCACTTGTTGTCCATAAGCTTTAGCGTTGGTCATTTCATTAGCATTGTCGATAAAGAAAATGCCAGGCTCTGCAGAATACGTTGCACAAATGTTAATAAGGTTCCACAAATCTTTTGCTTTCATCGTACGGTAAGTACGGATGGCATGTCCTTGTTTTTCCCATTCACGCACGTCCCCAACTTCGTGCCATTTCTCATTATACGTTGCCATTTCCTCAGCTGAATAACTTTCAACAGCTGGGAATCGTAACTCGTGCTCTCCATCTTCTTCCACAGCTTTCATGAAATCATCTGTCAACGTTACTGAAATGTTAGCGCCTGTTAAAAATTCCGAATTGTTGACACTATATGTGCCGCCGTCCTGCAGCTTCGTTTCGGCATCTCGGATAATAGCATCACTGAAACCACCAAGACCAGGAATCGTCTTGTAGTTTACAATACCTTGATACATTGCTTCTTCTTGTTGTGTCAAAGCTTTAAATTTAAGTTTGTCTTTAGCTAATTGTTTGATTGTTTCATCATTTGTATTTTCAATTAGGAAACGCAGGATTCTTGGATTTTGCATCTTGGAAATGATGAATTCCGCAATGTCAGGATGCCAATCCGCTAACATAATCATTTGAGCACCTCTGCGACTGCCTCCTTGCTCAACCAGATGTGTTAGTTTAGCGATATCATCTAACCAAGATACGGAACCAGATGATTTACCGTTCACACCTTTTGCAAGTGTATTGCGTGGACGCAATGTAGATCCGTTTGTTCCAACACCACCACCGCGACTCATGATTTCCATGACTTGTTTGCGGTGATCGGAAATGCCTTCTCGGGAATCAGGGACAAATGGCATAACGTAACAATTGAAGTATGTAACATCTGTTTCTGCGCCAGCTCCATAAAGCACACGACCTGCGGGAATAAATTTCAGTTGTACCAATTGCTCATAAAACTTCTCAAACCATTCTTGTCTCTTCTCTTCGGAAGTTTCTACAGAAGCAAGTCCGGTCGCATTGCGTTTCGCAATTTGCTCATAGAAAACTTCCAGGGGTTTTTCGATGACATTGATGGAACGATTGACAATGCCTGACTCCAGTTCAGTTGGATCATCAATTGCACTGCGGTAATCTTCTTCAATTAAAACACGCGCTTTATTTGTCGAATTATCGATGGAAACAATATAACCCAATCCACGTGCAGGGAATTTCGGGTCTTCCTTCACTGTTAATACGACAAAATCGCCTTCTTTTAATGTCTTCTTTTCAGTATCTTTAAATGAATAGCGGTCAATCATGACTAACCTGGATACACCTTTGTGAGTTAATGTCATGTCATTCGTGATGGGATGAACTTGAGGGAAAGAAACGATGTCTTTATTTAATGCATCAATGTTTAATTGCCCGATTTTTTGATTTGAAACTAGTACCATTAGCTACTCCTCCTTAATTAACAGAAAAAACACAACATATAGTGCTATACGTTGTGTTTAGGGTACTATATATTGATATGTAAATCAAACAAATCGCATGTTTGTTCGAACATAGACGCGCAACGTCTATAGGATAATAGAACCTATTTTTAGTATAAATTAATCCTTTAGACCTACTACTTGCGATATGTCCACTCATCATTTGCATAGCGTCGAATCTCAAGCTTTTTTACATAATCCATTTGCTCGATTGTTAGCATATATGGTTGAAAATTGACATCAAGACCTTCAGCAAAACCTTCTTTAAAAGCCTCTACACAATCGTCAAACGTTACCGGAGTTTTCCGCACTTGATTGATTGCAACCGCTTTTTTTGCGAGTCCTCTACGCACTCGTTCCTTCACTTCATCTGACGGATAGTTAAACAATGAAACTAATTTGTCTTCATCTAAATCCAAAAGAATTGCTCCGTGCTGAAGAATAACACCTTTTTGTCTGGTTTGTGCACTACCAGCTACTTTTTTACCTTCTACTACTAATTCATACCAAGAAGGCGCATCAAAACAGACCGCACTTTTGGGATTTTTTAAATCACTTTTCTTTTCTTCCGTGTCAGGTACTGAGAAATATGCGTTCAACCCAAGTTTCTGGAAGCCAATCAATAGACCTTCACTTAACACGCGGTAGGCTTCTGTAACGGTTGCAGGCATATTCGGATATTCTTCACTGACAATAATGCTATAGGTTAATTCATGTTCATGCAAAACACCACGCCCACCAGTAGGACGACGGACAAAACCTAAATTATGATTTCTGACGGCATCCATGTTGATCTCTTTTGCCACATTTTGAAAATAACCAATGGAAAGTGTAGCAGGTGTCCACCCATAAAAACGAACAATTGGTGGAAGGAGTCCTTCACTATGCCAGTCGAGTAATGCTTCATCCAGCGCCATATTGAAGGACGGACTGCAAGCGCCAGAATTTATAAAATACCAAATCGGTTTCGACATCTTTTTTCCTCCTCACAATGCTATTCATATTAACAAACTCGTTGTATTGTGGCTACACTTTCTTTTATAATAAGAACATAGATAGAAAGGGGAAAGTTGTTTTGACATTTGTATACATTATCTCTGCTGCATTGTTTGGTTTGATTGTTTACTTTTTAATCTCATCAATGCGATTAAAGAAAGCAGTATCAGGTTTAACGCAAGAACAATTTATTGAAGGCTATCGTAAAGCACAGCTTGTGGACGTTCGTGAACCAAAAGAATTCGAAGGTGGACATATTCTGGGAGCGCGTAATATCCCTTCATCACAAATGCGTCAGCGTTTTAAAGAAATCCGTGCGGACAAGCCAGTATATTTATATTGCCAAAATAGTGCTAGAAGTGCACGTACTGCATTGTTCCTTCAGAAAAAAGGCTATAACCAGATTTACCAACTGCAAGGCGGTTTCCGTCAGTGGACTGGGAAAATCAAAACAAAATAATTTATTCAAAGTTCTTCCAAACGGAGGAACTTTTTTTCAACTTAGAACGTATGTATGAAGTCAAACAATAACGGAGGTCACTATGAAACCAAAAACGCTTATTTCTCATCATGAAAACACTAGAGAATCTCTTCCGCACTATGAAGATCTCGCGTTTGTTTCCCGTAGAATTATCGAAACGTTGGAAAACAGACTGTCAGGTACATGGCAGCATATATACATTGGAGAGACCATTGCTCAACTTGATGCACATGTTCTTGAAATGATGGAAAAAGGACTACTTTCATTTGAAACTCTCAGTCATATTTATGAATCCCGGACTCTTGGTAAAGTGGCTTCAACTTCCGAAGACGCAAATGATAACCTTTTGAAAGTCGTAAATACTTTTGAAAATCAAATCATCTATTTCCCTGATCATGAAGTGGCATTAACTGTTATCTACTTCTACACAACAGACCATAGCTGGCCAGAATTTCAATGCTATGCCCAGTCAGCTGAAAAAGCGTTGAAATTTCTAAAAGACATCAATGAAAAATTACGTCAGATGCTGATGCAGTCTGTCACCTTTCTAGTAGACACGGAGGACGGTGTGAAAAGACGCAACTATGGTGAGCATGCTGTAGTCAGCCGAGAGGATGTTATGTTGGAAGAATCGATTAAGCAGGATATCTTTCGTTCCATTGATCAGTTCTTCACGGCGGATGGCCAATTTTTTAAAGAATACGGATTGCCTTACAAGCGCGGGATTTTATTGTATGGTTCACCGGGTAACGGAAAAACAACGCTTGTAAAATCGATTACGGGGTCAACGAATGCACCAGTTGTATATTGGCAAATCACTGAGTTTACAGGCAGTCATTCTATACAGGAAGTGTTTGGCATTGTAACGAGATTGGCACCAGCGATTCTTGTTATTGAAGATATCGATTCCATGCCGGAATACACTCGCTCCGTCTTTCTCAATACACTGGATGGCACACAATCGCGTGAAGGGTTGTTTATTATCGGTACAACCAACTACCCGCATAAAATAGATCCCGCTTTGATTAATCGTGCCGGCCGATTTGATCGTGCTTACGAAATTCCGGCTCCATCTTTAACTGTACGTGAGCACTATTTAAGAAAAATGGATTTGAAAGATATTTTCTCCCAAGAACAAGTACACGATATGGCTAAGCTGACCAAAGGCTTATCCATTTCCCAATTAAATGAATTGTATATGTCAGTCGCACTGAATTGGCATTATGACGGTGAACTTGCTTACGAAGAACGAATTAAAGAGCTGCAAAAACAAAATAAACGTTCAAAGAAAAATGATTGGGAACATGAAGAAGCATCCATTGGATTTTAACAAAAAGTAAGAGAGCTCTATACTTGAGTAATGAGCTTTCTTGAGAAGTGCAAAACTCTAAATCATATACTGAAATTAATCGAAAAAAGCATCGCATTTTTTGCGATGCTTTTATTATGGTGAAAATCGAATAAAAACTAGCCATGAGGCAGAGTTTCCTATCAATTAATTTTTATCGTGAATTTTATAATGATTTTTTACATGAATATGACTTGGAAAGGCAAACTAATATGAACCTTAATTCAGAAAGGAAGATGTATTGTGGGCAGAGATGATAACAAATCAACGAGTAATAATAAAAACTCCTTACCTCAAACGCCGAAAACACTAAAAACCCCAAGAGAACGTATAAAAGAAGAAACAGCGAGTGAATTTGCAGAAATAGGTTCCAAAGCATTGGAAGTTCTAAACAAGTCCACTAATCAAAAAATTGCACCAGATCATATTAAAGCAGAACTCGCGCGTGAATTTGCAGAAATAGGTACTAAATCGTTAAAAGGTAAAACCACATCCATCCTATACACAACTAAGAAAGATTAGCTTTCCGTATTTAACAAAAAATATGCAGCCTCAACAAATACCTTATGTATGTTGTGGCTGCATTCCCCACTGACTTTTTAGTTGCTCAGGCAACAGCCCCAGTTTTTTTGTTTTTCTAACACCACTATTTGTCATAAAATTGATTGGTTAAAGTTGCCTTGATCTTAAAACAACGAATCCAAGTAGTAAAACTCCTACCCCAACTATAATCCATGTATAAACGCTATACAGAATATCTGTAATATGAAACGGCGCCTCGTGTACATACTCTGCTTTAATAAAGTTGTTTGGTTTTGATTCTACAGCAATGGCTTTACTCGTAGAAACTTCTTTAATTTCAAAATATCGTGTGCCAATTTTATAATAATTAGAAGCGTTTCCGAAATATTTACCGCTTTGTTCATCAGCTCTTGTTTCCACTTTTCCAATCATATCCCCTAACTCACTTTGTGTGATAAGAATGTCTTCTTTAACTTCGTAAACTTTTCCGTTATGTACAACAAACGAATACGCCCAAGATAAAGCACTAGTAGATGTTGAGTAAAAAAACAAACAAGCGATAAATAAATACACAACTTTTTTCAAATATATTCTCCTTAAAGTGTGGTTTGTTTAAAAACGTTCTTCGATGAATCTCAAAAATCCTAATCCCACAAAAATTACCAATATCTATATTCTTCTCAGTCAACCTGCCTTGCTCACTCAATTGTAAACTTAGTTCTTTTTTATTATACCAATAATATCCATTTATATTATGGAATATTAAAAAATGAAACGGAAAATAATAATATCGTTTAACAGAATTTTAAACAAAAAAGAGAGCTCGTGAATGAGCTCTCTTCCTTAATCATTATGCTTTTTTATAACGCAATACTGGTGTACGCGCAGCTTTTGTCTCGTCTAGACGTTTAATAACCGTCGTATGAGGAGCTTGTTGCACGATTTCTGGTGTTTCTTCTACTTCCTTGGCAATTTGGATCATTGCATCGATGAACGCATCCAATGTTTCTTTGGATTCCGTTTCTGTCGGTTCAATCATCATCCCCTCTTCCACATTCAATGGGAAGTAGATTGTTGGCGGATGGTAGCCGAAGTCGAGCAGGCGTTTTGCCATATCCAACGTACGTACGCCCAATTTCTTCTGACGACGACCACTCAACACAAATTCATGTTTACAATGACGGTCATATGGCAAGTCGAAATGAGGCTGCAGTCGACGCATCATATAGTTTGCGTTTAGTACAGCGTATTCCGTTACGGCTTTCAATCCGTCTGGACCCATTGAACGGATGTATGTGTAGGCACGTACATTGATTCCGAAGTTCCCATAGAAAGGTTTCACTCGCCCGATCGATTGTGGACGGTTGTAGTCGAAGTGGTATCCTTCTTCTGTTTTCACAAGTACTGGTTTTGGTAAGAATGGGATTAAGTCTTTCTTCACGCCAACCGGACCAGATCCAGGTCCGCCGCCACCATGTGGTCCTGTGAAAGTTTTATGCAAGTTTAAATGAACGCAGTCGAAGCCCATATCTCCTGGACGTGCTTTTGACATAACTGCATTTAAGTTTGCGCCATCATAGTACAACTTCCCACCAACACCATGGATAATTGCAGCCATTTCTAAAATGTTTTCTTCAAATAGCCCTAATGTATTCGGATTCGTTAACATTAAAGCGGCTGTGTCGTCTCCAACTACTCGTTTTAGATCTTCTAGATCAACCAAGCCATTTTCGTCTGATTTCACTGTGATTGTATCAAATCCAGCAACTGTAGCTGATGCAGGATTTGTACCGTGTGCGGAGTCAGGTACGATTACTTTTGTACGTTGTGTATCCCCATTTGCTTCATGGAAAGCACGAATCATCATAAGAGCTGTCCACTCACCATGAGCACCAGCGGCAGGTTGAAGAGTTAAATCATCCATCCCCGTAATCTCAATAAGATGTTCTTGTAGGTCATACATTAATTCCATTGCACCTTGAACAGTTTCTTCGTCCTGAAGTGGATGAATATTCGCGAATCCTGGGAAACGCGCTACTGATTCATTGATTTTCGGATTGTATTTCATTGTACAAGAACCTAGTGGATAGAATCCTGAATCCACACCATGATTACGCTTGGAAAGCGCTGTATAGTGACGCATAATATCCAATTCCGATACTTCCGGAAGCTCTGCTGCTTCTTCGCGAAGCAAGCCTTCTGGCAATAATGTTGATAAATCGACTTCAGGAATATCAAGTTCCGGTAAGCTATAACCCACGCGGCCCTCTTTCGTCATTTCAAAAATTAGTGGTTGATTATCTTTATGCACGGAAAGACCCCATTTCTTGCACAAGTGCATCGATTTCTTCTTTCGTCCGCTGTTCAGTTACAGCGATTAACGCATGACCTTCCAAGTTCTCATCAACTTTACCTAAGTCGAATCCACCAATAATGCCCTTATTAAACAACTCTTTATTTAGTGCTGTTATGGAAGTTTTAACGTTGACAACGATTTCGTTGAAGTGTGGACCTTGGTACACTACTTCAAATCCAGCCGCTTCAAACGCTTTCTTCGCATAGTTTGCTTTAAGGATATTTTGAGTGGCAATTTCCTGAACACCTTTTTTCCCAAGTGCTGTCATTGCTACTGAAGCTGCAAGAGCATTTAGCGCTTGGTTTGAGCAGATGTTTGAAGTGGCTTTGTCACGACGAATGTGTTGTTCACGCGCTTGTAAGGTTAAAACAAAACCTCGACGGCCAACTTCATCCGTTGTTTCACCTACTAGACGACCTGGAACTTTACGCATCAATTTATTCGTTACCGCAAAATAACCACAGTGAGGTCCACCAAATGATTCCGAGATTCCGAATGGTTGCGCATCCCCTACAACAATATCTGCTCCAAGTTTACCTGGAGAAGTCAAAATTCCAAGTGCCAATGGGTTTGAAGAAACTACCATCAACGCTTTAGCTTCGTGTGTGACTGCTTCCACTTTGCGCAGGTCTTCAACTTGACCGTAAAAGTTAGGATATTGAACAAGAACCGCTGCTGTATTATCGTCGATCATTTCGTTTAACGCTTCAATATCTGTTACGCCGTCTTTAGTCGGAACTTGTACAACTTCAATCGACTGTCCCAACGCATACATACGAACCACATCTTGAGATTCAGGATTAACCGCACCTGAGATAAGAAGCTTTTTACGTTTTGTATGACCTGCTGCCAGCATCCCTGCCTCTGCAAGTGCTGTTCCACCGTCATACATGGATGAGTTTGCAAGATCCATTCCTGTTAATTCACAAATCATTGTCTGGAATTCAAAAATAGCTTGTAGTTCACCTTGTGAAATTTCCGGCTGATACGGCGTGTAAGCTGTATAGAATTCCGAGCGTGAAATCACATGGTCTACAATAATTGGTTTGTAGTGATCATAAACACCAGCACCTAAAAATGATGCATATGCTTTGTTGTCCGCATTTTTTGCAGCCATCTGAGACAACTCTTTTAATAATGAAGACTCTGATTTGGCCGGTTTAATTTGATATTGTCCTTGGAAACGAACTTTTTCTGGAATGTCCGAAAACAACTCATCTATAGAAGAAACACCAATTGTATCCAACATTTCTTTTTGATCTTGTTCCGTCATAGGCAAATAACGATGTTTCATTGGGTCATGACCTCTTTCCAACAATTATTTTTGGCGTTTATAAAACGGCGTTGCCACAGTAACAGCTTTCAACCGTTTACCGCGAATCTCCACTTCAACTTCAGTTCCAAGTTCAGTATATTTACTGACAATCAACCCTAACCCGATGTTTTTCTTCAGCGTAGGAGATTGTGTACCTGTTGTAACTTCCCCGATAACTTCATCATCTTTAAAAATCTGATAACCATGTCTCGGTATGCCTTTGTCAATCATTTCTAATCCCACTAATTTACGTGGAACACCCGCTTCTTTTTGTGCTACAAGTGCTTTTTGACCAATAAAGTCATCTTCTTTTTTCAATTTCACCGCAAAGCCAATACCTGCCTCGAGCGGTGAAATATCTCTTGAAAGTTCCTGACCGTAAAGAGCTAAACACGCTTCAAAACGAAGAGTATCCCGAGCACCCAGACCACAAGGAATTACTCCGTCTTCTTTTCCTTCTTCTAGAATCAAGTCCCATAAAGCGATGATAGATTCAGGAGTAGCGTAAATCTCAAAGCCATCTTCACCTGTATAGCCTGTACGTGAAACCAAAGCTTCGTACTCCCCAATTTTCACATCCGTTTTGAACTTGAAGAAACCTATTTCACTTAAATCTTCTTTTGTCAGACGTTGAAGAACTTTTTCTGCAAGTGGTCCTTGCAACGCAAGTTGACCATATGAATCTGAAACATTATGTACAGTCGTGTCACCAATCATGAACTTTTTCATCCACTCGAAATCTTTTTCGATATTAGAAGCATTGACTACTAGTAAATAATCATTTTGATCGATTTTATACACGAGTAAATCGTCGACAGTGCCACCGTCTTCGTAGCACATCGCACTATACTGAGCTTGACCGTTCTGTAACTTAGAAACGTCATTTGTCAATAATTTTTGCAAGTAGGACAGGCTGTCTTCACCACGAACGATAATTTCACCCATATGTGATACATCAAATAATCCTGCTTTTGTACGTACTGCTTCATGTTCTTCTTTTATACTGGAGAATTGAACGGGTAGTTCCCATCCGCCAAAATCAATCGTTTTGCCACCGTATGTTTTGTATGAATCAAATAACGGAGTGCGTTTTAAATTTTCTGACAATTCATTTTCCTCCTCTTCACTTAAAAAGCAAGTGTGCTCTTTCGGGCGAAACATTTCCCCCAATTTTTCTTAAGAAATGATTGAATTCAAGCAAATGTGTTTTCACACAAAAAAGGACAGAGAATCCCCTTTAGGTGAGAATTCTCTGTCCTGGTACCTGAAAGTTTACCTGAAATCGGCTTTCCTCTTTGGTAGCTATAAGATCCAATAGCGTTCTCCAGAGATGCGTCCTATACGAGTCTTGTTTACCTGAGAGATTCGTAGCTTCTACTTGCTCCTTCGGCGACGCGACTGGCGCGTTCTCTCCCCGTATATTCATCCGCCCAAAACATCCGTTTTGGCATATAAAGAAATCAATGTACAAAAGCGTGTATCGCTTTGTGTATATCCTAACATTGATTAGAAGTAAGCGCAATCTATTTTGTGTTTTCAACCAAAACACGAACGATAATTATTTCCAACTAAAAATCGTTCGATTTTAGGCGGTTAACTTGAAATGCAGCATATTCAGTTATCTGTCTCAACGAGCGTCCTTCAGTTCTTATTGTTATGTGTGCGGTTGCTTTATAATGGCGCTTTCGCATCGTGTACAACGCTTCCAACTCTTCCTTTGTGGATGACTGGACAATAGGTCTGTTTACATCGCGGTGAATTCGTTTCCAAATATCCGCAAAGGTTGCATCCAAAAACAATACAAGTCCGGTCTGGCGCATTAGTATGCTATTGCTTGGATTGACAGCTACCCCTCCACCAGTCGATACGATACACCACTCATCTCGAAACGTTTTAAGGAATTCATGTTCTTGTTGACGGAAAAAAGATTCACCGTATCTCTCGAAAATTTCAGGAATTGTCATCCCCATTTTTTTAACTATCTCCTGATCCATGTCGTAATAAGGAATTTTTAGCAAAAAGCTCAAACGTCGTCCGATTGCACTTTTTCCTGATCCCATGAAACCAATTAAATAAATTTTTTTCATATCCCTACCCCGCTCATTTCACTACAAATCATCACAAAACGACTACTATCGCTAATTTTCCATTTTTATAATAGTAGCAGAAATATAATGACTTTCCAACATTTCATAGATTTTCATCTGTGATATATAAGAAGTAGTAAAATAAAGCAGTATGCCCGAGACAATAAATAATAAAACGATGGCTACGGGAAGTAAAAATCCGGACTCATTCCTGGGACAAATACACTTCATACGCTCGAGCCTCTTTTCGTCCGTTAGCAAACTCAACATCGATCAATACTTGATCACCCAAGAATTGAAATTTACACTTTCTCACTCCAATTAACATGGGCTCATGTCCTGAACGGTTTCTCTGCTTTCGAATTAGCGACGGATAACATTCAATGTCATATTCAGTCCCATTTTTTACAAACCTTATTCCCGTCTGGCTAACTTGTTCTTCAATCGCTGTCACGCCAAAAAGATTATTTTCGATTTCAGATGAAAACAATTCCCATTCAATTGGTTCCGATTGAAAAAAATGCTTTTCGACTTGTTTGAACCAAACTGAATAGAACAATATGAGTTGAGAAAATAATAGGAGGACGAATAATTGAAGAATCGCATCCACAAAAGTGTAACCTTCTTGAGTCAATACATGTCGCATGATTCTTTGAGCTCTTCAAAAAAATAATAACGAACACATAGAGTCGGTTCCGTCCACTGCCAGGAATAAGGCATGTGATCTAGAAAGATTTCACCGGTTACATCCCCTTTTTTGATCCTCGTTGCCGCTTGATTTTTCGCAACCGCAACATGTAACGCAACTTTCTTTTCCGCTAAATTAAACATCATTTGATTTGCCAATGGCAATAATGTACCAAACACCAAAAACAGAATGCTTAGCGTAAGAATCATTTCAACCAAAGAAAACCCTTTTTCATTGTTCAAGGATCATCCGTCCTTTTCCAATGTAAATCCGCACAATTTTAATTCCTCCAGGTGTCACAAACGAAATCGTCCCAAATTTTTCAATGGTTCCATTTGGTAAATAGGCCAGCTCTTTTAAGGTACTACTCGAAGATAGTGCGTATCCTAAAGGTAATTTCCTCTCAAACAATGGTTCATATAGTGATTTTCTCCCTATATACCGTGTCCCTCCTGCATCAAATATCAGTTTCATGTACCGCTGTTCTTCCGTAGCTTTCAATTGAATATGCATCGCATCCAGTTTCAGTTGGTTATAAAACAACTCGAACGTATGCTTTTCAACATATCGATTTTTCACATAAAGTGTACTCGAACTGATGACCAGGACAATGGCTAACACTAGCAACAACTCAATCAGAGAATAACCTTTTTGATCAAGAGACATCTTCCGGTTCCGCTGGAGTTTCCGATACAAGTCCAGTAGTTGCATCGATTTGAATCGGTTTGCCATTTGGACAGGTCGTTTCTCCTTCGTTTAAATACCCATTCGTCGTCAACTCGACAATTGTCGGAATAGATTTTTCATCAATCCGATATGCCTCCACTTGGCCTTGAACCATTTTAATGTAGGCTTCGCACCCTTTTTCATCAATGGTCGCAGAATGCTTCGTTACATTCGGAATTGCGATTAAGATCAGCACAGAAATAATAAGTAAAACGACCATCATTTCAATTAAAGTGAATCCTTTTTGACACTTAATTCTTTTCATTCATGTTTCCTCCTATTAAATAAAGTCAATCATGCCGTATACAGGCAACAATATGGACAAATAAGCCGCTAATATACAAATGGCCAACACTCCAAATAGTATAGGTTGGACAAAAGATAGGGCTTTTGTAAGAGCCGCTTCAGTCTGCTCATTCAATAACTCACTATAAATCAACAATTCCCTGTCTAGATGTCCACTGATTTCTCCGTGTGAAATGTATGTAGGAAAATCATCTGAAAAACATTCTGCTATCTGCACCGCATGTTTTAATGAATCCCCCATTAAAATAGATGTGTATATACTTTCCGAGATCACTTGCAAGTAAGGCTGGTACGTTTGATTTCTCAGTACATCCAGCGCATGCTGCAACGATAACCCACTGGCTAATAATGTCCCAAGTTCCTGCGATAAACTTTTCGTCCAAAATAATTTCATCCACTTAGAGAGGATTGGTATCTTCAATAAGATTGTCACTTGTTGTTTATACGAATTCCTTTGAATCAACCATCTAGAAATAAGCGCGATGAAAATGACTACTATACTAACTACGACTAAGGCATCGGGTAAGTGCAGCAACAGGGTTGTCCAATTCAACGAAGATGATGACGTAGAGTTCTGTCTGGAATCGGCAAGCATTTGCATGTTCGGTAGAAAATAAATACGGAACGCCAAAAACAAACCCGCTAGCATACAAAATAAAAACACCGGATACACAACCACTTTTTTCAGGCTCGCTTTAGCTCTGTCCAACATCGCAATGTGTGTATGAAGGCTTCGAAGTGCTTGATGTAATCTACCATGGGATTCCGCCATTTGAATGGACAGCAAATAACTTTTGGGAATCCCCAATGTCATTAACAAAGTAGTGACTCCTTCCCCATTTTTCAAATGGACTTTTAGGGTACTACTTGCTTCTTCACTTGCTTTCACATGATGTGGCAAAAGCATGACCAACGAATCATAAAACGTATAGCCTTCAGACAATAGTGTAGAAAGTCTTTTAATAAACTGTGCGTGTTTTTTCTTCGGTATTTGACTATTTCTTACTTCAATACGTGACGGGGGAAACTTGAATGACACCCAGTTTCACTCCTCGCTCATATTGATTGGAAAGCGTATTCTCAAAGGGCATAGAAAAAGTATCACCTGTCTTAATCGACACAATCGCTTGCTCAAGAACTTGGCCATGCAGAATCTCATATAAAGAAGAACGATTCGGTGTAACGCGGTCACCTTCCCGCTCGTAGGATGAAATGACAAGTTGTTGGCTTGTTATACCGAGAATTGCTTGTTGCAAGTCATCAATGGGAATCCCTAAATCCATTAATCGATAAAGGCAACCAAGTGGGTTTTTGGCATGTAAAGTCGTGATGACAAGGTGTCCTGTCAACGAAGCTCGTACAGCAGCTTGTGCTGTTTCGGCATCGCGAATTTCACCTATCATGATGACATCAGGAGAATGACGTAATATCGCTTTTAATCCTGATGCATAGGAAATACCTGAGCGTTCATTCACTTGTATTTGAAGCAAGTGGGATTGGCTGTTTTCTACTGGGTCTTCTAAGGAAATCACATGCCGATTCAATTGATGTGCACTATAGCTCGTAAGGGAATACATAGTTGTCGTTTTCCCACAGCCCGTCGGACCAGTTATGCAAATCAACCCTTGACGGCTTAGCATCAACTCATGGAGTAATTGTGCTGTTTCCTGAAATAGAGCAAGTTCTTGCAGTGGTTTGGAATCGTCATGTAACTGCACCCTGATTACTAAACTTTCTTTATTTTGTACTGAAGGTAAGGTTGAAACGCGAAAGGAACATTGCTGGGAATTGAAGATTTGTTGAAATGAACCACTTTGGGGTTTTCGTTTTTCACTGATGTCGAGAGAGGATAAAAACTTGAAGTAAGAAATCATGCGATCCCCGATGTCCAGGTGAAGCTTACCTGCAGGAACCAGTTTTGTGTGTAAGCGAAAATAGATTGTATATAATCCGGAAGCTGGAATTAAATGAATATCGGAGGCGCGTGCCAGAACAGCTCGATTTATCAACTCTTCGCTTTTCTGTTCAATGATATTCAGTAATTCAGTCATGTGTAATACCATTCACCCTTAACAGGTTAGGACCGCTCATCCCCTGTTCTCTGGATTATAAAGTTTTTATAAAAATAATAAAAGACTTTGCCCCAAAATTAAAATTTCCCGCCTTTTTAGGCAGGAAATTTTAATTTTGCCACTTAAACTGCGTGGAATAATTTACTTTTGCGGCAAAAGGTCCCCAAATGCTCAGGTTGATACCCCACTACCAATTGTTTACCATCCGTAAGAATCGGTCTTCTCAATAATTTGGGATTTTCAACAATTAATTCAACCACTTTTGATAAAGGCAAATCATCTATATCCAGATTCAGTTCTTTAAAGGATTGACTTCTAGTGGCCAATATTTCATCGAGACCTTCTGTTGTCAGTGACAATAGAAAAGTGAGTTCTTCTACAGAAGGAGTTTGACGGAATAAATGTCTTTCTTCGAATTGAACTTGGTTCGAGACCAACCATTTTTTCGTTTTCCGACATGATGTACAAGATGGATAGGTGTAAAATTTTAATTCAGTCATTTGAATCCCTCCAATTTCGTTTTACTTGTTATACAGAGTGTACAATATTTGTATAACTATTGTCATCTAAAAAGGAAGGAATATTTAAAAGTTTTTTAAATGAGAGTTTTTTTGGACATACTTTATTGATACGCAAAAAAATTTTGACTCATTTTAATTAAGAATTCACAACTTCCACTGTTCTGTCACATTCTAAAGACATTCTAGAGTTTACATCTGGGAACCGAATCATCTATAATGAGGTAGAGATTATTGTATAGTTGTAAAAGGAGGGGACTACTCATGAACAATATGTATAAAGTGATGGGTTTCTGGACAGGAATTTTCGCAGTTATGTTTTATTTAGGTGATATGTATTCGGCATCATTATTATTTCTAGCTAACACTGGTCTATTTATTCTTTTAGGTTTCTTAAACCTCTCAGAACGTATGTACATTTACATCTTCGGAGCATATTTAACGGTGTTTTTTGCTGGCTTCACTTACTATACGACATTTATCCACGTACCTGGTGCTGGACACTAATCAAGCATATAAAAAGACAGTCATTTCAAATGACTGTCTTTTTTATTTGATTAACATTAATTTTTTCGTCCATAACAAAATAGAACAATAAATTATGACATACCTGCTTTGTCAAAAACCATTAAGAAACGGATTTTGACTCATTTCTTCTTCAGGTGTCGTTGGATTGCCGTGTCCAGGATAACAGATGGTGTCTTCTGGTAAAGTCAGCAGCTTATTATGAATGGAATTGATTAGCTCTTTATGGTTACCATGTGGAAGATCCGTTCTACCAATGCTCCCTTGGAACAGTGTATCTCCTACGATGGCAAATCCGTCTTCTTTAAACCAATACGAAATGCTTCCCGGTGAGTGTCCGGGTGTATGGAACATTTGACATGAAAATGGACCAACTTCAAGCATACCTTCTTTCTCAATCAATATGTCAGCAGGTTTTCCCTCCACTAACGGCAATTCGCGGAAACGGGCTGAACCATTTTTTGTCGAATCAGAAAGCCAGTTTTTTTCAGCCTGATGAATATAGACCTGAATATTGAAAGTGTCCCGTACAACATCAACTGCCCCAATATGGTCAAAATGAGCATGAGTCAAAATAATTGCTAACGGTTTTACCTGCAATCTTCGTAGTTCTTTTATTAATGCTTCTCCTTGCTCACCCGGATCAAAAATCAAACATTGCTTTTCTTTATTGGAAACCACATAACAATTTGTCTGTAATGGTCCCAATGGAAACGTGCGTATATTCAACATGTATATCACCTCAGGATAATTGTAGCAGAAACTGCGCCGCCATACTCGCAGTTCATATATCCGACACTTTTTAATCCTCGACAAATGCCATATTAAAACTTATAATAAGGTAGAAAACTTGTACTCGGCATTCATTTTCTGATGTCAAAAGGAGTGTCTATAATGAACTTATTAATGGTTATTTTTGGCCTGGTTGCTATCTTTGGTGCAATTGGTACTTACCAATCATTTAAAGAGAAAAACCTTTTAGGTGTTGTCTTCAACCTTGGAACTTTCGCTATTTTTGGATGGTTCACAGTGATGACGATCTTGAAACATGGTTATCCACCAGCATTACACTAAACCCATAAAAAAGCTGACGTTCAATCGAACGTCAGCTTTTTTCGTATTGAATCTTTCTTTCATTATTCCCCCAAAGAGATCCACGAATGGATTTCCCCACTTTCAACTTCCAGCAATTTCTCTAATTGGACACCCGTTAAACAAATACGTCCGGAAGGATTACATGCAAAGGATTCATATGGACCTTCTAGAATAATGTTTTTAGGTTTATCGATAGATAGTTGAATAAGGTCGAACTCAGATGGAATTTCATCCATCAAACCAGCCTTAGATGACTCATAAGTCAGCAAGGTTCCGTCTCTAAGCCATTCTATGTCAGGCACGAACCACTGTGAATAATTACTGATAGCTGGCAACTCAAACGTCGTGGATTTTCCATCTTGGTATCGCACCAGTGTATACAAAAACTTTTGTTGATCATTAGAAATACTTACCCTCACTTCTACTCCATCTGCAGCTTCTACGTAAATAATGTTGGAATCTGAATCCTTTGATGTCATGTCCACCGTATTAATTGCACGTAAAGAGCCACCACTTAAAGTATCGTTTTCTGGCCAATTAATCGTATAAATTGAGGATTCTTTTCCCCATTTCCCAAAGGGATCGTTTGTTTCAAATCGTTTCATTTCCTTTGTATTACTTGAGTAAACAAATGAATCGAATGTCCAATCTTCATAAAATGCGCTGAAAAATATGTCATTGGTTTGCGTTGGATGCCAGTCCCAATACAACTCTGAAGATTCAATCGTTAATTTATCCAATTCCTCTCCTGCGTTTGAGAAAATTTGTATGGATGCGCTTAAGGAATTACTGGAGGTTACTACAGCAATTTTCGTAAGACTTGGATGTATCCTGACTTCTATAATCGGTTCGATAATCGTCAGTAAAGTCCTATTCTCCCCAGACTCGACGTGATAGGCATTCAATAAGTAGTTAGATTGCAGTCTGGTTATATACAGTATTTCTTGATCTGTAAGCCAACCGATGATTTGTTCAAAATCACCGATTAATTCTGTTAAAGGTTTAATCGCTTCTTCTTGAATTGGAGGTTCGCGTTCAGGCTCTGATGAAATTGATTTCTCAGGTAAGGTAGGTTCAGAGACAATCGGCTGACAACTCGTTAAAAATAGCAATAAAAAAATCGTACCTAATCTTACGAATCGTCCCATCACCCAATTCCCCCTTTCCTATATAAGTAGTACGTTTAAAATGGACATGTGTTTCATAAAAATTAAGGCTTTTATAACTTTCATAGTTTTTGTCAAATATAAAATCGTTCACTTCCTTGGTCTACTCAAGACCCACGAGTAACGCAATAATTTAGCAAAAAAAAATCGTCAAAAAGTGCATCTACACTTTTTGACGATTTTTATTGAATCTACTTTTTACTTTCAGTTGTTTCATCAATCAAAAGGTTACCCGTTTTTTCATCATAAAAACGAAGTAAGTCTCCATTGATGATTTCATCCGAATAGCCAAGTTCTTCAGAAGCCCGTTCAATGTAAGGCGCACATGCTTCAGCATCAGTCTCTAAGCCAGTTTCCTTGTCGTAACATACATTTCCTGCATAGACCACTTCGTCGGTAACAAAGCGTCCGTCACGGAAAACGACAAACTCTTCATGGTCTTTAGAGAAGACGTCGGCACCAAGCTGCATATCCTTACTTGTATCTACACCAAGTAAATGTAGAATCGTTGGGCGAATGTCGATTTGGCCCGCTACCTCTTCTACAACCTCACCTTTGTTTGATCCAGGAACATGGATGAACATTGGCACACGTTGCAGTTGAGCACTTTCGAATGGTGTTATGTCTTTACCTAAATATTGAGCCATCGCTTCATTGTGATTTTCAGAAATCCCATAATGGTCACCATACATCACAATAATTGAATCTTCGTATAAACCTTTAGCTTTTAAGTCTTCGAAAAGAGTTTTAACTGACTCATCCATGTAACGCACTGTTTGGAAGTAGCGATTTAAAGTCCCTGAATTCGAATCGTATTCAGGAATAAATTTATCTTTTTCTTCCAAATGGAATGGATAGTGATTGGTTAAAGTTATTAATCTTGAGTAGAAAGGTTGTTTCATTTCAGCCATATGATCAACCGATTGTTTGAAGAACGGAATATCTTTCATCCCCCAGTTAACGGCATCTCCTTCAGCGATATCATAACTTTCTACATCATAGAATTGATCAACATTTAAAGCATTATACATCATGTCGCGATTCCAGAAACTCTTGTTATTCGCGTGCATGACATTTGTGAAATACCCTTTTTCATTCAATGATTCAGCCATTGAATTATAAGTGTTACCGCTATGCGTGAAGAATACCGCCCCTCCACCTAATGGATATAAACTGTTTTCCACTAAGAACTCCGAATCAGAAGTTTTACCTAATCCAGTTTGATGGTAGAAATTCGGGAAGTAAAACGTATCTTCATCTTTTGTTAATTCATTTAAGAACGGTGTAACGACTTCTCCGTTCATTTCTTCATTCACGACAAATGATTGAAGTGATTCTAATGAAACAACAATAACGTTTTTTCCTTCAGCAGTACCAAAGACTTCATAATTCGGTTCTGCTTGATTAGATCGAACGTAGTTATTGACTTCAACCAATTCACTGCCATCAGCTAAAGCACGCGCTGCATGCGATTTAGACTGAATATAAATATCATATAAATGATAATTGTATGTTCCGATGTTTTTTACTAATAATTCTCGGTCAAAACTTCTCGTTAACAATTGTGGACGTTCCGTTTCTGATAGTCCCAAGTTCAAGAATAAAACCGCTGCCGCCAACACAAAATATGCACGACGGATTGCTGGTTTAACTATTGCCATTTCCTTCGCATTCGGCAACCATTTCATTGCTGCAAACAACAGTACAACATCAATGAAATAAAAGACATCTGTGAAGTAAACACTCTCGGCTGCAGATGCACCCAAGTCCCCGAAATTGCTCGTTTGGAACAATACAGGAAGTGTAATGAAATCACTAAAGAATCGGTAAAATGCAACGTTTGCGTACAAAATAACAGCTAATATTGAACTCGTAATTAATAAATATCGATTTCTGGCCTTAACGGATTTAAAGAATAATGAGATACCATACACCAATAGCAGGAAGCTTAATGGGTTTAAAAACAATATTACTTGTTGCATGACATTTTCAATTTTCATATCAAAACTCGTATGGTATACCACATAGGTCTTAATCCATGTAAGTAAAATGGCTACCGCCAAAATCGAATGTTTAGGTAGTTTCATGTTCTTCATTCCTAACATCCTCCTTATCACTTTCAAATCTTTGATTTCATTAAAAAGTCGTCGTGTAACCCCACTAATAATAAAGGAGGAAACGACTGACCTTCAACATGAATTATATTCCGTGACATAAACGGCAAAAGCCACTTTATTGCACAAGGTTTATTTTATTCAACGAAAGAAAGAAACATTAGTATATCTTAATCCTTTTTTTACAACCATGCAACTTTCTGTTAATAATCAAATTGTAAAATAGATGGATGTCTCCATACCATGTTACCCTTTATAAGACGAGTGAAACCAATTAAAGTTTCGTTTTTGTTAAAATAAAGTAGATATTTTTCATTTAGTACCTATTATTTACCAAAAATAAAACAACCTGAACGCTTACATCCAGATTGTCTAACGGTTTATTTTATGTTTTTATCAATCAAACGTGACCTTTCCTGCCGAATTAAAAGAATAGCCATTTGAAAGTCCTGTATTTCCATCATATGCGAATTATACAGCTCACGTATCTCATCTTCCATCAACAATAAATCAGCTTGGCGATCTGTTGTGTATATAAAAGTTCCATAGCGTTTTAAATATTGAAGCACATCATAAATTGATTTCATTGTTTCACTCCATTTTCAAGCATTCTATCCTTTTTGTTTCTGTCATAATCATTTGAACAGGTAAATCATATTGTTCAACAGGTACTTGTGCAATAATCTGTCTGTCAAAAGCCATGGCAATCGTTGGACCATGGTATTTGCTTATGAATCGGTCATAGTAGCCTCCACCAAAACCAATGCGATATCCTCTTGAATCAAATACGACCCCAGGAACAATCAGTACATCGATTTGTGAAGCATCCATTTTTGTGGTTCGCTCAGGAATAGGTTCTTTCAATTTCATATACACAACCTCCACTTGATCAAAGGAGGTTATTTCATGAAAAGTCATTTGCTTTGTTTTAGGTGCACATTTCGGAACAGCAACTCTTTTCCCTTGCCCCCACAACTCTTCAATCAGTTTCCACGTATCAACCTCTGGAAATGCTGAAAGAGTAATGCCAATAATATGTGCTTTTTTAACTGTTTCTTCTATTAATACTTTCTTATGTATAACACTTGATTGATTTTGATGCCACTCTGTTGAAAGGCTGTTTAAGTCATTTAAAATAGACTTTCGAATAATAGACTTTTCCAAAGTAAAATTCCCTCCATGAAAAAAACCAAAACCTGAGCAGGTTTTGGTTAAATGGTTTTATTTTGTTTCACGGTGTAAAGTCATTTTCTTTTCACGTGAGCAATATTTTTTCATTTCAAGACGTTCCGGGTTGTTACGCTTGTTTTTCTTAGAAATATAGTTGCGCTCGCCGCAATCTGTGCAAGCTAGTGTGATGTTAACGCGCATCATTATCCCTCCCACTCTAATCAGGAATCTTTTAAATCTTATGAGCATGATTTATACGACTAACCTATTATATCATACCTCATTAAAAAATCTACTACCAACTGCGAAATATTTATCGGCATAGAAAGAGAAAGACGAAAACCGTCTTTCTCCCATGCTGATGACAAAAAAATATCGATTAATATAAAAATATAAAAATTCGTGGTCTTAATTAAAATAGAAGGTGGTCGTCTATTTCTTTCGCTTTCCGCGGACGAAACGCCAGCCTCCTCGGCTCTGCCTGCGGGGTCTAGCTTGTTCCGTTATTCCGCAGGAGTCTTCAGAAATAGCCGACCACTTTCCTACTAAAATATTTAGATCAGAAACACTGGAAGAAGCGCCTTCTGTTGATTGGATTGGAGGCGGCGACTTCAGCGGGAACAGCGCGAGCTGAAGGCCCCGCAGGAACGTAGTGACGAGGAGACTAAAGCCGTGCCCGCGAAACGCGTCCGCTGCAAAGGAAATCACATTTACTTGAAATGGTACTTTTACAATAGAATACATTTAGATTAAATCATTTACTGTTTGTCTAAATCTGAAAGAAAGACTAAAATCGTCTTTCTCCGTCAAATTAGTTATTTAATTCATAGTGTCGACCTTTGACCAAATAAAATAATTGTTCCGCTATGTTCGTTGCATGGTCAGCTGAGCGTTCCAAGTAACGGCATACAAATGACAGTTGCGTAACTTGACTTAACATATGTGGATTTTCAGCACCCACTTTTAAAAGCTGTTGAATCGTTTGACCATATAATTGGTCTACTTGATCATCAAGCTCGGCAATCTTACGAGCATCTTCGATATTTTCTTCAATAAATGCTTTCATCACTTCTGTGAGCATCGTGATCGTTTTAGAACGCATTTCTTCGATGTTCTTGATTGGTGAAACGAAATCCGCTTTACCGATACGGATATTTTCTTTTGCTATGTTGACGGCATAATCACCTACACGTTCCATATCATGTGCTGCTTTCAATAATACAATCAATCGACGCAAGTCTGTGGCAACCGGTTGTTGTTTAGCCAATAATAAGATGACGCGATCATTAATTTCTTCTTCCATGCGATTAATATGGATATCATTTTCAATGATTGATAGGGCAGCATCAACATCGTGGTTCAATAATGCATCAATCGATTTGTTTAATGTTGTAATGGCTAAATTGCTAAGTTTTAAAAATTGCTCTTGAACACCTCTTAGCTCGTGTTCAAATTTTTCTCTAACTACCATTCAAATTTCCTCCTTCTGGATCAACCAAAGCGTCCTGAAATGTAATCTTCTGTACGTTTGTCAGAAGGTGTAGAAAAGATTGTGTCAGTCTTATCAAACTCGATAACTTCTCCGTTCAGGAAAAATGCAGTTTGATCTGAAATACGTGCAGCTTGCTGCATATTATGTGTCACGATGATGATTGAATAATTTTGTTTCAGTTCCTGTACAAGCTCTTCTACTTTAAGTGTAGAAATTGGATCAAGTGCAGAAGTCGGCTCATCCATTAAAATTACATCCGGTTCAATCGCAAGGGCACGCGCGATACAAATACGTTGTTGTTGACCTCCAGAGAGACCGTATGCATTTTCGTTCAGACGATCTTTCACTTCATCCCAGATTGCCGCACCACGTAAACTTTGTTCTACAATATCATCCAAAGTTTTTTTGTTTTTAATTCCATGAATGCGAGGACCATAAGCAATATTGTCAAATATGGATTTAGGGAATGGATTAGGTTTTTGGAAAACCATTCCGACTTTTGTACGTAATTCCTCGACACCATAGTCTGCATCGAAAATATTGCGGTCCCGGTATATGATTTCACCAGAAGTTTTAACAGAAGGTACTAATTCCACCATACGGTTTAATGTCTTGATATATGTCGACTTCCCGCAACCTGACGGCCCAATAATGGCAGTCACTTCATTTTCTTTGATGGCTAAGTCGATATTCTTTAATGCGTGGTGATTACCGTACCATAAATTTAATTGGCGCGTGTCATATACAATGTTACTGTTTGTTGTCTCTTGATTGCCCGTTATTTCACTTGTTGTTTTTTTATTATTTACATTCAGTTGAACCATTTTGAAACCCTCCCGTGCCGCATAGGCTTAATAACGTTTTTGGAATTTATTTCGAATGAACACAGCAATTGAATTCATCAGTAACAAGAAAATCATTAAGACGATAATTCCTGCTGACGCTACATACTGAAATGCTTCCTGTGGACGTTTTGCCCAGTCAAAGATCTGCATTGGCATTGCAGTAAATTGACTAAGTAGATTTTCTGGCAAGAATTGAATAATAACCGGTATCCCAATTACGACCAGTGGTGCCGTTTCTCCAATTGCTCGGGACAATGCTAAAATACCACCTGTCAATATACCAGGAATTGCTGAAGGCAAGACTACTTTGACGATCGTCTGCCACTTTGTAGCACCCATTCCATAAGAAGCTTCGCGTAAATGTTTTGGTACTGCGCGAATTGATTCCTGAGAAGCCACGATAATAACAGGCAAAATGAGCAAGCTCATCGTAAATCCAGCAGCCAATATACTATTCCCTAAAGCTAATGCACGTACGAAAATTGTTAAACCAAGTAAACCAAACACAACAGATGGAACACCTGCTAAATTCGCGATATTCATGCGAATAAATTGCGTCATTTTATTTTGCTTTGCATACTCTTCCAAATAAATAGCTGACCCCACACCTAAAATTAAAGATACAGGTGCCACAACGGCCATCATCCAAAGTGATCCAATTAAGGCCGCTTTTATCCCTGCTTTTTCAGGGAACCGCGATCCAAAGTTATTAAAGAAGTCAGGCGTTAGGAAACCAATTCCCTGACTCACTATTCGATAAAACAGGACTGCAAGAGATAACAATGCAAATAGAGTGGCCATAAAAAATATGATTTTAAATACTTTGTTGACAACCATTCTGCCGCTCATTCGTTTGATTACAGATGTATGATCAATATATTTCATCTTAATATTCCTCCCTAAAGCGTTTTGAAATCGCATGAGCTAACCAGTTCATGAGAAGCGTGAAGAGGAATAATGTAAATCCTACAGAATAAATCGAGTAATAGATGGTTGTTCCATATCCGGCATCACCTGTTGAAACTTGTACAATATAAGCTGTCATCGTTTGAATCGAATCCGTCATATCCAAATCGAACCTTGGTGTTGATCCACCAGCCAAAGAAACAATCATCGTCTCTCCGATGGCACGTGACACTGCAAGTACGATTGAAGCCATAATACCAGATAATGCTGCAGGTAAAACTACTTTAATTGCTACTTCCAGTTTTGTTGCTCCAAGAGCTAACGCCCCTTCACGAATGGAATTCGGTACGGAAGACATCGCGTCTTCTGATAGGGAAGCAATCATCGGTAAAATCATGATTCCGACAACAATACCAGGACTTAATGCATTGAAAATTTTCAGTTCGGGAATAAATTGTTGCAGAAATGGTGTAACAAATGTTAAGGCAAAAAAACCATAAACAATGGTTGGAACTCCTGCCAGTACTTCAAGAACTGGCTTGATTATCCGACGCATATTGTCACTTGCATATTCACTTAAGTAAACAGCTGATGCTAATCCAAATGGCACCGCAACCACGACAGCAATCAGTGTGACTTTAAGTGTTCCAGCGATTAAAGGTAAAATCCCAAAAAGTGGTTCATTATTCGAGAATGGCAGCCATTCTTTTCCGAAAATAAAATCTAGGAAAGGTACACGTTTAAAGAATTCCAACGTTTCGAATAGCAATGTAAATACAATTCCAAACGTAGTAAGTACTGAAATTGAAGCAATGATAAAAAGAATGACTGGAATTGATTTCTCAACCCACTTCTTCCCTTTCCTGCCTTTTTGCTTTGCAATCATCTGTTGAACAGATAACTTGGAAGCTTGTTCATTTGAAGCCATTTGAAATCCCCCTATTGTAAGAAAAGCTAAGAAGCAAACCCTAGACTTAAGTGCCGAAAAATTCGGTTCCGAAAAGGATTTACGGCAAAGTGTGATTTGGCGTGCACACTTTGCCCTTTATGTCCTTCCAGCTTTCTTATCATTTAACAAGAGAAGAGAGTAGCATCATTGCTACTCACTACTCGAAAACATATTTATCGATTATTTTAATCCTTCTAATGCTTTAAGGTCTTCTTTATACGTTTCTTCAGGAGATCTCACATAGCCAACCGCTTCTGCCATATCTCCAGCATTTTCAAGTGTAAACTTCATGAAATCATAAACCGCTTCATTGTCTTTTACTGAAGCATTTTTAACATAAACGAACAAAGGACGAGATAGAGGTGTATAGTCACCAGATTCGATTGTTTCGTTTGTTGGTTCTACTCCGTCAATTTTTACGACGCTCATTGTATCTTTGTTAGCCAAGTAGTAAGCATATCCAAAGAATCCGATCGCGTTTTTATCTCCTTGAACACCTTGCACCAAGACATTGTCATCTTCAGAAAGTGTAGCAGCTTTTACGATATCTGCATCTTCAAGAATTACTTCGTTGAAGTAGTCAAACGTACCAGAATCTGTTCCTGGTGAGTAGAATACCACTTCTTCGTCTGGCCATTCAGGATTGATATCAGACCATTTTTTAGTCGTTCCATCTTCAATCCATAATTTTTTCAAGTCTTCGACAGTCAAATCTTTAGCCCAATCGTTCTCTTTGTTAACAACGATTGATAAACCGTCATAAGCTACTTCTAATTCAGTGTAATCAATACCGGCTTCTTTCAGCTTAGCCGCTTCTTCTTCTTTAATCGGACGTGAAGCATTTGAGAAATCTGTTTCTCCGGCAATGAATTTCTCAAAACCGCCACCAGTTCCAGAAACACCAGCTGTTACTTTTACGTCTGGTTGAACAAGTGCATATTCTTCAACTAATGCTTCCGTAATCGGAGCAACCGTAGATGAACCGTCACCAGAAACGGAACCAGAAAGTTGTTCTGTCGCTTCCCCGTTTCCATTACCTTCTTTTTCTCCATTACCACATGCACCTAGTACAAGTGCTGAGCCAATCATTGTTGACATCATAAAGAATTTCAAGTTTTTCATCCGTTTGTTCCCCCTAAGGTTGGTTGTTTTTTATGTTTTGCCTTACAAACAATACTATAAAGGTCCCATGTTGAGGACATATAAACTGAATGTAAAGAAATTGTAAACACAAAAAAGACCATGATTTTGAAGTTATCATGGTCTTTTTTTCAAATATTATTCAACTGACTTTTCGGTATCTTCTTCTATTATAGTATCGGAAAATGCCGGTTTAATAGATTTTAAGGTTGAAGAATCAACTTCATCTGAAGCGCCATTTTCTTTTTGTATTGCAAAATAAGCATCGACGACTTCACGTGCAAGGATTGTTCCTGTGCTTTCATAGGTGCCATTATAATATGGTGCCCACGGAATCAAAACAGCATAAGCAATTTCAGGATTATCAAATGGTGCAAAACCAATATGCGTAGAGTTGATGGTATTGTCTCCCCAGTTTTCTCGTTTTGGTCCGTAATACACTACTTGGGCAGTTCCGGTTTTACCGGCTGCCTGGAATGGTGCATCCCCAAAGTACGATCTTGCTGAACCTTGATTCCCAAAATAAACACGCGACATTCCTTTTTTAATATGTTCAATTTGGTTTTGCGTATTGTGAATACGATTCAATATTGTCGGACCAATTTCCGTGACAAGTGAACCCATCGTGATACCGTCGGAAGAAGGTTCTCTTATTTCTTTGACGACATGAGGTTGTACTCGATTACCACCGTTGGCAATAGTTGAGACATATTGTGCCATTTGAAGCGGTGTATATGTATCGAACTGACCAATCGTTAAATCCAACAGTTTACCTGCTTTCAGTTCTTCTCCTTTAAATCCGCTAGCTTCACCAGGCAAATCAATGCCCGTTGGCACACCTAAGCCGAATTGAGAATAGGAATTGCGCAGAGTTCCAAATGCATCTTTATCAATATTGATGGATTGTTCCGGTTGGTAAATAGCATTCGCTAAACGGAAACCAATTTTAAACATGTAAACGTTTGATGATCTTTCAAGCGCCTGCAGGTCACTCATTGCAATTCTGGAAGAGCGATTGAAAATTGAACTTTTCGGTTTTGTCCCTTTAATACGAATTGGCTCATCCACGATTACTTCATTCATTTCGAGGACACCTTGGTCATAAGCTGTGAGAATTGTTGCCGGTTTGACGGTTGATCCAATCTCATAAGACGTGGTGAAAGTTCCGTAAGCATAGTCGTTAATTACTTGCTTACCATTTTTGTCTTTCCCAAGCTGTTTCCCTACCATTGATATCACTTCACCGGTATATGGGTCCATTATGACAACAAATGCACGGTCCAATAAGTTTGAACCATTTTTCTTTTTCATATCCAGTAGTTTTGTTTCTACTAAACTTTCGACTTTCGCTTGAATTTCACTGTCGATAGTCAGTACCAGGTCTTTTCCGGGCTGACCTTCAAAAACCGTTTCTGTTTCGGTTACTGTCCCTTTTCCATTGGTAATGTTTTTCACGACCGTTTTTTGTCCTTGAAGGATATCTTCATACTGCTGCTCAATATAACTGCGACCTACGCGATCGTTTCTCGTATAATCACGTGCCATGAAGTAGTCCAATTTAGACTTTGGAATTCCTTCTTTTGGAGATGTGGTACGACCTAAAATAGCCAGTGGTGATTTAGGCACCCGCACCCAATCGGTCGTGGTATTGACACCCACCATTTCTGTCAGGCGTTCAGAAACACGTGCAAATTCTTCCGGCGTAACATTTTCGCTTTTAATGATTTGGGGTGATAAAGCATAACCGGATGCCATTTCACGGTAAATCGCCAACACTTCAAGTTGTTGGTCTGTCAAACTGGCGAGTTCTTCTTCCGTAATCCGATCTCGCACTAATTTATCAATTTTTTGTTGAATCTCCGCTGACGTAAGAGTTTCATCCGAAAGTAATTTGTTTTCATCTTTTTTGGATACTTTTTCATAAGCTTGTTCTTTATGTAGTTGAATCCAATAATCCTGTTTATCCCGTAATGTCACATTGTCCGGCTCTTTTTTAATTAACTTAGCCAGTTTTTCAGCAATGGTTAACATTTCTTCTTGTTTGGTCGTTTGCAGTTTTGTGTAAGTTATTGCGTTTTTAGGTTCGTTATCTACTAAAATACGCCCTGCACTATCATATATTCTTCCTCTTGGAACACTTGTGTTAACAGGGATTTCTTCCGTTCTTTCCAGTTCACGGACAAAATCCTCTCCTTTGACAATCTGTAAAAACCCGAGGCGTAAAATGAGGATAGAAAATAACAAAAAGATGGAGAAAAAGAGGATGTTCATTCGAAATGCGACATTTGCGCGTTGTTTTGCTTTTGCACTCGCCGCTCTCTTTTTTGATGTTTTGCGCACTGCAGCAGTCCTCCTTCTAGCATTCTAACTGTAATGTAGTATATCATTTTGCGCAAAAAAACACACACCCATTTAACGAAATGAGTGTGTGTTTTGTTTCATATTTCGATATTTTTTGTGTAGCTTCACTTTGAGCCAGTGCTTAAGCGTGAGCTATACGTTTTCAATTACTTAGCAGATTCGTAGCGTTTTGAAACTTCAGCCCAGTTAACTACATTCCAGAAAGCACCGATGTAGTCAGGGCGACGGTTTTGGTAGTTCAAGTAATATGCGTGCTCCCAAACATCTAATCCTAGAATTGGTGTAGAACCTTCCATGATTGGAGAATCTTGGTTTGGTGTAGAAGTTAATTCTAATTCACCATTATTTACTGATAACCAAGCCCATCCAGAACCAAAACGAGTTGTTGCTGCTTTAGCGAACTCTTCTTTGAATGCATCAAAGCTGCCAAATTTCGCATCAATTGCTTCAGCTAATGCGCCTGATGGGTTTCCGCCACCGTTTGGAGATAGTAATTCCCAGAACAATGAGTGGTTGGCATGACCGCCACCATTGTTACGAACTGCAGTACGAGCAGACTCAGGAACTGCATCCAGGTTAGCAATCAATTCTTCAACCGATTTGCTAAGAAGGTCATCGTGACCTGCTAGAGCGTTGTTCAAGTTTGTTACATATGTGTTGTGGTGTTTCGTGTGGTGAATATTCATCGTTTCTTTGTCAATGTGTGGTTCTAGTGCGTCATACGCGTAAGGTAATTGTGGTAATTCATAAGCCATGTGTCATTTCCTCCTAAAGGATCTCTTATTAGTTTTTACATTTAATAGCGTATCAAAATTAGTACTATCGTTCAAATATAAACAACGCAATTTTGTGAATTCAGACTTTGGTCTGAATATCAGACCACCCAAAAGAAAATGGCGATCATGACAATTTGCACAACACCCTTTGTAATTACCGAAGTCAAGAACCCTATTACTGAACCAAAACCAGTCTTAATTGCTTGTTTGATCGATGAACGGGTAATGAGTAACTCTGCAATAATGGCACCTAAAAACGGTCCGAGAATGATTCCCGCGAATGGCAAAACAATCGGTCCTATTAATAACCCAATCGTGCTTCCCCATATTCCGGCTTTACTACCACCGTATTTTTTAACACCAAACGCATTGGCCATCATGTCAGCTCCAAAAAGCAAAATAACAAATAAGATTTGGATTAACCAGAACCACCATGGCAGTTCAGCAAAAGAGAAAAACACGCCATACAACAAGAATCCACCCATAATAAAAATGACAGATGGAATAATCGGGTAGACAAGTCCAATGAATCCGATAACAAAACTGATAATAATAAGAGTCCAGCCAACAATTTCCATAGTTTCCCTCCAAATAAAAAAATCTCCTCTTAATCGTGCCTTACATCTTGTTAGATGTAAAGCACCAGAGGAGAGTTCATTTTATGCTCTTTTACCTAAAACGGCTTCCGCGATGTTTACAGCGTGATCACCGATTCTTTCTAAATTACTTACGATATCCACAAAGACAATCCCTGCTTGAGGAGAACATATGCCTTCATTCAGACGTAAAATATGTTTCTTACGGAATTTACGTTCCATTTTATCAATCAAATCTTCCTGCTGTGCTACTTCACGAGCTAATTCGTGACTGTTCGTATCCAATGCTTCTAACGCTTTTTCAACAGTTTCAATCGTTAAAGTAAACATATCTGTTAAATCAGCAAGCGCATCTTCTGTTAATTTAAGACGGTTGACTTCCTGATAGTCAATCAGTTCAATAATGTTCTCAAAGTGATCGCCTACTCGTTCAATATCACGAACAGTTTCCATTAGCATGATATGACGGGAAGAATCAGCCGGAGAAATTGATTCAGCTGAGATTTTCACTAAATAATCGGTGATTTTATTATCAAGATTATTAATTGCATCTTCCAGCTGATACCCTGTTTCTGCATGTTTTTTATTATGCGTTTTTAAATATTCAAATGATTCCTGCAAACCTTGAACGCTGAATCGACCCATACGCAAAATTTCTTCTTTCGCTTGTCCGATTGCAATGGAAGGCGCAGTCTCGATGAAATGTGGATCTAAATGTTTCGGTTTATATTCAATCGTCACTTCTTCACCCGGAATGAATTTCGTTACCAAGTATGCCCAAGCACCGATTAATGGGAATTGAATAATTGTATTCGCTATATTGAAAGTACCGTGTGCAAATGCAATTTGCATTTTTTCTTCTAAGTCTAAAACTCCAGCTAACCATTCTACATACATCGTAAACGGTCCTAATATAATTAGGAAGATTACTGTACCTACTACATTGAATAAAACGTGTGTAGCAGCTGCTCGTCTAGCTGCAATTGATGCACCGATTGAAGCTAGTACCGCTGTGATAGTTGTTCCAATATTATCTCCAAAAAGAACTGGCAAAGATGCATCAAGGTTTAGAATCCCTTCTGAATATAGACCTTGCAGAATTCCAACTGTCGCACTTGAACTTTGAACAATTAACGTGAACACTGTTCCGACAATAACACCCAAGATGGAATGCTCACTCATACTAACTGTCAAATCAATGAATGCTGGCAATTCACGAAGAGGTTTCATACCACCACTCATAAGTTCCATCCCTAAGAAAAGACCACCAAAACCAAAAATAACTTCACCTAAGTTTTGTACCTGGTTTTTCTTGAAGAAGAAAATCAGGAATGCACCTAATGCCATTATTGGCAGTGCTGCTTCTCCTACGTCGAACCCAATAATGAAGGCTGTTACTGTTGTACCAATATTAGCACCCATGATGACACCGATTGCTTGTCTTAATGTCATAAAGCCGGCACTAACAAGACCTACAGTAATAACGGTCGTACCCGAACTGGATTGAATTAAAATTGTTACAGCAATCCCGACCAAAACGCCCATGAATGGGTTTGTCGTAAATCGATCCAAGATATCACGTAAGCGATCGCCCGCTGCTTTTTGCAACCCGTCACCCATGTATTTAATACTGAATAAGAAGATCCCTAGACCTCCAATAAATTGAAACAGCATTTCCTGCCAATTAAGTTCCACGATTCAACTTCAACTCCTATTTCGACAATTTTCAACAGTCCCCATTATGAAGAGTTCAACAAAGGTATGTAAAGGTCCTTCATATAAAATTTACAATATCTTAACAATCGGCACAACTTTGTACGTATTTTGTACAAAAATTCCTTAAAAATCATCTACAGAAAGTAGTATGATAGTGAATAAGGAGTGATTTTCTTGTCATTAGTTCAATTGTTTCTCGCTTCAATAAATAGTCCCAAAAAAATTGCCGCTTTCAGGCTTCTGCCAATCGGTAAAGTTCTTATATATGTGTTTATATTTGTCACAATCCTATCTATACTGTCCTTCATACAATTTACGACGGGACTGAAAGATGACTCTTCATCGATTGTTGGTTTATTAGACTATGTAGAAGACATGGAGTGGATTCTCTACCCCTTTGCCTTTATTATTCAATTTATTATGTCGACACTATTAATCTTCATCCGAATTAGTATATTGGCTTACGTTGGAATGCTGATTCTAAAGGGCTGGAAAAGACGCGGAGATTATCGACACGTCTGGCGTACCACTGCATTTGCCTATACAGTCCCGACCTTAATATCGATTGCTCTCCTATTTAGTGGCCTTTCAGATGGATGGATTACCCTCATCACTACAATGGTTTGTGTTATCTATTTATCACTTGCCCTAAAATACTATCCCAAAAAATAAGGTATATTCCTTCTTTCATCAACATAAGTTGAAGAAAGGGGGATTTTTTATGCGAATAATTGGACTTGCAATCTTAATATTATTACTTTCATATGTTTTAAAAGTAGATTTACTGGATGGCACAATCTCTCTGGCAGCTTTTTCACAGAGTGAAGCTGAATGCATTCAAGAGGAAGAGTATGATGTTTTTCCAGTTCAAACGCTCGAAGGAGACACTGTATTATCCTTGTTCAGCGTTTACCCATCTGAGATATGGATCAGTTTCCCAGAACGACTGGAGGCTTTTTATAAAGAAAATCCTCATTTACGGAACCAGACACTCCGTGCAGGCGAAATTGTCGATGTTCCCATTTACAAAGATACACAAAAATCCTGTTCATAATTACCAAGTAACGTTTCCTCCTTGTCATATCCTTTTCATGACTGCTAAAATAAAGAGTAGTGAAGGCTTTTAGCCCGAAAAGGAGAGAATTTTCATGAGTGAAATTATTCACCGTTCCAAAACTCGCCCCGTTCGTGTAGGCGAAATTACTATTGGTGGCAGTAATGAACTTTTTATACAGAGTATGACCACAACAAAAACACATGATGTTGAAGCAACTGTTGCAGAAATCCTGCGTCTTGAAGAAGCAGGTTGTCAAATTGTCCGCGTTGCATGCCCGGACGATCGTGCGGCAGATGCCATTGCTGAAATTAAAAAACGGATCAATATTCCACTTGTCGTGGATATTCATTTTGATTATAAATTAGCATTGAAGGCCATTGAAAATGGAGCGGATAAAATCCGGATCAATCCAGGTAACATTGGACGTCGTGAAAAAGTGGAAGCTGTTGTTAACGCAGCTAAGGCAAAAGGCATTCCAATCCGCATTGGAGTGAATGCTGGATCCCTTGAACGCAAAATCATCGAGAAATATGGCTACCCTACCGCAGACGGTATGGTCGAAAGTGCCCTGCATCATATCAAAATCTTAGAAGACTTGGATTTCCATGATATTATCGTATCTTTGAAAGCATCAGATGTCAGCTTAGCGATTGAAGCGTATGTGAAAGCTTCACAAGCATTCGACTACCCGCTTCACCTCGGCATTACAGAATCCGGTACATTAGTAAACGGATCAATCAAGAGTGCAGCAGGACTCGGTGCACTTTTAAGTCATGGAATTGGTAATACATTGCGCGTGTCTTTAAGTGCGGATCCTGTAGAAGAAATAAAAGTTGCTCGTGAATTATTGAAAGTGTTCGGTTTATCTTCAAATGCCGCAACTTTAATTTCATGTCCAACATGTGGTCGAATTGAAATCGATTTGATTTCCATTGCAAACGAAGTGGAAGAATACATTTCAACCATCAAGGCACCGATTAAAGTCGCAGTTTTGGGATGTGCAGTAAATGGTCCAGGAGAAGCCCGTGAAGCCGATATCGGCATTGCCGGTGCCCGTGGTGAAGGATTGTTGTTCATGAAAGGCAAAACAGTCCGTAAAGTACCTGAAGCTACGATGGTTGAAGAACTGAAAGTAGAAATTGATAAGATTGCACAGGAATACTTCGACAAACAAGCTTTAGAAAAAACAAACGCGTAAAGGAGTTTCAGCATATGTCAAACTACCGATTCGGTATCGATATAGATGGTACGGTCACATGTCCGACTTCTTTACTCCCTCATATCAACAAAGCTTTTGAATGTAACTTGGTTCTGGACGATATTAAAGAATACGATTTAACAAAAGCTTTTCCGGTTACATCTGACGAATTTTATAAATGGTTTAAGAAAGCCGAACCTGAAATTTATGCAACTTCACCTATTCAAATAGATGCACATGCAATATTGACGCAATGGAAGAAAGAGCATGAGTTATACTTCATTTCTGCCCGTGGTCACAATGTACGCGACGTCACCTTGCAATGGTTTATTGAACAAAATCTTGAGTACGATCACATCGAACTGATTGGTACTCATGACAAAATTCAAACGGCTCGTAATTTTGAAATTGATGTGTTTTTTGAAGATAAACATGACAATGCAGTCGGCATAGCTGAAGAATTAAACATTCCGGTATTATTGTTCAACACTCCATATAATCAGGAAGCTGTCCCAAACGGGGTAATTCGTGTGAATAACTGGCGTGAAGCAGACTATTGGATTCAACATACCTTTCTAAAACAAAAAGCGTGAGGCATATGCCTCACGCTTTTCTTAATGTCTCGAAATTTCTTACTGGCACGCCGGACACTTGCCGTAAATTTCGAATTTATGATTATCGATTTGATAGGAAGGCAACTTCTCTTCAAGCAGATCCATTGGACATAAATGAATTTCTTTGATTTTGCCACACTCCATGCAAATGAAATGATGATGGTGATGGTCCGTTTCACACTGCATCCTGAAATGACGTTCACCGGATAACTCGGTTTCTTCCAAGATTCCTAACTCAACAAACGTGCTTAAGTTTCGATAAATTGTGTCATAACTCATCCCTGGGTAGTCCTTCTTCATGACGTCAAGTAAGTCACGCGCCGTCAAATACCGTTCATTATCTTTGAACAAATTTAAAATCTGCTCTCTTTTATCCGTTTTTTTATAGCCTTTTTCTTTTAAAACGTCCCATGCCTTCGGAATATTCATACGAGACGCCCCCTTTCATTCTTCGTCACGACACTCAACCAGATTTTTTTAGCAATTAATACAATCAGTAAAATTGCGATGGATGTCACGACGATTGTTCCGCCGGGTGCAATATTTAAATAAAAAGCAATCACTAGACCTATAATCACTGCAGCCTCTCCAAATAAAACAGCATACAGTATGGCTTGTTTGAACCCTTTCGCAAGACGCATGCTTGCAGCAACCGGTAAAGTCATTAATGATGATACTAAGAGAATTCCTACAATTCGCATACTCGCAGCAATGACGAGCGCGGTAACAATCATAAACAACAAATGAACCCATTTTGCAGGCAGACCGGATGCTTTCGCATATTCTTCGTCAAACGATAGTAAAAATAATTCTTTATAAAACATCAATAAAAACCCGATGACAATGAAAGCAATGACAAGAACAATCCATAAATCTTGTCGACTGACCGCCGATACCGAGCCAAATAAATAACCGAATAAGTCAGAGCTGAATCCATTAGCCAATGAAATAAAAATGGCACTGAAACCGATACCGGCAGACATAATAATTGGAATTGCCAGTTCTTCGTAATGTTTATACAAACGACGCAATCTCTCAATCAAAACTGAACCCGTAACAGCCGCTACAATTCCTAAATATAATGGATTTAATAAGGCAAAAAAGGCAGTAGTTTGAGATAAATATAAACTTCCTGCAATTCCCGCTAAAGTGACATGACTTAGAGCATCTGCAATGAGAGATAATCTCCTGACGACAATGAATACACCAAGAAGTGGTGCAATCAATCCAATGATAATGCCAGATGCAAAAGCATTCTGCAAAAATTCATAATTAAATAATGCTGATATCATCGAGATCCCTCACTTTTCGCATGGTGAATTTTACGAACCGAGTGACCATACCAAGCTTGACGATCTTCATCGCTCAGTTGATTGAAATCATTTTTGTAGCCATGGAAGTGAATGGTTTGATTCAAACATGCAACATGACTAATGTTGCTTGAAACCGTATCGACATCATGCGTCACCAGAATAAGTGTAATCTGTTGTTCACGATTCAATTCCGCCAGCATATTATAAAACGATTGCACATGCTGATGATCAATCCCTACGGTTGGTTCGTCCAATATTAAGCATTTCGGCTCAGCAATCAGCGCTCGTGCGATAAACACCCGCTGTTGTTGACCACCAGACAACTCTCCGATTGATTGATTCATAAAATCATCCATTCCAACCGCAAGCAAAGCTTTTTCAACTTGTTGTTTCAGGTCTTTCGGATATTTATGAAAGAGTCCTGATTTTTTCACGAGACCACTTGCAACGACTTCATACACGGTCGCTGGAAAACCGGAATTGAATGCATTGGATTTTTGTGAAACATAGCCAATCCATTCCCTATTTTTAAAGTCCCTACTTTTCTGACCAAATAACTCAACTGTCCCTGAAGACGGCTTTAATAATCCTAAAATAATTTTCAACAATGTGGACTTTCCTGAACCATTAGGTCCCAAAACTGCTAGAAAATCACCTTGTTTAACCTGTAAAGAAATGTTTTTCAATACAACTGTCTGATCATATTGAAATGACACATCTTGTAGTTCAATATTATATGGCGCTTTCATCAAGCTCGCCTCTTTCTAATTCATAATCATTACGATTTACAATGGATTAGTATAACGAAGAATCGACAAGAAGTAAACTTAATTATCTTGAAAGGATGACTTAGTGGATATTTGGGAACTGGTGCAAGCAATAAAAGATAAACCTGATGAGGAAATTGCCAAAATGACGAGCATACTTCCTGTTACACTGACGCCTGCAGAAGTAAAACAAGTCCGTCCAATTTTTGAGAAGGCTTCGCTTCAATGGCTTATTTTTGGCCCCCCTGAGCATGTTCACAAACAAATTCAAACGGTTCTTGGCAAAACTCGGACTAAAAAACTGTTGGCACATTTTGGTCTTTAAACTAGAAAAAAAGACTCAAGCAAAAAGTTGCTTGAGTCTTTTATGATTTAAGCACGCAAATTTTCAATGCTCTCCGGCATGAACGTTTGTTGCTTGAACATTTCAATTTCGTATAAATATGGTGGTTTTTTGTTTTTTGCATCTGAGCCAACGAAAGGCGTTTCAAGAATTTTCGGTACCGAAGTCAATTGGGGATGATGCACGATATAGTTGAGTGCATCAAAACCTATTTCACCAAACCCTATATTCTCATGACGGTCTTTGCCAGCACCACGAATATTTTTACTGTCATTGATATGAAGAACTTTCAAACGATCCAGTCCGATTAATTGATCAAATTGATTCAATACACCATCAAAATCATTCACGATATCATAACCAGCGTCATGTGTATGGCATGTATCAAAACAAACCGACATTCTTTCGTTATGTGTCACGCCATTAATAATCTCTGCAAGTTCTTCAAATGATCGACCACATTCAGTACCTTTTCCAGCCATCGTTTCTAAAGCGATTTGCACAGGAAAATCTTGTGAAAGTACTTCATTTAAACCTTCAATAATCTTTGCAATGCCAACATCTGCTCCTGCCCCAACATGAGCTCCCGGATGGAGGACGATTTGTTTAGCACCTAAAGCTGCAGTTCGTTCGATTTCTTTTTGTAAAAAACCGACGCCAAGTGAAAATGTTTCTGGCTTCAATGAGTTCCCGATATTAATGATATAAGGTGCATGAACAACTATATTTGACATTCCATTGGCCATCATATGTGCTTGTCCCGCTTCAATATTCAAATCTTCTATCGGTTTGCGGCGCGTATTTTGAGGCGCGCCTGTATAAATCATAAAAGTATTGGCCCCGTAGGACGCTGCCTCTTCACTGGCTGAAACCAGCATGTTTTTCCCACTCATGGAAACGTGTGAACCTAATAACATAAAAGAACACCCCTTTACTTTTTACGGTTTTTGATGCGGCGTTCTCTCTTTTTAATTTTGTCCATTTCCCATTTCATATTACGTTTGTATCCTGGTTTTACTTTTTTCGGTTTACGGACCATCGATTTTGCTTTCGCATCAATTTCATCTTCAGTTGTCTTTTTACGATTTTTGCGTGTGTGGCGTTCTTTTAAAGATGACCACTCACCATCAACGACATCGACATGAACAAACGGGATTCCCATTTTTTCGATACGGATAATCGCGTCTTCGTCAGTTGGTTCATATAATGTAATAGCTGTGCCTTCCAAACCGGCACGAGCTGTACGTCCAACACGGTGAATAAAGAACTCCAAGTCTTCTGGCAGTTCATAGTTAATCACGTGACTTACACCTTGAATGTCAATTCCACGGGCAGCAAGATCTGTTGCCACAATGTATTGATACTCAAGATCGCGGACTTGTTTCATCATGCGTGTACGTTCACGAGGCGCTAAATCCCCATGAATTCGTCCTACACGATAACCAGCTTCAGCTAAATAATTGGCAACATCATCTGCATTTTTTCGTGTGTTTGCAAAAATAATCGCCAAGTAGGGATTAATTCCATTTAACACTTCGACCAGACGTTTCTTTTTCGACTTGCTTCGTACTGGAACCAGATTGAAGACAATGCCTTCAGCTACCGGACGTTTTTCACCGATATTGATGTGTACTGGAGATTCCATGTATTTTTTCAAAAATGGCTGCAAGCGTTCAGGAATAGTCGCAGAGAATACGAACATTTCAAGAGAATCTGGCATTTTTCCTGCAAAAGCATCGATATCTTCGATAAAGCCCATGTCAAAAGCGAGGTCCGCTTCATCTACTACTAATATAGGTGCCGTATGAACCAGCAAAGCATTTTCTTTAACTAAGTCACGAATACGACCTGGTGTCCCAACAACAATATGTGGTTGTGATTTTAACTTGTCAATCGAACGTTGTTTATCAGTACCACCGATAAACAATTTTGATTGAATGTCCGTACCTTCAGTCAGTTTACTTAGTTCTTCGAAAATTTGTGAAGCAAGTTCACGCGTTGGGGACGTAATGATAGCCTGTAATTCTGTTTTGCCAGTGATGATTCGCTCAACAATCGGAATTAAAAAACTATGCGTTTTCCCTGTACCCGTATGTGCTTGGCCAATCGCACTTTTTCCTTTAAGAATTAGAGGTATCATTTCTTTTTGAATAGGGGTTGGTTCTGTAAAACCTAATTTACTAATGGCATTCTGTAAAAAAGGTTGAAAATCATAATCTGTATATTTGGACATTTTAGTCCCTCCTTACGTTCTTTCATTGTAACATGTTTTGTCTATTTTGAAGACCATCAGCTTATCATAGTTGTTGTGTGCCCTCTGCGTCAATTAACTATTTATTTAGAAAGGAGGATTATATGCGTTATCAATCATTTTATCCATTCGCACAATCGCAAATACCGAATGTTGCGCAACGTTTCCCAGTTCCGCCTGGTAACTTTCCTGGAGGTCCATCTCAATCACCTTTTGGCGGATTTTTAGGTGGTCTAGGCGGTTCGGGTGGACCAGCAGGTGGTGGTTTTCGTGGTTTAGGGAATGCTTTAGGAAATTCTGGATTACCGCAAGGCGCGAACCGTATTGAGCAGTTCATGGAAACCGCTGACCGTTTCTTGAACACTGCGCAGAAATTGACACCAATGGTCCAACAAGTTGCACCTATGGTTCAAAACATCCCAGCGTTATTTAAAATTTATAGAGGTTTCCAAAGCATGCCTGATGCCACATCTACTGCCTCCGCCGCTAGTGGTGCTGTGCGAAATGCTGCATCAGCTGCATCCGTTGTTCCCCGCACTGTTGGGGCATCTCAACCACGTATTTTCCAGCCACCAATTTGATTTTTGAATTCGCCACTCCTCTCCGTTATAATAGAAATTAACAACTTCTGAGAGGAGTGCTACATATGCAAGTACTCAAAATTTCCCCACGTGGTTATTGTTACGGCGTCGTGGATGCAATGGTTATCGCTCGTAATGCAGCGATGGATACTTCCCTTCCGCGCCCGATTTATATATTAGGTATGATCGTTCATAATAAACATGTAACCGATGCCTTTGAAAATGATGGGATTATTACGTTGGATGGAGAAAATCGTAAAGAAATACTGGATAAAGTGGATGGCGGAACCGTTATCTTTACTGCCCATGGTGTATCACCTGAAGTTCGTGAATTAGCCAAACAAAAAGGGCTGGTTTCGATAGATGCCACTTGTCCTGATGTGACAGTTACACACGATTTAATTCGTGAGAAGACTGCCGAAGGTTACCAAGTCATTTACATCGGTAAAAAAGGACATCCTGAACCTGAAGGTGCGGTAGGTGTGGCACCACATGCTGTTCATCTTGTTCAGACTGTGGAAGATGTCGAACAATTGAACATCCAGGCAGAAAAATTAATCGTTACGAACCAGACGACGATGAGTCAATGGGACGTGGCCGCACTTATGGAAAAATTGTCTTTGAAATATCCTCATATCGAGGTTCATAAAGAAATTTGCCTGGCTACACAAGTTCGACAAGAAGCTGTAGCTGATCAAGCAGGCGCTGCCGAATTGTTGATCGTTGTCGGAGATCCTATGAGTAACAACTCAAATCGACTGACACAAGTCTCTGAAGAAATTGCCAACACCCCTTCCTACCGAATTTCTGATTTGTCGGAGCTTAGACTGGAATGGCTAGAAGGCATTGAACGAATTGCTGTTACAGCAGGCGCTTCTACACCGACACCTATCGTTAAAGAAGTTGTCCAATTTTTAGAGAAGTATGACCCACTGGATCCACAGACTCATCATTTAGAACGTACAGTTACTATTGACAAGATTTTACCAAAAATCAAAACGCCTAAACCTGTCGATAGAATTGAACCTTATAAACTCACGTAATGAAAAAGCTATCCAGCATTAACTGGATAGCTTTTTTTATAGAATTCTGAACGGTTCAGTTGAAATTTTCGATGCAACAAAAGTACAGTCGAATTTTTTCTCTTTACACATCCCGTTCATTTTTTCAGAAACACCTTTTTTCATAATCGATTCAACATGGTGTCCCGGATCAATTACATTCAGACCCAGTGCTTGTGCATCCTGTGCTACATGGAAATACAAATCTCCAGTGACCAGGACATCTGCGCCTGCCCTTTTAGCTTTTTGAATGTACTTATTACCGTCGCCACCAAGTACAGCAACTTTACGGATGTTTGCACCAGCTTCGCCAACAATGCGTACAAACGGCACAGATAGTCGGTCTTTAACTCGTTGTGCAAACGCATCAAGAGACATTGGCTGTTCAAGACTACCAATTCGACCGATGCCTTGTTCCTGTGTTTTCGTATCTTGCGTCCATAAATCAAACGCCACTTCTTCATAAGGATGGTGAGTATACATGGCTTTTAAAACCTTGGCTTTGTTAGAAGCAGGGAATACCACTTCCACTTTGTCCTCATTCACTTCTTCCAAGTGATTCTTAGTACCAATAGTAGGGTTCGCACCTTCTAAAGGTTGAAATCTTCCTATACCGGTTGATGAAAAACTACAGCTGTCGTAATTGCCAATTTTACCGGCTCCTGCACGAGCAAGTGACTTGCGTAAATCTTCTGAAGCGGAAGTTGGTACATACACAGCTAACTTCATCATCGGTTCTGCGTATGTTTCTTCCAGTATGTTGATTTCCTGCAATCCAAGTGCTTCTGCCAACAAATCATTCACCCCGCCCGGTGCCACATCCAAATTGGTATGAGCAGCATATACCGCAATGTCATGCTTAATACAAAGAGCAAACATTTCACCTGAAGGAGAATCGGTACGTAGATTTTTTAAAGGACGGAAAATTGGTGGATGATGTGCGAGAATCATCTGGCATTTTTGATCAATTGCTTCCTGGACAACTTCAAGCGTCACATCCAGTGTGACCAAGACTTTTTGTACCGGTCGATTCAATTGGCCGATTTGTAAACCGATGGGGTCATCATCCAATGCATAAAATTTTGGCGACCACGACTCAAACAATTGAATGATTTCGTGTCCATTCGCAGTTTTCATGCACCAAGAACCTCCTTAACAATTGTCAATTTCTCTTCGATTTCTTCTTTCTTCATCTGAACTTCTTTCGATAATTCAGCGACGCGAATCGCTTCTAATATACGTTTCCATTCAGCTGATTCTTTTTGCCATTTTTTTCGGAACACATCATTACGATCTACCATTAAAAATGGACCAAGTAATAATTCTGCTGGAGATAGAGTCATCTTTCCTCTTTCCAATACCAGAATTTCGTATATTTTGTCGTCTTCTTGCAGAATTTCTTCTGCCACGAGCTTCCAGTCATTTAATAACGCCCACTCACGAATTGCTTTCGCATGAATATTCGGTTGTAAAATAAGCCTGTTGACCGTTTTTAATCTGTCGATATCTTGATCTAAAATGGAGGCAATTAATGGCCCTCCCATCCCTGCAATGGTCACTGTATCAACATGATCTTCACTTTCAATCGCTTGAAGTCCGTTTGCAAACCGAACCGTTATGTAATCTTGCAATTGTTCAGCGCGAACTTGCTTGCGTGCAGATTCATACGGTCCTTTTGCCACTTCACCAGCAACTGCTTTATCCGCGATTTGTTGGTGAACGAGATAACATGGTAAATATGCGTGGTCACTTCCGATATCCGCCACGATTGATCCTTTTTCAACATATGAAGCGACACGTGTTAATCGCTCTGAGAGACGTTGTGCGTTCAACGAAATCCTCTCCTTTCTTCTATAAACAAGATTGTACCATAGACACGAAAAAACGGGTTGCTGAAGGTGAATGAGAGTGGTGAGCGGTTCTATCTATTTGTGGTTTTATGGAATCTATTCGCGTTCGGAGACGTTCTATTCGCGTCCGAAGGTGGTATATTCGCGATTCGAGGTGTTCTATTCACGTTCGGACGTGTTCTATTCGCGTTTCGACACCTTCTATTCGCGTTCCTCGACATAACCTATCCTAACCCATGAAAAAACCCTTATCCAAATCGGATAAGGGTTAAGGCTTATTTAAGAGTTAAAATATATTCTGCCATTTGTGCAGCTTGGTCTTCAGGTAGTAAACCGGCAGGCATGCCAGATCCTTTACCATTTACGATAATTTCAGTAATTTCTTCTTTAGATAAAGAAGTACCTACTAAAGCAGGACCAACTCCACCTTTAAGATCTCCACCGTGACAAGAAATACATTTCCCTTTTGCCATTTCAGCATCGAACTCTTCAGTTTCTGCTTTATCGCCGCCTTCACCGCCTTCTTCATGTCCAGCAGTAATTTCTTCTTTTTTCTCAGCGCCTTGAATTGATAAGAAGAAGATAAGGCCAATACCAAATGCCATAATTAAAATGAAAGGAACTATTGGATTTTTTTGCATCATGTAACCTCCTTTTTTCGTTCATTCTTTTTCTAAAATAGAATCAGTCAACACTGTTATTGTACTGCATTCTATCTAAAACGAAAAGTCTTATCTCGGAAGTTTTCACGGATTGTGATAAATTCGACAATTTAGCGAAATTTAGCAACCGATTAAACGCGCAATAACCATTCGTTGCACTTCAGAGGTACCTTCACCAATTTCACACAATTTGGCGTCACGCATATAACGCTCCACTTCATATTCTTTCATATATCCATATCCGCCGTGAATTTGAACAGCTTGGTCCGCAATTTGCATTGCGATTTCTGATGCATATAATTTACACATTGAGGCTTCTTTTGAGAATGGACGGCCTTGATCTTTCAACCATGCAGCTTTATAGACCATAGTTCGTGCCAATTCAATCTTCATGGCCATATCAGCCAATTTGAATTGCGTAATCTGGAAATCGGATAGTGGTTTGCCGAATTGTTTTCGTTCTTTAGAATAACGTAGCGCTCGATCAAACGCCGCCTGAGCAATCCCTACAGCCATCGCACCAATACCGATACGACCACCATCAAGTGTCACCAAAAACTGACGGAATCCTTCTCCACGCTTACCTAAAAGGTTTTCTTTTGGAACTCTTACATTCTCTAAAACTAGTTCTGTTGTATTTGAAGCATTTAAGCCCATTTTTTCGTAGTTATCAATAACTGTGAAACCTTCTGCATCCGTTGGCACGATAATCGCACTGATTTCTTTCTTGCCATCTACTTCTCCGGTAATCGCAGTAATTGCCAAGTGTTTCGCATAGCTAGCGTTCGTAATATATACTTTGCTGCCATTAATGACGAAATCGTCTCCATCTTCAACGGCACGTGTTTGTGTTCCGCCGGCATCAGAACCTGCATTTGGTTCAGTCAATCCGAAAGCACCAAAAGTTTCACCTGTGCAGATCGGTGTTAAATATTTATGTTTTTGCTCTTCTGTACCAAACAAATTAAGTGGTGCCCCACCTAACGAAATATGCGCTGAATAAGTAATACCAGTAGATGCACATGCTCGACTAAGTTCTTCCGTTACGATAGCGAAACTGATTGTATCTGCGCCAGCGCCACCATATTCTTCAGAAAACGGTAAGCCCATCATCCCCATGTCGGCTAACTGTTTGAAAATTTCTTTTGGAAAAGCTTTTGTACGATCACGTTCTATCGCGCCTGGTGCTACAACTTTATCCGCAAACTCTTTCATTGTTTTGCGAATCATCTGATGTTCTTGCGATAAATCAAAATTCACTACATTCAACCCCTTTTAATTTTAAAACGCTTTCATTTTTCATTATATCTGAAATATTCTAACATTCACAACTATTATTCTTCTATTAAAAAAAGAGAACAAAAAAAGATGCTCACGGGTGTGAGCATCTTTTGGGAAGTCTATTCTAAAAAGTCTTTTAGTCGTTTACTTCTTGAAGGATGACGCAATTTGCGTAAAGCTTTCGCTTCAATTTGACGAATACGCTCGCGCGTTACGCCAAATACTTTACCTACTTCTTCAAGCGTGCGTGTACGGCCGTCGTCAAGACCAAAACGTAAACGTAATACATTCTCTTCACGATCAGTTAATGTATCTAAAACGTCCTCTAACTGCTCTTTTAATAACTCATATGCTGCGTGATCAGATGGAGATTGTGCATCAGAGTCTTCAATGAAGTCACCTAAGTGAGAATCATCTTCTTCCCCAATAGGTGTTTCCAGTGAAACAGGTTCTTGTGCAATCTTCAAGATTTCACGTACTTTCTCAGCTGGCAATTCCATTTCTTCCCCGATTTCTTCAGGAGAAGGTTCGCGACCTAAGTCTTGTAGCAATTGACGCTGAACACGGATTAATTTATTAATCGTCTCGACCATATGAACTGGAATACGAATCGTACGGGCTTGGTCAGCAATTGCACGTGTAATTGCTTGTCGGATCCACCATGTAGCATACGTACTGAATTTGAACCCTTTACGGAAATCAAATTTTTCCACCGCTTTAATAAGACCCATATTTCCTTCCTGAATCAAATCCAGGAAAAGCATTCCACGACCAACATAACGCTTGGCAATACTTACAACAAGACGCAAGTTCGCTTCAGCCAATCGTTTTTTCGCTTCTTCATCGCCAGCTTCAATACGTTTAGCTAAGGCAATTTCTTCATCAGCAGAAAGTAAATCCACTCGACCGATTTCTTTTAAGTACATACGCACAGGATCATTAATTTTAACGCCCGGTGGTACGCTTAAATCGTTCAAGTCGAATGTTTCTTCTTCTTGCCCTTTTTTCATCAACTTTTCCAAGTCTTCTTCATCGCCGTCTTTACGACCAAGTTCCACACCTTGTGCTTCCAGCTGTTCGATAAATTCTTCGATTTGATCGGATTCCAACTCAAATACGGATAATTTTTCAGCTATATCAGCAAAAGTCAGCTCCCCCGATTTTTTACCTAATTCGAGTAGAGATTTTTTTGCTTCTTCTAATGTGACCTCAGTTTCTACCTCTTTTGAACGTTCAGACTTGTCCGCCATAAGTCTTCCTCCTTTAAAAAAAACCAATCAATTTACATCGTTGATAACGATTTTTTCAAATCGATTATTTGTTTTGCAAGCTCTAAAGCACGTTTCATATCCTGAAGTTTTTCTGCTTCTTTGGACTCGTGCATTTTCGTTTGTATTTGAAGCTCGATTCGGTGTTTATTTATTTGTCGTAAGCAGTCCGAGACTTCTTCAATAGCATGCTCTGGGTCCCGTTCTGTTAACGTTGCTTCCATAACCAATTTTCGTAGTTCTGTGTCTTCTAGAATTTCTAGAAAACGATGTGTATCAGCTTGAGGATAGGTATCGTAGAAACCTATTAGTCGAACAAATATTGCCTCGTAAGGATCGTGGATAAATACATGAAGGCCATGATCTTGGTGTAAACGATCGACTATATCGACTTGATGAAGCATGTGCGCGAGCAACAATTTTTCAGCCCTGTCAATCGCTTGAACGCGCTTTCGACTTATCGGAGCGTTTTGGGCAACTGGTGGAGCCTGTTGTCTCGAGTTTTGTTTAAGGTTCTTGCCTTCAATCTTTCGAAATTGCTGATAAATCGCGTCTTCCGAAATATTGGTTTCTTTGGCTAATTGCCGAATATATAAATCGCGTTCAACCGGTGAAGAATTCCCGACAAAATGTTCCAGAACTTCTTGCACGTATTGTAACGTGTCATTTTCAAATTGAAAGTTTTTATTACGTCTTGCGACCATCATCATAAAAGCTAAATAAGCATGAGGTCGTTCAATGATTTGTTTTTCAAATGCCTCTGCACCATTTTTTTGAACAAAGTCATCCGGGTCCATCTGATCGGGCAAGATGGCAATTTCAGTTTTCACTTTACTCTCCATTAAGAGTTGTGAAGCACGTTTTGCAGCTTCTAAACCCGCGCCATCCCCATCGTAACAAAGTATGACAGAGTCGGTTAATCGCTTCAGTTTTTGGATATGTTCTTTTGTAAGCGAAGTACCCATAGTAGCTACAGTATTCATGATACCCGCTTTTGCCGCTGCCATAACATCCATAAAACCTTCCATGACAATCACTTTATGTTTTTTACGGATTATCGGACGTGCAACATCCAAATTATACAAAACTTTGCTTTTTTGAAAGATCGGTGATTCAGGACTGTTCATGTACTTTGCATCTTGCGTTTCAGTTGTTAACACACGACCTGAAAACGCTATGACATGTCCCGCTTCATCACGAACCGGAAACATAATACGTTCTCTGAATCGATCAAAGTATTCATTTTTATTTTCTTTCTGAATGAGAAGACCACTTTGTGCCATTTCGGCTAGATTGAATCCTTTACGTTCGAGTAACGTAGTTAAGGCATCCCAATTAGGAAGTGACCACCCAATTCTATATTGTTCAATAAGCTCTCTAGAAAATCCTCTTTCTTCTAAATAATGAAGAGCTTTTTCACCTTCTTCTGTATTAAGAAGCAAGTGATGATAATAATTCATTGCAAACGTGTGCGCTTCTTTCATTCGTGTTTCTTCTTTGGATACCGTTTTGGTCTCGCCATTTTGTGGTTCAATCTCAACATCGATCCCGATACGAGATCCTAACTTACTGACGGCTTCCTGAAAGGAAAGATTGTCTATATCCATTACAAAGGTAATGGCATTTCCTCCGGCACCACATCCAAAACAATGAAAAATTTGTTTGTCTTGTGAAACTGAGAATGACGGTGTTTGTTCTCCATGAAAAGGACAAAGTCCAAACCAGTTACGTCCACGCTTTGTCAATTGGACATATTCACTAATGACATCAACAACATCATTACTCGTACGAATATGTTCGATTGTTTCTTCAGGAATTCGTTGCATGTTGTCATCACCATCTTTTAACGGGCTAAATATTGAATTCGAGAGATTTGATGAAAATCCTGCAAGTTTCGACAAAATAATAAAAAAACACATATTACTCCCTTTAAAGTAGTAATAATGTTATTTTTCTATAGTGATTTTTTAAAGTCAAAATTATTAAAATCATGACAAAACTTACAAAATGACAACTCTTATTAAATATTTTTACCACAATTTTTTATTATAAAACGTTTTTCTTGAAAAATCTATAAAAAATTATTATTCCAAAAGAAAAAACCTTCCCGGAAGAGATGGTTTTCACTTACTGGATTTTGTTTAAGATGACATTTGCCGTTTCTTCCACTGCTCGATTCGTGACATCAATCACATGACAGCCAATTCGAGAAACAACTTTTTCAAAATGGACGATCTCTTGTTTAATACGTTCCAATTTTGCATAGCTTGCATCATCATTCAAACCCAAAGCAATCAATCGTTCTTTACGAATTGAATTGAGCTTATCTGGTGAAATAACAAGTCCGAAACATTTTTCTGGGTCAACTTTAAATAATTCTTCTGGGGGTTCCACTTCAGGCACTAAAGGAACATTCGCAACTTTATATCGTTTGTGTGCTAAATACTGAGATAATGGCGTCTTTGATGTACGTGAAACGCCTACTAGAACGATGTCTGCCAATAGTAAACCACGTGGGTCACGCCCATCATCATATTTAACAGCAAACTCGATTGCTTCGATTTTTTTAAAATAGTCATCATCCAATTTACGAACCAGACCTGGTTCTTCAAATGGAATCTCATTCAGCTCAAGTTCCAACATGTCCATTAGCGGACCCATTAAGTCAATGGATCTCACACTATGCTTTGCGCATTCCATCTGTAAATTATAACGCATTTTTTTTTGGACGAGCGTATATAAAATCATCGCCTGCTGCATTTGAGCAAGATGAACAATCTCTTTCACATGATCCAGTGTTTCAATATGTGGGAAACGTTTTAAGGAAGTGTCCTGTAAACCAGGTCTAAACTGACTTACCGCCGCTTTCGCAACTAACTCCCCTGTTTCACCAACAGAATCCGAAACAATAAATATTTGCAGTTTTTTCATGGTTTCCATCACCTCACAAATCGTGATTTTCCGCTAATGACAGAAAAGCACCTGTAATGTTTGTTTTCGTCAAACGACCAATCACTTCGTAGCCATCTGGATGTTGTTTAACGATTGGCAGAGCATCTATCTGTTTGTCAATCAACTTCTTCGCAGCATGGAACAATGAATCGTGTTTATAACAAAAAGTAATATTGGGCATCCTCGTCATGATGATATGTACGGGAATTTTGTTCAAGTCCTGTTGACCTAAACTCGTTCTAAGTAAATCTTTTCGAGATAATACTCCTGTTAGATAAGCATTTTTGTCGACAACAAAAAGCGTTCCGACATCCTCTAAGAACATGTGACAAATGGCATCATATACTGTCATATCTTCAGCCACTACAATAGGGATTGATTGGAAATCCCGAACCTTCATATTCATCATGCTATCGGAAACAGCTTGACCAGTTTTTTTGCCTGAATAGAAATATCCTACTCGAGGTCTTGCATCCAGAAACCCCGACATGGTTAATATAGCTAAATCCGGTCGAAGTGTAGATCTTGTTAAATGCAGACGTTCTGCAATTTGTTCTCCTGTAATCGGACCATTTTCTTTTACAATTTGCAAAATGTCCTCTTGACGTTTGTTGAGTTCGATCGGACTCACCGCCTCAAAAAGTGTTATACTCAATGTTCAATATTATATACTAATTAAGCAGGCTAATCTAGTACCCAGCTTAAGTGGCATTTTTAAATTGTGTATGCTACAATATAGTCAATTATATAGACGAAGATAGGAAAATAAGTATTGTTCACATTAGCGAGCAGAGACAGTGAAAGTCTGCAAGGAACAAGAAAAGGCGTCCTGGAGTCATGTTAATGAAAGTGGATTGCGCATAGCGATCAACTGGGGTGGAACCGCGGGTATAATGCACTCGTCCCCGGACATTTAATGTCCGGAGACGAGTGCTATTTTTATTTTTGGAGGGATTGTTATGACAATCACAATGGAAAACGTAGTAAGTTTAGCAAAACACCGAGGATTTGTATTTCCTGGCTCTGATATCTACGGAGGCTTAGCCAACACTTGGGATTACGGTCCACTTGGAATTGAATTGAAAAACAATATTAAAAAAGCATGGTGGCGCAAATTCGTTCAAGAATCTCCATATAACGTGGGACTTGACGCAGCGATCCTTATGAACCCTAAAGTATGGTCGGCATCAGGTCATATCGGTAATTTCAATGACCCAATGATCGACTGTAAAAAATGTAAAGCGCGTCATCGTGCTGACAAATTGATTGAAGATGCACTTGAAGCTAAAGGAATCGAAATGATCGTTGACGGCCTTCCATTCGAAAAAATGGAAGAGTTAATCAGCGAACATGCAATTACATGTCCAGATTGTGGTGCACAAGAATTCACGAACATCCGTCAGTTCAATTTAATGTTCAAAACTTCTCAAGGTGTGACGGAATCTTCTTCAAATGATATCTACTTACGCCCTGAAACTGCACAAGGTATTTTTGTAAACTTTAAAAACGTTCAACGCTCAATGCGTAAGAAAATGCCGTTCGGGATTGCTCAGATCGGTAAAAGTTTCCGTAATGAAATCACGCCTGGTAACTTCACTTTCCGCACGCGTGAATTTGAGCAAATGGAGCTTGAATTCTTCTGTAAGCCAGGTGAAGATCTGGAATGGTTTACTTTCTGGCGCGACTATTGTAAAAACTGGTTACTGAACTTAGGTTTAAACGAAGATAACATGCGTTTACGTGATCACGATAAAGAAGAACTTTCACATTATGCTTCGGCTACTACAGATGTGGAATATAAATTCCCATTCGGCTGGGGTGAGCTTTGGGGTATTGCAGACCGCACAGACTTCGACTTAAAACGCCATATGGAACACTCTGGTGAAGATTTCAACTACATTGATCCGATTACGAATGAGCGTTATGTACCGTACTGTATCGAACCATCATTGGGTGCAGACCGTGTCACACTGGCGTTTTTATGTGATGCTTATGCTGAAGAAGCACTTGAAGGCGATGACAAACGTACAGTGTTACGTTTCCACCCTGCCTTAGCTCCAGTAAAAGCAGCTATTTTACCATTATCAAAAAAACTAGCTGAAGGTGCTGGTGAAGTGTTTACTGATTTGAGTAAATCATTCATGGTCGATTATGATGAGTCTCAATCCATCGGGAAACGCTACCGTCGACAAGATGAAATCGGCACACCTTTCTGTATCACGTATGACTTTGATTCAGTTGAAGATGGTCAAGTAACCGTTCGTCACCGCGATTCAATGGAACAAGTACGTATGCCGATCATTGATGTTAAAGCTTATATTGAGAAGCACTTAGAATTTTAAGCTTTTCGATTGTGAAGGCTCAGAGCTCTACATTAGCATTATGATTTAGTGAAAAGTTAAGGGAGGGAGATGTGATTAGTTCACATCTCCCTCCCTTTTTACTATGCTTTGTTATATTTAAGAAGCAGTCCACTACCTGGAATTAAGTAATGACTCATGGCTTAACCCTTCCCATGATGATGGTATTATAGTAATTGCCGTCAGAAAGAAATTTATCTTTTCTTAGAATACCTTCCACTTCAAACCCACATTTCTTGTAAAGCTCGATGGCTTTTTCATTGGTTTCGAGAACATTCAATGTTATTTTCTTAATTTCATGTGTGTCTGCCCAATGAATTGCTTGTTGTAAAAGATTTTTCCCGATACCAAATCCCCAATATTCCATTAATACACAAACACCAAATTCTACTTTATGAGAACTTCTTTTTAAATTGCTTCCTTCACATCTGGAAAAACCGACAATTTTTTGATCAACTTCAGCAACTAAAAACAGATTATTTAAACTTTCTGTATCATCTTTAATTATCTGTTTAAAGCCCGATTCATCTATATATGCCTCGCCTTTTTCTCTATCTAAATTTTCAGTTTCACCATCTGCCTGCAATCTGACTTCGGACAGGCTTTTGGCATCTTTCTCGTTTGCTGATCTAATAAAATATTGTAAGTTACGAACATTGAATTCGATTTCGTTCACTTTCATTACCACTCAATCCCCCTTCATCACTTTAAAAATCAATCACCAGCAATGGTAATATACCGGTATTCTTTATTCGACAAAATACTCTTTAATTCATCGATTTCATTGGTAAACTCATCCGGAATGTTTGATTTAATCGCTTCAAGTCTTTCTATGAATTCTATAATTTGATCTCTATTTAAGTTCACTTCAATTCCATAGTAATGTTTTATTTTACTAAGGATTCCCCATTGTTCTGAACTCACATTTTTATAAAAGATTTGATTATGCAGTTTTTTACTTATTTCCGCAAGAAAATATTCTTTATTGTCTTTATCATAAAAATAGATATCCAATCCCATATATTAACTCCTTTTTAAAGAACCAAATCCAGTGTAATCTGCCATAAAATAATTTGTTACTCATTGGATTGTGGAAATAAAATACGCTTAGGAATATCCCCTAAGCGTTTTGATTATTTATTCGTCACAAATGATTGCTTGTATTCTTCCGAGACCATGAAATCATCTTCCAAGAGCACATACGGGTGTCTTTCCAACAACATATTTTTAATGTATTCTGGCATTCTATTTCCTTCGTATGCGCAAATTAATGGAAACGACAGTTCATTTACTGCTTCGTCGATTATTTTCTCAAAATCTTCAATTAGATGAAGAGGCTCTTCCATGGTAGCCCACTCCACATGTGCCCAAGACCGGAAAGTGAGTTGTTTTTCCAGGTAAGGCTCTATCATTTTACTAAAGTAATCTGTAATTGCAGGAGGATGATAACTTCCACTAGAACAATAGAAATCAAAGCTGTTTACATAATGTAGAAACGTCAGTTGCTCTTTTGATAAACGTGTGCTCAGTTCCTTTTGAATCATCGGATAAAGACGGGAATTTTCAATTAAAATAACGTAATCTCCCAAAGCAATACCATTTTCAATAAAATCCAGAACCTGTTTTATGTAATTTTCTTGTTCAGTATACGAATACAGCACATGAACATTTCGTTGATCCTCAAACATTTGATTCATTTTGTTTTTCATTTAGTCATCCCTTTGCTTCGTATCTCTCAATTATACCTAATAAATAAGAGTAGCGAAATGAGAGAAAATTGATAATTTGTGTAATTATCAATTTTTCCCAACTGTTTTAATTGAAATTGAAAATTTCTTCTTCCATAGTCCATTTTAAACGTCTTACCCATTCTTCCTGAATTTCATGTGACCCACTTTTTATCCTATGCAAAATTTTCCATACCTTATAAACACAATAGGCTTTTAATAATTCAGGTGTTACGGCTACAGAACTGTATTTTTTGTACTCATTAATAAATAGCTGATTTAATGATTCCGCATATTGGGGGTAATGGAGTTTCGTAAACCAGCAGACCCAGCCTATATCCGTTAAAGGATTTGCCCATTCAGACCACTCCCAATCCAAAACGGTAAGCGTATGAGTATCCGTGTATAAAATATTATGAACTCCATAGTCTCCGTGAGTTAAAACCCATTCGTCTTGGCAATCTTGTATGTTTTTTAAAAGGAATTTTGAATTATTTATTAGTACATCTGGGACAAAATCCAAATTATAGTTCAATTCATTGAAATTACATTCTTTAATTCCACTAGAAACATACTGGTATTTTTTTGAATGGATACTTTTCGCAAGAGTTTGACCTAAAATTTCATATAATTCCTTTTTTATATTTAGGTCTTCACTATCCAAAATGGTTTGTCCATTAATTCCTTTCCTGTACTCCATTACAATTATTTGAATGTCGTCTATTTTCATAACATCATAGATTTTTGGTGTAATGCCGGTTTCTTGTGTTAACTTTAAACAATTAATTTCATTTTCTATTTCATCGTTAACTGAGTTTATTACTTTAGCAACTACTGGAGGATGTATACCAACTAACAGGAAGGTTTCATTTGTGTACCCACCAGCTAATCTAATCGGTGTAAAATCACCATACTTTGCTATCAGGTGCTTTTTTAATAAATTTTCAACCAATGTAATACACCTCCTCTTTGAATTTTATACTTGTTATCTATTTATTTTCACATAAAAAACCGCCTTACTGCCCTTTTTCAGGATCAGTAGACGGATTTTCTTTTTTGGGGAAGTATTGAGGTGAACGATCAAGCTGATCGATGAATGATCTGGACTTCAATCGAATACCTGTTTGTTCTTCATAGATGGTTCTGACTATTTTCTTGATAAAAGTTTTAGTTTCTTTCTTTAATGTCAATTTTCCAACTTGCTCGATCGGTACAGTATAAAAAGTCCGAATTAGTTTCACTTGAGCAGGCGTTAATCGAATGATATAACGATCCACGTCAAAACACCGATGACACAAAAAACCGATTTGTTGGAAGGAGAAAGCAAATTCTCCATCTGTCGCTCCACAATTGGCACATTGATGCAGTGTGGGATATATACCAGTGACCGGCAACATCTTCCACTCAACGAACAAAGCAATGGCTTCAGGGTCATATTCCTCAGAGATAGCATGCAGCGCTTGCTGGAGCAAATTGAAAATGGCAGGTTGAGCCGTACGGTCTTCTACCGCACGATCAATTAATTCCACCACAAAACTTGCATAAGCAGTCGCTTCGATATTCTCACGAATATGACGGTACGATTCCATCTGTTCCCCTTGCTGCATCGTCCCCATTCCGCGCCCTTGTTGGACCAGGAAGGAACCATGGGTGAAAGGTTGCGTAATCGCCGCGAGTCTACTTGCAGGTTTTTTTGCCCCTCTTGCCATCGCGGTGACCTTGCCACCTTCTCGCGAATAGATGGTGACTATTTTATTGGATTCCCCGTAATCTTGCGTTTTTAAGACAATGCCTTCAATTCGATTCAGCAACTGCCCCCACGCCCCTTATTAATATTCGTCGTCGCGGAAACCGAAGTCGCGTAAATGGACTTGTTTATTGCGCCAGTCTTTTTGGACTTTTACCCATAGCTCTAGAAATACTTTGCTTCCAAGCAACATTTCGATATCTTTACGGGCACGCATCCCCACTTCTTTAAGAAGTGCACCTTTTTTACCGATAACGATCCCTTTTTGTGAGTCGCGTTCTACCATAATGGTCGCTGTCACTCGAATTTTATCACTATCTTCATCTCTTTTAATTTTCTCAATAACGACCGCAATTGAATGTGGAATCTCTTCATGTGTTAAATGAAGCACTTTTTCACGAATCAACTCAGAAATAATGAAACGTTCTGGATGATCTGTTACTTGATCGGCAGGGTAATATTGAGGGCCTTCTGGCAAGTGCTCAGTCAGGACTTTCAGTAAGCCTTCGATATTGATACCTTCAAGAGCAGAAATCGGTAATACATCAGCGAAATCAAATTCATTTCTGAACGATTCTGTAACACTCAACAACTTGTCAGGATGGATTAAATCAATCTTATTCATCACTAAAAAGACTGGTGTTTCATTTCCTTTAAGCATATCTAAAATGTAACGATCTTGTTTCCCGATACGGTCTGTTGAATCTACCATCAACAAAATCGCATCGACTTCACGTAATGTGTTTTTTGCAACTTTCAGCATAAAATCCCCTAGTTTATGTCTAGGTTCATTAATTCCAGGAGTATCAATGAAAATAAGTTGTTCAGTGTTCGTTGTTAATACACCTTGAACTTTATTTCTTGTCGTTTGTGGTTTGTCACTCATAATCGCAATTTTTTGCCCGATTACACGGTTCAAGAATGTTGATTTCCCTGCGTTCGGACGCCCAATAATTGAAATGAATCCTGATTTATACCCTTTATTTGTTTCCAGCATTCGCTAAATCCTCCGGAGAAAATGCACCAGGCAATAATTCAGCAACTGTTGTTTCCTGTACATCACCTTTTAAGTTAATCAGATAAACAGGCATGTTCGGCTCACAGAACTCGGCAATCACTTGACGGCAAGCTCCACATGGCGATACAGGGCCCTCTGTGTCAGCTACGACTGCAAGTGATGCAAAGTCGCGAACTCCCTCAGAAACCGCTTTAAAAATTGCTGTGCGCTCTGCACAGTTTGTCATGCTAAATGATGCATTTTCAATATTACAACCGTGGTATACTTTGCCTTCTTTCGTTAATAAAGCAGCGCCCACTTTAAATTTAGAATATGGTACGTACGCGTTTTCGCGTGCGATTTTCGATTCTTCCATCACTTGTAATTTATCCATTATTCGAACACCTCAATTAATAATTTCCATCCACTTAGGTAAAAAGATGAGTATTCCGATTATAGCACTTGCACAGGCAAATACAAGGACTGCACCGGCGCTCATGTCTTTCGCCAGCTTAGCTAAAACATGTATATCTGGAGAAGCCAGATCAACTACTCTCTCCAAAGCAGAATTGACTAATTCAAGACTCAACATACCTGAGATACACAAAATCAATATGATCCATTCAATCGTTGATAAATGACTAAAGATGCCCGTTAAAATTACGACAATTGCTGCGATTAAATGAAATCGGAAATTCCGCTCTCTTTTACTGGCACTAATGAGTCCAGCAAATGCGTATTTGAATGAAGAAATGAAATTATTGTTTTTCATTCACGTCGCAATCCAAAGGACTGTAAGATTGCCTCTTGCTTTTGTGTCATTTCTTTTTCTTCATCCGCTTCCATATGGTCATAACCGAGCAAATGAAGAAAACCATGGATTGCTAAAAATCCCAATTCCCTCTCTTCACTATGACCGTAATCGGCTGCCTGTTCCTTTGCACGTTCAACTGAAATGATGATGTCCCCTAGCATACGTGGTACACCTTCCACTTCGATTGCCATTTCCCCTTCGCCTAATTCTTCCATGGCAAATGAAATGACGTCTGTCGGTACATTTTTTCCTCGATACTCATGGTTGATTTGTTGAATTTCTTCATTGTTCACAAATGTTACAGATAACTCGCTGCCTGCTTCAATGCCTTCAGACTGAGCAGCGTGATGTAACATTTTTTCAATCATTTCCAGGTTCTCCGTGGATAAAGATTCTGTTTGGTCGATTAAGTCTAATGTTAAATGCATATGTGTGCTCCTTTATTGAGGGTATTCAATTCGAGAATGGAAGATCCCATTCAGCGTTTCGCACAAAACACGTTCGACGGTTTTGAGTTCTTTTAATGTTAAGTCACATTCATCGAATTGCCCATCATGTAATCGGTCTTTAATAATGGAATGGACGATTTCCTGTATTTTTTCTGCCGTTGGATGCTTCATGGAACGGACTGCCGCTTCCACACTATCTGCAATGGAAATAATGGCTGTCTCTTTTTTCTGAGGTTTAGGACCTGCATAACGATAATCTTCTTCATTAACAGATTGCCCTTCTTCTTTTGCCTTGTAGTAAAAATACTTCAATAAACTGGTGCCGTGATGTTGTTCCGCAATATCAATGATTTCTTTCGGCATTTTGTGTTTTTGCAGTAATTTCGCTCCATCACTTCCGTGGGATAATATGATATCCCGACTTGTTTCTGGGGGCAATGAGTCATGAGGGTTGGCATGACTCATTTGATTTTCAATGAAAAATCCAGGACGTTTGGTTTTTCCGATATCATGGTAGTAACACCCGACTCGTGCTAATAAGCCATCTGCCCCAATGGATTCACAGGCTGCATCAGCCAAGTTTGCGACCATCACACTATGATGATATGTCCCTGGAGTTTCCGTTAAGATTTTTTTCAACAAAGGATGATTCGGATTTGATAGTTCAATCAGTTTCATCGTGGAAATTAAACCAAAAGCGGATTCAAAGAATGGCAACATTCCGATGGTCAAAGCACCGGACAAAAGACCGGATGTAATAGCGGCAATCCCGTAAAATAGCAATTCGCTGACTCCATAGTCTGATTGGGTCATTAATAAATAGAACGCCATAAAAACGAAATTGACAACCGCTACGCTTAAACTCGTTTGCAGTAAGTGTGACCGTTTTTCCGCTCCTTGAATCACGTATAGACCCGCAAGTCCTCCAAACAAAAGATAAAGGGCGATTTCCATTTGTAGAACAACGGAATAACCTTCTTGGAATACGATTCCGGCAATTGCGGCAGTTAAAAAAGCCATCAAAACTGCAAAGCGTTCATTAATCAATGAACGGACAAGCATTGGAGCTAATGCGGTCGGGAAAAGAAAAGCAATCGAAACGTCGAAGTTATTCGAAACTAAACTAATCAGCTTCATCCCGATTACCGACATAATTAAGATCAGCATGACCACAAGAAGGGTACGTTGCCTTTCTTCTTTACTGGCACGCCATTTTGTCATCTGCATATGTAGTAGCCACATACAAAGCGAAATAAAAAGAATAAGTCCGAGAATTGGCTTCATTGAAGACTGATTGGTCAGCATTCCAAGAAGTTTTAGTTGTCGATATACTTCCCGATCGATAATCTGACCTTCCTGGACAATAACTTGTCCTTGGAGAATCCGTGTCGGTTCAATACTTGCTCTAGCCTGCTCGATTCGCGCTTGGGTTAGTTCTTCATTTAATGTTTCATTTTCATTAATGCTGTAACGTCCAATCAATACCGCAGTTGGCAACACACTCTCCGGTATTTCCAAATTCCCGCGAATGCGTCTTTCGATTTCATTTTTAGTATTGGCCACTTGCTCCGACCGTATCGGTTTACTCATAATATCGCGTATGGAAGCCGTAAGAGAATCTCTTAAATTAATTAAAGATTCATTTTCCAATAAGAGTAATGAAACCAAAGCGCCATCTGTAAAACGAATTCCTTCGCCATCTGTTTCCAGTACATTGAGGTTTTCCTTCAAGTCACTTACTTGCTCTTCCATCGGAGCTAATGATTCAACTGACTCCGCTTTTTCTTCCAAAACATAATCAATTACCGACGTAACAATCGCTGCACGATTTTCGCCAATTTCTTCGGAAAATTGGTAAACACTTGATACTTCTGAAGCGGCTCTTTGGCGTTCTTCTTCCGTTTTCACAGGATCTTCAACCGTTTTGATAGAGCGGATCGTTTCGGTTGATAAATGAAATTCTTGAATATCATATTTCTCGGGTCTAACTCCATTTATGAGCAGTAAAAAAAGGAGTAAACCTGTTATCACAATCGTTAAAACGGTAAATGTTCGGTAGCCTACTAGCGACTGCATTTTCTTCACCCAGCTGTCCACTGCATCACCCCATCTTCTTCCTACTATCATATCAAGAATTTTCTATCATTACACCGACTAATGTAAAAGATTCAAGAAATACAAACATCGCAACTAATCATTCTATGTAAGATTGCTTGTTTAATATCGCTTTTCTATGATTCTATTTTTTTGATTTGTGGGAAATATTGGTTAGTTGCTCCAAAAACAGTGAAAGTTGCTCCTATTTTGGAAAAGTTGCTCCAAAAACAACGAAAGTTGCTCCTATTTAGGAAAAGTTGCTCCAAAACTTGAAAGTGCGTGAAGCGGGAGATCCACAGGTTGGGGTTTTCATTCTAAATGACAGGCTCATACGAGATTTGAGACTACTGCAAATGTGAATTAAACAACAGATAATATTATCAGGAGCAATTAGCAAAAAAAACAGCAGCCTTATTCCGGCTGCTGTTCTTCGTATGCGTGGATAATTTTTGCGACGAGAGGATGACGTACAACGTCCCCTTGCTCGAGCATTTGGAAGTGGATGCCACTGACATTGTGCAAAATCTTCTCCGCTACTTTCAGGCCGGATTCTGCACCACGCGGTAAATCGATTTGCGTTTTGTCGCCTGTGATTACCATCTTCGAGCCGAAGCCCAGTCGTGTTAAAAACATCTTCATTTGAGCTTTTGTCGTATTTTGAGCTTCATCCAAAATGACAAAGGCATCATCTAGTGTTCGTCCACGCATATATGCAAGAGGTGCAATTTCTATCGTTCCTCTTTCCAAGAAGCGCGTCGTTTGTTCCGTTCCGAGCACATCATGAAGAGCATCGTATAAAGGACGTAAATAAGGATCTACTTTTTCTTTCAAATCCCCTGGTAAGAATCCTAAGCTCTCACCCGCTTCAACAGCAGGTCGGGTCAAGATAATGCGTTTTACATGACCATTCTTTAATGCTTGTGTTGCAAGCACGACTGCAAGATATGTTTTCCCGGTACCAGCAGGTCCAATACAAAATACCAGATCTTTATGGCGAATGGCATGAATGTATTCACGTTGGCCGATTGTTTTAGCACGAATCGCTTTCCCTTTTACATTACGCGCAATTTCTTCATCGTACAATTCCGCGAAATACTCTAAAGTCCCAGCTGTACTCATTTCAATAGCCGTACTAACGTCACGTTGGTTAATATTTATCCCTTTTTTAATAACTTTTAAAAGTTGTTCAATCAGTTGTTTAGCAACTGCACGCTTTTCGACATCCCCTACTAGACGAATCGCTTCGCCTCTGGTGATCACTTGAACGCCCAGCTCTTGTTCAATTAATTTCATATTGCCATCAGAAATTCCTAGCAGTAAGATGGCTTCATTTGGGTCTTGAACGTGTAATTCCGTATAATGTTCTTCCTGCATTCTCAGTCTCCTTGATGTATAGGTCTTTTACCTGCAATATTATCATTCATATAATACAGTACTTTCCCTTTTACTGTATCATTTGACCATGTCATGTGTAAAACTTTTTCATCCTTAATCTTTCCATTTGATGACAAACTGGATGCTGTTCTCATTCTTAGCATGGGCAAAAATGCTTCTTCAATCCACTTTTCATTTACAGTCACAGAAGATTTTTCAAAAATTGTATTGCGCTCTACCCGAAAGACACTTTTGAACATTTCAATCAGATGTTCCAAGCTTTGCTCTTTTTTGAATGCTTTCCATGGTTTAGACACTTGTAGAATATTCACTTCTTCGGCTACAAACTTATCATAGATAATTTTTGTTGGTAACTGAAAAGACATTTCAAGCCAATAGTCCGCAAACACTTGCCCTTCTGCCCCAACAACTAAATTTTTATTTCCTTGTTTCAGTATCCCCGTTACTAACGTATCTCCTTTTTTGACCGTTTCGTGTAACGGTACCAAACGTTCTCCTGAGCGGAGATCATAATGGGTAATGACACCTTTACGCAAAGCCACCAAATCCGAAGGTGCTGTTTCATCCACTTGATCACGGATAATGACAGGAGCAGGTACAGAAGTAATATGCATTTTTGCCCCACTTCGTTTGATATGAATCCAGGAAAGATCGTGATTGTTTGCTAAAATAACTTGTCGTATTTCAGAATCCGGGATCAGTGATTTCAAACTCTTTCTTTCGATAACATTTAATTTATGCAGTTCCTGTTCGAGTTTTACTTGCCGTTCATCTGATTCATCTTCAATTGATATTTGCCATAAAAATAAAGAACAGATATATGGAACTAAAATGAATCCAAGTAATCCTGCGAGCACTGACCAGTGAAATTGAAGTACGCTTGAATTATCTGGTCGAGAGAAATGGATCGGTATTCTGTACTTCTTTCTGATTTTACGGACCTTCGGAATATCTTTTTCATAAATCATAAAAGTCGTTCCTGATTTATTTGTAGATAATTTTATTATGTAAACTTTATTTAACTTTAATGCTTGAAGAAAAGAGTATGTTTGTTCATGGGGCTTTAATTGACAAGTGATTTTTCGACTACTTTCTAAAGATGCCATTAGACCATATCCAATTTTCGTAGTTCCAGTTTGGTTAAATCTCGAACACTGATTGTGACTTCATCTACATTCATGGTGGAAATAATCGTTTCGCCTGATTCGATGGTCAAAGCAAATCCTTGTCCCTTTAACTGACATGAGTTAGGACTGAGTGACAATAATTCAAAGGGTCCATTCACACGAATAGATTGAAAGTCATCAATATGGATAAATGGGGTCAATTGCAGATGATTGTTTAACAAAAAAAGACCTCCTTTCCATCAGCATATGCTGACAGATTGGAGGTCATGAGTTAACGTTTCGATTTTGGCGGTGCTAGAATTTCCGAGAAAATAATCGCCTGAAGAAGTTCTTTTTCTGATGACGGAACGAATGATGAAGAATCTGTATTTTGAATACGATTCTTCTCTTTCGTCTGGTGCAGGGAAAGTCTTCCTTGCCGAGCCGAAGTTCTTGGTGCTTCTTTCATTTGTTCCTTAGCAGGTAAAACTTTTTCTTTCACTTGTTTCATTTGATACATAACTTCAGGTTTTGATGGTGTTTTTGTTTGTCTTTCAGAGATTTGCTTTTGCACATCTCCATATATTTCTTTCGCATAATCTTCAAGTTTTTTCATGGATTGTTGATTTGGCGACTGCGGCAGAAATGGTTTCGTTTGTCCACCATCATCACTTGCATTTTTCCGCTTAAAAATTGCACTGATGACAAATGCAATGATCGCAAAAATGATTGGTTCCACTGTCAAATCCCTCCTTAAAGGGCTGCTGATCTGGATTAATCTTGAGTCAGGTCAGTTTTAGATTTATCGCCGCCAATTTTACTGATTGAATCGCGCATGCTCGTATCAGCTTGCAGATTTTTGTAATTCATATAGTCCATTACACCGATGTTTCCTTCGCGCAATGCTTCTGCCATAGCTAAAGGAATTTCAGCCTCAGCTCCAACAACTTTCGCACGCATTTCCTGTACTTTTGCAATCATTTCTTGTTCAGTTGCAACAGCCATGGCACGGCGTTCTTCGGCTTTAGCTTGAGCAATTTTCTTGTCAGCTTCCGCTTGCTCCGTTTGAAGTTCTGCACCGATATTTTTACCGATATCAACGTCCGCGATATCGATGGATAAGATTTCAAAAGCCGTTCCTGAATCAAGACCTTTTGATAAAACAGTTTGAGAAATCATATCCGGATTTTCCAATACTTTTTTATGGTTAGTGCTTGAACCAATCGTAGAGACAATCCCTTCACCTACTCGGGCAACGATGGTTTCTTCACCAGCACCACCGACTAAACGATCGATATTGGCACGAACTGTGATACGCGCTTTTGCTTTCACTTCAATACCATCCATTGCTACACCAGCGATAAAAGGTGTTTCAATTACTTTAGGATTTACAGACATTTGCACCGCTTCAAGAACATCACGGCCTGCAAGGTCAATCGCAGCTGCACGTTCAAACGGCAAATCAATATTTGCTCGATGCGCGGCAATCAATGCATTCACAACGCGGTCAACATTACCGCCTGCTAAGTAGTGACTTTCGAGTTGATTAATCGTTACAGATAAACCAGCTTTATGTGCTTTAATTAACGGATTGACAATGCGTGATGGAATAACGCGTCGTAATCTCATCCCCACTAATGTAAATATGCTGATGCGTACTCCAGCTGCCAATGCCGAGATCCATAACGCAATCGGTACAAACGTCATGAAGATAGCCAGCAGTATGAATGCGGCTATAATGGCAATGATAATGCCGATTGTGCTTCCAGTAATTCCTTCAATCATGCTTCATTCTCCCCTTCTTTGACTTCCCGTACAACCGTGCGAGAGCCTTCAACTTTAATAATTTTTACAATTTTATTCGCATCAACGTAGCCACCTTCAGTGACTGCATCGATTCGTTCACCATCCAACATAATCGTTCCAGATGGACGAAGTGGTGTCATACTTACAGCCATTCTACCAATTAATTCATAGCGGTTGACGTTCGATACATAGCCATGCTCTGTATCCGTTGCATCCTTCAAAATAATTTTATTGAACAGCTTGAGGTTCTTTCCAAAAAATTTCATGAGTATCACCATTCCTACAATTGCGACCATCAATGCGATCAACACGGCAATTCCCATGTGGAACACATTTCCCCCCGCAAGAAGTATACTTCCGATAATTAATGCTGCCCCTATTATACCCGCTATGGCACCTGGAAGGAAAAATTCAGCAATAATAAAACCCACTCCAAGGACAAACAGAAGAATAGATTCATATCCTGCCAATCCTGCAACCATATGACCGAAAAAGAATAACCCTATCGCAGTCAAGCCCATTGTTCCGGCAACGCCGAACCCAGGTGAATATAATTCAACAACCAATCCCAGACTTGCGATCGATAAAAGAATAGGAACAATTATTGGATCAGTCACAAAGCGCGCTACTTTCTCAGCAAACGTTTCATTTACTGAAGTAACATTCGCTTTATTCAGCTCCAATTCCTTCAATAAGGCCTCGAATGAAGCAACAGTGCCCTCAGAATAGCCAACTTCTTCAGCTTCAGTAGCTGACAACGTTAGAAGTTTCCCTTCCCCCGCGCGGTACTCTGGTAAGTCTATTGATTCATCTGCCATCGCCAGAGCATACAGGGGATCACGGTCAGATGATTCCGCAGCTGTTTTCATCGATGTCAACCAAGCACTATTGGCTTTCTCTTCCGCAGCGTTCCCTGCACCATCTATTACTTTCGCAGCTCCGATACGTCCGCTTGGCACCATATAAATTTCATCTGCGTGCAATGCAATAAAAGCACCTGCTGATAACGCATTTTGATTGATAAATGCGACCGTTTTCAATGGTGTTTCATCCATTAACTTCGCGATGTTTTCAGCAGAATCCACAAATCCACCAGGCGTATTGATGTCTAAAATTACAACATCAGCACCCGCTTCTTCCGCTTCTTCAAAAGCACGTTGCAAAAAGGCATATAAACCTTTTTCCACTTCATCCTTTATAGGGATCCGATAAATTTCCGATGCGTTGACGGGCAAGCTAGGCAAGATTAATAGAATGGAAATGAAGAGCAGTAAATACCCACTTACAACCCGCGTCCACCTCATAACGCCCCTCCTTATCTATGTAACAATTAGGCTTTCTATAGTATGTACGGATGAACAGGAAAAAAGATTCATAAAGAAGAAAAAAATGTGGGAAATAGCATGTGAATGAATAATAGGAAGAAATTTTTTATTTTGTGTGAAATGGCAAAGGATTAATACTTTCACGGAGAATGATGTAGAAGTGTTTATAATTTCCGTTGAATACGAGGGAAGCTTCCGTCCAGTCGAAAACAATTTTCATCCACTCGCTTCAACCAATATGATAGGTGTAAAACTCAAATCTCCTCAAAATAGAGGAAAATAAAATAAGCCGAGAAATCAGTAGATTTCTCGGCTTACATATGGAATTTCTTTAGTCATCAAGTAGTACGTGTTATGAACGTAGGGATTAAAGGAATTGATCACTAACGTTTACGCGCATCTTCTGATTTCTTATTACGCTTTACGCTTGGTTACCTGAAAATCGCGATTCAAGATTCCGTAAAGGTTAAATTAGAATTTACGCTTACGCGCAGCTTCTGATTTCTTTTTACGCTTTACACTTGGTTTTTCATAAAACTCGCGTTTTCTTACCTCTTGTATTGTTCCACTTTTAGAAACAGTACGTTTGAAGCGGCGAAGAGCATCTTCAAGCGATTCGTTTTTGCGAACGACAGTTTTTGACATCTCTCTTTCCCTCCCTCCGAACACACGTCAATACATAACCTAGTGTTATGTACTCCAAAATTATATCGTATCATATCATTTTGGTCAATACGTTCTCGATAATTAATAGTCTGAGTTAGAAGTTAATCCTTGCATGATCTGAACACCAGAACTTGCACCAATACGAGTAGCCCCTGCTTCGATCATTTTTTGAACATCCTCCAAGCTACGAACGCCGCCAGATGCTTTCACACCAAGGTCTGGTCCAACTACTTCGCGCATCAATGCAACGTCTTCAAATGTTGCTCCACCTGTAGAAAAACCAGTAGATGTTTTAACGAAGTCTGCTCCAGCGTCTTTAGACAATTGGCTTGCAACTTTAATTTCTTCTTTAGTCAGCAAACAAGTTTCTAAAATTACTTTCACAATTGCTTTCCCTTTAGCAGCATTTACTACTGCTTCTACGTCGCGTTTTACTAAATCAAGGTCTTGAGATTTCAAAGCGCCCACATTTAATACCATATCAATTTCACCAGCACCATTATTAATTGCATCCGTTGTTTCGAATGCTTTCGTTTCAGGTGTAGATGCACCAAGTGGGAAACCGATTACTGTACAAACTTTTACAGGAGTTCCTGTTAAAAGTTCAGCAGATGTTTTTACCCAAGTTGGATTTACGCAAACAGATGCAAATGTGTATTCTTTAGCTTCTGCACAAAGTTTTTCCACTTGCTCTTTAGTAGCTTCAGGTTTCAATAATGTATGATCGATCATTGACGCAATATTTGTAGTCAAAATGGTTTCACCCTTTCGGAAGTTGTCCGTACCTCTTCATTTTACCATGATAGTCCTTGCTTTTCACTAAAAATCACATAAAGTTGACACAAAGCCAATTGTGAAATTATCTTTTCGCGGTTTGAACAGTTCTTTTCGGGAATCCTCTTTAGGAGAATTCCAATCGCATAAAAATCCAGTACACCGAAATGTACTGGATTTTTTTGATCAATCACGCTAATCCACGGATTTAGCATAACCACGATTTAAACTTATCATTCAAATTCATAGGAAATGGCAGATAATACATACAAAGGAGCTGTTTCGGCTCTTAATATACGCGGTCCTAATGAAATAGATTGGAATCCCCGATCCATTAAAGCTTGTATTTCTGTTCGGGACAACCCACCTTCTGGTCCAAAGACGACACAGATTGATTGCTGACCATTCTTTCTTGATAACGTTTCAGCAAAACGCGTTCTTTTTTCCAGCTTCGCGTCTTCTTCATCAGCAACGAAACATACATCGTATTTCTCGGTCATTTGAAGTAATTGCTTAAATGTCACAATATCCTGGATGGTCGGAACTACATTTCGGTGAGATTGTTCTGCAGCTTCTTTTGCGATTTTTTGCAGACGTTGTTGTTTTTTACTGCCTTTTTGAGCGTCCCATTTCACAATGGAGCGTTCCGCTTCAAACAGAACGAGTTCATGCATCCCAAGTTCCGTTGCTTTTTGCGTAATCAAATCTAATTTTTCACCTTTTGGCAATCCACAACAGATGGTTACTTGGATAGGCAGTTCATTTGAGCGCAACGCATCCGATGATTTTCTCACCCGCACGTCCTGGCCTTCGAAACGTTCTATTGTTGCTTCGTAAGCCTTGCCTTCAGAAACAATAATGATGGATTGACCTTCTTGCATACGCATCACTTTTTGAATATGTTTGGCATCATCGCCAGATATGACAGCCATTTCATCCACTAATGGTTCTTGAATAAAGTATCTTTGCATCTATTATTTATTCCTTCACTGGTTTCTTAGAAATGATTGTTACCCAGTCTTCCATCATCATGACCTCTTCAATTATAAAGCCAGCCGCTTCAAGAGACTGCTTTACATCGTCTTTTTTCGCTCCGATGATTCCAGAAGTAATGTACAATCCGCCTTCTTTAACGACCTTGAATGCATCTTGAGTAAAGGACATGATGATTTCAGCTAAAATATTCGCCACAACAACATCAGATGGCTCGTTGACAGTATCCAGCAAGTTGCCATGGACAACTTCTGTCGTGTTTTGAACTTTGTTCAGTTTGACATTGATTTTTGCAGAACGCACAGCTACTTCATCCAAATCTAGTGCATGCACATGTTTTGCTCCAAGCAAAGCTGCACCGATTGCCAAAACACCTGAACCGGTGCCGATATCTGTAACATAATCACCAGGTTTTACAGTCTTCTCAAGTGCTTGAAGACACATGACGGTTGTCGGATGAGTTCCGGTACCGAATGCCATTCCAGGATCCAGTTCGATAATCAATTCATCTGTTGAAACCGGCTCGTATGTTTCCCAAGTAGGGACAATCGTAAAGCGTTCCGAAATTTTCACTGGATGATAGTATTTCTTCCATGCAGTTGCCCATTCTTCTTCATTGACTTCACTGATTTTCACAACGTTTTCGCCAATGTTGATATCATAATTGATGAGGTTATTGATCGCGAGCTTCACTTCTTCGACTGTTTCACCTAAAAAACTTGTAACGGGTAAATAAGCTTTCAGAATAACTCCTTCTGTCGGGAAATCATTTGGATTCAACGCATAAATTTCACCGAATTGATCCTCGCGTTCTCGTGCGAACTCCTCTGAATCCTCAATGACAACACCGCTTGCTCCTGCTTCGTGCAAAATATTCGAAACTGCTTCTACCGCTTCATGCGTCGTATGAATGGAAAGCTCTGACCACTTCACCTGCGTCAACTCCTTAGTCACCTTTTATCGTGCGTTTGATTTTATCAAATAATGAACTGCTTTGTTCTTCAGGGATGTCGCCACTGATTTCAGCAAAATCTCTTAACAGTTGTTTTTGTTTCTCAGTTAATTTAGATGGCGTCATCACTTTCACTACTACGTGTTGATCACCGATTCCGTAACCATGAACATTTTTCACGCCTTTGCCTTTTAAGCGGAATGTCGTTCCGGATTGTGTTCCGGCTGGAATTTTCAGTTTCACTTTGCCGTTTACTGTTGGCACTTCAATTTCATCGCCTAAAGATGCTTGAGGGAAGGTTAATTTCAATTCGAAATAAATATCATCTCCGTCACGTTCAAAGCGATCATGAGGTCTAACGCGGAACACTACATATAAATCGCCGGCTGGTCCGCCATTTTTACCTGGCTCCCCTTGTCCGGAAACTCGCAATTGTTGACCATCATCAACACCAGCAGGAATTGTTACTTTAATTTTCTTGCGTTTTTTCACAGTGCCTTGACCATGACAAGTTGAACATTTATCTTTGATTAACTTACCTGTTCCTTGACAGTGATGACACGCACGACGATTCACCATACGTCCGAATGGTGTATCCTGGGTCACATTTAACTGGCCTGTTCCTTGACAGTGATGACAAGTCTCAGGTGATGTACCAGGTTTAGCACCATTTCCGTGGCAAGTATCACACGTTTCTTCTTTCGGAATTTCAATTTCAGTCTCTTTGCCGAAAACAGCTTCTTCAAAATCGATGGTCATGGAATACTGTAGGTCTTCACCTTTACGTGGGGCATTCGGGTCACGACGACGTGATCCTCCTCCACCAAAGAATGAACTGAAAATGTCATCGAATCCGAATCCATCTCCACCGCCACCGAATCCTTGATTAGGGCCGGCATGACCGAATTGATCATATTGAGCTTTTTTCTGATCATCGCTCAACACTTCATATGCTTCTGTTATTTCCTTGAATTTATCGACAGCATCCGCCTCTTTGTTAATATCCGGATGGAATTGTTTCGACAGTTTTCTATACGCTTTTTTTATCTCGTCTTTTGAAGCACTTTTTGTTAATCCTAGTACCTCATAGTAATCTCGTTTATTCATTTGTCACACTCCTGATTAAACTTTCATAAAAAACTGTATTTTCAGTGTATTAATCGTTACCATACGAGCTAATAGTTGTCGTTTTTTTCAAAAAAAAATATGACAACTTACTGCGGCATAGCATCTATTGTAACACGCGATTATCTGCAATGCCAAAGACATTGAAAAAGCCAAAGTCGGTATTCCAGACTTTGACTTTTTCGGTTGTCTATCATGTCTTACTTGTTGTTATCGTCGTTTACTTCTTCGAATTCAGCGTCTACGACACCATCATCTTTTTTAGAGCCTTCAGCACCTTCTGCTCCTTGAGCTTCAGCAGCAGCTTGTTCGTACATTTTCATTGTTAGTGCTTGAACGATTTCATTCAGCTTGTCTTTTTTCGTGCGAATGTCTTCTAAGTTGCCCGCTTCTAGAGCAGCTTTTAACTCGTCCTTCGCATCTTCAGCTTGTTTCTTCTCTTCTTCAGAAACTTTGCCTTCTAAATCTTTTAATGTTTTTTCAGTCATGAAGACCATTTGATCCGCTTCATTTTTCAATTCAGCTTCTTCTTTACGAGCTTTATCCGCTTCAGCATTTGCTTCCGCTTCTTTCACCATACGATCGATTTCTTCGTCAGTTAAAGCTGTATTTGATTGAATCGTGATATTTTGTTCTTTTTGAGTTCCCAAATCTTTCGCTTTAACTGTTACGATACCATTTTTATCGATATCGAAAGTAACTTCGATTTGAGGTACGCCACGTGGTGCTGGTGGAATATCTGCCAATTGGAAACGACCTAAAGTTTTGTTATCAGTTGCCATTGGACGCTCACCTTGTAAAACATGAATGTCTACAGCTGGTTGGTTATCTGCTGCTGTCGAGAATGTTTGTGATTTAGATGTTGGAATCGTTGTGTTACGTTCGATTAACTTCGTGAACACGCTACCCATTGTTTCGATACCAAGTGATAAAGGAGTTACGTCAAGAAGTACTACATCTTTAACGTCTCCAGTCAATACGCCACCTTGAACTGCAGCACCCATTGCTACTACTTCATCCGGGTTAACTCCACGGTGTGGTTCTTTGCCTGTTTCTTTTTTGATTGCTTCTTGTACCGCTGGGATACGAGTAGATCCACCAACTAAAATAACTTTGTCGATTTGTGAAGGTGAAAGGTCAGCATCTTTTAATGCTTGACGAGTCGGTACCATTGTACGTTCTACTAAAGAAGCAGTTAATTCGTCAAATTTCGTGCGGCTTAAAGTCATTTCTAAGTGAAGAGGACCTGCTTCGCCAGCTGTGATGAATGGTAATGAAACTTGAGTAGAAGTTACACCAGAAAGATCTTTTTTCGCTTTTTCAGCTGCATCTTTCAAACGTTGTGTAGCCATTTTATCTTTTGATAAATCAATGCCGTTTTCTTTTTTGAACTCAGCAACGAAATAATCCATTAATAATTGGTCAAAGTCATCTCCACCAAGACGGTTGTCACCGGCAGTTGAACGTACTTCGAATACGCCATCGCCTAATTCAAGGATAGATACGTCAAACGTACCACCACCAAGGTCATATACTAAAATTGTTTGGTCTTGATCCATTTTATCTAAACCGTAAGCAAGTGCTGCTGCAGTTGGTTCGTTAATAATACGTTCTACTTCTAAACCTGCGATACGGCCAGCATCTTTAGTTGCTTGACGCTCTGCGTCATTGAAGTAAGCAGGAACTGTAATAACAGCTTTCGTTACTTTTTCACCTAAGTAATCTTCTGCATAACCTTTTAGGTATTGAAGAATCATTGCAGAAACTTCTTGAGGTGTATATTCTTTGTCTTCAGCTTTCACTTTATGGTCTGTACCCATATGACGTTTAACTGATTGAATTGTGTTTGGGTTTGTAATAGATTGACGTTTCGCTACTTCCCCAACTTGGCGTTCGCCATTTTTGAATGCTACAACCGATGGAGTTGTACGGTTACCTTCTGGATTTGGGATTACTTTTGGTTCTCCACCCTCAAGAACTGCCACACATGAATTTGTTGTACCTAAGTCAATACCGATAATTTTACTCATTCTATAATTCCTCCTAGATGTTTGAAAGTTAGGTTATTCGTTTACTTTTACCATTGTAGGTCGAAGCACGCGATCTTTGTACTTGTACCCTTTTTGCAACTCTTGTAACACGATGCCTGATTCTTTTGAGTCGTCCGCTTCCGTCATAACGGCTTGGTGTAAATTCGGATCAAACTCAACGCCTTCTGCTTCAATTACTTGCAATCCTTCTTTTTCAGTCGCTTCAACCAATGTCTTGTAGACCATTTCTAATCCCTTACGCAATGATTGAGATTCTTCCGAAGCTGATTCAACTTGCATCGCGCGCTCGAAGTTATCTAGTACTGGCAATAAGTTTGAAAGCAAGTTCTGTGCTTTATATTTATCCGCAGCTTCACGGTCTAAATGTGCTCGACGCTTAAAGTTTTCATAGTCTGCACGCAAACGCAAATGACGGTTTGTTTCTTCATCCAATTGTTTTTGTAACAATTCGAGCTCAGTTGGCTCTTCACTGTTTGTTTCCTGATTTGCTAGTTCTTCTTCCGAACCAGTTGCTTGCTCGGAAGGTTCCACGGTTTCTTGTTCCGTGTTTGAAACAACTTCTTTTTCTTCAGATTGCGACACGTTTATTTCCTCCTTCTTTATCGTGAGCCACGCAAAATGCGTGTGAGTTCACGAGACAAATCCCCACTCATAACATCCAATAAAGTGACGACTCGTCGATAGTCCATTCTTGTCGGGCCAATAATAGCAATGGAGCCCATTTGTTCTTCCCCGATGGTGTAAGATGCTGTGATCACACTGCAGTCTTCCATTTCCATCAGGTTATTTTCAGAACCAATCCGAATATGAATACCCGCTTGGTTCGGCGAAAACAGCGATGAAATTTGATTTGCCTGATCCATCATCGTAATTAAACCCCGTGCCTTTTGAAGGTCACTGAATTCTGGATGATGAAGCAGTTTCGATTTGCCGCCATAGAATACTTTTTCTTCATGTGGGCTAGAGATAGCTGCACCAAATGAAGCCATGAGTTCACCGTAACGACCAATATGCTGTTTTAATAAAGCGGCCGTTTCTTTTTCAAGAACACGTTGAAGTTCATGTAAGTGAACACCGGTCAGCTGTTCATTTAAAATGTTTACCATCTTCTCAATATCAGATGCTGTCAGCCCTTGAGGCAATTGGAACAATCGATTTTCTACATGACCTGAGTCAGTAATGATGATCGCGACTGCCGAATCATTTGTTAAAGGAACGATTGAGAATCGTTTAACTCGGTGTTTGCGTACATCAGGTCCCAGCAAAATCGACGTATAGCTCGTCAATTCGGACAAAATCATGGCCGTTTTCTGAATGACTTGTTCCGTCTCTGTAATTCTTTCGTGGAAGACAGATTGAATTTGTTGCATGTCATCTGAAGATGCAAGTTGAGGCGTAAGCAAATGATCAACATAAAATCGATACCCTTTTTCAGAAGGTATACGACCAGACGACGTATGCGTTTTTTCCAAATAACCTAAATCTTCTAAATCAGCCATGTCATTTCGAATCGTTGCAGGACTGAACGGCACTTCTTCTTTTTTAGATAGTTGCCTTGATCCCACAGGTTGAGCAGTCTGAATGAAGTCATCAACTGTTACTTGCAGTATAAGCAATTGTCGGTTCGTTAACATGATTATCACCTCTGTTAGCACTCATCACTTGCGAGTGCTAATACTCATACATAAATTATCAAATCCGTTGACTAAAGTCAACGGATACGATTATTTATTCCATTAAAAAAGATTGGAAAATTTCATTTCCGATAAATCTTCCTTTTCGAGTTAACGCGACACGGTCATGAGTATCAATTATTGAACCAGTATCTATATGTTTGGATAGTACTTGTCCATACATTTCTTCTAATGTCTTACCGAATTTATCTTTAAACTGTTTTTTATCAATTCCTGACACTTTTCGCAAGCCCAAAAACATTTCTTCTTCCATTCGTTCTACAGCTGTTACTTCGTGTGTTGAATTTATCGGCAACTCACCAGATAATAGTGCGTCCATATATTTTTTAATAGGTCCGATATTTGCGTATCGATTTCCTAAAGCATAGCCATGTGCACCTGCCCCAAACCCTGCGTATTCTACATTGTCCCAATATAAGTTGTTATGTTTTGAATGGAACCCCGGCTTTGCAAAATTACTGATTTCATATTGTTGAATACCTTTTGATGCCATAGCGTCCATTAATAAGGAATACATATCCGCTTCCAGATCTTCACCTGGTAAAATCAGCTTGCCTTTGGTCATTAAATTATAAAAAACGGTCTTAGGTTCAACAATCAATGAATATGCGGAGTAATGCGGCAGATCCAGTTCTAGCGCTTTTTGAAGCGTGAAATTCCACTGATCCATCGTTTGGCCAGGTAAACCGTACATTAAGTCAATGCTGATATTTGTAAAGCCAATGTCTTTCGCCATCTGAATTGTTTTATATACATGTTCGTTCGAATGCGTCCTGCCCAATCGGCTTAATATATCCGCATCAAAACTTTGAACACCCAAACTAAGTCGATTGATTCCATTGTTTTTCATGACAACTAATTTATCGTAGGTCAATTCATCCGGATTTGCTTCAGAAGTAAATTCCTGTACATGCTGCATCGGTAAATACTGTTTAATCAGCTCGAACAATCTTTCCAATTGGTCCGCACTTAATGCGGTCGGCGTTCCACCACCCAGAAAGATCGTTTCAATATGTAAATGTTCTTTATATTTTTCAGCAAACATCTTCATTTCCATCCCGAGCGTCTCTATATACTCGTCGACGGGTTGATTTTTAAAGAATACTTTATTGAAATCACAGTAGTGACATATTTGATGACAAAAAGGAATATGAATATAAGCTCCTTTAATCATGGCATTTCCTTCTTTCTTATAGAAAAAGGAGGCCAACTAGTAGCCTCCATTAACAACCATATTTTAATCAATCTTCATCCATTTTCAGTACAGCCATGAACGCTTCTTGAGGCACTTCTACTGAACCTACTTGTTTCATACGTTTCTTACCTTCTTTTTGTTTATCAAGAAGTTTACGTTTACGTGAAATATCTCCACCGTAACATTTGGCAAGAACGTTTTTACGAATGGCACTGATTGTCGAACGTGCGACAATTTTTTGTCCGATTGCTGCTTGGATCGGCACTTCAAATTGCTGTCTAGGAATTAATTTCTTCAATTTCTCAACAATAATTTTTCCGCGTTCGTAAGCAAAATCATTATGCACGATAAAGCTTAGAGCATCCACTTGTTCTGCATTCAATAGGATATCCATCTTCACAAGTTTCGAAGGTTTGTATCCGATCAATTCATAATCAAATGACGCATAGCCTTTCGTTCCTGATTTCAATTGGTCAAAGAAATCGTAAACAACTTCAGATAATGGAACTTCATAAATGATACTTACACGCGTTTTGTCGATGTAATCCATCGTCATGAAATTACCACGTTTCTTTTGACAAAGTTCCATAACCACGCCAACAAAATCGTTCGGCACCATGATGGTAGCTTTTACGTAAGGCTCTTCAATACGGTCGATTTTTTGTGGATCCGGCATCATTGACGGGTTGTCCACTTTTTTAATCTGACCATCTGTCATATGAACATCATAAATTACGCTTGGAGCAGTCGTAATCAAATCAATATTGAATTCGCGCTCCAAACGTTCCTGAATGATTTCCATATGAAGAAGTCCAAGGAATCCACAACGATAGCCAAATCCAAGCGCTTGAGAAGACTCGGGCTCAAATTGAAGAGCCGCATCATTCAGTTCAAGCTTTTCAAGTGCGTCGCGTAAATCATTGTATTTAGACGTGTCAATCGGGTACAAACCACAATATACCATCGGATTTAAACGACGGTAACCTGGTAATGATTCAGTTGCAGGTTTAGCAACATGGGTAATCGTATCCCCGACACGTGTATCTCCAACATTTTTGATTGCAGCAGTTAAGAAACCTACATCCCCTACAGTCAGTTCATCACGAAGCGTAGCTTTAGGAGTAAACACTCCAGCTTCTATTACTTCGAATTCTTTCCCGGTAGCCATCATGCGGATTTTGTCCCCAGGACGTACCGTTCCTTCCATAACGCGTATATAAGCTACTACACCACGGTAAGGATCATAAAGGGAATCAAAAATAAGTGCTTTTAAAGGTGCCTCAGGGTCTCCAGTCGGAGCGGGCACTTTTTCAACGATTTGTTCCAGAATTTCTACAATACCGATACCAGCTTTTGCGGAAGCAAGAACGGCTTCAGAAGCATCGAGACCGATGACTTCTTCAATTTCTCCGCGAACGCGTTCTGGATCAGCTGCCGGTAAATCAATTTTATTGATGACCGGTAAAATTTCAAGTTCATTGTCCAACGCTAAATAAACGTTAGCCAACGTCTGCGCTTCGATTCCTTGCGCAGCGTCCACAACGAGAATTGCCCCTTCACAGGCAGCCAAGCTTCGAGATACTTCATATGTGAAATCGACGTGTCCCGGTGTATCAATTAAATGGAACGTGTAATCTTCGCCGTCTTTTGCGCGGTAGTTCAGTTGTACGGCATTCAACTTGATCGTAATACCACGTTCACGTTCTAAATCCATTGAATCGAGAAGTTGAGCTTTCATTTCTCTTGAAGTCAATGCTTTTGTTTGTTCTAAAATTCGATCGGCTAATGTTGATTTACCGTGATCGATATGGGCGATAATTGAAAAATTTCGGATATTCTGTTGACGTTTGTTACGTTCTTCTCGATTCATGCAATGTCCACTCCTAATTAAACTATCTAGAATTATAGCAGTGAACAGTTCTTTCTTCAATGTTAGGTTTCAGACGTCTCCTCAAAGAAGTTGGAAATTGCCTTTGTGAGGATGGCAATGGTCCGATTGATTTCTTCTTCCGTATTCTCAATTCCACCCAGTTCAACCAGAAGTGAGCGGCTTGAAAGATCCTGATTATAAACCCCATTCCCAGTATCTCTGGTTTTTTGCAATACACCTTTGGAGATTTCTGGAACCATTCCATTCACTTCATTGGAAATAGCTTTGGCAAAAGCTTCATTTAATTTATAGTTTGCATGTTCAGCCCCTACAACAAATGATAATTTCGCATATGTCGTTCCGTTAAACTGCGTTGTTGTCTTTTCGCGTTTGATGGAATCACGATGAATATCTAGAAGAACATCATAGTGATTGTCTGCTAACTGCTTTAGCAAATGTGGACGGATTTTTGTATAGGCGCCGGTTATTTGCATACGATTCATATTGTCGAATTTCAGCACATCAACCGTATCGCCATTCAAACTGAAATGCTGGACAACAAGGTCACTAACATTTGATATGTTGGCGGTAGGGTGATAATTAACTGCTTTCAGTCCTAATTTCTTTTCAACGATCGGCTGATACGATTCCTGAATATGTGTGAAATAAACCAAAACATTAATGGGATTGGTTGTTGGATTCACTGTAATTTCTTTTGTGGGTTCATTTGTGATTTCTTTCGTTACATTTGCTGCGTACGCTACTGGTTGAGTTTCAACCTTTTCTGTTGCATTGCTTCCAAAGGCGAGCATGGGGAGTTTAATTAATAATATTGGCATTAAAAATAAAAATAGATAGAAACTCATGACTTTCTGCAATGTTTTGCGCATTGTTCACCCCTCCTCCTACAACTTACGTAGGACTAGAGTCGGTTAGAACTAAAAATATCCTCTTGAAGCCACTTCATAACACCAGCCTGTATCATATCCGCGTGCCTTACCACCCAAGTATCCGTTTCTTTTGGGGTTACGAATAATTGCTGATGATGAGGAGGCAATACTTCTTGTAATAGCGCTCGGATTTCATCGCTTGACCAGCCTGCCCATTCACCGAAAATCGGTTTAATGGCTTCAACGTTTACAGGTTCGTCTGTGCTTCTCAACCATGATCCCACAGATAGTGCAGAAGAAGGTTTGGTCGTTTCCCCAATTTGGGCAGAAATCACTTTGAATACCGTCTCAATTGCGTCCACAACCAGCACGGGCGCATCCACAACCATTGGCACACCGATCGCAGTGACAGGAACCCCCAACGATTCATGTGAAATTTCATTACGTGCATTCCCGACACCTGAACCAGGGTGAATACCGGTATTAGTCAACTGAATGGTTTTACAGAGACGGTCTTGATTTCGAGCTGCCAGTGCATCAATAATCAAAATTAGATCCGGTTTGACATGTTCTGCTATCGCTTTCACAAACTCGCCTGTCTCGAGACCGGTTTGACCTGTTACTCCCGGTGCATAAAAAACGACTTGACCTGTTTCGAATGGAAAATGAAACATTTCTTCATGGAAACGGTCAATGGCTAAAGGACCAATTGCATCCGGTGTAATTGTCCGATTTCCCAATCCAATAACAAGAACTTTGGATTGTGCAGTAAAATTTAGTTGTTTATGAATATCTTCGAGTGATTGAATAAATTGTTGTTCCAGTTCCTTGAAACCTTCGTCGTCTTCGGCTGTCAAAGTGGGAACGGATAAAGTAATATAGGTCCCTGCTTTTTTGCCAATCGACTCTGCCCCTTCTTCATTCGTTTCAATATGGGTTATATGAACACGGCCTTTTCGTTCTTCATTCATTTGAATCCCAGGCGTTTCATACAATGTATCTTTCTCTTTTTCTGTTCGATGCTGAACCACTTCTGTGGCTTCATCAATTAAATCCGTCCGCATTAAATTACGTAATTCCATCTAAAATCACCTCATAAAAAAGTTTGCCCAAGGTGTCAAGTAAATATTCTTTGCGTGAATCTATTGCAATTTAATTTTTGGTTTGTTAAAATAATGCTTGTTGTATTGATATTACTGATCTAATACTTAAAGCAAATAGCGCCTTAAATGCGCAAAAACGCTTAAACTCGAGAATCTCTTGATCTCGGACCTTTTATAGGAGGTGAAAGATATGCCAAACATTAAATCTGCAATCAAACGTGTAAAAACGAATGCTTCTGCTAACGCACAAAACTCTCACACGAAGTCTACAATGCGTACAGCAGTTAAGAAAGCTGAAAATGCTTCTCTTAACAACGAAGAAAACGTAAAAGAACTTTTACAATCTGCTATCAAGCAAGTAGATAAAGCAGCTTCTAAAGGATTAATTCATAAAAACACAGCGGCTCGTAAAAAAGCTCAGTTAATGAAAAAAGCGTAATTATATGAAAGACCAGATTCGATTGCCGAATCTGGTCTTTTTTTGACTTTTACTGGATGCAGAATTTATTTCAGACGTGAACGACTATTTTTCAGACGTCGGGCCAACAGGATGTTGGTCACAAAGGCGTTGCCACACGAGGTGGCGTTCTTAGCCTTTGTTCAACTAAGATGCTCCTGCGGTTACTCGTCGCAAAGATATTGGCCATTCGACCAATATCTTCCTGCGGGAACAGCGAAGTGCTGAAATCCACTCGGACATTTAGTCCGAGTTAGTTCGGCGCAAGCCCGCGGAAAGCGTAGCTGTTTTGAGGAATATCAACAGCAACATTTAACATAGCCTTCAATAAAAAAACGGACTTGATCCGCTTTAAATAATGCGATTCAAGTCCATTTATTTATAATCGATTCATTAAAAACAATTCCAGGATTCGTTCACGTCGGCCGCTGCTGGTTTTTAATTGATAGTCAGCACTTGCAAGTCGATGCAACACTTCGAGTAATCGTTCTTCGCCCACCTGCTGTCTGCTTTCGACAATCAGTTTGACCCGGTACGGATTGACTTTTAGTTGCTTCGCGATTGCCTGTGCATGATAGCCTTTCTTTTGCAGATAGCGTACATTCGACATGAGACGAATTTGTGAAGCGAGCAAGGCAGTCAACATAATTGGTTCTTCTTTTTGACGTAACAAATCATGGTAGACCGACAACGCCGTTGATGTATCTCCACGCAGATAAGCATTGAGTAACTGGAAAGCGTCCTGTTCCAATGTACGCGTCATCAACAATTCCACGACATCTTTCGTGATTTCGGGTTCTTCCCCGATATAGGTTGCCATCTTATGTAATTCAGACTGTAGTTGCACTAAGTCCTGTCCTACCGTTTCAATTAATCGGGCTATGGCATCTGCCGTCATGCTTTTGTGTTCCTTCGAGACGATTGATTGCACCCATACTGTAAGATCATTACCTTCCAATGGTTTCGCTTCCAGTAACAGAGCTTTATCCTTCATCAGTTTCGTCACTTTTTTACGCTCGTCCAATTTTTCATAAGGAGCGATAAAAACGGTGATTGCTGTTTCAGATGGATGCTGAACCCAATTTTCAAATGCTTTCAAATCATGATCTATTTTTTCTTTTCCTTTTTCTGTCGCTTTTAAAAAGGAGGCATTTTTGGCGATAATTAATTTACGATCTGTAAAAAACGGAATGGTGTCCGCTTCTTCTATTACATGCTGAACGGGAACTTCATCTAAATCGAAGACCAGTACATCCGTTTCACCGGCTTGATTTAGTGATTCTTTCAGACGACGGATCGTTTCGTCGAAAAAGTAATGCTCAGTGCCGACAAGCAAATAAATCGGGCTGAATTCACCGTTTTGAATCTTTTTCCAAATACTTGAGAACATGAAGAACCTCCTCTGACACACTTTCCCTTACATTATACATGAAATTAAAAACCACAGGTGTTTGAACAAAATGTGTCATTCACTTGAAATCACTGAAAAAAACTTGTTGTTTATGGATTTTTCCGAAGCAATCACTTATAATTAATTTGAATTAGGAGGGGTAGCAATGAACGAATTTGAAAAGAATGTCCAAACCAGACGTAACGATGTGGTTGACTCGGGTATTGGTTTCGTTGTATCTTTTGTTTTCTTTGCAGCGATTTTCACCATTGCGACTGTAATTGACTTCATTACAAAATAAGCAAGAAAAGAGACTTCTCATTTTGAAAGGTCTCTTTTTTTTATGCTTTTTTCGTATGACGTTTGTACAGTCATTACTTGTTGATTATACCGGACATGTATGGAGCCTACATCAGCAGTCGTTAGCGTGGGCAAGTGAAGGTCCTTGAATCTCTCAATCACGTCAGGGCTTGGATGCCCATAACGGTTGTTTTGACCTGCTGAAAATATGGTGAGCCTTGGTTGAAGCCGCTTTAAAAATGCCTCGGAACTTGACGTGTTACTCCCATGGTGTCCAGCTTTTAGTAACATGAGATTTTGTATACCAGCATAACTCTTCAGTAAATTCTCTTCTCCATCTTGTTCTAAATCTCCCGTAAACAATGCTGTAAACAACTCATGCTTTAAATAGAGAACGAGAGAATCATTATTGCCTTCGTACGTCGTATCTTGTGGCGATAAATAGGTGAAATTAGAATCACCGATGCGAAAACCATCCCCCGCCATTTTTTCTTTAACTGGAATATTTTTAGTCAATGCTGTTTGTAAAGCTTGTTGCAATGTATCTTCGGTAATTGCTCCAGGCGTTACATGAATTTCTTTTACATTCATTTCCTCCAGTATTTCTTCTGCCCCTTCCACGTGGTCACTATCCGCATGTGTCCATACAAACGTATCAATCGTATGAATGCCCCGTCCTTTTAGGAAAGGCACAATTACTTCCCTTCCAATTTCAAAAGGGCTGCCAGATTGTTTCCAAGCAGATTGATCAAACCGCAATAAACCTCCTGAATCAATCAAAATGGTTCCTTGACGGTGCGGGAGCTCAATAAGTGTTGCATCTCCTTGCCCAACATTCAAGAACGTAACTTCGATTGCAGAGTCGAAGTACAATGAACCCTGAATGATGATAATCGGTAAACCTAATGTCAAGGCGAGACGTTTAAAAGAGTATTGAAGCTCAAGAACAAAAAATGTACCTACTACACCTGTAAAAGCAACAATCATCTGCCAGTTAGATAGTTTGCCGGGATTCCATAACTGATGCGGCAAGGAAGCCAGTTTCAGGATGAACATGGTTAGAGCCATTCTTAAAGGTTCATAGAGGATAAATAGGATATCAGCTAACGACGGGAGGATGAATGTAAATAGAAATAACATTAAATTAATCGGTAAAATAATGACGGAAAAGAGCGGTACGAACAGAAGATTTACCACAAAAGAGGAAAGAGAAATTTCGTAAAAGTGATAAAGAAGAATCGGTGCAACCCCAATCTGACAAAGAAATGTAATCCAGAAAGATTGCTTGAACACTGTGGATTGGGCTTGTAGAAAAGGTGAAGAAAATAGCAATACAGCGGCTGCCACATACGACAATTGAAAGCCAACTTGAAGCAACACACCTGGCTGCAAATAAATATATAGAAGTAAACTGATGGCAAAGGCGTCCTGTATTGCGACTCGCATATGGAACTGTCTTGAGAGTAACAGTATTTCTACTACTCCCACCGCCCGCCACACAGATGGAGCGCCACCTACTAAACTAGCATAGACTGGCAAACAAATCAGCAAACACCACACAGCGACTTCTTTTCGGATCGACAGCCTGAGGAGCGATTGATAAAAAATAAAGGTCAGAAACGCCACATGCAGTCCTGAAATAGCAAATAAATGAGTGATGCCAAGTATTTGATAGGCACGACTTTCCTGTGGGTCCACATCATCTCTCGAACCAAGTAAAAGCGCCTTGGTTTCTGGTTGAAGTGAAAGTGGAAAATGAAGTTCAATATGCTTCTCCATCTGAAACCGCTGCTTGGCAATCCAGCCGGTTACGCCTTCAGGCTGCAAGACTTGTTTCATCGAAATGACCGTTAACATTCCTTGAGCCCCATGGCTTTTTAAATACGTGTGCATATCGAAACCATATTCATGTGCAGGCAGCGGCAATTCGGTTTCTTGTCCCTTCATCAAAAAAGCGGCACCTGTCAAAGACTGATTCAGAAAAGAGACCTTCTCTTTTTCAGATTCAAAAGCGTAGGTCAGATACCACTTTTGTTCATGCTGATTGACAGCAAAGCCCCTGATCTTCGAGCCACTAATCGAATGGGTTGAAGTCCAGGTAAAAACATCTTCGTGAGCAGCAATATCATCTACTTTGATCGACATCTTGTCTTGTGCATGCATAAAGAAAAAAATGGCTACTGCTACATAGCTTAATAAAAAAAATATCGGTAATCGATTACGGACAAATAGTAGAATAAGTGGTGCATGTATCACGAGAAATTGGTTGTAGCCAATTGCCGCGCTCGTTGAAACAATGGCTGCGATAGCTAAATAGATTAAACGTTGTCTCCAATGGTATTGCCAAATAACTCATTCACCTGCGCTTCGTATGAAGCCAGTTCTTCTGCAGAAACACCATTCTCCCTTAATTTTTGAAGCATGTCCAAATACAATGTGATTTTCTGGTCGCTTAAGAAATCGATTTTTCGCTCATCAAATGGCACATGCACAACTTCCACATTTGCCTGGGCAAGTAATTGAATCGCATATTCATTGTTTTTATAATCTTTCGCGTAATATAAACGTCGGATACCCGATTGAATAATTGATTTTGTACATGGAAGGCATGGAAAATGCGTCACATATAAATCAGCTTCATTCGTCGAAATGCCGTATTTTGAACATTGAAGCAAGGCGTTCATTTCCGCATGAATCGTACGGACACAATGGTGATCCACGACATAACAACCCTGATCGATACAATGATCGCCTCCAGAGATGGAACCATTATAACCGCCTGCCATGATTCGTTTATCCCGAACGATGGTCGCACCTACCGCCAGTCTTGTACATGTGCTTCTAAGTGCTAGTAAATGGCTTTGTGCCATAAAGAATTGGTCCCATGTTATTCGCTCCATAATAACGCCCCCTGATTGTAAACTCATATCTAGTTTAGTAGGAACATGTTTCAAACGTCAATTGTAGATGATTTTATTTAATCGAAATGAAATCTTTCAAGCTATCGAATGTCGAATCACCGATTCCGGAAACTTCCTTCAATTCCTCAATCGTTTGAAAAAGCCCTTTTTCTTCCCTGTAGGCTAATATGGCTTTTGCCTTTGAAGGACCAATCCCGGGAAGTGTCATTAAAGTAGTTTCATCTGCAGAATTGATGTTGATTATTGTTGATTTTGTTGAAGAACCATCTGGCGTGGAAGGAATCGAAATTGGGCCTTCTGTTTCTCCAATCAATGGGACATAAATGACCATTTCATCAATTAATTTCGCAGCGAGATTCAAAGCTTTTTCTTCAGCGGATGGCAAAATACCGCCAGCAAGCTGAATGGCATCCAGTACACGACTACCTTGAGGCAATGTATAAACGCCTGGAACAAGGACTTGTCCTTTGATATCAACCACAACGACTTCAGTCATTTCTTTGTCAGGTTCATCCGTTTCATTGTGTTCTTCAGTTGGAATTGGTTTTACGATGGGGGTTTGAATGGTATCGAGCGTATTGGCAAGTGGGGGTGCCGGCTCGTTTGCAAATGGTTTAAACAATAGGACAAATAAAATGGTTCCTGCAACAGCTAACGCAACTTTATTTGTATGTTTTTTCATCCATGCGGGAATCAGATCGGGTCATCCTTTCCTACAGGGAGCAATTCTTATGGAGTTATCCATACTATAAACGAATTGCTCATTATTGGAAAGTTTTATGTGAATCTGGGTCGGAACTATTATTTGATTGCATGGAAGAAGATTCGTTCACTGTTTTCTTCAGGCGACTCATTCGTCCAGTCTGCGGAAACTTCAATCTTTGAGAATCCTGTTTGTTGTAAAAATGACAGATAATCTTCAATTGCAAACGAACGTTGATAATGACTTTCTTCGAACCGGTCATATGACCCACTTTTATTTCTCATAAAGAATGTTAAATCATGATAAACGGAGTGAGGTTGCTCACCTGGCTCAGTGTTCCATATATAGGCAACGTTTTCATCTTCGTATGTAAATGGGCCGTCCAAAAATAATTCATCCATTTTGTAAACAGAATGAACATCAAAGAAAAGTTGTCCACCATCCGCAAGTGATTCATAAATGCCTTTAAACGTCTGCAGGACCTGCTCTTCATCCTCTAGATAATTCAACGAATCAATCGATAGAACAGCTACATCGATTTCCTCGAATCCATCCAGATCCGTCATGGAGACATGGAACAGTGGAATAGCAAGACCTTGTTTTTGAAAACGGTCAGCTGCAATCGCAAGCATTTCCTCGGACAAATCGACTGCTTGAACAAGAAAACCCTGTTCTGCAAATTTCGCAGACAGGACTCCGGTTCCACAACCAATATCTAATAAAGATTTCCCATTCACATTTTCAACACTTGAAACAACCTTATCAACATAGTTGTCATACGGAATATCGGTCATTAAGGCATCATAAATGTGTGCAAACTCTTTATAACTAGACATTACGCTTCTGAGTCTACAGAGATGATTGGTGCATCTCCCCATAAACGTTCCAAGTTATAAAATGCGCGTTCATCTTTATGGAATACATGTGCAACCACGTCGCCCATGTCCACTAATACCCAACGAGCTGAGTCAAATCCTTCTAATCGTTTCACATCAAAACCTGATTTGCCAGCTTGATCTGCCATTTCTTTTGCAATTGCTTGCACTTGACGGTCAGAATTTGCGTGACAAATAATAAAGTAATCGGCAAGCAAAGATACACCTTTCATATTCAATACGACGATATCTTCTGCGCGTTTGTCATCTGCTGCTTTATAAGCAACCTCTAATAATGTTGGAACTGTCATTCAGTCATTTTCCTTTCGTGTAACCAAATCATTATAACAATGAATGGAATCCGGATATACCGGTTGATTTTTTTGCATTAAAAATTGTATTGAACGTTGTACACAAGCTTTCATTAGCTCATTTAATCCTTGTTCATCCTGTTGTCTTAAGTCATCGACTCCAGGAAACTTTCGGTTCGGTTCTATCATATCGGCACAATAAAGTATTTTTTCAAGTTTTGTCATGTTGGCTCTGCCAGTTGTATGGTAGCAAATCGCGTTTAATACATCTTGATTTGACACACCAAATTCCTGTTGAGCTACATATGCGCCGACTGGGGCATGCCACAGTTCATGATGAAAATTTAAAAGGATTGGGTCCATCTGTTGTTCGACAATGGTTTGTTTCATCCATTCCCTATCTGCAAATTTCACGACATCATGTAAAATGGCCGCAAGTTCAGCATCTTGTTCAGATACGCCATATACTTTCGCCAATCGAATAGCGGTTTCCATTACTCCTAAAGTATGCACGACTCGTTTCTCAGGCATCCGCGTACGTATAGCATTTATCAAATCATCTCTATTCATACAATTTCTCCTGACGAATATAAGTTTGTACATTTTCTGGTAGTAACAAGGATACATCTTTTCCTTCTTTGAACCGATTGCGTAGCGTGGTAGACGACAAATCAATTAACGGTGCATCAATTAATGTCACAGGATAATCAGAACGTTCTTCAAATCCTGGACGTCGAACACCGATCAAATTGACTTCTTCGACCAGTTCATCAATCTTATACCATTTGTCCAAAGAAGAAATCATATCGGCACCAATCAAAAAACTGAATTGTGTTTGTGACTCGCGAGATTTCAGTTCATTCATCGTATCAAACGTATATGATAAGCCGCCTCTTTCAATCTCAAGCGGTTCCACTTGAAAATATGAAAATGGCTCGGTAGCAAGTTGCAACATGTGCAGTCTTTGCTCACCGCTAACCAGATTCGATGCTTCTTTATGAGGTGGCTTAGCATTCGGCATGAATCGAAGTTCATCGAAATCCAGAGCATGATACACTTCATTTGCCATGATTAAATGTCCAATATGTGGAGGATTGAAAGTCCCGCCAAAAATGCACACTTTTTTCATCGTTAGCCTCTTGTCGGCAATTCGATTTTTTTGTTGTTTTTAGAAGCCTTGTATAATACGACCGTCAAGCCGATTAATTGGACAAGTTCCGCCTTTGTTCCTTTTGCCAATTGCTCAGCCACTTCTTGCTTATCGTCTTCACAATTTTGCAAAATGCTGATTTTAATCAGTTCACGAACTTCTAAAGCCTCTTGAATTTGTTTCAGCATATGTTCATTTACTCCGCCTTTTCCTACTTGGAAAATAGGTGATAAATGATGTGCTTGACTACGTAAAAAACGTTTTTGTTTACCTGTTAACATGTGGACCTCCTAGTGTTTGTTCGACTTGCTCTATCGTTTGTTTCGTATCAGGTTTGCGATTTGTCCACTTTTGAAATGAGAATGCTCCTTGATGTACAAACATCCCAACGCCATTTAAACAACGTGCTCCTCGATCTTTTGCTTCCGCCAAAAAAGGCGTCAATAATGGATTATACACAATATCCGCAACAATTGCTGAAGATGTTACATTTTCAAGCGACATTGGCATGTCCACTTCAGATGTTTTCATCCCAGCAGGCGTTGTTTGGATAATGATTAGAAACTGTGCAAGTTCTGATTCAGCCTGTGAAAGTGACAGCGCACGATCACCTTCTATATCATTGATTAATCGTTTGGAAGATTCGATTGTCCGGTTGGCACAAGAAATGCTTTTATATCCTTGAGTTTTCAGAGCAAATGCAATCCCTCTTGCTGCGCCACCGGCACCAATGATTAAAATTGGCAACTCTTTAAGGTTTGTCCCCATCGCCTCTTCCAGCGAATTGACAAACCCGATGCCATCGGTGTTATAACCTGTCAGGGAACCATCCTCTTCCACTACGACCGTATTAACAGCCCCCATCATGGCAGCTGTCGAATCTAAACGATCCAGCAAAGGGATGATGGTTTCTTTATGTGGAATGGTTACATTCCAACCGCTCGCCCCTAAACATTTAAGTGACTGGACAGCATTCACGAGCCTATCTCTTTTTATATGCAACGGAATATACGTGGCATCGATTGATAAATCAGCAAACCACTTACTGTGCATGCTTGGTGACATCGAATGGGAAATTGGATCCCCAATGACTGCATACCATTTTTTCATTTCAGCCGCCCCCTAAATCAATGATGGACGAACTTGGATTTCTACTCCTTTAGGTGCGTACGCTGCAATCACGACGTTTGGTTGATTGACAGTAATCCAGCCCAGACCGGAAAACACAATATCCGTCTTCCCTGCTTTAACAGAAAACTCGTGACGAACAAGTGGCGGGAAATCATCTTTGAATTCTGCTGAAGGTGGTGCCAGCATTCCGCCAAGATGTTCAGCATACAAAGCATCCGCATTTTCAAGTTTCGTACGGTGAATATTTAAGTCATTCGATATATGAACCGTAAATGACGCTCGTTCACCTTGTATGAAATCAAATCGTGCAAGGCCACCAAGGAATAAGGTTTGCCCAGAATTCAATTGGAATATTTTCGGTTTGATTTCTTTTTTAGGTGTAATCCATTTCAACTCAGATGAGTCCAGGAAATGCGCCATCTGATGGTGATTGATAATCCCTGGCGTATCATAAAGTGACTGATCGTCATCCAATGGAATTTCAATTAAATCCAGTGTTGTACCAGGGAAATGTGATGTTGTGATTACTTCTTTTTCACCTGTCACTTGTTTGATGATACGGTTGATGAATGTCGATTTTCCGACATTCGTACATCCAACTACATATGCATTCTTACCATCACGAAGACGATCGATCGCTTCCATTGCCTCTACCATGCCTGTCCCTTTATGGGCACTGACTAACATGACATCTACTGGTTTTAATCCTAACTTCTTCGCTTCCTGTTGTAACCACTGGATAACGCGATGTTTCTTCACTGATTTTGGTAGTAAATCCACTTTGTTCGCTACAAGTAAGATGGGATTATTCCCTACAAAACGGTGCAAACCTGGTAACCAGCTCCCATTGAAATCGAAAATGTCAACGATTTTCACAATCAGACCTTGCTCATTGCCCAGACTGTTCAGGATACGAAGGAAATCGTCATCTGTTAAAGAAACAGGTTGCAATTCGTTATAATTTTTCAGACGGAAACAACGTTGGCAAATGATTACTTCTTTTTCCAACGAAGATTGTGGTGCATATCCAGGTTCTTTTGGATTTAGTGTTTGTATTTGAGTACCGCATCCGATACATGTTGGTATATTTGTCAAACTTCTTCCTCCCAAGTTACATAGCCTCTTCTTTTTAATGCTTTAAATATACGACGTTCAACCAATCGATTGAAACGAGTGAAAAAACCGTCCGATTTAGCGACAGGCAATACTAAAATCGTATGTAATTTAATGCGATTGCCTCCGACAACATCCGTCAGCAGCTGATCGCCAATGACTACTACTTCTTCACGTTTCACGTCCATTAATTGAAGCGCTTTACGAAATGCTTTCCCCATCGGTTTACGTGCTTTATAAATAAAAGGAATACCAAGTGGATCTGCGAATGATTTCACGCGCATCTCGCTATTGTTCGAAACAATCGTTACTTGAATTCCTGCGTCTTTCATACTTTTCAGCCAGTTCACAAGTTTTGGCGTCGCATCTGGACGGTCCCATTCAACTAACGTGTTATCCAGATCCGTAATGATTCCCCGGATTCCTTTATCAAGCAATCGTTCTGGCGAAATGTCGAAAACACTTTTCACAAATTCGCTCGGTAAAAATTTTTTATACACCGTGACACACTCCGTTCAACCTATTTTTCTGTATTGATTATAACATACTCCCTATTTTCTCACCCACTCGTACCCGACTGCCAGGAGTAATTGACGAATCCAGTTGAAATGCGTCTTTTTCAAAAAGTAAAACGACAGTAGAACCAAACGTGAAATAACCGATTTCCTCGCCTTTAATCCAGTCCCTAGATGTATTCGTCATTTCAATTGAGTTTACAAACATGGCACCCACACTAATGACTGCACAATTTTTTTGATTTGGACAAACTAAATGGGTAACTTGTCGATAGTTTCCGCTGATTGGCGTTTTTCCATAAGTCAATCCCGCCTGATTAACAGGATAGGATTTTTTCCCGAGCGTCATTTGTTTTTTCACATGGCCGTCTACCGGACTATGAATACGATGATAATCAGCAGGACTTAAATAAAAAACCATATAGGTTCCACCAAGATATTGCGATGCCAGATCCATATTTCCAACCAGATCTGTCACGGTATAAGACTTTTCCTTCACTAAAAAAGTGCCGGTGGATGAAATCGAACCAATCGATTCAACTTTTGCATCTACAGGACTCCCTGCTTCCATTTCACCTTGTGCAATCGGTCGATGCTGCGCATCAATTTTGCGGATAAAAAAATCATGCAAAGTAGGAAATGTTTCGATAGATTGTGAAACTTCCTGCATTTGTATTCCGTATGTACGTATATAAGATGGAATCACTTTGCGACTCCATGACGATTTCGCGAATTTCTGGATTGCCATCGATGACCACTTGCCATTCGTCAGTTCAATAAGTGTTTGGTATATTTTCTGTTTCACGTTATCCCACCTGTTCTAAATATGCTCTACCTTTTTTTAGTTGAAAGAAGTATAATGAACTAATACTTTACACAAGAAGGAGTGTCGTCCATTGTTTTTAATGCATCGAGTGGATCACACAATCAAAAAAATGAAAGCCCATGCAGCAAATATGATCACCATCGGGAATTTATCCTTTGGTGGTGCTTCCATAATGACCACATTAAACGAATCTTATAGCTATAGTGTTCTGTTTATATTTATCGCAGCGTTACTGGATCGTTTCGACGGGATGGTCGCTCGTAAATTAGGTCAAGAATCGGAACTTGGAAAACAACTCGATTCCATGAGCGATATTATCTCATTCGGCGTTGCCCCTGCGATTCTCATATACATGGTTGATTTATTTGAATTTGGAACAGCTGGAATGGTCATCACCATCATTTATATTGCTAGCGGCGCATTTCGATTGGCCCGTTTCAATATCATGGATTCGAATGGCTACTTTACTGGTCTCCCGATTACTGCTGCCGGTACGATATTGACGCTTTCTTATTTTGGATTGTCCCTATTTGCACCAGTCTTTTATATGTTCCTCGTGCTCATTTTGGCTATATTGATGATTAGTACATTTACATTACGAAAAGTGTAACGACCGCAAATTGTGGTCGTTTTTTTCATGCTTTTTATGTCGTTAACATATAGTGACAAAAGACGACATGGAGGTGCACATCATCATGAGTGGTTTATTGTCTGCTGTCCTGCAATTATGGATTGAAATTCCGGCAGTCTTAGGTTACCTGAAAGGTCAGGCATTTAGAAAGCCCCTATCCCAAGAAGAAGAAGCCATATATGTTGAACGTTGCTTAGCCGGTGATGAGGAGGCAAAACACGAATTAATTGAACGGAATATGCGTCTCGTTGCGCACATCGTCAAAAAATTCCATCCAAAACATGAACAACTCGATGACTACATTTCGATCGGTACAATCGGTTTAATGAAAGCCGTCGCAAGCTATACTCCTGATAAAAAGACTCGCCTCGCCACATACGCCGCCCGCTGCATCGAAAATGAAATTCTCATGCATTTGAGATCCCAGAAAAAAGTACAGAAAGATGTCTCACTCTACGAACCGATTGGCACAGATAAAGATGGCCATTCACTCCAAATTACTGATCTCCTGCAAACTGACGAAGATACTGCTCAACAAACACTGGAACAAAAAGAACAAATGGCAAGACTTTATCGACATTTGGACAAATTGGAGAAACGCGAAATTGAAATTATTGAGCGGCGATATGGGTTGCATCAATTTGAACCGATGACTCAAAAACAGATCGCCAAGCAATTAAATATTTCAAGAAGTTACGTTTCCCGCATTGAAAAACGAGCGCTCGTCAAGCTGTATCAATTGTTTAAACATGAAAAAAACTCTCTCGATTCACTGGATATCGAAAGAGCCTCCAACAATCAATCTCTATTTTAACATGGAAACGTGCTTATAATTTACTGATAACGTGTAAAACGATTTGTGTCGAATGTTTTGCAGCTGTCGGTAGGAATTCATCAAAACTAATTGAGGATTCTTTTCCAGCAATGTCCGACAACGCACGAATTACGACAAATGGTACGTCGAATTGGTGGCACACTTGCGCAACAGCGGCCGCTTCCATTTCCGCAGCCTTCATGTGAGGGAAATGTGTACGCACGCTCTCAACGCGTACAGGATCGTTCATAAACGAGTCTCCTGTCGCAATGAGTCCAGTTGCAAACTGATGCTGACCTAATTCTTCCACAGCCTCTTCAGCTAGCTTGCGAAGTTTTGCGTCCGTTGTGAATGCTGCAGGTAACTGAGGAACTTGTCCCATTTCATAGCCGAATGCTGTTACATCTACATCATGGTGACGAACTTCATCCGAAATGACAACCGCTCCCACTTCCAGTTCAGCGTCAAATCCGCCAGCAGAACCTGTATTGATTACTGCATCCGGTTTAAAGTGTTGAAGTAAAATGGTCGTCGACATTGCTGCATTTACTTTACCGATTCCACTTTTCAGCAAGACTACTTCATGTCCAGCATATGTACCTTCAGTGAATTCACTGTTTGCGATGACTGTTGTCTGTGGACTTTCAATTGCCAAACGTAACGCTTCAACTTCTTGTTCCATTGCGCCGATTACTGCTATTTTCATATTGTTTCCGCCTCTTCTCTGTTTTTAAATACACTTGATGCTAGACTGTTTTTTATCGTATCGTTCAAAAACACTTCCCTAAAAATAATAAAAGCGGCGCCGAAAGTCAATAGGCGCCGTCCAATGTTTTCAAAGTCTCCATTTTTACAGGTTTCCAGCCTTCACCGTCTACCCACTCTAAATATACACGATATTTTTCTTCTTTATCTTTAGATGAAACAACACCAATGGATTTCTGAGGACTTCCACCGTTTGATATACGCCATACAATCATATTATCAGCGGATAAGCCAGTTGTATAAGCAATAGCTTTCAGTTTTTCATCCCAGTCCACATGGCCTTCGGAATACACCGACGTATGTTCACCTGTTTGTGATGTTCCAATCGGCTTCCAAGCTGTATTAACGATTCGTTCAGATACAAGCGGGTCATCAGAAGGTGTTGAAGTGACTGTGCCACCTGTCGTTGAATCTTCAGTAGTGGTAGATTCCTCTTCAGTTGTTGTTTCTTCTTCAGAAGCTGTTTCTTCTTCAGAAGCTGTTTCTTCTTCAGTCGATTCACTGTCTTCCGTTTCTTCTGCAATTTCTTCAGAACCGATTTGGTCTTCAGGATCTACCTCTTCTTCAGTTTCTTCTTGCGAGCCATCTGCCGTTTCTGCAGACTCCGTATCTTTCGTACTGTCTTCGTCCCCAGCTTTTTCTGGTTCATCGTTCCCTAGGAATATAAATCCGGCAGTAATGATTATAAGGACGACTACTAGACCTATAAGTGCATTTAATATGGTGTTCGTGCTTGGTTTATTTGGTCGATTACTTCTTGAGGTATATCGACGCTGTGTATTTGCCATATGCGTACTCCCCCTTATATACAGCATGATACCATAAATGTTGATGACAATTTAGACGAAAGTGTTAAGGAAATGTTTCATTTGGTTTAGAAATCGGGTGATTTTTTGGTGTGGAGAAGTTTTTGGAGCAACTTTTGGTTTTTTGGAGCAACTTTCGTGATTTGGGAGCAACTTTTACAGTTTTTGGAGCAACTTCTCCTGTTTCGGAGCAACTAACCAATTACCTCCTAATTACTATTCCCCACAATAAACAAAAAATCCACTCTTTAATCGCAGGAGTGGATTTAGAAAATTATTTGATTGATACAATCTTGACGTAGATTTCCCCATCAGGAGTTTTCACTTTAACTTGCTCTCCGACTGTGCAACCGATTAAGTTCCTTGCAATCGGCGAATCGGCTGAAATAAGACCCTCAATCGGATCGGCTTCCGCTGAACCCACAATTGTGTAACTCTCTTCTTCACCATCCGGCATTTCAATAAAGGAAATGGTTTTGCCAAGCGATACAGTGTCATTATTTTGTACATCCTCTTCAATAATCACTGCATTGCGGATTAACGATTCCAATGTTAAGATGCGTCCTTCAATAAACGCTTGATCCTCACGAGCCGTTTCGTAATCGGAGTTTTCAATCAGTCCAAAACAACGGGAAGCTTTAACACGCTCGATTACTTCTTTGCGTTTCACTGTCTTTAATACCGTCAATTCTTCTTGTAACTTCTCCAGTCCACTTGCAGTCATGGATTGTTGTTTTTCGGCTGGCATCCTACTCGATCCCCCTCATACAATCAAAAAATCCACTCCCAGAAAACAGGAGCGGATTTAACATTATTTAATCGAGACAATCTTGACGTCCATTTCGCCGCCAGGAGTTAGTACCTTGACTTGGTCTCCAACAGAACGGCCAATTAGGCTTTTCGCGATTGGTGAGTCATTTGAAATGAGACCTTCCATCGGATCTGCTTCCGCTGAACCAACGATTGTGTAAGTTTCTTCATCACCGTCTGGAATTTCAATAAACGAAACTGTTTTTCCAAGAGATACGATGTCGTTGTTTTGCTCGTCTTCTTCAATAATGACCGCATTGCGGATCATAGATTCTAAAGTTGAGATACGTCCTTCAACGAATGCTTGGTCTTCTTTTGCAGAATCGTACTCTGAGTTCTCGGACAAGTCACCGAAGCTACGTGCAATCTTAATGCGTTCTACCACTTCTTTACGTTTAACCGTTTTTAAGAATTCTAGTTCGTCCGCTAATTTCTGCTTTCCAGCAGCAGTCATAGGGTATTGTTTTTCTGTTGACAATGTATTTCACTCCTTCAACTACTTGCTAACTCATAAAAATACTATGTCTCGCAGCTTATGAATATGCGGCTAAGTATTTAGATAATTTTGTCAGTCTTTCACAATCATATTACACAATGATATCAGATTCAAGAATTGTTTTAATTTTTGTAACCATTAAATCGATGGCAACTTGATTTTGGCCGCCTTCAGGAATAATGATATCTGCATATCTTTTTGTCGGTTCAATAAATTGGTTATGCATTGGACGTACTACAGAAATGTACTGTTCGACAACTGAGTCAATTGAACGTCCACGCTCATTAATGTCGCGTAGGATCCGACGAATGATGCGTAAATCCGAGTCCGTATCGACAAACAATTTAATGTCCATCAAATCGCGCAAGCGCTCGTCTTCCAGAACCAAAATACCTTCCAATATAATAACATCTTGTGGTTCAATGGCAATCGTTTCGCTTGAACGTGTATGAATTGCATAATCATACACCGGTTTTTCGATTGCTTTACGATTTAAAAGTTGATGTATATGTTCAATTAATAGATCTGTATCGAAAGCCAAAGGATGGTCATAGTTTGTCGCAAGACGCTCCTCAAATTCCAAATGGCTTTGGTCTTTATAATAGTAGTCTTGTTCGATTACTACAACGGCTTTTTCTTTGTAAACGTCATAAATTGCCTTGGTAACACTTGTTTTCCCTGAACCAGAGCCACCAGCAATACCAATAACAAGCGGGCGCTTAAATGTCATCGTACAAGCTCCTTTCTCATCATGTTATTTGGTCGTACGGGGATTTCCGATTTGAAACGAACGATTTGTAACGGATGGCGTGCAACATCCAGTTCATTCCCTTTTTCATCCCATAATTCTGTAATGATCATGCGGAAATTTTCAATATCCGGGCCGAAGAATTCCACTTCTTGCCCTTTTACAAAGTAATTTCGTTGCTGCAAAGTAACCATTTTTGTTTCTTCATCATAGTCCAGCACAAGACCGATAAAGTCCGTTGTCGTTTTTCTCCCATGGACACCATACATCTGTTCTTCGAATGTTGGTTCGCCTTCAAAAAATGCAGTTGCAGTATCACGGTTCGCGCATTTTTCAAGTTCTTCAAGCCATTCGCGTTTTATCACAAAGTTTTCTGGATCTGCACAGTATGCATCGATTACTTTTCGATATACGCTGACAACAGTTGCAACATAATGAATGGATTTCATGCGACCCTCTATTTTCAGTGAGTCAATTCCAAGCTCGATCATGCGAGGAATGGATTCGACCAATTTCAAGTCTTTAGGACTCATGGCAAATGGTGCATCGCCTTCACTAAATAAAGGTTCCTGCTTGCCATCGTTCAATTGATACAGATCATAATCCCATCGACAAGACTGGCAACAGCCACCACGGTTTGAGTCGCGGGCTGTCATGTGATTCGACAACGTGCATCGTCCACTGTACGCGATACACATGGCTCCATGAATGAACGCTTCGATTTCGATATCGACTTTTTCTTTCATTTCCTCAATTTCGTCCCCACTCGTTTCTCGGGCAAGAACGACACGGTGCAAACCTTCATCTTTCCAGTATTGAACAGCTTTCCAGTTGGATAAGGATTGTTGTGTACTTAAATGAATTTCAAGTTTCGGTGCTTCCAGTCGACATGTTTCAATAATTAAAGGATCCGCCACAATAATGCCTGTCACGCCTGCTGATTCGATATCTTTTAAATATTGTGCCAAACCGTACATATTTTCGTTATGTGCAAAAATATTTGTCGTAACGTAAATTTTCGCACCATAGCCATTTGCAAACTCAACCGCTTGTCGCATTTCGTCTATTGAAAAGTTCCCAGCATTTGAACGTAATCCAAATTCACGACCACCAATAAACACCGCGTCCGCGCCATAATGTACAGCAATTTTCAGTTTTTCAAGATCTCCTGCAGGAGCGAGAAGTTCTGGCTTTTTAACTATGACACGTTTGCCATCAATAATTTCACTAATTCGGTCATGTCGAAGCAATGCCATTGGTATTCTCTCCTTCCTTAATACACGGTTTCTTTGAAGAAAAAGCCGGTATCGAGTGGTCGAAGTGACGGTTGCATTTCTTCAATTTCCGTTAATAAATCATTTTTAATTTTGTCGTACTTATCTGGTGAATCCATATACGCATCAATTGCCTGACGATAAAGACCAGTCACTTTTGTCACATAGTCTGCTTCTTGCAAAATGCCATCGATTTTAAAAGAATCAATTCCAGCATCAATTAGCTCATTCAATTCATCAATGAGGCACATATCGTTTGGACTGAAAATATGTGTACCATTCCCATCCTCAAAGATAGGATATTTATTATGACGTTCTTTATCATGCAAAAACATGTTCTTGTTGTTTGAGCGATTTTCGATTTCCATTGCTTTGTCCTGATATAAAAAGTAATTTCCGAGTAAAGAACGCTTCGACTGGAACATACAGGTCATACCATGAACTTGCACTTCCACAGCCACTTCTGCGTTTTCTTTAATTTCAATCACTTCTTCCATGCTTAACTCCCGAGCCAGCACAGCACGATTGGCGCCGCGTCTTCCCCAGTAGTTGGCAGTAAACCAGTTTGTTGCAGTCGTTTCAGTATTCCAGTGAAGCGGGATTTCAATTTCTCCCTCACGTTTTGCCATGACAACGGCCGGGTCACCGAAAGTTATCCCATCCACTCCGATAGCTGCTAGTTTTTCCATATATGGACGTAAATCATTAACACGGTCATTATGGTAAAGCGCATTCATGGCAACATATACTTTTTTGTTGGCAGCGTGTGCAAGAGTTACTGATTGTTCAACTTCATCAATCGTAAACTCACCTGCTAATCGCAGACCAAATTGTTGTTCCCCGATTAAAAATGCGTCTGCTCCAGCTTCAATCAATTGTGCCAGATGCATCACAGATTGCGGAGTCACAAGTAATTCTGGTTTTTTCATGCGAGTCACCTCTTTATACTGATCGTAATTCCATCACCAATCGGCAGGAATGTTGTTTCATATTCTTCATGATTCATTAACCATGACGTAAACTGTTGCAAGTTACGAACCATGGTGCGTTTTCTTCTAGGTACTTCTTTAATGTCAATTTCCGTAAAACCATGCATGAGCATGTTATCACAATAAATAACACCACCGCTAGGAACGAGTGGTGAATATTTGTCAAAGAAACGTTGATATTGACCTTTTGCGGCATCAATAAATAACGCATCATACTGATCAAGTTTAAATTTGTTCGTATCTATTTCCAGTGCATCGCCCTGTAAAAGTTGAATTCTTTCCGTCAATTCAGCTTTTGTCACATAGCTTGAAGCCAATTGAAAACGGCCTTCGTCTTTTTCTATAGTCGTCATGACTGCCTCTGGTAAAGCCAGTGCCATTCGGATAGCTGAGTAGCCAATGGCTGAACCGATTTCCAAAACGGATTTCGGTTGCTGCAGACGTAGAAATTGAAGAAGTGATTCAATCGCTACAATTTCCATGATCGGAATATGCTGTTCTTTGGCGAATTGTTCCATATTCGACAGGAAAGTAGGGCGTTGCTTAATATGTGAAGTAATGTAGGATTGTGAAGTTTCCATGTCCAGTCTGACTCCTTTAACGCACAAAAATTACACCCAATCTTATCATAAAAAAAGAAGGAAAGCGATAGCCTTCCTTTCTTTCTGCGCTAATGGTGACAATCTTGTCACGATTAGCGTAAATATTGTTCAATTTTCGCTAAATGTTCGTCATAAGTTTTCGAGAAATGATTGACGCCTTCTTTATCAGCAAGGAAATAAAAATTCTCAGATTCAGGTGCATTCAGAACCGCTTCGATAGATTGTGTTCCTGGATTGGAAATTGGGCCAGGTGGCAATCCTTGAATTTTATACGTATTGTATGGATGATCGATTTCTAAATCATCATACAACACACGGTCTTTATGTTCCCCAAGGGCATATAGGACTGTCGGATCTGTCTGCAAAGGCATTTTCTTTTCCATGCGGTTATTGAAAACACTTGCAATCATCTCCCTGTCAGTATCTGCTGTTGCTTCTTCTTCAAGCAGTGAGGCAAATGTTAACAACCAATGAACAGATTTTTGCTCTTCAGCAAGCTGGTCTGTGTATTGTGCCATTGTATTTGCAGTCTTACTCAACATTTGATCAACAATAGATTCTAATGAAGGATTCTCTTCATAATAAGCATAGGTTGCCGGGAATAAATACCCTTCCAATGCATGACGAAGGTCCGGTCCTTTAATATCTTCCGTCAAAATATTTGGGTATTTGGCAATCATCTGATCGATGAAATCCGGATTTGTGACAAGGTCTAAGAATTCTTTGGACGTATACGATGTTTTTTCTTCTACACGCGCTGCAATTTCTTCTAGTGTACGGCCTTCAGGAATCGTCATTGAGAAGATGGGTTCACGGTAAACTTTACCAGACTTCAAACTTTCAATTAATTCATCAAAAGTCATTGATTTGGTTAAGCCATAATCACCTGCTTGGAAATCTGATTCATTATTGAACTTCGCATAATACTTGAAGATACGCGCATCTTTAATGATTTCATTCTTTTCAAGTAGCGCTGCAATCGAATCGAGGTTCGAACCAATTTCGACTTTGACTGGAATGATTTCTTCCGATTTTTCATCGACTGGCTGCAATGCGCTTTTTACATACTTGTAACCACTGTAAGCTGTAATTCCTCCACCAATCAATACAATCAAAACGATTGCAAGCACGATCCGTCTGACAATTTTCACTTCTTTTTTCTTTTCTTTCATACGTTTAAACATAATATCTTTTTTTGTTTCATTTTCCACGGGTTAACCCCCTCTATCTGACATTTATTATACAAGATTATTATAAAAAAGAAAAAGGCAGAATGTATATTTCATCATTCTGCCTCATAGGATCGCTTCCTCTACTAAATGTTTCTTGGACAAGGATAAAAAATACAAACTTGAGTGTTCTTGCTTACAACATACTTTATCTGCGATAACTAGTCGCAAATGCACCTCTACTATGTAACTGTTTTTAATAGAACAAAAAAACACAGCCTGTCCCATGCGGGGGCAGACTGTGTTTTAAAAATTAATTCTACTCTTCGTCTTCTTCCTCTTCTTCTAAGAAAGTGTTTAACATTTCTTCGATCATAGCCCACTCTTCGTCAGATTCGATTGGCATTAATTCGCCATCTTTTCCGTCTTCAGATGGTGTGAAAGCAGAAGCGTGAATTTCGATTTCTTCGTTCTCATCTTCTTCCGCACCTAGTGGATAGTAAAGTACGTAAGATTTGCTGAACTCATCTGATTCAAATGTGAATAGTACTTCACATAGTTGTTCGTTACCGTTATCGTCTACTACTGTAATGTTTTGTTGACCGTGGTCCATGTGTAATCACCTCTTAATAGATTGACTATCGAGATAGCCTTGTAAAATCATAACTGCGGCCATTTTATCAATGACCTCTTTGCGTTTTTTCCGACTGACGTCTGCACTGATCAGCATCTTTTCCGCAGCGGATGTCGTTAACCGTTCGTCCCATAGAAAAACGGGTTTTTCAAACGTTTGATGCAATAATTCCGCATAGCGTTCAGAAGCTTCGGCGCGTGGTCCAATCGAATTATTCATGTTTTTCGGATATCCGACCACAAACGATGATACTTCATGCAACTTCACCAACTCGGCAATACGTTCCATGCCAAATTTTTCATTTGCTTCATCAATTTTGATAGTTTCAATCCCTTGGGCGGTCCAACCGAAGGCGTCACTGATTGCGACACCCACTGTTTTCGTCCCAACGTCCAAGCCCATTACTCTCATAACTTATGCCTCGTTATTCTTCTTGATGTAGAACTTTACAAGCTCTTCTAAGATTTCATCACGCTCAAGCTTACGGATTAAATTTCGTGCATCCTGGTGGCGAGGAATATATGCCGGATCACCCGAAAGTAAGTAGCCGACAATTTGATTGATTGGGTTATACCCTTTCTCTTCAAGCGCCGAATGGACATGAAGCATAACTTGCTTCACTTCTTGTTCCATGGACTCTTCCGGAAAATTAAACTTCATTGTCTTGTCAAATGAACTCATGATCAGCACCTCGCTTTCGGAGTAAAATCTGATTGTCTTGTACAAGCATATTTTCGTTACTTGTTCAGTATAACCGATTTCAACTTTTTATTAAACGGATTTGACATAATCATACACAGATTGTAACGCTCCATCAAGTTTCGACGAATCTTTCGCACCAGCCATTGCCATATCGGGACGACCGCCACCTTTGCCGTCGCACTGTTCAGCAACATGTTTAACAATATTCCCTGCGTGATACTTTCCACCAGTTAAGTCATTTGTAACACCGGCAATCAACATTACTTTGTCACCTTCAGATGCTCCAAGGACAATAACCGCTTTAGTCATTTTCGTTTTAAGATCATCTATCATTTGACGAAGTTGGTTGTTGTCTTTTGATTGAACGCGAGCAGACAATACTGTCACGCCATCAATTTGCTGTGCTTTTTCCAAAATGGAAGATGCTTGGCTATTCGCGATTTTAGCTGATAATGATTCATTTTCACGTTGAACTTGGCGAAGTTCCTGTTGCAAGCCTTGTACGCGAGCTACGACATCTTTTGTATTTGCTTTCAAAGCTGAAGCCGCTTCTTCTAAGATGCTCTCTTCTTCTTTTACAAGCTGGTATGCTGCTTTACCTGTTACCGCTTCAATTCGGCGTGTACCTGCACCAATCCCACTCTCACTAACAAGTTTGAAGAAACCGATTTGTGAAGTGTTGCTTACGTGACATCCACCACAAAGCTCCAGTGAATATTGATCAATGGAAACGACACGTACGATATCACCATATTTTTCACCGAACAATGCCATTGCACCCATTTGCTTCGCTTCATCAATTCCATGATAGCCGGTAACCACTTGAATGTCTTCCCAGATTTTCTCGTTCACTTGTTGTTCGATCGTCAGCAATTCTTCTTTCGTTACTTGGCCGAAATGAGAGAAGTCAAATCTTAAACGATCTGGACCAACATAAGAACCAGCTTGGTTTACATGTGTACCCAGCACGTCTTTTAACGCTTGGTGTAGTAAATGTGTTGCTGTATGGTTTTTCACTGTTGATTTGCGCAACGTTTGGTCTACGGATGCAGTTACGTCAGCATCAACTGAAAGTTCTCCTGATTCAATCACCACGGTATGAAGGTTTTGTCCGTTCGGTGCTTTTTGAACATCTTTTACAAACCCTTTGAACAAATCATTCTCGATTGTTCCGTGATCGGCAATTTGTCCACCACTTTCTGCGTAGAACGGCGTTTGATCAAGAATGACTTTTACTTCGTCGCCTTCTTGCGCAAGGTTGACACGCTCTCCATCTTTTACGATGACTAGGACTTTTGAAGAAACGACCGTCGTATCGTAGCCAATGAATTGACTTTCTTCTTTAATATTCCCTAAAACTTCCGACTGCACCTGCATGGAATCAACATCTTTACGAGCTGAACGAGCACGTGTACGCTGAGCTTCAAGTGATGCTTTAAAGCCTTCATGGTCAACTGTCATGCCAACTTCTTCAGCATATTCTTCCGTTAACTCAACAGGGAAACCGTATGTGTCGTAAAGACGGAATGCGTCACTGCCTGGAATGATTGAAAGACCAGCAGCTTGCTGAGTTGAAATGACATTAGACAAAATGCCAAGACCGTCTTGTAATGTCTCATGGAAACGTTCTTCTTCATTTTTAATAACACGCATGATGAACTCTTGTTTTGCATCGACTTCCGGATAGAAATCCTTCATGATCTCGCCGATAATCGGTACTAAGTTGAACATGAATGGACGGTTAATTCCTAAGTTTTTACCAAAACGCACTGCACGGCGCAACAATCTACGTAATACATAGCCGCGACCTTCATTTGAAGGAAGTGCTCCGTCACCAATTGCAAAAGCAACTGTACGTGTATGGTCAGCAATTACTTTAAACGCTAAATCATCTGCTCCGCCATTGCCGTAGGTTTTACCGGATACTTCTTCGGTTTTGCGAATGATTGGCATGAATAAATCTGTATCAAAGTTCGTAGGAACATTTTGTACGACACAAGCCATACGTTCAAGACCCATTCCTGTATCAATGTTTTGTTTTGGAAGCGGCGTGTAGGTATGATCTGGATTATGGTTGAATTCTGAGAACACCAAGTTCCAAATTTCTAAGTAACGATCATTTTCCCCACCTGGATACATTTCTGGATCCGTCATGTCGTTGCCATAACTCTCGCCACGGTCGTAGAAAATTTCCGAGTTTGGACCACTTGGACCTTCCCCGATGTCCCAGAAGTTCCCTTCTAAGCGAATGATACGAGCTTCTGGAATACCGATTTGGTCTCTCCAGATTGCGTATGCTTCTTCATCTTCTGGGTGAACAGTGATGGATAGCAATTCAGGGTCAAATCCGATCCATTTTTTATCGGTCAAAAATTCCCATGCCCAATGAATTGCTTCTTTTTTGAAGTATTCACCGATTGAGAAGTTCCCTAACATTTCAAAGAACGTATGATGACGTGCTGTTTTACCGACATTCTCAATGTCATTTGTACGAATTGATTTTTGTGCATTCGTAATGCGTGGATTGTCAGGAATTACGCGTCCATCAAAATATTTTTTCAACGTAGCTACACCACTGTTGATCCAAAGTAGTGAGTTATCGTTAATTGGTACTAGTGGTGCACTTGGTTCTAAAGCATGACCTTTTTCAATAAAAAAGTCTAAATACATACGACGGATTTCTGCTGCAGTTTTCATTAAGTATTCCTCCTTAAATTATAAAGCTTAAAGCGCATGTTCAGCTCGACACCTTGAAAGATTGACAGACTGATTTAATCCGATTCTGATGCCGAATCATCTGATTCCGAAGAAGAAGATGTGAAGCTTAAGAGCGGTATGGCCTGTAAAACTAGACACTGACCTTTGGAGTCGTGGGTCGAGAAGCCTGCTGGCGCTTGCGGGAAGAGCTGGTCCTGGAAGTCTAGACAATAGAAAAAGCCCTCATCCCTAAAAAAGGGACGAAGGCTTCAATTCGCGGTACCACCCTAGTTACAGCAAACGAATTTGCTGTCTCTCGATTATGCCTTAACGCGGCTTACGGCAGTGATTAGCTGCACTCAGGAGTAGCTTTCCATAACATCCACTTGAAGGTTCTTTCAGCCAAGGAACCTCTTTCTTTTACAAGCTTCACATATGTACTTTCTCCATCAACGTTTTCATTCATTTGTTTGAATTATAAAAAACAATTACGGATGTGTCAAATGACTTTTGAAAAGTACATGGAAAATACTGAGGTTAATCCTGTACCATGGACAATATTTAAATTATCTCTTTAAGAATTAGCGGCAAAGGTCGTTCCGCCATCGAAGAAAACCTCAGACTGTAATCTTCAAAAGCAAGATTGGTTGTTACTGGATTCGGGAAGATTACACACTTCAAGCCGGCTGCTCGAGCCGCCTTCAATCCATTCAAGGAATCTTCAAATGCTACCGCTTCTTCTGGTTTCACACCTAATGCTTTGATGGCTTGCAGGTAAAGTTCTGGATCTGGTTTAACGGAGGTTACATCATCACTTGTTTTAATCACTTCAAAATAAGGAAGAATGTCAAGTTGCTTCAAGTACTTTTCTACCCAACTTCTTTTCGAACTCGAAGCCAATCCGATTTTAAGGCCCGCTTCTTTGGACGCAATTAAATAATCTTCTACTCCCTCTCTTAAAGAAGGTTGACCAATTTTTTCGTGAAATAGACTAGATGCTAATTCTCGGACTTCAGTAATCGTTGCCGATTCTTTTAAATTGTCCAACATATATTGATTCAGTACTGTATCATCCGTGCCAATGACCAACGCAAACTGATCAATGCTCAAGTCAACCTCAAACTGACTAAGAGCTTCTTTAAATGCTTCATACCAAATAGTCTCCGTATCAATAATCAGCCCATCAAAATCAAAAACAACTGCTTTTATCATCGTACACCCCTATCCCTCCCTATTCCACAAGGAGTTATGTATGAATTGAAAAACATGTAAAAATACATTCAATGTAATTTACGTGTGCAGATTCCTTCAAAAGTATTAATAATTTTATTGATGAAGAGACAATGGCAGGGACCGCCACGAAGACTCCTGTGGGAATAGCTTGTGCTGAAGACCCCCACTGGAGGCTGAAGCCAAGCCCACGGAAAGCGAAGTGGCGGTACCTGCCTGATTTCCATATAACTTCTACATTTATAGTTAACTTAAATTCGTCATTCAGCTTTATCTAAAAAGTCATAAGGAGTGGTGCCATTCATGCCGACTAAAGGATGAATCGTCAAATGGTTTGAAGCTGTTAAAGAAATTTCCTTTTCGTTCTCATCAGCAACTTCATTCACAACTTCACTGCCTTCATCCTCCACAATCGGTTCAGTCACAGGCACTGCTTCTTCACTTAAGCGTTCTTTCAGTGATGTCAGACGCGCAAGATCATCATTGCGCTCGATACCAAATTTAAAAACTTCGGCGTCCCCACAAAGAATGAGAAAGTTTTTAGCGCGAGTGATTCCTGTGTATAGTAAATTCCGTCGTAGCATTTTCATATAACTGCGGACGACCGGCATGATGACGATTGGAAACTCACTGCCCTGCGATTTATGAATAGAACAGCAATAAGCGAGCGTCAACTGTCCTAAATCATTCCGTTGATAAGTTACCTCTATCCCTTCGAATGACACAACCAACATGTCCTGTTTCTCGACATTTTCGCTGGCTTTCGAAATACTGATCACTTCGCCCATATCCCCGTTATACACTTGGCTTTCCGGCTGATTGACAAGTTGCAGAACTTTATCTCCAATTCGATACGTCGTTTCACCGAAAACGATTTCCTTACGCTTTTTCGTATCATTTGGATTGACCATTTGTTGAATCATTTTATTGAGGGCATCAATTCCTGCAGGACCTTTATACATGGGCGCAAGAACTTGCAATTCTTTTATTGTATGGCCTTTAGCCAAAGCGCTCTTGATTACTTGTTCAACCACTTTAGGGATTTGTTCAGGACCTGCTTTTATGAACGACCGATCACTCGTTTTATCAATTAGGTTCGTCGGCAATTGCCCTTTTTTCATTTGATGTGCAAGCTCGATAATGGATGAACCGGCAGATTGTCTATAAATGTCCGTCAGTTCCACCGTTGGAATGCGTTTTGAAGCAAGTAAATCTTTCAATACTTGACCAGGTCCTACAGGAGGCAATTGATCCTGATCACCCACGAATATAACCTGTGCTCCTTCAGGAATTGCTTTTAGCAATTGATGGGCAAGCCAAGTATCTACCATCGACATTTCATCGATAATGATTAGATTTCCTTTAATATCACGTTCTGTTTCTTCTTCTTTTTCCTGACCAGTAAATCCGAGCAAACGATGGATGGTCATGGACGGAAGACCCGTGGATTCATTCAAACGTTTTGCAGCACGACCAGTCGGCGCAGCTAAAATAATCGGAAAGGGTTCCTGTTTTTTCGCGTACTCTTTTGGATCGAGCGTCAATCCGTGCAATTCAGCGTAAACTTCGACAAGTCCCCTGACGACGGTCGTCTTCCCTGTACCAGGTCCACCTGTCAGCAACATGACGGATGCGTTCATCCCAAGTTCAATGGCCGCTATTTGCGTCTCTGCATAGGAAACCCCAAGCCTCTCTTCCGCTTCGCCTAAAGCTTTGCGGATTTCAGACGTTGGAAAACCTGTTCTTTCCTGTTGTTCCTGAATCAACGTTTCCAGTTTGGAGGCGATCCCTACTTCAGAAAAATAGAGAGATGGCAAATAAAAACGAGACATTTCGCCAGCCAGTTTTCCTTCCTCGACCAGTTCCATACATGCTGTCGAAATTGCATCGTATGGAACTTCTTCAAATTGGCTAGACTCCAGCAATTGCTTGACGCTCGGCAAAATATGCTCTGCATGCAAGTAAACATGCCCTTCACTTAGAGAAGCCGCATTCAGCAAGTGGAAAACAGCCGCTTTAATTCTGTCGGGATGTTTACCGGTCATGCCCAGTTTGGAACCTAGCTCATCCGCACGATGAAAACCAATACCTTCCACATCCTCAATCAGACGAAACGGGTTTTTCATTAACACTTCAATCGTCTCTTCACGATACGTCTGGTAAATACGCATCGCTAGTTGAGGACCAAAACCCCATTCATTTAATTGAATCATGACTCGTTCCAAACCAAGGTTTTGCTCAAGCGTCATCCGGATCGTTTCTTTTTTCTCTTTCGCAAGACGCGGTACGGCATCAAGCGCTTCCGGGTCATCCAAAATGAGACGGATTGCGTCTTTTCCTAGCTTTTTAACAATGGTTTCGGCCGTTTTTCGGCCAATTCCATGAAATAAGTCACTCGACAAATAATGAATGATGCCTTGTTCGGTCTCCGGAACGTCTTTTGCGAACGTTTCCACTTGGAACTGTGTTCCGTATTTTGGATGCTGTTTGATTTGACCTGTAAAACGATACGTTTCTTCATTCATCAATGGAGGGAAATAGCCGGTTACAATGATTTCTTTATCTTCATATGTAGAGTTTGTTTCGTTGACTTTTAGTTTGACGATGGAGAATAAATTAGTGGAATTATGAAAAATGGTGACGACAGGTTTGCCTGTAATATACATCGGTTCTTGTTGAAATAAATCGATTTGATTTGGCAAAGCTGTCGCCTCCTAAAATGGTTAATTTCTTAATGCAATCATGTCATACACATAACGTGCCTGATCAAAATTCGGTTGTAGCGTATACGCCTGTTTTAAATGATACAACGCATCATCCGTACGTTCAGTGGAAACAGCGTATAATACGCCCAAATTATAGTGAGCATCTGCATTGTTTAAGTCTTCATGAATGACATACATAAATTCCGGTTCAGCTTCCTTGAACATTTCAAGAGCTGCTAACCCAATGCCGTAAGACAGACGAATTTGAACGTCTGTTGGCTCAAGTTCCGCTGCACGTTGTAAATAAGGCAATGCAAGTTTAGGATTTCCTAAACGTTCGAAACATTTTCCAAGCATAAAGTAAGCGTCGGCACCTTGAATACCAAACTGGATTGATTTCTCATAAAGCTTCGCCGCTTCTTCATAACGTTCCTGCTCGTAATATAAATTAGCTAATCCATAGAAGGCAGTCGCCGCTTCACCATCCAAAGTAATGGCTTTTTGGAAGAAGCGTTCAGCACGTTCTGTTTCATTCATGCGTGCCAATAAGTTTCCAAAGTTAATATAGCCAAGTGGATTATTCGGTTCCTCTTCAATTGCATTATTGAAATGCACCACTGCTTGTTCGTAATCTTTATTTTGAATGGCTGCAATGCCAAGTTCTAGTTCTTTCATCTTCTCACTCCTTGTTCATTAACCTACGTATGTCAATTTTTTGCCGTTCTTAATGACTTCATCAATTGTTCCGCCACCAAGACACAAATCCCCGTCATATAAAACAACAGCTTGACCAGGTGTAATCGCACGGACAGGCTCAGCGAAAGTAATAATTGCCCCGTTGTTTTCCGTTAATTCCACATCAACTTTTACGTCTTCCTGACGGTATCTGAATTTCGCAGTACATGAGAATATTTTGTCTTTTTGTGCATTCGTTGTAAAGCTCATATTAACGGCTGTTAATTGATCAGAAAATAGCGCTTCGTGATGGATGTTCTGACCCACCAGCAATTCGTTATTCTCAAGGTTTTTCCCAAGAACAAACCAAGGGTCTCCAGCTCCACCAATGCCCAATCCTTGACGTTGACCGATTGTGTAATACATTAGACCCTCATGACGTCCCATGACTTTCCCGTCCATTGTCACCATATTACCAGGCTGTGCCGGTAAGTATTGGCTCAAAAATTCCTTGAAGTTCCGTTCGCCGATAAAACAAATGCCTGTTGAATCTTTTTTCGTTGCAGTTGCTAATCCAGCTTCAGCAGCGATTTCACGCACTAATTTCTTTTCGAGATGACCGATTGGGAACATCACTTTCGATAATTGCTCCTGATTCAATTGATTCAAGAAATACGTTTGATCTTTATTGTTATCAAGTCCGCGAAGAAGTTGAGTTTCCCCATCCACTTCTTTGACTTGTGCGTAATGTCCGGTTGCCAAATAATCAGCACCTAAACTAATCGCATGCTCGAGGAATGCTTTGAATTTAATTTCTTTATTGCACATTACATCAGGATTTGGGGTTCTGCCTGCTTTGTATTCTTCCAAGAAGTAAGTGAACACTTTATCCCAGTATTGTTTTTCAAAATTCACTGCGTAGTACGGAATACCGATTTGATTGCAGACTTTGATTACATCATCATAATCTTCAGTCGCTGTACACACACCATTTTCGTCGGTGTCATCCCAGTTTTTCATAAAAATCCCGATGACGTCGTACCCTTGTTCTTTTAATAAATATGCTGCAACGGACGAATCAACGCCGCCCGACATGCCGACAACGACACGTGTTTCTGCAGGACTTTTTAGTTGTTGCATTTCTTTCACCTTTTTCTACATTTATTTCACAAGTCTATTTAATACGGTAGCTGTTTTCGTAGCAGCTTCCATAATATCGTCTTCTGTTACACCATAGCCAAAACTAAAGCGGATTGAATTACGAAGTTCATCCGCATTTTCGCCGAACATTGCAACAAGAACATGGGATGGGTCAATGGAACCTGCTGTACAAGCGGAGCCGCTCGATACAGAAAGTCCAGCCATGTCCAAATTGACCAACAGTGCTTCAACATCCGTTCCTTTGAAGCTGACGTTTAAAATATGCGGAAGAGTCGATTGTACATTGCCGTTAACTTGGAATGCAATCCCTTTGTCTTTCCATGTGGAGATCATGATTTCTTTGAAATTTTGGTACAATTTTTGTTTTTCATCCATGGTCTCTTGTGCAATCGATACTGCCTCAGCAAATGCCAGTACACTTGGAACGTTTTCCGTACCTGCTCGGCGTTTACGTTCCTGTTGTCCACCAAAAAGCTGTGGTGACAATTTTGTTGCTTTTCGCTGATAAAGGAATCCGATTCCTTTAGGCCCGTTGATTTTATGAGATGAAACAGACAATAAATCCACATGAAGGTCTTCAACTGAAATTGGCATCAATCCGTATGCTTGTACAGCATCTGTATGGAATGTTGCCTGGTGGTCTTTCAAAAAGAGACCGATTTCTTGAATCGGTTGTATGGCACCAACTTCGTTATTACCGAGCATGATCGTCACTAAAATGGTGTCGTCACGTAATGCTTGTTTAAAGTCTTCGATTGACACTTGTCCTTGTTCATTGACAGGCAAATAAGTCACATCAAAACCTTCTTTTTCAAGCTTTTCACACGCATGCAAAACGGCATGATGCTCAATTTGAGACGTGATAATATGTGACCCCAGATTTTTGCGCGCATAAGCCGTACCGAAAATCGCCAAATTATCTGCTTCCGTCCCGCCACTCGTCAAAATGATATCCTGATCTTTTGCCCCAATACTTTTTGCTAATATTAAACGGGCATTGTCCAACTCTTTTCGGGCTTCCCGACCAGTTGCATGGATGCTCGAAGGATTACCGTAAGCTTTCTCCATCGTTTCGACCAATTTATTTATCACTTGTGGATGCACAGGAGAAGTAGCTGCGTGGTCTAAGTAAATTCTATTCATGTCGAACTCCTTTATAAAGGTTATTCAAAGAACCTTTTGTGTTGAGGTTTTTGAACACGTACTTAAATGTAGTACATATAGCCATCATCAGATGACGTGTCACTATATTTAGCTAAATCTTCAATCGTAGTTGTATCTAAAACCGTTTTAACGGCATCACGAATTCGTAGCCATAATTCCCTTTGCGGAGGTGCTTCGTTTTCAATGCCTTCTACGGGTTGAATCGGTCCTTCTAGTACACGAATCACATCTCCTGCTGAAATTAAATGCGGAGGTTTTGAAAGCATGTAGCCACCGTGTGCTCCACGGACACTTTTAACAAGACCCGAATTACGGAGTGGAGAAACCAATTGTTCTAAGTAGGCTTCTGATAAATCATTGTCTGCTGCTATTTGACGGAGAGGTACTGGCCCTTCTCCAAATTGTTTCGCTAACTCTATCATAATCGTTAAGCCGTAACGACCTTTTGTCGAAATTCTCACGTTTTTCACCCCGTATAATCCTTAAAATTCATCTACATAGTATATCACATTTCCGACCAATCGCCTGTGAAATGACTTTTTATCCAGCAACACGTATACTAGAGAACAAATGTACGAATTTAGGAGGTACTCATGATGCAAAACGAACCCCTTGCTTATCGAATGAGACCGCAAAAATTGGATGAAATCGCAGGTCAGCAAGACATCATCGGAAAACATACACCTTTATATAAAATGATTACGAATGGCCATGTTCCCTCCATGTTGTTATACGGAGAACCGGGAATTGGGAAAACTTCTTTAGCTTATGCCATTGCTGGAACGTGCAACCTTCCATTTATTGCACTCAATGCAACACGCTCAGGCAAGAAAGATATCGAAGATGTGGTGGCAGAATCACGTGTTACCGGAAAAGTGCTGCTATTTTTAGATGAGATCCATCGATTCAATAAATTGCAGCAGGACGCACTTCTCCCCCATGTTGAAAGCGGTGCTATCGTATTAATTGGGGCAACAACGGAAAACCCATTTCATGATGTCAATCCCGCTATCCGTTCACGTTGCGGTGAAATTAAACAATTGAAACGTTTGACTGCTGAGGATTTAATGGTGCTGATTCAACGCGCCTTGCAGGATGACAAGCGAGGCCTCGGTCGACAGAAGATTGAGATGTCTGAACAACAGCAACTAAAAATTGCGGAAGCTGCTAACGGAGATGCACGAAAAGCACTCACAATTCTAGAGTCGGTCGTTTCAGCTTCCGATGAAGAAGATGGCGTCACTATTGTGGAAGATGCGATGGTGCAAAACCTCGTCGATCGCATCGGTGTTTTCGGGGATAAAAAAGGTTCGCACTTTTATAATTTATTGTCGGCATTGCAAAAATCAGTACGCGGCAGTGATGTCAATGCAGCCATGTATTATTTGGCGCACTTACTTGAAAATGGCGATTTGGTTGCCGTCTCAAGACGCCTCCTCGTCATGGCGTACGAAGATATCGGTGTTGCGAATCCTTCAGTTGGCGCACATGTCCTTGCAAGCATTCAAGCTGCCGAGCGATTGGGCTTACCTGAAGCACGCATTCCTTTAGCTAACGCTGTTGTGGAAATGTGTCTATCGGAGAAATCCAATTCAGCCTATAAAGCGATCGATGCCGCCATTGCTTCGATACATGCAGGAAAAGTTGGCGATATCCCAAGCCATTTGAGAGATACCCATTATGCTGGAGCGGCCGCACTTGGACACGAAGGCTATTTATATCCGCATAATACTCCAATTGGATCATTTGGTGGTTGGGTCAATCAAACATATTTGCCGGACAATTTAATCGGTACGAAGTTTTATGAACCAGTACTTGCGGGAGAAGAAAAGAAACTCGCGGGAATTTATCAGAAGCTGGAATCATTTAAAGGAAAGAAGACCTGAATCGCCGGTGAGCGATTTCAGGTCTTTTTTTTGAGGTGAGAAAGATTGAGGAATTAGGAGAAAATTGGTTAGTTGCCCCTATTCGTTCGAAAGTTGCCCCAATCCGCACAAAAGTTGCCCCTATCGAACAAATAGTTGCCCCTATCACCTAATTCATCACAAGAAAAAAGACAACCCCAGTTAAAATTGAGGGGTTGCCTTCACTCATCCATTATGAACGTACACGTTTTACCGGTATTTCTTTCGTAATATCATTAATGACCCAGCTTGCTGCCACTAATCCGGCTACTGACGGCACAAATGCATTCGATGATGGTGGCATTTTTGCTTTGCGAATCTTCGCATCAGGCTTACCGACCGTTTCGACGACATCTTCCCTCACCACAATAGGGCTTTCATCCGAAAAGACAACCGGAATGCCTTTATAAATTCCTTCTTTGCGCAGTTTCGTTCGAATTACTTTTGCCAAAGGATCTGTATGCGTTTTCGAAATGTCCGCAATTTTAAAACGTGTCGGATCTGTTTTGTTTGCTGCACCCATACTGGAAATAACTTTAACGCCGCGAGCTAAACATTCTTTCATCAAATGAATTTTGTAGATGATGGTGTCTGATGCATCAATGACGTAATCCAAGTTGTGGCTGAAAAATTCTTCATACGTTTCTTCTGTGTAGAACATGTGTAAATCATGAACTTCACAAGCAGGATTAATATCCAGAATTCGTTCTTTCATCACTTCGGACTTCGAGCGTCCAACAGTTGAAGTATAAGCGACTAATTGACGATTGATATTGGTAATATCCACATTATCTTTATCGACCAAAATAATCTTGCCGATACCGCTTCTTGCGCAGGCTTCAGCTGCAAACGAACCTACGCCTCCAACACCTAAAATGGCAACGGTAGTGTTCTTTAAAAGTTCAACGCCTTCTGTGCCGATTGCTAATTCGTTTCGTGAAAATTGGTGTAACATTTGATGTCCTCGCAATCTATATCGTTTTAGTAGGAATTAGACTCATTAAAAACCCTCTAGCCTAAAACAAGCTAGAGGGGTTATACGTAATGTATGACGAATCCCAATCGTGCCGTCATTATGAAGCGTATCGTTTTGAACCCGCACACAGCAGGTGGGTATCCACTTTATAACTTATAACGTCCCCTGGGGGCATGTTAGCCATTATAAAAGGAGGATTCCCGACGATATTATTGTTCGGTCAAAAGCGATTGGCAATTAACGAACACATCAGGATTCGTGTTACAAGTATCCTATCATATCTATTTTAGAATTTCAAGCCTCTTACTCTTCTGTTTTTAGATTTTTCTGAATACTGATTGCCAAGGATAAATCTTTTAATTGTTCTTCCGAAACAGGACTTGGAGCCTTCGTCAAAATGTCGCTGGCACTAGCTGTTTTCGGGAAAGCGATGGTGTCACGTAAGTTTGTGCGGCCAGCCAATAACATGACTAATCGGTCCAATCCTAGCGCAATCCCGCCGTGTGGTGGTGTCCCATATTCAAACGCTTCAAGTAAGAATCCGAACTGAGCAGTCGCTTCTTCCTGAGAGAAACCGAGAATACTGAACATTTTCTCTTGCACGTCACGTGCATAAATTCGCAGTGATCCACCACCAAGCTCATAACCATTTAACACTAAGTCATATGCCTGAGCACGAACGTTTGCAGGATCTGTATCCATTAATTCAATGTCTTCAACGAAAGGCATTGTAAATGGATGGTGAGCTGCATAGTAACGGCCATCTTGATCGTCATATTCAAACAAAGGCCAGTCAATAATCCATAAGAATGCAAATTGACTTTCGTCAATCAACTGCAGTTCTTTTCCTAACTTCATGCGAAGAGCTCCTAAAGAATCTGCAACAACCGATTTTTTATCAGCTACAAACAATAGTAAATCTCCCGCTTCAGCTTCAAGGGTTTGCGCTAACTTCTCGCCTGCTTCTCCTTCAAAGAATTTCGCAATCGGACCTTTTAATCCTTCAGCATCCACTTTTAACCAAGCAAGACCTTTTGCACCGTAACGACCCGCAAATTCGCCTAACGCATCGATGTCTTTTCGTGAGTAGTTGTCAGCTGAACCTTTAACATTGATTGCCTTCACTTGTCCGCCATTTTCAACTGCACTTGCAAAAACTTTGAATGAAGAATCAGCAACCAAAGCTGACACGTCTTGCAACTCAAGACCAAAACGAACATCTGGTTTATCAGAGCCAAAACGCTCCATCGCTTCTGTATATTTCATACGTCGGAAAGGTATTTCAATCTCAATGCCTTTGACGTCTTTCATCATTTTTTTCATCATGCGTTCGTTCATTTCCAGAATCTCTTCCATTGACATGAAACTCATTTCCATGTCAATTTGAGTGAACTCAGGTTGACGGTCTGCACGCAAATCTTCATCGCGGAAACAACGAGCAATCTGGTAGTATTTTTCAAATCCTGACACCATCAACATTTGTTTAAATAATTGTGGTGATTGAGGCAATGCATAAAATTCTCCATCATGTACGCGACTTGGTACTAAATAGTCACGTGCTCCTTCTGGTGTCGATTTCGTAAGAATCGGTGTTTCGACTTCCAGGAATGCTTCTTCATCCAGAAAACGGCGAATGGACTTAGTTACTTCAGAGCGCATTTTAAATGTTTCATACATAACCGGACGACGAAGGTCAAGATAACGGTATTTCAAGCGTAAGTCTTCACTTACATCCGTTTGGTTTTCAATTGCAAATGGTGGATTTTTTGCTTCATTAATAATTGTCACGTGAGATGCCTGTACTTCGATGCGTCCCGTTTTCATGTTCGGATTTACTTGTGATTCCTGACGCGCAACGACTTCCCCGCTCAATTCAATAACAAACTCATTACGTAATTTGTCTGCGATAGCCAATGCTTCTTGTGAAATATCCGGGTTGAAAACAATTTGTACAATTCCAGAACGGTCGCGAAGGTCCAAGAAAATCAATCCGCCCAAGTCACGTCTTTTTTGTACCCATCCTTTTAATACCACTTGTTGCCCAATTGCTTGTTCTGCTACTTCTCCACATGGATGTGTACGTTTTGTCATGCTAATTCCTCCATTGCTCTAGTTGCGATTTCTTTATACTGTTCAACGATCTCTTCAAATGTTAGTTCTTGCTGTGACCCATTAGCTAAATATTTTAATGATACTTTGCCCGTTTCAAGTTCATTATCACCGATAACGACTGAGAATTTAGCGTTCAAGCGATCTGCTGATTTCATTTGAGCTTTTACTTTACGGTCTAAGTAATCCATTTCAGCTGTAATATTGTTTTGACGAAGTTGCGAGACAAACGAAACGGCCTTGTCTTTAGCTGCTTCACCCATAGCTACGACGTAAACATCTAGTGAATCGATGTTTGTGAATGTCTGCCCTTCTGCTTCTAACGCAAGCAATAATCGTTCGATACTCATTGCAAAGCCGATTCCTGGTGCATCTGGTCCACCAAGATCCTCAACAAGACCATTGTATCTTCCTCCGCCAGCCAAAGTCGTGATGGCACCAAAACCTTCACCTTCACTCATGATTTCAAATGCCGTGTGATTGTAATAATCAAGACCACGCACTAAGTTTGGATCGACTTCATATTTAATCGCTAAGATTTCTAGGTAATGCTTTACCTTTTCAAAATAAGCTGCTGATTCTTCATTTAAGTAATCAGGTAACTTAGGAGCTGTCCCCATTAATGGGTTCTCACGGTCCACTTTGCAATCAAGAATACGAAGAGGATTTTTCTCCAGACGATTTTGACAGTCTGAGCAAAATTCTTCGATGTGCGGTGCAAAGTGAGCGATTAGTGCATCGCGGTGAGCTTGACGGCTTTCCGTATCACCTAAAGAGTTGATGACCAATTTAACTTTCTTCAACCCGGCTTTTTTATAAACATTCATGGCAAGCGCCATAACTTCTGCATCAATCGCAGGATCTTTACTGCCGATTGCCTCAATACCAAACTGGACAAATTGACGGTAGCGACCAGCCTGTTGACGTTCGTATCTGAACATTGGTCCCATGTAATATAATTTAACCGGTTGATTTGGCAACCCGAATAACTTGTTTTCTACAAATGAACGTACGACTGATGCTGTTCCTTCAGGACGTAAAGTTAATGAGCGGTCGCCTCTGTCGGTAAATGTGTACATTTCTTTTTGTACGATATCCGTTGTATCCCCAACACTTCGTGTGAACAGCTCGGTATGTTCAAAAATAGGTGTACGAATTTCTTTGTATTGAAACAATCTGCAAGTGTCTCGAATTAACTCTTCGACAGCTTGCCACTTTTCCGTTTCACCTGGCAGTAAATCTTTTGTTCCTCTTGGCACATTAATCGACATATTAATGGCTCCTTTCATTAACAATATAAAAAAGCTCCCGCCCCTTGCGCAAAAACGCAAGGGACGAGAGCTAATGTTAGCTTCCGCGGTTCCACCCTAATTGACACGAAAATCATGTGTCCTCTCAACTCCGGATAACGACCGGTTCCGTTTTCGCCTACTGCACCGCAGGGTATTTCGACGAAAAACCTATCAAGTGTTGTTCACTGAGTGCTTCTGTAGGAAAGATTTCAGCCACGTCTTTCCCTCTCTTAACAGCGTTTTAAACAGCTACTTTCTTGGTCATTGGCAATTTGTTTGATTCAGATTATACCTTATCTTAATGACTGTCGTTTGAGATGTCAACCTTTTTTCAGAAAGGTATAGTTTTTTCAGTCAACAGTCTTTACAATGTACAAAAGGAGGGATTTTATGAGAAAATTTCAACTTCGACAAAATGGGCAGATTCTTGTAGCACTATTTTTATTATTATCTCTTATACTACCTTCATCTATACAAGCTGAAGGTCAAAATGTCCAGTCGACTGTATCAAATTTACATATGCGTTCAGGTCCGGGACTTGCCTATCCGATTATTGCTTCTTTGAAAATGGGCGATCAAATGCTGGTGCTTGAAAAGCAAGGTGATTGGTTAAAAGTCCGTCGAGGAACATCTGAAGGCTGGGTAGCATCATGGTATACAAAACAATTGGGCGAGAAGAAAAAGCAAACGGGACAAGTTGTCATTTCCAAAGTTGACCGGCTGAATATCCGATCTCAACCTTCCATTGATGCAGCAGTTCTTACTAAGCTCTCTGCTGGCGATCAAGCAACTTTATTGTCTGAACAAGGAAAATGGGCAGAAGTTTCATTTAACCAAGTTAAAGGTTTTGTAGCAAAAGAATACATAACGGTTAAAACCAACTCATCAAAACCATCGAAACAGCAAAGCGCAAAGAATGGCAATCACTTCGAAGTTTCTGTCAATAGTTTAAATGTCCGTTCCAAACCGGATTTAACGGCAAAAAAAGTTGCCACCGTCAACAAAGGCGAACGTTTTAAGATTGTAGAAAAACAGCACAATTGGGTTAAGATTGAACTTTCATCCAAAAAACATGGCTGGGTCTATTCGTTTTATGGGACATTAACTGCCGCTGCTGCAACCTCAGAGAAACCGAAAACTGAACAACAAAGTAAGAAAGCATCTACGAAAAATATCTTTATTGTATACAACGGTACAAATTTGCGTTCCACGCCTTCCACTTCAGGAGGAGTCGTGTATAGAGCGAATGCTGGTGAATCATTTGTAACGATTGGACAATCTGGTGATTGGTATGAAGTAAATACTCCAAATGGCAAAAGAGGTTATGTGGCCAATTGGGTGGTCTCTACTGATGCAACAGAAAAAGAAACACAGCAACAACAGGCAAAGGCTAAACGCAAAAAAGGTACATTAAATGGACTCACAGTAGTTGTCGACCCGGGTCATGGTGGAAATGATCATGGAACAACAGGCGCCAGAGGAACTGACGAAAAAGGCATAACACTTCGAACTTCTGAATTATTAGCTAGTAAACTACGAGCAGCAGGTGCGAATGTCGTGATGACACGAGATTCTGATGTGTATGTTGACTTAAGAAAACGCGTGGCAATCGGGCATCAGCTTGCTGCAGATGCTTTTATCAGTGTTCATTATGATGCAACTGACAGTAGCTCAATCAATGGTTTCACTACGTATTACATGCATGGCTACCAAAAAGGGCTTGCACAAAGTGTTCATAGAGCACTTGGAAATAAAATTTCCTTGCGAGACCGCGGTGCACAACCTGGAAACTATCTCGTGTTGCGCGAAAATCGTCAACAAGCAATCTTGATAGAACTTGGATTCCTCAGCAATCCGTCCGAGGAGCGTGCAGTGACGACTGAACATTTCAGGGAACAAGCTTCACTCGGCATATACAATGGCGTGGTCAATTATTTCGACGATCAACTAAAATGACAAAAAGCTCGTCCAAGAAACATTGGACGAGCTTTTTTGTATCAATTTCTTATAGGACACTGATATTTTTAACACTTTCAGAGCATGAAAGACGCTTGATGATTTCATGGTCCACAATAATTCTTTTTACTGGTTCATTTGGATTTTCCAAAAGTTGAATCATGCTCTTAGATGCCTGATAGCCGATTTCAAAAATATTGATTTCGACTGATGTCAAAGGCGGATGAGATAGTTCGGTGAAAAGCACATTGTTGAAGCTGATAATCGACATATCTTCAGGGACTGAAATATTCATTTCCAATAATGTATTCAGAACACCAAGTGCAATTAAATCATCAGCCACTACCAAAGCTGTAGGCGGTTCTTTCAAATTGATGAGCTTCCCTATCGCCTCTTGCCCACCCTCACGTAAAAACTGACTGTGAATAATGTAATCGTCGTTGCTTTGCAGTCCAGCTTCACGCAATGCCTTTTCAAATCCAAGCAATCGTTCCACAGTTACCACGAAGTTCAAGTCTCCACCAATAAAACCAATCTGTTTATGTCCCAGACTTAACAAGTATCGCGTCGCTTCTTTTGTCGCTTTATAGTTATCGTTATCGACATATGTAATTTGGTCAACATCTTTAAACGGTTTTCCTATAACGACAAAAGGAAATTTTCTTTCTCTCAAATAATTCAGGACCTTATCTTCAATACGTGAATACAAAAGAATGACGCCGTCTACTCGGCCACCTTGAACCATTTGGACAACTCCGTCATAAATTTCTTCATCTGTATTTCCAGTATTGATTTGCAAAGCGTAATGCCGCTCATTAGCACCGTCACTTAACCCTCGTAATACCGTAGGGAAAAATGGATTTTGAAAGAATACATCTGTTGAGTTTGGTAAAACCAATCCAATGACTCTCGTAGATTGATTGGCTAAACTCCGCGCAATAAAGTTTGGATGATAACCAAGCTCATCCATTGCTGCTCTTACTTTAATTTTTGTTTTTTCACTGATTCGAGGGTTATTCGCGATGACCCTCGACACGGTTGATGGTGCCACATTTGATAGTTTGGCAACGTCTTTGATTGTGATGGCCAAAGCTCCTCATCCTCCCTTTAAGAACTTCATAACCAAAAATTCATATAAATTTATTATAACGGTTATTTGCGTATTAATTTACTCAATAGTGAAATTTCAATTGGTTATTTTTCTTTTGGAACGTCTTAATACATAAAACGCTAATAGACTTACCAAAATCACACCAGCTGCAAAGGCAATCGGATACATGCCCATTCCACTTTTCTCTGAAACTGTAAATATTTCCGCTGTCTCTGCATTAATCGTCAAGTGATATTGCCCACTTTTCTCTTTGACCTGCATGTCACTTAATAACCCTGTTAATTGTTTATCGTCAGCAATTTCTTTACTATTAATTTTCACCGTTTGCGATTTAGATGTATTGTTAATAGCGACGACAATCGTTTCATCTTGATAGGTGCGTTTATAAACAGCCATTCCACTTGCTTCATGCAACTGAACAAGTTCTCCTCTAGTAAGGGCTGTGTGTTCATTGCGCAATTCTCCAAGTTTAGAAAGATAAGTTAACAACTCTTTGTCACCGTCAAACTCCATCATTCTTCGGTTATCAGGATCTTCCCCCCCATCCATGGCAATCTCCGACCCACTGTAGACAATCGGGATACCAGGAGCAGTATAAATATAAGTAAGAGCCAATTTCCAGCGAGTAACAGGATTCTGCTTATTTTGCAAAACGTCCCGCGTGAATCTACTCATGTCATGGTTATCCATGAAATTCCCTAATAGTTCCGGTCGTTTATAAAATGCTTTATTGCGATCCAATGAAGTGAATAACCAACCGAGACTTTGATCTGGCTTGGCAAATGTAGTACGCAATTGTTCATTTTGGGGGAAATCTACGAATCCATCAATCCCTGTGTCTTCATAGGCTGCAACCACTCGAAGGTCATTGTGCCAAACTTCACCCATTAAATAGAAATCTTCTTTAACAGACTTCACTTCTTTGGAGAAATCAGTCCAGAAATCTTTTGGTACATGCTTGACCGTATCCAATCGGTATCCATCCACGTCAGTTTCTTCAATCCACCATTTCGCGGTATCCAAAAGATATTTTCGTGTTTCAGGGTTTTCCTGATTGAAATCCGGTAAATCGTACAACCAATTATTCTCGACTTCCTGTTGGTTATCCCAATTCAGAATTGGCTGCTTTTCATGAAACCAATCTTTTTTTTGTTCATCCTCAGCCCATGGATGATTTGGTCCCACATGGTTGACCACAAAATCCAGAATGACTTTCATATCTCGTTTGTGCGCTTCGTCCACTAATGTCTTAAATTCTTCCATCGTTCCGAAGTGTTCTTCGGTTTTATAAAAGTCATTGATCCAATATCCATGGTAACCTTGTGCTTCATTATCAAATACCGGTGTCAGCCAGATTGCCGTGAAACCCATGTCTTGAATGTAATCGAGCTTGTCAGTGATTCCTTTAAAATCTCCCCCATGATATTCCTTGAGGTCTGCGGTATTCACTTCAAAATCGTTTGCAGTATCTCCATTATTGAAGCGATCGACCATAATGAAATAAATGGACTCATCCTGCCACTTTCGTTCTTCTTTTTCAACAGCACTTACTGGAAATGCGCAAAAAAGAAGAAACGGAATTAAAATGAGTGTATATAATACGTTCCTCATTCCCCGCTCCCCCTTTAAGTTAAGGCTTTATAAAAATGTTTTTGGAATCTGCACCCACGTTGCTAAAATTTTAGACGACGACTAATCGCAGGAGTGCAGCAGATTCCACTTAACAATTAATAAAATGCATCGTAAAAAACTTGGCTATTACCCTTTTGTTCCGCCTGCCGTCAATCCAGATACGAAATACTTCTGGAACATTAAGAACAGAATCGCGATCGGTATTGCCACTAATACGGCTCCTGCTGCGAACTTTGTGAATTCATTACCAAACTGCTTGGCAACCAATTCGTATAGTCCGACCGCAAGTGTGAATTTCTGATCATCACGCAGTAAGATCCGTGCAAGGATGAAATCACCCAATGGCGCAATGAACGAGAACAATGCAACAACCGCAATGATGGGTTTAGCAAGAGGCATAACAATCTGGAAGAAAATGCGCATATGACCCGCACCATCCATTTTTGCCGATTCATCCAATTCTCTTGGAATGGTGTCCAAATAACCTTTCATCAAATAGGTGTTCATCGGTATTTGCCCACCAACATATACAAGAATCAATCCTAGGTGTGTGTCGATCAACCCTGTACGAATCGCTAATACGAAAATCGCAATTAGTGCTGCAAAGTTAGGAATCATTTGCAAGATTAAGAATGTCAGCAAGCCGTTCTTTCTTCCATAGAAACGGTAACGTGAAAAGGCATACGCCGTAAATGACACTGAGATAACAGTCAAAACCATTGTGATGACACTGATTTTCATCGAATTCCAATACCAAAGAAGGTAGTTGGATTTCTCTGTATCAAACAAGAAAGCGTAATGTTTAAATGTCGGATTCTCTGGGAACATTTTTGAACCCGATAAACTTTGTCCTGGATTAAAAGATGACCCAATAACCCAAAGCAATGGATACACCACGATGGCAACCATCGCTAAAATAGCTAAATAAGATAACGTGAGTCGGATGATTCTGCTTTTTTTATTACTCATGCTACATCATATCCTCCTCTTGGAAAGATTTCGTTCGTTTAAATTGCCATAACGCAACGGAAATGACAATGATTGAAAGAATCATGGTTACTGCAGCCGCTTTTCCGTATTGCGCACTGGTCATAGTCAGACGATAGATCCAAGAAATGAGGATATCCGTACCCCCGGCATTCTGACTCGGAATCGCAGGACCGCCACCATTGAATAGGAAAATAACATTAAAGTTATTAAAGTTGAACGTGTACTGCGTAATGATTATTGGTGCCGTCGCATACAACACTAACGGCAATGTAATTGAAAAGAACTTTTGCATAATGGACGCACCGTCCACATTTGCCGCTTCATACAATTCATCTGGAATTGATTGCAGAACTCCTGTTGTCATGGCAAAAATGAACGGGAACCCTAACCAAGTCTGAATCATAATTAACGCTAATCTCGTCCACAGTTCATTCGTCATCCACGGCAAACCACTTTCGAGCCCTAATAAAGGCAAGATCGATTTATTGATGACACCGAATGATTCATTGAACATTCCCGAGAAAATTAAAATCGTGATAAATGACGGAACCGCCCAAGGTAAAATCATGATGGTACGGATCATCGCTTTACCTTTTAGATCCTTTTGATTAACAAGGATTGCCAGGAAAATTCCTAATGCTACTTGGAAAGTAGTAGCTCCAAAAGTCCAAACAATTGTCCAAGCTAATACAGCAAAGAATGTTTTTCTCCAAATATCCAACTTATAGATATCGATAAAGTTCTGGAATCCAACCCAGTCAACTAGATTGCCTGGAGGTGAATGATAAAGATCATAATTTGTAAATGCCAAAAGGATAACAAATAATATTGGGAAAATGACGACAAAGATTAAGAGGAAGAATCCTGGTGAAATCATTAAGTAAGGGAATCCGTTGTTAATCAAATTATGGTATTGCTGACGAACAGAATTTACGGATTCACCTAAATCACGTTTCTTCCCGTTTTGGTATGCATCATATAAATTAAACGCATACACGCACAGGCCCATGATTGTGATGATCAATGCGATGATGCCATCGATTAGCAGGAACACCGAATTGTCGAGTCCAGGAATTTCACCTAACGTGACAATGCCCCAATAGCCTAATCCTAAAAATTCGGAAAAGACGATTGCAAAAGATGCAGCTAATATTAAAAAGACCATTCCCTTAATGAATTGCTTATTATAGAATTGACCGAATCCAGGAATGATGGAGAGCAGCGTGGCATTTCTTCGATGATGAGTAGCAGTTGTTAAACCTTCCATTCGGGCTTGTGCCTCCTTTTTCAGCATAGAAGAAAGTGTTGAGTATGTATCACAATCGGAAATTGTTGTTTTCAATACTTATAGTATGCTTTCTGTAAAACTGAAATTATTAGTATAAATAAAAGGATAGGCCATACCCTCCATGATAGAGGGTACCGCCCATGACTTTTTCCAGCATCTTGGTATCAGCGTGATACGCTACTCAAGTCTCGACCAGACCCACTGAAGCGGATCTGGCAGGTGGTTGTAACCGGTGCGAGTTTCAAGCATCGGTGTAGAACTTGAGTGACGCAATCAGCAAATATTATTTAGCTGGGTGATTTGTTTCGATATTCGTTTTAATTGACTTAACTGCTTCGTCCAAAGCTGCTTGTGGTTCAGATTTACCTGTTGCCACAGTTTGAAGTGCAGAAGCCATTGGTCCCCATACCTCGCCCATTTCTGGAATGTTTGGCATTGGAACAGCGTATTGAGATTGAACAGCTACAGCTTTAGCACCTTCATTGTCAGCAATGATTGGATCTTCAACTAATGCTACGTTAGCTGGAATTTCAGATACTGCTTCGAAACGAGCTTTCGAGTTTTCATCGTTAGACAAGTGTTCGATAAGTTTTGTTGCCCAGTAAGGATTTTTCGTGAATTTCGTTACATGCCATCCTTTAACACCCATGAATGTTTTAACAGGCTCTCCGTTTGGAAGTTTTGGCATTGGAGCAATTCCGATGTCAACGCCTGCGTCTCTCATTCCTTGGAATGCCCAAGGTCCGTTCATAACAGCAGCAACTTTACCTTCGTTAAATAATCCATCCATTGCAGCGCCGCCAGTTTCTCCGATGATACCTTTAGGGAATAATCCTTCTGTGTACCATTTTTGAATGTAAGCAGCACCTTCTACAGCGCCTTCATTGTTAAGACCGATATCATCGCGGTCAAGACCTTCAGCACCTTCGTTGAAAACATATCCACCCATACCTGCGATTGCACCATGTGCAAAGTAGAAGTTATCCCAAAGTGCTAGGAAACCATAGTTTCCACCTTTTGTGAAATCTTTAGAGAATGTATAAAGCTCATCCATTGTTTCAGGAGCTTTTTCCATTAAAGCTTTATTATAAATAAATACTGGTGTTTCTGTTGCTTTTGGAAGACCGTAAAGTTTTCCATCATACATTTGAGCAGTGATTGAAGATTCGCTGTATGTTTTTAAAACTGAATCTTCTACATTGATTTCTTGAAGAAGTCCTTCCGTTACTACTTGACCGATTTGGTCATGTGGAAGAGTTACTACGTCTGGAGCATTTCCTGTTGGTCCGTCAAGACGTAATTGATCACGGATTTTGTCAGCCATGTTCAATTCTTTGAATTCAACTTTGATTCCATGCTCTTTTTCGAATGATTCGATTGCAGCTGGTAACCAGTCTTTACTCTTATCAACATCTTCCCAGATAACAAGTTTCTCTGGTTTTGGCTCTTCAGCGACGTCTTTTCCGTCAGCTGGTTTTGGTTCTTCTGCACGATCAGGTGCACAAGCAGCTAGCATAGCTAACAAAAGAACAAGCATCATTAATAATAAATTTTTCTTCATCATGACCCTCCTAATATCTTTTTAACACTCACTTATACAACCGTTTGCACAAAACTAAAAACTCGTAAATGAAAACGCTATCATCATTTAATAAAAAAATAACAATTGAGTGTTTTGACCTTTTCCGAATCTTTTAAACTTGTGAAAGCGATTGCACAAATATATTCTTTATTATAATGATTGTTTCTAATTTTACAATAACTATTTTTTACAATTACTGAAGTAATTTTTTTATAAAGCGTAAATTACTTATAAAAAATTACACAGGGATTGAATTGATTAAATTGTTTTGTTAATCTGAATCGAAGTTTTAAAATACAAATACTCATAAGGTGGTGCTCTCATGGAACGATCGGCTATTTTTCACCGACCAGGGAATAATTATTCTTTTATCATCGAAAAGGACACGCTTTGCATCAGAATACGGACTAAAAAAGCTGACATCCAAAAAATCGAACTTATTTATGGCGATCCATATGTTTGGGAAAACGATAAATGGATTTTTCAACGTGCTGATATTTCCAAAAGTGCAACTGATGCATTATTCGATTACTGGGAAGTAAAAATAAGTCCTCCCCACCGAAGAATTCGATACGGATTTGAACTTTATTCGAATGATGAACGTGTTCTTTTTACGGAAAAAGGATTTTATGAAGATATCATTTATGATTCTGGCTATTATTTTTGTTTTCCTTACCTCCATGCCTCGGAGCAATTTAACCCACCAGAATGGGTAAAGGATACGGTATGGTATCAAATATTCCCAGATCGATTCTTCAATGGAGACAAATTAAACGATCCTAAAGATGTTCAGCCATGGGGAAAAGTTGAACCATCTGCAAACAATTTCTTTGGCGGTGATTTGAAAGGAATCGAGCAAAAGCTTGATTACTTGGTAACGCTCGGTATCAATGGCATCTATCTTACACCGATCTTTACTGCACCAACCAACCATAAATATGACACAATCGATTATTTTTCGATTGATCCTCAATTTGGTACGAAAGAAGATTTAAAGAGTTTAGTAGAATCATGCCATGCTCGTGGTATAAAAGTGATGTTGGACGCTGTATTTAATCATTGTGGTTTCTACTTCCCTCCCTTCCAAGACGTGTTGGAAAAAGGAAGTGAATCGGAATTCGTTGACTGGTTTTATCCGCACAGCCTACCTTTGCAGAAAGGTGAGCGTCCAAATTACGAGGCATTTGCATTTGTCCCCCAAATGCCAAAACTGAATACTCAAAACCCACATGTAAAAAAATACTTACTTGATGTTGCGGCTTACTGGATAAAAGAATTTGATATTGATGGCTGGCGCTTAGATGTTGCTAACGAAGTAGATCACCAATTCTGGAGAGAATTCCGCTATGTCGTCCGTAATGAAAAACCTGATATCTATATTTTAGGCGAAGTATGGCACGATTCCATGCCATGGCTCTACGGTGATCAATTTGATGCTGTTATGAACTATCCTTTTACTACTAATGTATTACAATTGTTTGCCAGTCAGAAGATGTCTGCTATGGATTTCATGGACTCCATGACTTCTGTGGTGCAAAGCTATCCAAATAACGTGATGGACGTCACTTTTAACTTAGTTGGCAGCCACGATACGTCTAGAATCCTCACAGAGTGTCAGGACGATGTAAGACGTGTCAAACTGATTTATTTATTAATGTATACTTCCATCGGCTCACCATGTATGTATTACGGAGACGAACTTGGTATGACTGGTGGGCAAGATCCTGGCTGTAGAGCTTGCATGGAATGGGAAGAAGGAAAACAGAATACGGACCTTCTCGCCCATGTGACAAAATGTATTTCGTTACGTAAACAACATCCATTGCTCGCGAATGATGGTCAGTTCCAGTTCATGAACTGGATTGACACGAATCTTGTCGTCTATAGAAAATATGTGGACGACCGCAATATATTCGTTTTAATCAACCCAACAAATACAACGCAGAGCTATCAAGTTCCATTTGAGATAAAAAATAACTCATTGAAAAATCTTTGGACAGATGAAGAAATAGTGTGCGAACCATTCCCGCAGATTCAGCTAGAGCCATATGATTTTAAAATTGTGGAATTCCATACTGTCTAAAAAAGATAAATAAAAAAACACCCTTTTCAACTACGAAACATATGATATGGTTTCGTCTTCAGAAAAAGGGTGTTTTTATTTTTATTTAGATTCCACAATCAACGTTACTGGTCCGTCATTCGTCAAGGATACATCCATCATTGCGCCAAAGACGCCAGTTTCGACATGAAGATTCAAATTACGAAGTTCTTCGTTAAACAACTCCCAGAGTGGTTTTGCAATATCTGGTTTGGCCGCTTCACTGAAACTCGGACGTCTGCCTTTTCGCGTATCCCCGTATAACGTAAATTGGGAAACGGATAAAATTGAGCCACCCGCATCGAAGATGGAAAGATTCATTTTGCCACTCTCATCTTCAAATAAACGAAGATTTGCCACTTTTTCAGCGACGTAGCGCACATCTTCTTCGGTATCATTATGGGTAATGCCCACGAGCAAAACTAAACCTTTATCGATCTGCCCGGTGACTTCCCCATTTACTTCAACTTTTGCTTTTAAACTTCGCTGTAGTACGACTTTCAAAACTGAACCCTCAATTCGTCATGCGTTGCACGGAATGAATATCCGGAATTTGTTTAATCCGTTCAACGATTTTGTGTAAATGCGCAATATTTGTAATCATAATCGTCATATTAATCGTCGCTATTTTATCGCGGTCAGCTTTACCACTGACTGCTGAAATATTGGTTTTGGTCTCATTCACCACTTGCATCACTTCGTTCAATAAACCAGGTCGATCGAAAGCAGAAATTTCGATATCAACTTGGTATTCTTTACGAGTTGATGTCAGCGGCTGACCCCACTCCACGTCAATCAAGCGTTCATTGCCAGTTGCATCCTGCACATTCGGACAATCGTCTCGATGAACTGATACTCCGCGACCTTTAGTAATGAATCCAACGATTTCGTCACCAGGTACAGGGCTGCAACAACGTGATAAACGAATCAATAAGTTGTCGATTCCTTTAACAATAACACCCGATTCGGTCGCTTTACGGATGGTCGGTGTGTGCATTTCTTTCGTGATTTTCTCTAAAGCTTCTTCCTGATCACGAATTTTGCGCATTTTTTCTGCCAGACGGTTCACGACCTGTTGCGCCGTTATGCCATTAAACCCAACCGCTGCATACATATCTTCTTCACTCGTGAAATTGAACTTTTCACATACTCGTTTAATATTTTCATTCGTTAACACTTCTTTAATATCAAACTCTTGCGCTTTTATTTCTTTTTCGATCATTTCATGACCTTTGTGGACATTATCATCACGAACTTGCTTTTTGAAGAATTGTTTAATTTTATTTTTGGCTTGTGATGATTGGGCTATTTTCAACCAATCTCTACTTGGACCAAATGATTGTTTAGAAGTTAAAATTTCAACAATATCTCCTGTTTGAAGCTTCGTATCAAGCGGTACCATTTTACCGTTAACTTTTGCTCCAATAGTCTTGTTGCCGATTTCGGAATGAACGCGGAAAGCAAAATCGATTGGAACCGATCCAGCCGGTAATTCCATTACATCCCCTTTTGGAGAAAATACATAAACCATATCCGAGAATAGGTCGAATTTAAGTGATTCCATAAATTCTTCCGCATTCGAAGATTCATTTTGGTACTCCAAAATCTCTCTGAACCAAGTCAGCTTCGAATCAACCGATTTATTCGTAGACTCCACGGTTTTGCCTTCTTTATAAGCCCAGTGAGCAGCAACCCCGAATTCAGCGATACGATGCATTTCTTCCGTGCGAATCTGCACTTCCAAAGGATCGCCTTGAGGACCAATCACCGTTGTATGGAGTGATTGATATAAGTTCTGCTTAGGCATAGCAATATAATCCTTGAAACGTCCAGGCATCGGCTTCCAAAGCGTATGGATAATACCGAGAACAGCGTAACAGTCTTTAATACTTTCGACTGTTATTCGTACGGCAAGCAAATCATAGATTTCGTTAAATTGCTTATTTTGCAGGACCATTTTTTTATAGATACTGTATATATGTTTTGGTCGACCATACAAATCAGCTTCGATTTCAACATCTTCAAGCTCGCTTTTGATATCAACCATTACATTGTTCAAATAATCTTCACGCTCATTGCGTTTTCGTTTCATCAAATTTACGATGCGGTAGTATTGCTGGGGATTTAAGTAGCGCAACGAAATGTCTTCAAGTTCCCATTTGATTGTGGAAATCCCAAGTCGATGTGCCAGGGGAGCGAAAATTTCCAGCGTTTCACTTGCTTTAAGCCTTTGCTTTTCCACTGGTTGGAATTTCAATGTGCGCATATTGTGCAGTCGATCCGCCAATTTAATTAAAATGACACGAATGTCCTGCGCCATTGCCACGAACATTTTACGGTGATTTTCCGCTTGCTGTTCTTCTTTAGACATAAATTTAATTTTACTTAACTTCGTGACACCTTCCACCAGCATCGCCACTTCTTCACTAAATTCGCGAACGATGTCATCTCTATGGATGTCAGTATCTTCTACGACATCATGTAAAAAACCTGCAGCAACTGTTGCAGGATCCATTTGTAGTTGTGCCAGTATCCCCGCTACCTGAATCGGGTGGATAATATAAGGCTCTCCTGATTTTCTGAACTGTTCCCGGTGAGCATACTCCGCCATTTCATACGACTTTTGGACAAATTTCACGTTTTTGTCGTTCATGTACGTAGCGACAATTGCGAACACTTCTTCAGCTGTAAATATTTGGTCTTTCGCCATGTCGAATCACCAGACTCCATTCACTTTCGAATATATGTAAAGACTATTGTATATTAGAAAAACACATCTTGCACCCTAAATGCTACAAGATGTTGTCTTTTATTATATGGTCATTCAAAAAATCAACACACTTTTTTTAAAAAGAAAAGCTCACAGTGCCATTCTAGGGTCGACACTGGTGCAGAAAGTATGAAAAGTGAAGCTTCTTCTCTCTGACCCACAAGCTAGAGTTTGAAAATGCATGTAATAACTAAAACTTTTTTATCGTATAAAAAAAAGATGAACTTGGCAAGTTCATCTTTTTTCAACCTTAATATTGCATCAAAGTGCAAATATCGTAGCCTTTTAATTTTTCGCGTCCATCAAGGTAAGTCAACTCGATTAAGAATGCACAACCTGCAACTACTCCACCCATCTCTTCGATGAGTTTGATTGTTGCTTCCACAGTTCCACCAGTTGCAAGCAAGTCGTCACAGATCATAACTCGTTGACCTGGCTTGATAGCATCTTTATGCATCGTTAAGACGTTTGTTCCGTACTCAAGGTCATATTCTGCGCGAATCACTTCACGAGGTAATTTCCCTTCTTTACGCACAGGAGCAAACCCTTTTCCCATTGCATAAGCGACTGGGCACCCGATAATGAATCCACGTGCTTCAGGACCAACAATCATATCTATGTTCTTTTCTTTCGCGTATTCTACGATTTGATCTGTTGCATATTTGTAAGCTTCACCATTATCCATAATTGTTGAGATATCTTTAAAACGGATACCTGGTTTCGGCCAATCTTCAACGATTGTTACATATTGCTTTAAATCCATACTTGCTCCTCCTCAGGAACGGTCTGCTCGACTAAGCGGGCATCAAACCATTGTCTTAATTCCATATATGGCGCGTATAAAAGCTTTTGTTCCAGCTGCATTTGTTGCTCGCGCATTTTATATACCGTCGACTCCGCAAGATCGCGTTTCGTTGCTGTCTCCTGCAGGTCAATTCGTCCATTGTTTATTTTAACAAAACCAAGGTCAAAAAACACCTCTGTCATGAAAAATAATGTACTTTCGCTCCAACCTTTGTGTTTGGCAAGCTCTTTTGCATGCTGTTGCAAATCAAATGATGGCCGTTTTGCCAAAAATCCATAATACCATTTAAAGTGGTCGCGACTAGGCATCCCTTCGAAATACGTTGATTCTGGCGCATAAAAATGAGCATAAATCCGTTTCGGTTGAACATGTGTCAAAACTGTTTCCAACAGTTGTTCCTGTTGCGGAATATCAAGCAGAACAATATAGGATTTTGGATTTGGTAGTGATTGACCTTCGGATATCAATGTAATGTCAACATTCAATAACGATTGAAAATGCTGTACTGTCGATTGATGGAATGCCAGGTAAAGTGCAGTGTCAGGCTGAATCATCTGATTCCAGCGGTTGACTTGTCGAATCCCCCGAATATCATACAGTTGCCACTCATCCGTTTTCGCATCCTCAATCATAAACTGCGGTTTCTTTCGACCGTTCCACTCGTTGATTTGCAAATCACCAATAAACGACACAGCGACACCAGGTGTCATTTCATCAGCCAAATGTCCTTTACTGAAACCAACAGCATCCAGCGTCAATGGGCCATCCGCAAGTTCCATTTTTACGTGATTTTGATTGGCGCCTATCTTTCTCATCGAAGCGATATTGACGTTTTCAATGCAATACATCGGCTTTGGAAAATCCATGCCGAATGGTCCAAGTTGTTTCAACGACTCAATGGTCGTCAAATCAATTTCTTCTAGATTGATGGAAATATCGATTTGCTGAATCGGTTGTAAGTCTTCTTCTGTTAATGCCTCATTGGCTTGTTGTTGTAATCTACTGCGTAAATCTCCGACCTTCTCTAATGGCAAAGTCATTCCTGCAGCCATAGGATGTCCACCAAAATGAGGCAAAATATCACGATTTTTAGCAAGTTCATTGTATAAGTGGAACCCTTCAATACTGCGCGCGGATCCTTTTGCAATTCCTTTCTCAGGATCCATTCCAAGAACGATGGTTGGACGATAATACTTTTCCACCAAACGGGACGCCACGATTCCAACGACTCCAGGATTCCAGCCTTCTTTTGCCACGACAATCACCAGTGGGTCTTTGCCTAATTCGCCTGATTCAACCATAGCGATCGCTTCTTCTGTCATCTGGCTGACAATGCCTTGACGTTCTTTATTGTGCGTATCCAATACTTTAGCAAGCGATGCCGCTTCAATTGCATCGTCCGTTAAGAACATCTCGACACCTGGACCTGCATCCGCAAGTCGACCAAGTGCATTAATGCGTGGACCGAATAAGAAGCCAATCGTCTCTTCGTTGATTTGATCTTGTTCGGTGCCTGCAATTTGGCATAGAGCCTTTATTGCAGGTCTTTTAGATATGCGCATCTGTTTGATGCCAGCCTGCACAAAATAACGGTTTTCATCGTGCAAAGAGACAAGATCGGCTACGGTGCCAATCGCAACGAGTTCCAACAATTCTTTCGGTGCTTCACCGAGTAACGCATGCGCAACTTTGAACGCAACACCAACTCCAGCCAGTTCACCGAAAGGATAGCTTCCTTGAGGATGTCTTGGATGGATAATAGCATCTGCAGGTGGCAGTATTTCACCAGCTTCATGGTGATCTGTAACGATAACATCCATTCCGAGATCCTTCGCCATTTGAATTTCATTAAGCCCTGATATTCCATTATCCACTGTAATGATAAGACTTACACCATCTTCGAATGCTTCTTTAAATAGTCGTTCACTTGGACCATAGCCGTCCACGAATCGATTCGGAATAGCAAATGTGACATGGGCATTCAGTTGTTGAAGAGCAGACATCATCACTGTAGTACTCGTCACACCATCTGCATCGTAATCACCGTACACTAAAATCATTTCCTCATCGGCTATTGCTTTTTTGATGCGAGCCACTGCTTTATCCATGTCATGCATTAAAAATGGGTCGTGCATTGATGAATCGTCCATATTTAAAAACGCTTTTGTTTTATTAATATCAGAAAATCCGCGAGACGCTAGAAGTTTCGCAGATACGGTTGGTAAATTTAATGCTTCTTTTAAATGTTGAACGGTTTGTTCGTCCGGTCTCTCCAGACGCCATCTTTTTTTAGATTCAATCATTTTTAGTCACTTCCTCATATCTACCATTATAACGTATATAGGCTTTTATGTAATTCTTCGAGTCTATTATCATTTGAAAATGTAGTATTTGGTTTGTTAGCTAGACGCCTACAAAAAATGCTTGTCCAACTAAATCTGCGTAGTGTCCAACAGAGTTTTCTAATATTTTTGGAAATCAACATTTTCTTGCATAAATGCAGTTATATTTATTTATTTTTAAAGCCATAAAAAAAGCACTCACTAGGAGTGCGTCATTTTTCTTAACTTGTTGAACGGACATCAGCATTTGTATCGTTTTTAATATCTTTCCTGTTTAATGGTGTATCGACAACTGTTTCTCCATTCAACTTATCTTGAGTGGCCAAATGTGCGTCCTGGTAACGGCCAGGTTCATTTTTGTTCAAAGCAGAGATTTCATTTTGTTGTGCTGCAATTAGCGATTCTTTTGCCGTGTTATCTTTTTCAAGTTGTCTGACTCTACGTTGCAACACGAACGATCGGAAAATGGCAACGGATCCGCTTACTAAAGCTCCGAGTAAGGCTGACCCTAAAATTACTAAAATAAGAGGCAATGTTGCTGTCCCGAACACGTAATTGACAGGAACTTCATCCACATTCACTACGGCAAAAATGGCAACAATCACTGCGAAAATAAGTGCGAATAATAAAGACCATTGAAATTTCATTAGTTTCCCCCCTTAATTGTTAAAACGTGGTTGTTCCATAATACTCAAAAAAAGGAACAGAGTATAGTTTATCTATACCCTGTTCCTCATTATTTATAAACTATTACACGACAGGCTCATCAGAACCCCATTTTTTCGCACTTTCTTCTGCTTCAATATCAATTGCCCCACGTTTGTTCAGTTCACGTTTTTTCAATACGAACCAAAGTTGTGCTGCGATAAAGATTGAAGAATACGTTCCGGCAATTAAACCAATCAATAAAGCGATAGAGAAGTTTTGGATTGACGGTGCACCGAAAATCAACAATGCTACAACCACAATGACAACTGTCAACACAGTATTCACTGAGCGGCCAAGTGTCTGGCGAAGCGACTTATTCACAATAAGTGCAAGCTCTTCTTCTGAATCGATTTTTTTCGAGCGTCTCATGTTTTCACGGATACGGTCGAACGTAACGATCGTATCGTTAATCGAGTAACCGACAATCGTCAAGACAGCTGCGATAAACGTAATATCCACTTCAAGGCGCAATATACTGAACAACGCCACCATGAAGAAAGCATCATGTAAAAGTGAAACAATCGCAGCGACACCCATTTTCCATTCAAAACGGAAAGCTGTGTAAATAATGATCCCTATAGCCGCAAGAATTAAAGCATAAAATGCATTCTTCGCTAATTCTTTTCCGACAGTTGGAGAAACCGTGCTGATGTTTGGTTCAGCACCATATTCATCACTGATTGTCGATTTTAATTTATTGATTTCTGTTTGAGAAAATTCTTCTTTATAACGAATAACACCAATATTCTTTTTGTCACCTGAAATGACAATGTCCTCTGAAGGATGGTCAATCGACTCTAAATATGTTGCCACTTCTTCTTTTGTCAATGCATTTTCAGATAAGACTTCTACACGCGTCCCACTTGAGAAATCGATTCCCAGATTCAAGCGGAAAATGCCAAGCAGAATCATCCCGATTACAAGGAACGCAATTGAAGCTGTAAAGAATTTCTTACGCGAAGCAACAAAATCGAAACGATCGAATTTAGTTGGTAAATCCAATGTATCAAATTTCTCTTCAGCTGCATGAATCGACGATTTGTTGACACCGAACAACCATGTCTTGCCGTCAAACATCCCACTGTTCACAAGTAACCCTAATAGTAAACGGGAACCCCAGACCGCAGTAAGGAAGCTTCCAAGAATACTGATGATTAACATCAATGCGAAACCTTTAACTGAGCTTGTCCCAAAATAGAATAGCACTGCTGCAGCGATTAAAGATGTAATATTGGCATCAAGAATTGCCGAGAATGAGGAGCTAGCTCCTTTTTTGAATGCAGACTTGATTGAATCACCTACGCGAAGCTCTTCTTTAATTCGTTCGTAGGTAATGATATTCGCATCCACTGCCATCCCAACACCTAACACGATTGCCGCAATACCAGGAAGCGTCAATACGCCGTTAATCAATTCGAATACTAGAAGAATCAAATAGATATAAACGGATAATGTAACCATTGCTACCAATCCAGGCAAGCGGTAATAACCCAGCATGAATAAGAAAATAACAGCTATCCCGATAATACCTGCAAATACAGTCATGTTCAGTGCTTGTTCACCGAACTGAGCACCGACTGATGTAGAATATTCTTCTTCCAATTTAACCGGTAATGCCCCTGCATTTAAAACGCCGGCTAAACTTTTTGTTTCTTCAACTGTAAATGAACCACTGATTTGAACATTATTAGAGTTAATTCTTTCATCCACCTTAGGGCTTGAAACAAATTTAGGTTTCTCTTTCGTCATTTCAGCAGCGAAAGAATCCACACCTTCTTCAAAGTCCAACCAGATTACCAATAAATTTGAACCATATGGTTTCTGAGAAATTTCTTGAGTCACATCTGCAAATTTAGATGGATCTTTCAGTTCAAGCGTAACCATCGGACGACTCTTGTCATCAAATGTCGCTTTTGCTCCACCTTCTTTTAAATCAGAACCGTCTAACATTAAATTGTCTTCAACATCGCGGAATGACAGATTCGCTTGTGTTGATAGCAATTCACGCGCGGATTCTTGATCTTCCACACCGGCAAGTTGCACACGAATACGATTGTCGCCTTCAACCTGGATGACTGGCTCACTAACGCCCAGTACATTAATACGGTTTAAAAGAGCTTCTGCTGTATCAGCAAGGACATCTTCTGTTATTTTCTTTCCACCTGGTAATGGTTGAACTTCGTAAAGAACTTCAAAACCACCTTGTAAATCTAAACCTAGTTTAATATCTTTGACAACCGATTGAGCGGTTGTGCTGATGGAAGCCGCAAATACTACGATGAGTAATAAAAATGCGATAATTCGGCCTCTGGTTTTCATATGTAAACTTCCTCCTCAACTAGTCAAATGGCAATCTAAAATTACCATTCTCGAAAAAAAGCGCAACATGGTTATTATGAAACACGTCACGCTACGTGTCAAATGTCCTTAAGATTCTGACGATTTTGCAAAAACAATTTCTGTCTTGGATGCTTTGCTATTCGGTTTCAATAGCTCTTGAAGATCGTCCTTATTGATATCAGAGAACCAATTCGACGTTCTGAAGTCTTCAATTTGAGTGTGTGTCATGTATTGTGCTGGCGAAGTTTCTAAAATATCATTTACCATTTCAGAGACTCGCATTTCCAGAATGTCACGTTTCCGCCATTTCTTATTGATGCAATAGTGCCATACGTCCACATCCGTGACAGAGTCGTAATTATACAAGCGAAATTCGAAAACTTTACTTTCCAATGCTGGTCGCACAAGTTCAAATAATTCTTCATACTTAACACTCATCGAAACACTTCCCTCTTCTTCGGTTTTAAGCATCGTTATTTTCGCATACGAATATTGTATACGAATTTCTTTGACTTGAGAAGGAAGTGGCAGAATTGTCGACATTTTTACGTGGAACGATGGTATTAATGGGCGCTGTTTTTTTATCCAAATTGTTTGGCTTTGTTTTTCGCATTCAATTCGTGCGTATCGCTGGTGAAGAAGCGGTCGGTATTTACTCAGCAGCCTACCCCGCTTTCATTTTCTTCTTATCCTTAATCCAGCTTGGATTGCCAATTGCCGTCGCCAAAATAACAGCAGAACTGTATGCAGGGAAAAAACATGCAGAAATTCAAGCACTCATGCGCAAAGTGTGGAAACTGACTTGGCTGTCAATCATCTTTTTTGGACCACTGTTATATTTCACCATTCCATTTGTTGCAACAAATTTACTGGAAAATGAAGCGATTGCCCAGACGCTCATTATCGGGTTGATTACGATTCCAATCTCCGCTTATGCAGGAGTATTAAAAGGCTACTTCCAAGGTCTTGCCAAAGTGGAGGAAACTGCCTGGTCGTCATTGATTGAGCAATTTTTCCGCATTGGACTGGTCACGTGGTTACTGCCATACGTGGTCAATCAATCAAGTCCTGCTGCAACTGCAGCGGCAGCCATGACCATGGCGCTGATTGCGGAACTCGTCGCGTTCCTTTATTTATGGTGGAAGTACAAGCGAGTGAAAACAATAAAAGAAAAAGAAGTCGATTATCCTACTTCACCTATCTTGCAGGTGGCATTGCCTTCTGCAGGCAGTCGATTGTTCGGCTCGTTTACATGGTTCCTAGAGCCGATTGTCTTTATTAAGGCACTTTCTGTCGCAGGAATCGGGGCAGTTGCAGCGACCAATTTATACGGTCTAATCTCTGCCGTTTTTATTCCCTTGTTGTTATTCCCGGCGTTTATCCCTTACGCCCTGTCGATTGTATTGGTTCCAGCTGTCAGTGACGCGAGAGCCCGCTCCAATAAGGTCATGCTTCAGGAACGTGTGTCGCTGGCTATGCGCGTGTCGGCCATTACGGGTTGTTTTGCCGCAACAATTTTTTATTTGCACGGTGAACATATTGTTCGGGTGCTATTCAACGTAACAGAAGGAAAAGGTTACATGGCTTTACTTGCCCCTGTATTCTTTTTCTATTACATCCAGAGTCCTCTCCATGCGATTCTGCAAGCCATGCATGAGGCTAAAGCCGCAATGATGAATTCCATCTACGGTGGACTCGGTAAATTATTCGTAATGTTTGTTTTAGCATCCCAACCGGGAGTGGAAGAAAAAGGTGCGATTTTAGCGATTGGTTTCGGTGTATGTTTAACATCCTTTTTACATATGGCTACTCTCAGACAAAAAAAAGAAGCCGGTCTTGGCTTCACATTTTTTGCACTTCCCTATTTACTGTTTATTGTCGTCACGATTCTTCGTCCAGTCATCTGGCCTTTAGGTGAAATGCCTTGGGTGGCAGATAGTTTGGTTACAGGTGCATTGTTATTCTTCGGCCTGCTCGTATTTGGACAGCTGCGTTTCTCGGATGTCCGTCTACTTCGTAAGCTGATTAAGAAGACTTAAAACGTTCTCGCATTTGAACATATAATTTCTCCCGTTCATAGCTGCAGTAGAATACGGTTCTGGGATCGTAAATATGGATTTTCTTCAGTTCATCAAGTAGCCACTCTTTATCCTGTTGGATTAAATCAAGATGGGATTCCTGTACATCCCCATCGACAATAAGCGGCAATACTGGATGATCTCCATCGTTCTTGAACACGGATAGATTTCCTGATGGCTCCAGAAATGCATACGACACATCCTGGATGGAGCCAATTTGCTGCTCTCGAAGTTGCTGAAACAAGTCATCTAAATTGTAACGTTGCTTGCGCATTTCGGATTCAATGATTTCCCCGTTACGGATAATGACGGATGGATCACCATCAATCAAATCACGGATTTTCTTGCTTTTCAAGGACCAATAGGATGTCCCAAGCTGAATCAATAATAAAAGAATCATGGGGAGAATGGATTCAAACAACTGACGTTGTGGATTATCAATCGCAAATGAGGCAACTTCTGCAATCATGACGAAAATGACTAAGTCCATCAAGCTCAGTTCCCCGACTTCTCGCTTGCCCATGATTCTGAATATAAACAGTATTAATAGGTAGAGAAAAATGGTTCTCCATGCTACAACAAATAGTTCACTCATACGCATCCCCTTTTTCTATTAAGTATGAGAGAAAAAACAACACACTATACAAAAAACCTGTTTTCCCTTAAAAGGAAAACAGGTTTTGATTTTATTATAGTGCTGGAGAAGCGTCCAATACGCGAGCAACTGCTGCACGCTCGAATTGAAGGCGAGTGCCGTCTGCAACTGTAACGAATACAGTTGAGTCATCCACTGCGTCTACCAACGCGTGAAGGCCACCTACTGTTACAATACGATCCCCACGTTTTAAACTAGATTGCATAGAAGCTGTTGTTTTTTGACGTTTTTGTGCTGGACGGATAATGAAAAACCACATCACAACGAACATCAAAATAATAGGCATTAAGCCAATTAATGTTTCCATTCTTAAATTTCCCCCTTTCTCTATATAAGCGCATGTCCAAAAAGAAAATACATACTTTTCAAACAACCTTTACATCTAGTATACAAGAATCAGAAATTTTTTGCATTCGGTTTATTGTATCCGTACTGTTCGAAGAATTCTTCACGGAAATCTCCTAGACGATCTTCACGGATGGCCTGACGAACTTGTTTCATCAAATTCATCAAGAAATGCAAATTGTGATACGAAGTTAAACGAATGCCGAATGTTTCTTCCGCTTTGATTAAATGGCGGATATAGGCACGTGAGTAGTTTTTACATACGTAGCAATCACAGTTTTCATCGATTGGTCCGAAGTCACGGGCATATTTAGCACTTTTAGCAACTAAACGGCCGTTACTTGTCATCAATGTACCATTACGTGCAATTCGTGTTGGTAATACACAATCAAACATATCGACGCCTCGGATGGCTCCGTCGATTAGAGAATCAGGAGACCCTACGCCCATTAAGTAACGCGGTTTATTGGAAGGCATAAATGGTGTTGTGAATTCAAGCACACGATTCATGATGTCTTTTGGCTCTCCTACAGACAATCCACCAATTGCGTAACCTGGGAAATCCATTGAAACAAGGTCTGCGGCACTTTGGCGACGTAGATCTTCAAATTCCCCACCTTGGATAATCCCAAATAATCCTTGGTCTTCAGGACGCGCGTGTGCACTCAGGCAACGTTCAGCCCATCGTGACGTACGTTCCACACTTGATTTCATGTATTCACGTGTCGCAGGGAAAGGTGGGCACTCATCGAATGCCATCATAATATCCGAACCCAAAGCATTTTGAATTTCCATCGCTTTTTCAGGACTCAAGAAAAGCTTATCGCCGTTCATATGGTTACGGAAATGAACGCCCTCTTCTTCTATTTTACGGAACTCGCTTAAACTGAACACTTGGAAACCACCAGAATCTGTTAAGATGGCACGATCCCAGTTCATGAATTTATGCAATCCGCCTGCTTCTTTGATGATTTCGTGGCCTGGACGCAACCATAAATGGTACGTGTTGCTCAAAATAATGCCGGCTTCCATCGTTTTTAACTCTTCCGGTGACATTGTTTTAACTGTCGCTTGCGTACCTACTGGCATAAATGTCGGTGTTTCAAATGAGCCGTGTGGTGTATGCACAATACCTAAACGTGCTCCTGTTTGTTTACAAGTTTTTATTAGTTCGTATCGAATCGCTGTCATGCACGAACTCCTTTCTGTTTAGCGGAGGGGCGAATAAACATCGCATCTCCAAAACTGAAAAATCGGTATTTCTGGTTCACTGCCTGCTCATACGCATGCAGAATTTTATCACGGGATGTCAGTGCACTGACCAACATTACGAGTGTTGATTTCGGTAAATGGAAATTCGTAATCAAGCCATCTACGCACTTGAATTCGTAACCTGGGTAAATGAAAATTGATGTCCAACCGCTATCTTCCTGCAATTTGCCATCAAATTTATTCGCTACCGTTTCAAGTGTACGTGTGGATGTTGTTCCTACAGAAATGATGCGCCCGCCAGACTCTTTCACACGATTGATTGTATCAGCCGTTTCCTGAGAGAGTCGGTAAAATTCCGAATGCATTTCATGGTCATCGATCGAATCAACACTGACAGGTCTGAAAGTTCCAAGACCAACATGAAGCGTAATGAACACAACTTCCACGCCTTTTGCCCGGATTTCATCCAGTAAGTCATCTGTGAAATGAAGACCTGCTGTTGGTGCTGCTGCCGAACCACGTTCTTTTGCGAAAACGGTTTGGTAACGGTCTTTGTCATCCAGTTTTTCACGAATGTATGGAGGCAATGGCATATCACCGAGTTGATCCAGGATTTCATAGAAGATGCCATCATACGTGAACTTGAACAGTCTTCCCCCATGATTGGCTTCCCCAACACATTCCGCACGCAATAAACCTTCACCAAAAGATACGACCGTGCCGATTTTAACGCGTTTTGCAGGTTTCACAAGGGCTTCCCATACATCTTCTTCCGTCTGTTTTAACAACAGAAGCTCGATGTTTGCACCGGTTTCTTCCTTGACGCCCATCAGACGGGCAGGTAGCACACGCGTGTCATTCAGGACAAGACAATCTCCTGCCTGAAATTCATCGACGATATGCTTGAAAGTATGATGTGTTACTTCCCCGGTGTCTTTATCCAAAACTAAAAGCTTGCTCGAAGTTCGGTCGGCAAGCGGTGTTTGTGCAATTAATTCTTCTGGTAAATGAAAATCAAAATCTTCTACTTGCATAATTATACTTCCTTTAATCTTTATTCCTCAAAATAAGGGAGGTTAAAATGGTCATACGCGAGTTTCGTAACGACACGCCCACGAGGTGTACGCTGTAAGAAGCCGATTTGCAATAAGTACGGTTCATACACGTCTTCAATAGTCGTCGATTCTTCTCCGATGCTCGCAGCGATAGTGTCGAGTCCAACTGGTCCGCCACGGAATCGATCAATCATCCCCAAAATCAATTTATGGTCAATGTGATCCAACCCCAATGCGTCCACTTGCAACAATTCGAGTGCTTCCTGAGCGGTTTCAAGCGAAATCGTCCCATTTCCTCTGACTTGTGCAAAGTCGCGTACCCGCTTCAGCAGGCGGTTAGCAATTCGTGGGGTCCCACGTGAACGGCTGGCAATCTCACCGGCAGATGGATGGTCAATTTCCGCATCAAATAATGTCGCACTGCGGGAAACGATTTCAGTCAATGCCTGATTATCATAGTAATCCAGTCTCAACAGTACGCCGAATCGGTCCCTCAACGGGGCTGATAATGCACCGGCTCTTGTCGTGGCACCGATTAACGTAAATGGCGGCAAATCGAGTCTGACAGAACGGGCGGATGGCCCTTTTCCTACAACGATATCCAGACAAAAATCTTCCATCGCCGGATATAAAACTTCTTCAATGGAACGGTTCAGACGATGGATTTCATCAATGAACAGCACATCTCCCGGTTCAAGCGAGCTCACAATTGCCGCAAGGTCACCTGGTCTTTCAATTGCCGGTCCGCTCGTCATGCGAATGTTAACGTTCATTTCATTCGCAATGACGGCAGCCAATGTGGTTTTACCCAGTCCTGGAGGTCCATACAGAAGGACATGATCCAAGCTCTCTTCACGCATTTTGGCTGCTTTTACAAAAATGTCTAAATTGTTCTTCACTTTATCTTGTCCAATGTACTGAGACAAATACTGCGGACGCAACGATTGTTCAAAACGTTCATCAAACTCTGAGACGCCGCTCGAAATCACCCGTTCTTGCATGAAGTAGACCTCCTTTCATCAGCTGAGTTTTAACAACAACTGCAATGCTTTTTTCATATAGCCTTCCGTATCCAATACTTCTGGCAATGCCTCCAATTGCGGACGAACTTTTGTTAATTCGCGTTCTGAATAGCCAAGTGCCGCAAGGGCTAAAAATGCTTCTTCAATTTCGTGTTTTCCTGACGTTTCCGGGAATAACTGAAGTTCATCTTCTGCGCTTGGCATATCGAAATCGATAGATAAATCACCAAGCTTTCCTTTTAAGTCAAGAATCATTTGACGTGCCGTCTTTTTTCCGACACCTGGAAATTTCACTAAAAACGACTCATCTTCACGTTCAATCGCCTGAACGACCTCTGACGGTTGTCCACTTGCCAGAATAGCCAATGCGCCTTTTGGACCGATGCCTGATACTTGAATAAGCTTGCGAAAAAGTTCACGTTGATCAAGCGACACGAATCCAAATAGCAATTGTGCATCTTCACGAACATGTAAGTGTGTAAAAATTTGTTGCGGCTCTGATGAAACACGGAAAGCATAAGGATTAGGCGTGAAAATCTGCCACCCTATTGACTGTTGTTCGAGAGTCATATATTCCGGTGTAACACGGGTAACTAAACCTTTTATGTAATCGTACATTTAAAGTCTCTCCTCACATTCAACGTACTGATTATAGCATATAAAACGGATGTTCGCAGGAAGAAAACGGGGAATCGTAAACGGTATACGCCATGAACGGATGGATGAAAATGTTTCAATCTAAGTGTGGATGGGAAAAGAAGTTCAACATCTTAAAATACTACATTTGGAGGCGTCAACAATGGAAAAAAATAATAATACATTCACACATCAAAACAACCAACAAAACAATCAAAACGAACAAGGTGAAATAAACGAACTGAAAAGTAAAACACTGCAATATAACCAATTGCACAGTAACCAAGATGAAGATAAAAAAACTGAAGAAATCCAAGAAGAACAAGGCGCAGAATACGAAAAAGAATAAAACAAAAACAGCACTCGTGATAACGATCATCACGTGTGCTGTTTTTTTGTGAAGTTCTCTTACGTCAAACGGTCACAATCTTCCCAGAGCTGCGGCATCCGCTTCAACGCATTGTTTGTAAATTTTTTTAACTTCGGTATAAACCCTTGCAGTTGAAGATCTGACAATGTAGTCGCATACAGCCATTCACGCATCAATTCATTTGGAAATAATAAATAATTCCAATCAATATTGGCGAGCGAAGGATGTTCTTTTATAAGTGCATCCAAATCGTAATCAAAGTGCGGCAATACCCGGTGAGACCATAAAATAAGTTCCACTTCTGCAGGACCTATGCAGGCCAGATCAAAATCAATGATGTACATCCGGTTTTTATGATCACGCACAAAATTATGATGAACAACATCTCCGTGCAGCAGAGTTACGTTTTCACGTCTGATTGGCTTCAGCTGAGCTAAAGAATCTTTGGCGAGCTTCGTAATTCTCTGGGTTTTGGAAGAACCGAGTTTTTGAATCAGAAAGGGCTCAACTTGTTGCCATTTTTCCAAACGATGAGCCCACTTCCGATTTAAATCAATCTCCTGAAATAGACCGGACTTCTGCCAGGCTACCTGATTTCTAGTAGCGTGCAGTTGATGGAGCACTTCAAGAGATTTTTTTCGATCTTCTGATTGATTGAATTGGACTTTCTTTCCACTTTCAATCCACGGCTGCTGGATTACGAATGCGTCTGGATATGGTTCAATTGGAACCATGAAATCCGCACCCGCTTTAGTTAACTGTTCATGTATATAACGTATCTTGTCTGCATCTATTTCATATTCATATTTTTTTAATGAATACGCATGGGGTCCAATTTGCCATTTCCACACATTTGGCTTTAATTGAACGTAATGCCCTCGTTCCACTTTTTAAAAGTAGCGAACGGGATTCGGATAACCCCTATGCCCTTGTGGAGCGGGCCACATATGACACGGCATGCACGCCATGAATGGAGACATATGCTGAGGCATCATTTGTTGCGGCATCATCATGTGCTGAGGCATCATTTGATTATTTTCCTGTGCACCAAGCACTTCATTCGGATATGGATATTGTCCATATATCGGCTGTTGTGCATAATTCTGTTTACCACAACCACATGGTCTAGGTGCTCCACATCCGCATGGTGATGGCGCCCCACAGCCACATGGAGGCTGGTGATGGAATTGTTGGTATTGAGGTGGCAGTGTCGGTACTTCAAGTGACGATTCACTCAAGGAACTGGAATCTAGTAATTGCCAGCCCTGAACTTGTGAATTTGATTGTGGCTGTGCCTTCGGAACTTCCGCAGCCGGAGCTTGAGTTGGAGCCTTTGGTGCCGGCACCGGTGCTGGCATTGGCATAGCTTTCGGAAGCGGCGGTGGTGCTGGCATTGGCATCGCTTTTGGAGGCGGTGTTGGTGCTGGTGCTGGCGCTGCTTGCGGTGGTAATTGTACTTGCAGATGAACGTCCATATCAGGTATTGGAATCCATCCGTATGGAATGCCCATATATGGAGGCATCATTTGATTCATCATTACATGTTGATTTATTGGTTGATTGATTGGTTGATTGATTGGTTGCGGCATCGGCTGCGGTTGTGGCATTGGTAGAGGTGCTGGTTTCATGGTAGGTTTTTGAACAGGTGGAGCTGGTTGAGGAATCGGTTTCGGAGCTGGCTCCTTCGTGTATTCCTCCTTCATTTTCTTAACAGGTCGGTCATTGTTATACGGATGTTCCATATTTTCCTGCGTTTTTGCCGTCTTCGTTGGCACGAAAATTTTCATGCCGGGGACGATATAATCAGGATTGGCCAAATGCGCGTTCAAACGTTTCACTTCATCAAAAGATACACCATATTGCTTTGCAATTTTCCACAGTGTATCTCCTTTTTGCACAACATGTACGTGCAAAATAATTCCCCCTTTCATCTATGTATCCTATGAATCACATTTTGATTTGGTCACATTATTGCTGTACATGATAAACTATGAGTACACGTGCTATAGATATGCATGAAAAGGACGGGATCGCGTTGAAGAAATTATTAGGAGAAGAACGGCGTCATCAATTACTGGACTTGCTAAAAGCATCTTCTGAGCCAATCAAAGGCACCGAATTGGCGAAACAGGCAGGGGTCAGCCGCCAAGTAATCGTTGGGGACATGACTTTACTAAAAGCACGAAATGAACCGATTTTGGCAACGAGTCAAGGGTACGTATATATGAAGAATTCAAATGAAAACCATGCGTCCGAACGCCAAATCGCCTGTGTCCATTCCCCGGCTGATGCACAGGATGAATTGTACACATTGGTCGATGCGGGTGTTACAGTCAAAAATGTCACAGTCGAACACCCTGTTTACGGAGAATTTACTGCCTCTATCATGGTGTCGAACCGCCACGAAGTCGATTTATTTTTGGCACGCGTAAAAGAAACTGGCGCAAGCTATTTATCTGAATTGACGGACGGAATACATCTGCATTTAATTGCGGCTTCTTCAGACGAATTTCTGGAAGCAGCGGTTGAGGGAATGCGAAGTAAAGGCTATTTGGCGGATGAAGGTTGAGAGAAGGACGTCATTGCACTATGAGCAATGACGTCATTTTCTTTAAAATGGTGGGTGGATTTAGGAGGAAATTGGTTAGTTGCTCCCATTTCGTTAAAGTTGCTCTCAAATTTGAAAAGTTGCTCCAAAACCGGTGAAAGTTGCTCCCATTTTCGAAAAGTTGCTCCAAAACACAAAAAAGGAATGACTGCGTGATCCGCGGTCATTCCTTTTTGTATGTAAAATATGTACCGAGAGATTTCACTTCGCACCCTAGAGCACGCAGTTCTTCTTTCGCACCTTGCATCATAACGGATTGTTCATCATCGAGAACATCCATGATAAAGAAGTAGTTTCCAAGTCCTGTTTTTAAAGGACGAGACTCAATTTTGCTTAAATTCAGTTGACGCCATGAAAATACCGACAATACTTGATGCAACGCACCTGATCTGTCGTCTACAGGCAATTTAATCATGAGTGTCGTTTTTGGCGAGTTGTCATGACCTTTTTTATCAAGTTTAATGTTCTTTTTTTGAAGAACAAAAAACCGTGTATGGTTAAAATGAAAATCATGAATATTTGGTTCCACAATGGTCAGTCCATATTTCTTGGCAGCAAACTCATTGCCGATTGCCGCAATCGTTCGCGATGGATTTTCAGCTACATATTTCGCTGCTGCTGCAGTGGATGTCGTCTGTTCCAAAGGTACGCCACGGAATCGATAATACAAATATTTATGGCACTGCGCCAGGGCATGTGGATGTGAATAGACCATTTCGATATCTTGCCAATTCTCCACTTGCTGCGGGTGCACCATAAAATGTTGTTCGATCGGGGATAAAATTTCTGCCGAAACATGCAGTTCCACATCGTGAAACAAATAATCGATTGTTAAAGGTACCGAGCCTTCGAGAGCATTTTCCAGTGGCACTACGGCAAATTCGACTTCCCCATTTGCCACTGCTTCAATGCATTCCGGGATGGTTGCGTAAGGCATAAGCCATTCCCCTGCAAAGACAGTTCCTGCCGCCAGATGTGTAAACGATGCTTCTGGCCCCAAATAAGCCACACGTGATTCCCAATCTTTGTTTACCATGCAAGACACTCCTTAAGATGCGCCGGAACTGATGACTTCTGCTGATTCCACAAAGTCCAGTCGTTTCAGTTGTTGAATAAAATCATCCAATTGCCTATTCATGGCGGTTACATCCAGTGACAACGTCACATTGGCTCGACCTTGAATCGGAATTGTCTGATGGATTGTCAACACATTACACTGTGCTTCAGCTACTGTATTTAATAGCGTGGCAAGCGTTCCTTTGCGATCTTCCAGTTGTAAAAACACCGTTAAAATACGTTCTCGAACAATGGAGTGGAAAGGAAAGACGGCATCCCGATATTTGTAAAATGCGCTACGTGATAAGTCGACTTTTTTTACCGCGTCCCAAATCGAAGCGACTTCTCCACTTTGCAATAACTGCTTGGCATCAAGTGTTTTTTGCATCGCTTCCGTCAACACATCTTCTCGCACTAAATAATATCGTTGTTCAGATACGTCTTTCATATGTCCATCCTCCCTTTCTATTCGATGAATTCGAATTCGAACTCAAGAAGTCTTACTGTATCGCCATTTTCCGCACCACGTTCACGCAATGCTTCATCAACACCCATACCACGAAGCTGACGAGCGAAACGACGAATTGAGTCTTCTCGAGAGAAGTCGGTCATCTTGAATAAGCGTTCGATTGATGAACCACTTAATACATATGCGCCATCATCATCACGTGAAATTTCGAAACCATCACGTTCAGATTGGTGTTTGTAAAGAACCGTTTTGTCTGATTCTTCTGCAGCCATTTCATGAATCAAGAATTCTTCTGTCACTTCCAATAAATCAGCTACAGCGAATAATAGTTCATTCAGACCTTTACGTGAAAGTGCTGAAATCGGGAAGATCTTCACATCTTCCGGTAATTTCTTACGGAATTCAGCCAAGTTTTCTTCTGCATCAGGCATGTCCATTTTGTTCGCTACAATCAATTGTGGACGTTCTGTCAAACGTAAGTTATATTGACGAAGCTCTTCATTGATCGTTACATAATCATCATAAGGATCGCGACCTTCAATACCCGACATATCAATTACATGCACGATTACGCGTGTACGCTCGATATGACGAAGGAATTGGTGACCAAGACCTACACCTTGGCTAGCGCCTTCAATTAGACCTGGCAAATCAGCCATTGCAAAGCTACGGCCATCCGTTGTTTCAACCATTCCAAGATTCGGAACGATTGTTGTGAAATGATAAGCTGCAATTTTTGGTTTCGCTGCTGATACTACAGATAGCAAAGTAGATTTCCCTACACTTGGGAATCCAACCAAACCTACGTCAGCTAATACTTTAAGCTCTAAAACCACTTCAATTTCTTGTCCTGGTTCGCCTTTTTCTGATAGCTCAGGTGCCGGGTTTTGAGGTGTTGCAAAGCGACAGTTTCCGCGTCCTCCACGTCCACCTTTTGCAATAACCGCTCTTTGACCATGCTCAACTAAATCAGCTAATACTGGTCCGCCTTCTTCAGCCATTACGACTGTGCCCGGTGGAACTTTAACGATTAAATCGTCCGCTCCGCGTCCGTGCATTCCTTTACTTTGTCCGTGATCGCCACGGTCTGCTTTGAAATGACGTTTGTAACGGAAATCCATTAACGTACGCAATCCTTCTTCTACTTCAAAGATTACATTCCCTCCGCGGCCGCCATCGCCACCTGCAGGACCACCATTTGGTACATACTTTTCACGACGGAACGCGACCATACCATCGCCGCCATCTCCGCCTTTAATGAATATCTTTACGTGATCGACAAACATTGACTATCCCTCCTTGCTTTCTTCTATATGAAAACGCCAGTTCTTGGTCGTTTTGCATTCATGGGTCAGTGAAACTTGTGGTAATTTTGAAAGTTCTTGCTGAATAGGTTGCCATTTTCCGCTCGCATCAAACGTCAGTTTAAATGTCGTCGGGTTACACACAATATGAATGTGCAAAAGCTGTTCTGTAAACGGATCTAACTGTCGATGTAACAGGTTCGTTGCTTCTTCGAGTACATGTTGGATTTGTTCATCAAACAATAAATTGCATTCGGAATCAATGGTGTTGGTAATACTCACTTGAAATCCAGGAAAACGCCAATTGGCCGTCTGGAGCCATTCAGATGTAAATGGTAGATTCAACTTCGAAAGTTCATAAAAAGCTTTAACTTCTGTCGTGTAGTGATCAATTGCCGCCTTCGCGTCTTCCAGTCGTGCAAGATCAATATTCATTTTGATCAGTTGCAACTGATTCAAAAAATCATGGCGTGCGAATCGCAATGCCTCATTTACTGAAAACGGTTTTTCGGTCATACATCACACACTCTCCATTATGCTAGTCTCATTTCCTAAGTATACCAAGAAATGAAGTGATTTTGTTGCAATTAAGTTAAGCGCAGTACGCTGGAAATCGATCCATTACAGTATGAGAAAACTTTATCATCTCATAATCCTTTGCAAGAGCCAGCATTCTTGATTAAAAATGCAATTTGTACAGTTTTTTGAGAAAAAGAAAAAGGACTGCAGTTATGCAGTCCTTTGGCTGTTTGAATTAAGCTTCTTGAGCTACAGGATATACACTAACTTTTTTCTTGTCGCGGCCATAACGCTCAAAGCGTACGATTCCGTCAACTTTCGCAAAAAGTGTGTCATCTCCACCACGGCCTACGTTTTCACCTGGATAAATTTTAGTACCGCGTTGACGGTATAAAATTGAACCACCTGAAACCATTTGACCATCAGCACGTTTAGCGCCAAGGCGTTTTGATTGTGAGTCACGTCCGTTACGAGTCGAACCTACTCCTTTTTTCGATGCGAAAAACTGAAGATCTAATCTTAACATCATTTGTTTCACCCCCTACTTTTTGAAGGTTATTTTTATATATTGTCCATAATCTTGTTCAATCGTTTGTAAAGAAACAATCATCGCTTGTACAATTAATTGCACTTGTTCATTCGAAGGTGAATTCAGATCCTGCGGAAACGAGACTTTGAGAAACCCGCCGTCTTGTCCTTGCTTCACATCTGGAATGACTTTTGTAAGTTCAGCTATTGCATTGACTGCTCCAAAAGAAACAGCGGTTGCGGCTGCACAAACTAAATCTTTTCCATGTTCAGCAAAATCTGCATGGCCTTTCATTTCAAACGAATGAATGTGATTGGATTGATCTTTTTCAATCGTTACAGTTATCATCGGTTACACATCTTATAGGTTGATTGAATCAATCACAAGTTTTGTGTATGGTTGACGATGACCTTGTTTTTTACGGTAGTTCTTTTTCGCTTTGTATTTGAAAACTGTGATTTTTTTACCGCGGCCGTTTTTCACGACTGTAGCTTTTACTGTTGCTCCTTCAACGAAAGGAACTCCCACTTTCACGTTGTCTCCACCTACGAATAATACTTTGTCAAATGTGAAAACGTCTTCAGCATCAACACCTAATTTTTCGATGTAGATTTCTTGACCTTTTTCAACTTTGATTTGCTTACCACCAGTTTCGATAATTGCGTACATTTTACTGCACCTCCTCTTAGACTCAGACTCGCCTTAAATGAGGTGATCTTTGCAGATGCTTAAACCTCTTCAGAGCGGTTGTAGTAGCACGGGTGCTACAAACAATAACATTAAAACTTTACCATAATGCTAAGGCAGCGTCAACTGCTTCGTTACAATTTTATAGAAAGCTTCTTCATATTTCCGGTATTGCCATGAACGTATATTTTGGAAGACGATGAATGTGAAAATTAATGCCAGGTGTAATTTTTCAAAAGTCACCAAAATTAATAGCGTTGAAACGCTGATAGAAAGCGCCAATAAAGTCTCATGATATCGTTTAGACAAAATGGCTTTCAATGCTTGTCCGCCGTCCAGTGGCAAAATCGGAATCAAATTCAACGCAAGTATAGTCAACTGGACCTCATTAAAAAAAGCCTGTCCAGGAAATTGGAAAGGTTGGGCAACTAAATAGAGAACCGCCGTTGCCAGTGGCCCAGCAATCGCAATGAGCCACTGATGATGAGTAGGAGCCAAATGAAGATTCTTAATTTTTATTTCGCCACCATACGGGAGAATGGTGCAACTGGTCATTTTGAGGCCCGTCCATTTCGCCACCGCAATATGCCCCAACTCATGAATCAGTAAGGAGCCGAAAATGATGCTGTAATGCGCAAGTTGCGCTGTCGCAATCAGGTAAATAATAATCGGGATCATAATGGGATGCATGCGGATTTTATTGAAGTACATCGTTCATCCAATCTTTAATCGCTGTTGGCTCTAGCAATTCTCCGTCACGTTCTACCTTCACAAACATTGAACCCGGCTTCACTTCCGCAATTAAATCATTAGCGGCCACCGCTGTATAAGGAAGATTAGAAAAGTTTTCAACAAATCCATATGTCACAGTATCCCCGCTATCATAAAGGACTGTCATCGTTTTTCCTGTATGTCGGGTATGACCTGTAAATAAAATGATTCCATCTTCGCGAGCGACAACCTCAATCGAGGTATTATAGGAAACAAGCACGCCTTCTTCATACGGTTGCATAGATTCGTAGGAAGCCATCGTTGGAATCATAGGGTCTCTTTCGGGCGAAGCAGTTACTGGTATGATTTCTGGTTGCGAGCTTGTTGGAAACTGAGCGAGTACGAACTCGCGAACCATTTGAATGTCTTTCCCTTCCGTAAATAGAGTGCGAAGTTGTGAAGTTTGGTCATTTCGTTCCTGTATTTGTATGGTTGCGATAATGCCAATGGTAAATATGCATGCGATGATCCATTTATTTGTAGATTTCATGCTGCAGCCCCCCTTTTCGGGTAGTATATGCAGGGCTTGTTCGGTTTATTTCTATGAATCTGGGGGTTTTGGAGCAACTTTGGAGATTTGGGAGCAACTTTCTTAATTTGGGAGCAACTTTTGATAGTTTTGGAGCAACTTTCGTTATTTGGGAGCAACTAACCAATCTCCTCCTAACGCTTCCTCATTTCGGAAACCAAAAACCGTTCCAATCTGTAAGGTTCGAACTTCAATATATAAACTCTATTCTTTGGCCCAAATTGATATGATTCATGGGCATGATTTAAGATACGTAAACTTAAAAAACGATCCTCAATGCCAAGCCACCATTTCAATTCTTTGCTTGAAATTTCACGACCGAATAGCAATTGATATTCCTGCAATGTCGCTAAATGGGCATCCTTATCACGATAGCCACAGCGTTCACAAAGCCAAGTTGAATACGTCCGTACCATGCCGATATGGAAACATTCGGTGCACCTCACTCCACACCTCAACTTCCGACCATCAAGGTTTAGTCGTTCGAACAACTGACTATCCTCTACCTTCACCCTATTTCCTTTCATCAACTTTCTCATAATCTTCAAGTCTTCACTATTAAATAACTCTTTACTTGAACTTTCCATTTTCTCTAATAAATCTGTCAGTGCATCAATCGGAATAACAGGGAATAAATGGGGTGCTTCCACCACTATTCCAGAGCGGCTCGCCAGAACAATGATTCCCCTAACTCGCACATCCACCTCTTTACTGTGGAGACGCCTCTGTAACACTTTGACCGCACGCTGCAGTTGCAGCTCGGGATTGCGCATTCCTTCCTTCTTGCCCTCTCCATTCAGTCGATAGAATTGCTTGTTGTGTACACTGAAAAATAACTCACCAGTCATGTTTTTCACTTCCAATATGCAAACAAATCTGGGATTAACCACAACAATATCAACTTGAGTACCATCTATAAACACATTCCGAAAAATACGAGTTTCCTTCGATAAACGAGCCTCCACTAAAAACTGTATGACTTTTTCTTCACCAGCAAAACCAGCTTTCGTTGTCCGGTATTCACTTTCGGTAATTTTTGACTCCCCTGCTCTCGAATGTAAGCACACATTCTTAAAACACTTAATTGATACGTTTTCAAATTATTCAGTCTTATCTCCTCCTAAAAAAATCCCCCACTCGATTTGAATGGGGGATTCAGATAAATTATTTAGCAAAAATGGATTTAAGTTTAGAGAACATGCCTTTGCGTTCTTGTTCCAATGACATTAATGGAACAGATTCGCCTAGAATACGACGGGCGATGTTGCGGTAGCCTAGAGCTGCACGGTTTGTTGGATCCATGACAACTGGCTCCCCTTTGTTCGAAGAGGTGATGACATTTTCGTCATCCATGATGATACCAAGCAAATCGATCGACAGATGCGTCGTGATTTCATTGACATCAAGAGCATCACCGGATTTCATCAAATGTTGACGAATACGGTTAATGATTAATTTAGGCGGTGCAATATCTTCTTGCTCAAGCAAGCCGATGATACGGTCCGCGTCACGCACTGCTGAAATTTCAGGAGTTGTGACAACGATTGCACGATCAGCACCGGCAACTGCGTTTTTGTATCCTTGTTCAATACCTGCTGGACAGTCAATCACGACATAGTCGTAATCACGTTTTAATTCCGTCACAAGCTCTTTCATTTGTTCCGGGTTAATCGCGTTTTTGTCTGTCGTTTGAGCTGCTGGAAGCAGGAATAATTTATCATCAAAACGTTTGTCTTTAACTAAAGCTTGGTGTACTTTACAACGTCCTTCGATTACATCAACCAAATCATAAATGATGCGGTTTTCTAAACCAAGCACAACGTCAAGGTTTCGTAAGCCGATATCGGTATCGATTAAACAAACTTTCTTGCCTTGAAGTGCCAATGCAGTCCCGAGGTTAGCAGTTGTCGTTGTTTTACCAACGCCTCCCTTACCTGAAGTAATTACGATAGCTTCTCCCACATTAGCTTCCTCCTTTAAATGTAGATAATTGCGGTCTTAATAAACGCAGATCTTGTAATCTATCAATGGCGATAAAGCCATTAGCATGTAAGTATGCGCATTCCATTTCTGGTTGTTCTGAAAGAATGGTCAGTTCATCGGTCATAATTTCAAGTGCTTCATGAATCATTAGATGGGTTGCTTCCAACCAAGAGGCAGCGATTACTGCTTCTTTATTACCATTCGACCCGGCATGGGCAATTCCCTTTAAACGGCCGAGAACAAAAATATTGCCACCAGCAATTACTTTGCCGTTCGGGTTAACATCTCCCACAACGACTAAGTCGCCTTCCGCCCGGACAACTTGTCCAGAACGAACGATGCCAACATATGTTTCAGATTGACGCTCTAATATGCGACGGTTGCTTTCTTCTACTGAAATGACGTCACTTTGCACTCGTGAAACACGTAAATGCGGAGACGTGTGCACGCTCGCAATGAGTTCTTTCGTTTGCTCTTCTGAACAGTAACGGTTACCAAGTTGCAGCAAAACCTCTGCTTGTCCATCAATGCCTTCGTCCGATACTTTGCGTTTTAGTTCTTCCACCAGTTCGGCATATGCGCATTGATCATCAAGCCGAAGCACTAGACCGTCTTTTGTCCCTTTTATGTAGACTAGTTGCTTTTTCGTCGTCAAATGCGTCACCTCACGCGTAGAATCAATTTGGCTGATTTAATCGCTGCAACAAACGTGCATTGATTACGTATTTAAATGCCCAGCCGAGCACCACTAAGAAAATTGAATTTGCAATCATTGTCGGGATTAACCGTTCGCGTACAAATACCGCAAGCGAAATATCCGTTAACCCGATCAATGAAAAGAATTGATACAGCACGAATTCAAGACCGGCAACCAGTACTAATGACAATGTAGTTGTCACGATCAGATGCTGGTGAATGAATTTCACTATAAAACTAGCAATTAAACAAATTAATGGATATAAAAAAGAATACAATCCAATAATATCAATGAAAAACACATCATACAAGAGCCCAAAAAGTAATGCATACAACATCGCGCGATTGCGACTATAGTAGATGGAAATGAATATTAAATACATGATGAGAAAACGAGGAATTAAAAAACGATACTCCCCACTAATATCGAGGGGAGAAAACAATCCGAACACCGGTTCAAGATAAAACAGCACGACGGCAATGGCTGGAATGATCATTCGCTTCATGAGGCATCCTCATCTTCATCCGTCCCACTGTTATCACCGTCTGTACCGTCTACTGTTGTCATCGTCCGTTTTGCAATCATGACATGATCAAGCAAGGCAAAATCTGCCGCTGGTTTGATGTATGCCATTTTAGTCAGCCCGAAATCGTCTGTCGAAACTTCAGTAATTTCCCCGATTAAAATCCCTTTAGGGAAAATCCCGCCTAGTCCAGATGACATGATTTTCTGGCCTTTTTCAATTTTAATATTGGAATCGATTCGTTTTAAAATAAGTTCTTTTCGTTCATCATCGTATCCTTCTATTAAACCGAATACTTCTTTTTCACCCGTAACCATCGCAGATACACGATAGTTCGGATTTTGAGTTGATAAAAGTTCTACGGTTGAAGTGAATGGTGTTGTCAAAACGACTTTCCCAATTAACCCTTGTGCCGTAAGGATGGCCATGTTTTTTTTGACTCCATGGACTTCCCCTTTATCGAGAATTACTTTTTCTTCCCACTGATCAGGATTTCTCGCGATTACAGTTGCCTGAATCGGTTCATAGTCCCTGAGATCGTCCTGCTTGTCTACGATGTCTCGAAGCCTAGAATTCTCGGATGCTAAATCGTTGACTTCCGCTTGCAATTTCGCGAATTCTTCCAAACGATCTTTCAAACGTTTGTTTTCATCGTACGTATTTAACAAAGCATCGACATTATCGAAAACACCTGTTATGTACTGTGTTGGTTTTGAGAAAATTGATTGCCCAAAACCAACGACATCTTTAATAATTTGTTCAGGTAACGACGCATTATCACGATCTCTGAGAGAGAAGCTGATCAATGCCACAAGAAAAATCACCCCGACAAGCAGTAAAATCAAACGCTTATTCGAAAAAAAATGTGGCATTGGAACGGTCCTCCTTAGTGTTTAGAATGTTGGCGAATCGTGTTCATATGATCGAGCGCCATTCCCGTACCAATTGCGACGCAATCCAATGGATTTTCTGCAATGAAGACAGGCATGCTTGTCTCATCGCTAATTACTTTGTCCAAGTTTTTAAGTAAAGCCCCACCGCCAGTTAACACAATTCCGCGTTCCATTACGTCTGCAGATAATTCTGGAGGAGTTTGTTCTAACGTTTTTTTCACGCCGTCAATAATCGCTGAGATCGACTCGCGAAGTGCTTCTGCAATTTCTTCAGAAGAGATCTCGATTGTTTTTGGAAGACCTGTCACTAAATCGCGTCCACGGATTTCCATTTTTTCAACGTTATCTATTACTCTAGCTGAACCGATTTCCATTTTGATTGCTTCAGCCGTACGTTCACCGATCGTTAAGTTGTACATTTTACGGATGTAACTTGTAATCGCATGATCCATTGCGTCACCAGCAACACGAACTGATTCGCTCGTTACAATTCCACCAAGGGAAATAACTGCAACTTCAGTAGTACCACCACCGATATCAACGACCATACTGCCCGTTGGTTCCCAAACTGGCAAGTTCGAACCGATTGCCGCTGCAAATGGTTCTTCGATTGTCACTGCATCACGTGCGCCTGCTTGACGAGCTGCATCAATAACTGCGCGACGTTCTACTGAAGTAATCCCGTAAGGAACACAAATCATGACATTCGGCTTTTTCCATGAACCGCCTGAAGCTTTCATTGCTTCTTTTAAATAGTATTGAATCATTGATGTTGTAATATCGAAGTCCGCAATTACGCCATCTTTCATCGGGCGAATCGCCACGATTGAACCTGGTGTACGACCAATCATATTTTTAGCATCGTTACCGACTGCAACGATGTCACCATTATTCGTATTTCTTGCGACTACTGAAGGTTCGCGTAAAACGATCCCTTTTCCTTTAATAAATACCAAAGTATTTGCTGTGCCAAGGTCAATCCCGACATCTTTTGCTCCAAATCCAAACACGATATGTTCTTCCTTTCTATCCTTAGCCAGTTAATCTTAGCTTAGTTTAAACCATAACTTTGATTATAACGGATAAAAAGAGAAAATCACAGTGTCACATGTAACCCTTTTCTTTCAAACTGATAAATTGATGGTCGCCGATAATGACATGGTCGAGCAATTCAATCCCCATTATGTGTCCGGCTTCCTGTATTCGCTTGGTCACTTCGATGTCTTCCGGTGAAGGTGAAGGGTTTCCAGACGGATGATTATGCGCACAAATAATCGCGGCAGCCGAACGTTTTACGGCTTCCCTAAAAATTTCCCGTGGATGTACGATACTCGCATTTAAACTGCCAATAAAAATGGTTTGTTTATGTAACACTTGATTTTTGACGTTCATGAAAAGCACGACAAAATTTTCTTGTTTAAGAGATGTCATATCCGCCATTAAAAATGTCGCTGCGTCTTTTGGTGATCGCACCGTAAACTTTCCATCCGTTTGCTGTTGCGCAAGTCTTCTTCCAAGTTCGACCGCCGCAAGCAACTGAACTGCTTTTGCTTCACCAATGCCTTTGACGGACATAATTTCTTCGATAGTGGCATTTTTCAACTCATGCAATTGTTCAAAAAACGTCAATACCCGATTCGCCAAATGCAAGACGGATTCCTGCTTCGTACCCGTTCTAAGTAAAATGGCAATCAGTTCTTGATTGGACAGTGCAGCGGCTCCTTGGTTCATTAATCGTTCACGAGGACGGTCAGAGGCATGGACATCACGAATCATTAAGGATGGTTTCATTTCAGTGATCATGGCGCGCTCCTGCTGACTTCCATTCAATCAGCTGCAAGTTTTTCAGTTCTCGATACAGTTCCGCAACCGGTAGTCCCACGACATTATTGTAATCCCCATTAATATGTTCCACCATCAATGCACCGGCTGTCTGGATACCGTAACCTCCTGCTTTGTCAAAACAATCGCCACTGGCTACATAACTGTCGATCCATTCGTCCGACAGTTGATAAAATGTAACTTTTGTCTTTTCGAAAAATACACTGCAAATATCTTCAAAATAAATAGCTACACCGGTTATCACAGTATGTGTTCGACCGGACAATCGTCGTAAATATCGTTTTGCCATTTCTGCGCTCTGCGGTTTTCCTAGAGGCTCATCGTCAATGAAAACCATGGTATCGGCACTGATAACGATGGCGTGTTGATTACGTTCAGCGACTGCCAGTCCCTTCTCCATGGCAATATTGCAAACCAGTTCAGATGCCGATCCTCCATAAATGGAGTTCTCATCCACCTCCATTGTTTTCACTTCGAATGGGACGCCAATCAGTGACAGCAGTTCTTTTCTCCTCGGTGATGCAGACGCTAAAATAAGCGGTTTTGTCGTTTTAAATTCCAATGAAATCAGCTCCTTTTTGACATCATACAGAACGATGCCACAGTTGAAAAATGTGTCGAAAGGGCAATAATTTCATTTTAACCAATTTAAGACGTCTATAATTCAATTTTCAAGCAGTCATTTTGCGCGAAATAATGTGATAATAACTGAACCCGAATGACATTAAAATCCTTCGAAAGCGTTGATAAAGCAGTGATATTGGAATCCCAGTCCTTCGGCTTTGCCCCTTCATTTCCAGTACCCGCAAAATTAAATTTTGCCGGGTCTTGATTTGCAAGAAAAACAGGCAATTTTTGCATCGACTGTTCGGTACATGCGGACGAATTAATCTTGAATGGTTTTACAAATGAATCAGTGCTCCCCTCCACTTTCACTTCACTCTCCACAGTGCTTGCAGCGGACCACACATAATATTTGCCGTCCGTAATGACAATGGCTGCAGATTTCATGGCTGGATTTGACTGAAGCAATGCAGTGGCACCGTCGGCTGTAGTAAACACGCCGTGTTGCTTCGCATAAAATTGAGTCGGTGTTGTCACATCGGCCGGTGCCGTCACTTCCACTTGTTCAGGCTTCTCAGGCGTCGCAGGTATCACTGGTGTTTCGGCTGTTGTTGAAATGTCTTGCCACTGAATAAAAATGGCGAAGAGGCCAATCGAAACAGCTCCGATAAGAAAACCATGTATGATTGCCAATGTGTATGAAAACTTTGAGAATGTTTTTGAAAAACGCACTTGATCACCCCGTTTTTCTTTAAAGCTACCACGTGGGCAATAAAAAAAGACAAGACCGGTGTCGGCTTGTCCAAAAAAGTTTTCGAGTTAAAATAACAAATTCATATACCAGTCGAGTATTTCCTGGCCATAAAAATAGACAACAATTGCAGCGAGAGCAATGGACGGTCCAAAAGGCACTGGCGTTTTTCGTCCTTGTTTTGAACGGCGTAAGTGTATGACGCCAACGATGGCGCCGATAAAAGCAGCCAAGAATAACGTTAACAATGTCGGTAACATCCCAAGTACTAGACCAATCACAGCAAACAATTTGATGTCACCTCCACCCATGCCGCCTTTCGACAAAACGGCAATCAGCAACAAAATTCCGAATCCACCTGCCGCTCCTATGAGGCTGTCCCACCAAGGTTCAAGTGGCGATAAAAATCTTGCGACAATCAATACTACACCAAAGAACAATAAAACCTTATCTGGAATGAGCATATAAGCAAAATCCGAAACCGTGATGATGACGAGCATGGAAATGAACAGAATCGCTACGACTAATTCCATTGAGAAACCGAGTTTATAGAACGCAAAAGCAAACAATATCCCCGTTAAAAGTTCCATCACCGGATAAATCCAACTGATTTTCGTGCCACAGCCACGGCATTTTCCTTTTAGGAATACATATGAAAATATCGGTACCAAATCTTTAATCGTCAAGCGTCGATCACATATCGTGCAGTGTGAAGGGGGCGAGACGATTGATTCATTTTTAGGCACACGCAATCCCACTACATTGAAAAATGAACCAAATATAAGACCGTAAATGAAAAATAATGTTGTATATAAAATGACCATAAATGCCTCTCAATCAAACAAAAACTGGAGGCAACGTACGCTCTCCAGTTTTGTCGGGTTATTTTGGAATGATAAGTGTAGAATTTGCCAATACCTTATCTGTCTTTAGTCCATTAGCTTCTTTAATTAACTCTTCACCAGAACGATCACCATAGTATTTTACCGAAATGGAGTATAAAGTATCACCAGGTTGAACCGTGTAGGTTTGAGTTTCAAAGTTACTGGTTACAGAGTTTGACTCGCTTCTCGTTTCTCCCTCAGCGTCATTTCCAGCCGTTTGACCATCAATGTTTGTCGTTTCCTTTTCACTTGGGACAACTACTTCACCACTGTCAATGCCGTTGTTCGCAGGAAGCGGATTCACTTTATCTGCAGGTGCTGGTGTATCGACTTTCGGACCTTCTTCGAGAAGCTCGGTTAGGTCAGGTCGGTAAAATGCCGAGAACGTTAGGGTCAATTGCAGTTTCTCATCTTCTTGATCCACTGTTGTCACTTCACCTGAAGAGCTGAACTGAATGGAATCAATAATTAAAATTCGATCCAATCGTTCAAGTTCAGCAATGAAAGACTCTAAAGTCGAATATGTAGGCGTTTCAATCGACAAACTTACAAGTAGTTCCTGAAGTGTTTCGACCCCTTCCGGAGGAGCTTCAATGACAAATGGTCCTTCCGTAAAACTGACAGATTGGACCAATGATTGTGAGACCACTTCTGCCTTTTCAATTTGCAGTAACACAAGTTCGGTTAATGGATCTACTGGCACTTTCTTTTGCAATTCAAGCGAACTGACGACTGGAATTTCAGGCTGATCCGCAAGTTGTTGCTCCAATGCAAACAATACTTGTCGATCCGTTGTTAACGTCGTTTCAGCGACAGCTAAACTTTCTTTTTTAGGGGAGTAGAAAGTGAAATATGAATAGGCAATCATTGCGAGACAAAATAAACTGGATACTACAATCAAGCCGATTTCTTTTTGTTTACGGGACAGACTACTCATTGCCATCATCTCCTTGTGCATCATCCACAGGAGGCTGCGTTTCTGTTGCAGGTGTTCCAGCTGGCTGTTCTTCTACAGGTGCTTCCCCATCTGTTGGGGTTTCCCCTTCGACAGGCGGTGCATTTGGATCAACTGGAACCGCAGTTCCTTCAGCTGGCATCCGTGTATCTAAGAAAGTGATTGAGTAGGAAGCCAAATAACGTGGCATTACCGGTTCAACTGTCTCATCTGTTGTTGCAGTACCGTCAGCTTCTGCGTCCTCTTCTTCTGCCAACGGTTGATATGTAAGAGTCGATAATGCCACAGCAGTGATCATATCTGACGATTTTAATTGAGTTAGATAAAATGCAGCTTCACGTGATGTATCAAACTGCACATCTATGAGAGCTTCACTTGGAGAAGTGAAGGAAAAGTTCATGAAAAATCCTCGTTCAGGGAGAAGTGAAGTAAGCTCCCGAATTAACGGTAACGTATCATATTGATATGCTTCTGCCCAATCCACGGTTTTTTGGAGCTTTTGTGTATCATTAAGTGCTTCTGTTGTCAGCATCTGTTCTTGAATGGAAGCTTGCTGACTGGCAACTTCTACACTTTGAGCTATAAGAACTTGTTGTTTGCTTTCATAAGAATTTCCTAGGAAATATAAAACGAGCCCAACGACCAATCCGATGAAAATAAGTAAGATGGCAGCCACGATAAAGGCAGGACGGTCCCGTTCTTTTTCGGCAAGTAAATTTATATCGACTAACATCTTTACACCTCTTTCAACGCAAGACCGAGTGCTCGATTAAAGCGTATCGGGATGGCTTTTCCATCTTCTAAATAGATCGTTTCGCGGACGACTGTCGAAGTCATCACATCAAAACGGTTTTCCATTTTACGCAATAATTCTTCCCAACCATCCATTTCACCGTTAAGCAAAATATGGGTGATGCCTTCATTTCCCTGGTTCATATTGTAGCGATAGAAATTAATGAGCTTTTCGATTTCAGAAATGAGCGAATCCATTTTAGATGTTTGTGCACCACTAAAGAAATTTGATTCATCAGGCTCAGCGACTTCCACAGGACGCATAAATAAAGGGAAATGTTGATGGAAAATCGAAACGGTATAATTATCGTTTTTGATATCCAATAGCAGAATATGTTCTTCACCGGTGTAGGCGTATTGAGAATAAGCCAAACGATATAGAGCTAATGGTCCAATATCGGCTACAATGGGTTTCATTTTAACTTCTTCAAAAACGTCTTCATATGTATTTAAAATGCTTTCTTTTGAAGCAATGAGTATCGCTTCTTTTGTATCAGTTGATGCAGTATAAGGGACTACATCGAAAACGGGGTCTTCGAACGGTAAATAAAGCGTCGAACCAATTTCAATAAAGAAGTGGCCTTTCAACTCATCCCTTCGAACGTCGGGAGGATATGATAGTTTGCGGATGATCACATATTCGTCGGGTGCAAGGAACCGAACAGATTTGCGGGAAAGTTTCCATTCTTCCACGGCCTCGCCTAAAATCGACATCAGCGTATCCGCGTCCACAATTTTGCCATCCGTCACAACGCCGGAAGGCAAAGAACGCTCCTCTGCACAAACTACATGCAAAGGAGACGTTGACTTCACTTCCACCATTCGGATCGCATCTTCTTCAATTGTAACCGTCGCCACGCGCGAGCGTTTGTTTAGGAACGAAGGTGTGAAATTCATAGAATCAGCTCCTAATTACTATATCTTTAGTGTTAAGGTGCAGTACCTAGGCTAGTACCTTTGAATGCAGAGTTAGCAATAGCACTAATTTGAGACTTGGTAAGTCCATCACCGCCTGCTAGAATAGTATGTGTAGCAGTCCCCGTACCTGCTCTGGTTACAGAGTTATCAGGATTTGCACTCCCAGAAATCTTATTACCACCTAGTGCTTTTTTGATTACAACTGTATCAAATAATGATCCTTGATCATCTAAGTAAGACGTTGTTGGCGTCACACCACTCATTGTCTTGCCTGCAAGTATTCCAACCGTTACAGTGTCACCGTTAGCACTGTTATTTTCAGTAAAGTAAACATTAGCAGCAGCCAAAGCGTTTTGATAGTCTGATTTCACAGCACCATTCCTACTGTTTTCAATAATATTCCCAATCGCCGGAATAGCAATTGCTGCGATAATCGCCAAGATAACGATTACTGCTAGAAGCTCAATTAATGTAAGACCTTTTTGTTCTTTTAATTTGTTTTGAATGAATTTTTTCATCCTGTAAGCCTCCCTTTTTTCTATTAAATGGTACTGCTACCATTACCATTTCATAATAGCACCTTTATATGTCGAAATATATAGATAAATAGACTTTATACTCATTTTAAATTTATTAATTTTGAACTATTTACATATTGTCCACATTCTCAAAAAGACCAAACATAGGCAATAAGATTGCCAAAACAATGGTGCCCACAAGTCCCGCTAATAAGACAATCATCAAAGGTTCAATCATTGCTTTCAGCTTGTCGGTTTCCGCATCGACTTCTTTTTCATAGAATTCCGCTACCCGCTCTAACATGTGATCAAGAGCCCCGGTTTGTTCTCCAATCGAAATCATATGGGGAATCAACGGCGGGAATGCCCAATGACCCATCATCGGTCCCGTCATCGATTCACCCCGCTCTAGCCCATCACGAGATTGGAGAATGACTTTCCCAATCACTTCATTGCCTACTACACGCTCTACCATTGTTAAAGCTACTAAAATTGGAACCGAACTAGAATACAACGAACTTAATGTTCGGGTCATTCGAGCCAAGGCAGCTTTTTTCAAGATGTTACCAAAAATCGGCATACGTAATAATATCGTATCGAGCATATAACGACCCTTTTCATCTTTTCTCACTAGCCATAATCCACCTACGAAAATGACAACAATTGCAATCAATAAATACCAATAATTCTGCACAAAATCACTCGCGCCCATTACGAACTTGGTGATGAGAGGTAATTCCCCTCCAAAATCATTGAACATTTCGACGAACATTGGAACGATAGACGTCAACAGGAATATAACAACCCCTATGGCTAAAACTGCAACTATGACAGGATAGGTCATTGCCGAAACTACTTTTTGACGAGTCGCATATGCTTTTTCAAAATGCGTAGCCAAACGATCTAATGATTCATCAATCGAACCCGTTAATTCACCCGCTTGCAATAAATTAATGACTAAAGGTTCGAATATTTTCGGGAATTTTCTAGCCGCTTCAGACAACGATTTACCGCTTTTCAATTCATCAGCAATTTCAACCAATGCACGACGTAAAGCTTTTGATTCTACTTGTTGAGATAGAATACCAACAGAATCAACAATCGTTACACCTGCACGCATTAATGTCGCAAATTGCCTCAAAAACATGATGAATTGATCACGTTTGACGGGATTTCCAATGACGATATCTTTTTGAAGAGCCGTTTCAGCCATCTGTTTAATTTCCGTGATGCGAATGCCATCATCTCGGAGTTTCATAATCGCTTCTCGTTGATTGGCTGCCTGGACAATACCTTTTCGGACGGCTTTACGGTCACGGCCTACATATTGAAAACGTGCCATTAGTGCTCGTCCCCTTCAAGATACGGTTGGGCCGCTTCTTGTGTAATTTGACCAGACTCGACAAGTACTTTTACGGAAGTTGACATCATGTGCATACCTGCAGCGCGATTCGTTAAAATGACGTTCGGAATTTGATGGACTTTTGCGGTACGAATTAAGTTCGAAATCGCTGGATTTGTAATTAAAATTTCAGTTGCCGCTCGACGACCTTTTCCATCCGCTGTTTTAATCAATCGTTGACTGATGACAGCTTTCAACACGCCACCTAGTTGTGTACGAACTTGCGCTTGTTGTTCAGGCGAGAATACATCGATAATCCGTTCAATCGTGGATGCGGCACTGGAGGTATGTAAAGTACCTAAAACTAAGTGACCCGTTTCAGCCGCCGTAATGGCAATGCTGATTGTTTCCAAGTCACGCATTTCCCCTACGAGAATAACGTCTGGATCTTGACGCAATGCTGCACGAAGACCATTAGAGAACGACTTCGTATCAAAACCTACTTCCCGTTGGTCGATAATACTTGTCCCGTGCTCGTGCATATATTCAATCGGATCTTCCAGTGTGATGATATGTAAGTTCATATCCGTGTTCATATGTTTAATCATCGCAGCCAAAGTGGTGGATTTCCCCGAACCCGTTGGACCTGTTACTAAAATAAGTCCTTGCTTCGTTTCAGCTAATTTCTTCAAGGTGTTCGGCATTTGCAATTGCTCTACTGTCGGAATAATTTGCGGAATAGTCCGGAAAGCGATGGATATTTTCCCTTTTTGATGGAAGGCATTTACACGAAAACGTGCTACATTTTCAACCACATGTGAATAATCCAATTCGCCTTGTTCCAAAAATGTATCCCATAATTTATCAGGAGTAATTGCTTTCGCCATTTCCCTCGACATTTCTGGTGTAATCGGTGTGGATCCGAACTTCACAAGTTCCCCTTGCACACGAAACACAGGAGGTACACCTACCGTTATATGAATATCTGATGCTTTTTGTTGAAAAGCATTGGTTAATAGAATATCTACTGATTCTCTCATTTTCTCACCTAGTCTTGGAGGGCTACACGCAGAATTTCTTCCGTCGTCGTTAGACCCTCTCTTACTTTCATTAGTCCGTCGTCTATTAAAAAGATGGTGTCATTCGCTTGGGCAATTTCGCGAATTTCCGCTGCCGTTCCACCACGGTTGATGACACTTTTAATTTTATCGTCAACGATTAACACTTCATGAATCGCCATACGCCCACGGTAACCAGTCATACCACATGATGGACATCCTTTTCCTCGTGAAACGGTTTGAATATCTAGTCCTCGTTTCTGGAAAATATCAATTTCACGTATCGTTGGTTCTTGTTTTTCTGCACAGTCACGACAAACTCGACGTACAAGACGTTGCGCAACTACCGCATTGATCGAACTCGTAACCAAAAACGGCTCCACTCCCATATCCATCAAGCGTGTGACCGATGCGATGGAGTCATTTGTATGTATCGTACTTAGTACTAAGTGACCTGTTAAAGAAGCTCTTATCGCAATCTCTACTGTTTCTTTGTCTCGAATTTCCCCAACCATGACGATATCAGGATCTTGTCGAAGAATCGAACGAAGACCAGCCGCAAACGTCAAGCCGACATTCGAGTTTACTTGAATCTGGTTAATTCCTTCGAGTTGATACTCAACCGGGTCTTCTACCGTAATGATGTTCACTTCTTCATCATTCAAGTAGCTGAGCGCTGCATACAGGGTGGAGGATTTACCAGAACCCGTTGGCCCAGAAATCAGGACAATCCCATTTGGTTTGGCAATTTCTTTCATGAAACGCTCATAATTCTTTTCATTGAAACCAAGTTTGGAAATATCGGTAAGATTGTTGGATAAATCCAAAATACGCATAACAATTTTCTCACCATAAACCGTAGGTAATGTTGAGACACGTAAATCGATAGGACGAAAATCCACGTTGGTTTTAATACGTCCATCTTGAGGAATGCGGTGCTCGGTAATATCAAGCTTTGACATAATTTTCACACGAGCAGTGACCATTCCTTGCATTAACTTCGGTAGTGTTCGTTCATCGTGTAGCACTCCATCAATTCGGAAACGAACCAATAATCTTGTTTCTTGAGGATCGAAATGAATATCACTCGCTTTTTGTGTAACGGCCGCAGATAAAATCTGATTGACGATTCTTACAACTGGTGCATCAATATCCAGCAATTCTTCCTGTTTATCAACGGCAGAAGCTTGATCTACCAGGAAATCGTCAAACGATTCTTCTTCGTAATATTTATTGATGGTTTTTAAAATATCTTCTTTTGAGGCAATCGCAGGTATGATCTGAAATCCGGTAATCAGACGCAAATCATCCATCGTAATGAAATCCATCGGGTCTTTCATGGCTACATATAATTTGTCTCCTTCTACTTTCAGAGGGACGATCAAACTGCGTTTTGCCACGTCTTTCGGAATCAGATTAAATAACTTCGCTTCAAATGGATAGTGATATAGCTGAACTTGGGGAATGCCAAGTTGAATTTCAAGTACTTCTAGCAATTGTTGCTCAGTGATAATTCCTTGTTGCAAAAGTGCGTCCCCAAGTTTCTCTTCACGTGGTTTGTTTTGCAACACATTCGTTAATTGGTCATTTGTGATCAAACCATTTTCAACTAGTAAGTCACCCAGTCTTTTTCGAATCAAGTTGCACGCCCCCTATTACTTGCTTGGTGGAATGATATTTCCACCTTTGTCGTATTGTGGTTCAGAATCATCTTCATCATTGCTCCCAGTACCGCTAGTGGACCCATCATTCGTATCTGATGAACCACCTGTAGAAGATCCATCCCCCGTTGTACCCGTTCCACCGCTTGTGCCGGTGTCAGTTCCCGTTCCTGTAGAAGGTTGTCCGTTTGAACCATCAGTCGTAGTACCCGAATTACCTGTTGTACCTGTTGACCCGTCTGTAGGATTCCCAGAACCATCAGTCGATTTACCATTTCCTGAGCTTGCTTCGGGTGATGTGACTGTCAGAGGATGTATTTCTACTTTATGAACAGGTGGATAAAAATCCATCGAGACTTCTTTCGTCTCGATTATGGTAGAGTCTGAACTAATGTTTTTATATACTGCGACTTGCACACCATTTTCACCTTTCGTTTTGACACGAACTGTATTCGGTTCAACAAATGAGCTAAATTGTTTAATAATTTTCGGCAGAAATTCTTGTTTATCACTAATTGTCGTTTCGTATTGATAAACAAAAGGAAATCCTGTAAGGCTTGCATTCAGACCCGTCCCTACACCATTCAGATTAATCGTAAAGCCTGTTGCGTTAGGGTTTGTAAATACAAAGTCAACTCCAAGGTCGCGATTAATAGAGGCTTCGAAACCGAGTGGTACTTCTGTAGAAATAACAGGACCAATACTACGTTCATCCACCCCGAAATTCGTTTGCAGAACTGAGGCATATAGAATCGATGCGACAATCGTTAAATCTTGTTCCGTTAAAATCCCTAAATCATTCGTTTCAATAAACTCCAGCATTGAAAAAGTAGATTTTGGATTGATTGTGTATCCATTGAGCGCCGTCATTAAATTACGAATACCTGCTGACGATTCAATATTATTGAACGTCACATTAGTCACAGCCGTCTCGACAGTTGAACTTGTTAGTAACGTGCTTGTGATATCGATTGTTTGATTTTTTCGTCCAGCAGCAAGCTGTTCACGGATTGTCTTTGTGACAGAAGCAATTTCTTCCTTGCTAAAAATCATAGGAGAAAATTGTTGACCCAGAAATGTCCCTACGGATTCTTCCGTCACATCAAATTGTAGTTCATTTTTAGAACCATTCTCTGCTTCTTTCAACGTTTGATCCGTATTGAATTGAACAGCTTCCAATGGGAAAGGAACAACTGCGTCTTGCAACTTTATTTGGACAGTCGCTTGATCGAACCAACCTTTAACCCCTGTCTGCACGGTTACCGCAGCTTCAGTTTCAGGCAGATTTGAAACATCGTAAGGTCCTATATAAGTTTGTTCCCCAAATTCTTCTGATGGGAAAACTAAATCATCAATGACAAATGTACCCGCTTGAGTAACACCAAAAAATAATACAGTCGATCCAAGAAGAGCTGCAAAAGTCGTACCAAATAATTTATTGTTCATTTATTGGTCCTCCTTTTTCGCAGGTTTTAACCAGTCTTCAACTTGAGCATCAGTACCAGATTGTGCATTCGGTGTGGGTGAAGTTGCTGCAACATAGGATTCCGAAGGTTTTTCTAGTGCTTCTTTAATGGTTTTAGGTACGTTTAAATGTAATTCTTCTTCTCTTAATTTTTCATTTTCTAATCGCTTCGTTAAGACAACCGATCCCGCAAACAATAAACCTAACATAACTAAAACAGAGTAATAAAGACTTAGGGCTGATTGTGCTAACAAGCCAAAAAGCGCTATAACGAAACCGCCTACTAGAAACATAAGCTTAGTTTTTATATCTATTTTTTTAAAGAATAATATAACGATTGGAAACACGATGAATGCGACTAGGATCAGAATAAGGAATTTAATCATGTTTCACCTCTTATGGTTTGTACTTAACGTTCACTTTTAAATCACTGTTTTTTTCAATATAAGTTGCCGTAACTTCCTTTACTGGTGGAGGTATAGGAGTATTGATTGTTCCAATACAATAATTTACGAATTCTTTATACGTGCCTGAATACCTTTCAGCGTCAGGAACCCGCCTGGAGGAATTACTAGAATAGTAATAAACATTATCATGCTTGGAGTTCCCATTTGCCACTTCAAATGTGCTATTTGCAATATCAATCCCATCTAAATTTATACACAACTTACCAAATTTTGCATCCGTATGTTTGTCTATTTTGATTGGGATTTGATCACTGTTATCTCCTGTTATAAAAACGTTTCCACGAATATTTTTGAAGTGATTTTCTGCATTTACACCTTTAATTACTGCTGTGCCTGCATAATTATTACCGTTAGTATCAATATTGATTATGGCATTTAGGAATAATGAGAGCTGACTCAAAGGTTTGATTTTATCGATTGAAATATCTTTACTGGAATACACTTTCAGATTAGAATAACCTGATATACAACTGCCTCCTGGACAAAAAGATGCCTGAATATCCTCTGCGATAATTGTAATCTTGCTGTAATCAATTGATGTTTGAGTATTTCCTAAAACAGATGCAATCGTATCTACCCCAGACAAATGACAAATTGCCCCTTCTGTTAGAGGCTTAATATCCTTACAATTAACGTCTGAAGCTGGCGGTGTGAATAAATATTTGTTTAACTCTGAAGAGTTGGTTGCTTCAGGTACAGGTATCGGATTATCAATTGATGTAATACTAGACACAAAGTTGGGTTTAGGGACTAGAAGTTCATTTTTTAGCACAGCAGGCTTATGATTTGTATTTCCTTCTACTGAAAAAGGTAATTTATAATACGTTACCCCTTCAACTGTAGTTGTTTCTAATAACAAGCCAATTGTTTCATCTAAAATGGAATAGTCCACTTTGTTTTCTATAATTTCCTGATCCATTGTCTTGAAAGACTGATAATAAGAAGTTAGTTCCACTTGATACTTATCTAATTGTTGGGAAATCAACGAATTAATCGTCGATTGAGTTTTGCAATTACTATTTGGGGACTTCCCATTGCAATTTTTTAAGTTATTTACAGCAGTTTGTAATTCAATTAGATGCTTTTCATATAAAATTTCAGCTTGATTCTGCATATGACTTTCCACATATTTAACACCGAGCTCTGCAGCAACAACCGCTTGATTATTTTTATCAACCGTTTGCTCTTGATTCACGTGGTTCAGTGAAGCACTCATGAACACTGCTGACATGCTTAAGAATATTATAATGGTAAATAAAACTATTAAAAGAGCATATCCTCTTTCATTCAACATTTTTTTCATTTTTCCGATAACCCCCGAAGAGTCTTTTGGTATAACATTTGTATACCGATTGATTCTATTATCATGTTTATTAAGTAATTTGTCATGCACTATAGTAAAAAATGCACAAAAAGAAGAGAGTCGGATAATTCGACTCTCTTCTTTTAATTTCCATAATCTACTGTTGCTTCAATTTCAGTTGTGCTGTCGATAAATTGTTTCATTGAATGTCCTTCTGGCAAACCTGAAGTATTTACATTGCATTCATTTAGGAAAGCAACGAAATCATTCATGTAAATAATCTTTCCTTCAACGGCTGCAGGCAATTTATCCATATCAATACGCCCTGGATAGAGAATTAATTTACCATTGTTGCTTAATATAGATGGATCCGTTAAATCAGAAGAATTCGCCAAGCTTATTCCATTCAAATTTATACACATCTTCGAGTTCGTTGAGACCGTTACACTTTGCCCGGTTGATTTCCAGTCTATAAAACCGGTTTTGTCCTCATTTCCCAAAACAACTAGATTACTATTCGTCAAATTCATGCTGACGTGGAACGAGTAGGACCGGCTTACGATTGTGTTGTTGTCGGCAGAATTACTATTTTTAATAATCAAATCGCCATCTACGTACATGGAAATGTCCTGCAAATTATTCAAGTTATCTACGTTAAGTGTTTGATTGGAAGGTTTGATATATACCGTCCCCCCACTACCATCTAAACTGTTTAAATTACACTTGGTTTTATCTTCTACTGCATAACATAAGTCATCTACTTTTATACTTACTTTCGAAGGATCAGGCAGACTGGCTAAATAACTTTCAAGATTGGTACCCGTATATTTGCAGACACCTGACGTCATTGCACTTGCTTCGACTGGACAAATAGACGTACTGTCATTAGGTGGAATGAATATACGGTCTACTGTTTCTTTTTCACTTAAAATCGTTTTAATCACAATATCATTTGATTCGGAAGTATGATCTGGTATTGTAACAATCAAAGTGGCATTTAGTGTTTTAGCAGAGGTATTTTGTTTTCCTTGGACGGCAAGAGGTATTTCAATTTGCCGGCTTGCTTGATTAAAAACTGGATTTATTGCAAGTGGCATCAACTCATATTTTGTTTTTGAATCTATTCTATTTTCTTGAGGTGCTAAATCTGCATAAATCCGGTTTACTTCAGATGAATACATCTCTAATCCTGCTTTTTCAATTTCTTTCGTTTCGCAATCAATCCAGGCATTAATGTGGGTACTGGAATAAAACACATTACACTCTGCAGTAGACATTCCTGAAGGGAGTGCTAAGTTATTATCTTTGGCAGTGGTAACTGCTGTTGCTTTATCTACTAAATTATTAAGACTGGTATTCATAAAATTCTTATAATCCTGATTCAATATTTTAATTTCATTCACTAAATTATTGATATTGTATTTTACACCCATCTCAGCTGCGACCACCGATTGGTTCCGGACGTCAACGGTCCTTTCCTGTGTAGCGTTATTAAAAGATGCGGCAACAAAAACTGCTGATAAACCAACAAAAAAAACAACTAATAAGAGAACAAGTAACAAAGCATAACCTTTATGGTTGTTTACATACTTCATTCTACCCCTCCTCTTTAGTTAGTTGTTTTATATCTCGTCAATTTTGTGTTGATTTCATAATTTGCATTTTTATAGGATACTTTTGCTACTAATGTGTAGTCCTCTTTAGTGGGATTAATCATTTTACTGGCACTGGTCAATGTTACATTATATCCACTAGAGGATATATCCTTAAATCCAGTGGTTGGTTCGGTTTGGCTAGTACACTGCGTTGGCGCTGCCATTATCTTATAATTGTTCGGAGATCCTCCTTGCTTAATAAAATAACAATCTCCTTTTCGGTGGTCATTCAACAATTTCGAAACAATTAAATTCGCTTCCTGTTGTGTCGAAGTTTTATTCGCTTCAGCAATTGAATGTTTGAACCCTATCCCCAAGGTGGTCATGATTAATACCGCAACCAGTGAAACTAGAGCAAGAGCTGCTATTAACTCCACTAAGGTTATGCCCTGATTATTCTTAAGATAGTTTCTCATGGAGACACCTCGATATAGCCGTACGTCTCACTACTCAATTGACCTTGTAAAGTATAAATTTTAAGAATGGTTTTATATAATGAAATGGTTCCCGCAAGATCAGGCACATCGAATACTTGGATTTCGAATTTAAATTCTTGTCCTGCATTAACCGTACTATTAAATATAAATGAAGTGTAATCATCTTTGTTGGATGTTGTATCATCAGTTACGACACGGGTTTTACTTATTGTCGCTCCTGGAAATTGTAATTCGATAACAGATTCGATTTGGTCAATGGGTATTGTAAGGTATTCAGGGACACTTGGATTAGTATCCGAATCTGGAACGAGAGTTAATTTTCCTTTACTATTTTCAATAAACTCCGCCATTTCCTGCCTCGCAATATTCATCGTGTCTAACTTCGTTTCCGTTTTCGCATTAAACAATGTCATTTGCGGAAATACTGTCATGATTCCTATGAAAACGATTCCCATTATAACAAGGGCTGCCAAAACTTCGACGAGCGTCAAACCAGATTGTTTTGAACGATTTGGTAAAATTTTCATATAAATCTACTCATTTCATGTTCTTTATACGTATTATGAATTGTTTTAATAGAATTGTCATTATATTTATACTATAATATCGCTTCTATTAAAGAGTACGAAAAAAAGAGCTGATTTTCTCAGCCCTTTTTATTTCACATATTCCGCAACACGATTTCGACCTTCGCGTTTTGCTCCGATATATAGCGCTCTGTCTGCATTACGAATCAATGCCATCGCATCGTCGCAGTCTTCTGGTGCAGTGGACACGCCAATGCTTATTGTGATATTTACTAATGATAATAGCGGTTGATCTGCTAAATCTGTTTGGATTTCAAATGGTGTTGATTCTATTTTCTCCCTTAACTCTTCGGCCAATACCAAGGATTGCTCTTTTGAGTAGTTTGGCAGGATGACCACAAATTCTTCACCGCCATATCTAGCAATAGTGCCGGAGTCTCCCAGTTCTTTTTCCAGCAGTCTGGCCAATCCAAAGAGAATATCGTTCCCACTTTGATGACCATAGGCATCATTAATAGATTTGAAGTGGTCAATGTCCATCATCAATAAGGATAACTGACGTAGTTCCCCATTAAGAACTTGGTTCATATTAATTTCGAGCTGCTGATCTAGGTAACGGTAATTATATAATTTCGTTAAGCCACATCGTTCACTTTTTGAAACGGCATCTTGTACGTAGCGTGCTTTTTCAAGTGATACTGCAAAATACGAACATAGCAAACTAATAATTTGCAGCTGATATGTTTCAAATGCATATTTCTTCCTTGATGCAATAACGAAAATGCCTTCCATTTTTTGATTCCGACTGATTGGAACAGATATGATGCTTTCTGCATCCATCGGAAGAAAATCCGAACCTGATTTACGCCATTCCTTTTGTTTATTAAATAAAATGGACTTGTCCTTTTTATAAACGATTCCAGCTATACTTCTCAATAATTCCTCATGTGATTGATAGATATCAACATTAATATCTTTTTCCATTGACTTCAAAAAGTACATATTGCCTTGGTCAATATCAATGATGTAGGAATAATCAACGGGCAACATTTTGCTGATTCTCGATAAAAACAAATCCTTAATTGCATCTCCGCTGAGCCGATCTGCGAGTTCATGACCGATTTCAGTTGCTTGATTCAAGTCCTCATTGACGCGTTCTGAATTACTGTATAACCGAACCAGGAACGTCATAATCAGGAATGGAATGCCTAAAAGCAAGAATGCAACAGGACCCACATATTCAATTAACAAGTAAAGCATAATGCCAAATGGGAATGTGACAATTAATCCTGCGTAATCCCAAATTGAATCTCTTCCAAAAAAGCCTTCATGCTCTTGCTTTGTTAAAACTAAATAAAAATGCAAAATAACATGGTTAGTAAACGTATTTAAAATCTGATAGATACAGCCAAATAAAATAATATCGTGTATGTTTAATGTCCCAATCTGATAACCCATTAATAAGACTGAAACTCCACTTATAGCAGATACCATAAAAAACATAAACGAGTTAAAAAGTGCTCGATAAAAGTCACTCCACCCAATCTTCAGTTGCATGGCCAAAGGAATAATGGCCAGTTGCATGACGATTGACTCAACGAAAGCTCCATATTTTAGGAATATGGCGAGGTTGATCCATTGAACTAAAAATAAGGTCGTCCCAGCTACTTTAAACGGAAAATAAGTCGTGATAATCGCTAATGCAGTGTACCCCAATAAGATGGGCCAATTGATTTCACTGGGTGTCGCAAAATGATAAAGAGAGTATAGTCCAAATGGAACAACAAGAACCCATATGGCCCAAATTAATCGTTGTGTTCGTTTAGAAATGTCCATATGTGCCCCCTTCGATGTGGTTCAATTTATCTAGTACGATTTACATCGTATCAAAATTAGAAAGTTTTGTCATCTTTTATCTTCAAATAATTTTAAACATTCTAATAGCCTTCAAACGCACGCCAGACAAGAGATAAAGCGAACCCGATACTATAGTCACTTGTTTTTCTGAAATTGTATTTGACAGAGAATTGATTAGGTCTTTTGTCACTGATACGTTATTTGATTCGCTTATTTTCGACAAAGCATTTGCAGACATTGCACGCTCATCATCGAAATCCACAAATGTAAAATTCATTGAAATTTCTTCAAAAATTCGCAGTATTTTTTCAGTATCTTTTCCTCTTATCATGCCAATATAAAAATGAACTGGTGTATTAGGAAAATATTCTTTAATTGTCTCGACAAGCGCTCGAGCACTCGCAGGATTATGTGCCCCATCAAAATATAAATACTCCGTTATTTTTTCAAATCTTCCAGGAATAAATGTCTCATTCAACCCTTTACGTAAAGTTGTTTCAACAAAGTCTACTTTTAGCTTTTCTGCCACATAAAGCACAGATTTAATGGCAAGAGCTGCGTTGTTAATCTGATGTGGACCTTTTAGAGGAACGGATAGATTCGAAAAATTTAGACCCTCAGTATCTTCGTACAGTCCATTCTTTAATGAAAAATCTTTATTTATTCTCCAAACTGGAGATTTGGTTTTCTTCGCTTCTTCCATAAGAACCTGTTCAGCTTTCATTTCCATTGGACCAATAACAACCGGACTTCCAGGTTTGATGATTCCTGCTTTATGTGTAGCCACTTCCTCAATTGTGTTCCCTAGAAATTGTTCGTGCTCTAGTGCAATGCTTGGAATCACGGAAAGGAGCGGTGAAATTACATTAGTACTGTCGTACCGGCCCCCCATCCCAGTCTCTAGCAACACAATATCAGGTTGGAATTTTTCAAAAACTAAAAATGCAAGGACTGTTAACAGTTCGAAATCCGTCAGCATGCCACTCAATCCCGCTTCTTTTGCTCGACTGAACGCTTCATCCAATTGACTGGTTGAAATAAACGCACCATTCAGTTGAATCTGATCATGCACATCCATGAAACACGGCGAATAAAAACATCCCGTTTTGATCCCATGGGCTTGAAGCATCGCATTCATCATACTGATGGTCGAACCTTTACCATTTGTACCTGCTACATGAACAAATTTGAGTTTCAGATGTGGACTCCCTACTTTTTCAAGCGCATTGGTAATAGCATCAAGTCCAGGCTCTATCGTATTTTTGCTTTCCATTTGAAAGCGTTCTTTGTATTCATTAAATTTTGGGATCATCTTTGCTTCTCCTTCCTAAACGAGAAAAGAACCCCACCTTCGCAATAAAGGCAGGGTCACATATTAAAGTACTTTCAGTTGAGCTTTTTGTTTTAAATAAGGACGAGCAAGTGACATGAAGTACAGCGAGCCGGTAACAAGAACGACATTCGAGTCATCGACTTTCAAAAGAGCTTCTTCCAGCGCTTCCTGCCAATTTAAGATTAATTGCTTTTCAGCATGATCTGTCTTTTCAAAGATTTCTTTACCTGTTGCTGCATTTTTCACATGAATTTCCGTCACTGTTATGCTTGTTGCAATTTCATCCAGCATATGAAGGACGGAAGAAATGTCTTTATCCTGCAGAGCCGTGAACACGACGTGAATATTTTTTGTTTCGTAGCGTTGCTGAATAGTTTTAATGAGCACTTCCATTCCAGCCGGGTTATGTGCACCATCAATAATGACGTTTGGCAATACTTCTTCAAAACGGGCAGCCCAGCTAGACGTGTTTAGACCTTGACGTATACTTTGTTCCGAAATCGTGAAGCCGTGGTACTTGTTCAATAATAATGCAGCTGTCACAGCAAGCGAGGCATTTTCAACTTGATGATGGCCCATCATTTTTAGGGAAAGATCATTCAGTTTTTCATTGTTTAATTCATAAGTAAAACTTTGTTGGTTGACTTCCTGCGTCACATTTTCAACTAAGAAATCTTTATATAATTGATAGATCGGCGCCTGTTCCAACTCCGCTTTTTTCTCAATTACCGCAACTGCCTTTTTGTCTTTCACCGCGCTGATTACGGGAACAAGATGTTTGATGATTCCCGCTTTTTCTTCAGCAATGGCTTCAACCGTGTCGCCCAGTATTTGTGTGTGGTCGAGAGAAATCGACGTTAAAATAGAAATTAATGGTGTTAGTACATTCGTTGAATCGAATTTCCCGCCGATTCCTGTTTCAATTAAAGCAATATCCACTTTCATGTCGTTGTAGTACATAAACGCAATAACCGTCAAGATTTCGAAGAAGTTCGACCCTTCTCCCACTTGACCTTTTTGCAATAGTGGATAGATATCATTCATATATTGGATAAATTGTTCGTCTGTAATCATTACATCATTCATCATGATGCGTTCGTTCACTTTTTCAAGATGAGGAGATATGAAGCTTCCGACTTGCAGTCCTTCAGCAATCAAAATTTCTTTAAGAGCATTCAAAGTTGAACCTTTACCGTTTGACCCTGCAATGTGAACAGAACGGAATCCTTGATGTGGATTTCCGAGGACTTCTAAAATTGCCGTAATACGGCTCAATCGACCATTTCGCTCCGTTTTCTGATCCATGGAATATATGTATTCAATTACTTTATCAACTGATGTAAACACATTTGGTCACTCCTCAAACTCAATACTCCCAGAACATCTGAGAATTCACTCTATTCTATCATGTTCAATTACAGAAAAGATATGAAATTATTTCTATCGACTAATGAAATTTTTATGTCGAAATAACTTTACTTTCCAGGGTATAAGAGTCCTAAAAATGGATAGATAGAACTGAATTTCATACTCGGACGAGTGAATTCTAGATAACGATGAATGAAATCGAGATAACGATAAGCGAATTCTAGATAAAGACACATGAATTCGGATAAACCTGATCACACTGCTCTCCCAAAAAATACCCCAAAAGCCAAAGCTTTTGGGGCATTATCTTATAGATTCTTCAATTCAGCCAAGCGTTTTTCAACAGTTGCGTGTTTTTCGATATAATCCTGTTGTTTAGCGCGTTCTTCAGCGACTACGGCTTCAGGAGCTTTTGAAACGAAACGTTCGTTTGAAAGTTTACCTGTTACGAGCTTCACTTCTTTTGCCCATTTCTCCAGCTCTTTCTCTAGTCGTGCAGTTTCAGCTGCTACGTCGATTAAGCCTTCTAATGGTAAGAATAGTTCTGCACCTGAAACAACACTCGACATCGATTGTCCTGGCGCTTCAATTCCTTGACCCAATACCAGTGGTTCCGGGTTACAGAATTTCTCTAAATACATTGCATTTTCTTCAAGTACCACTAAAGTTTCTGCATCTTTAGTCGAGATGTACAGTGGAACTTTTTTGCTCATCGGCGTTTGAACTTCTGCGCGAATTGCGCGTACAGAACGGATGATGTCCGAAAGCAATTTCATGCTTGAAGCTTTTTTGCTGTCTGTTAATGATTCATTAACTGTTGGCCAAGCTGCAATCGTAATCGATTCGCCTTCGTGAGGCAGGCTCTGCCAGATCTCTTCCGTGATGAATGGCATGAATGGATGTAATAGACGCATTGTGTTGTCTAAAACATATGCCAATACTGAACGCGTCATTTTCTTCGCGTCTTCGTCTTCACCGTATAGTGGCAGTTTCGCCATTTCGATGTACCAGTCACAGAAATCATCCCAAATAAAGTTGTAAAGTGAGCGACCTACTTCACCGAACTCATATTTTTCTGCTTGTTTCGTTACTTGATCAATCGTTTCATTTAAACGAGTCAAGATCCATGCATCTGCAACTGATTTTTCTCCGCTTAAATCGATGTCTTCAAACTTCATGCCTTCCATGTTCATCATGGCAAAACGTGAAGCATTCCAAATCTTGTTGGCAAAGTTCCAAACAGATTCTACTTTCTCAATTGAGAAACGTAAATCTTGCCCTGGTGATGAACCCGTTGATAAGAAGTAACGTAGTGCATCCGCACCATATTGATCGATAACATCCATTGGATCAACACCGTTGCCCAATGACTTAGACATTTTGCGTCCGTCTTCAGCACGAACAAGACCGTGAATCAATACATCGTCAAATGGACGTTGATCCGTGAATTCAATTCCTTGGAAAATCATACGTGATACCCAGAAGAATATAATGTCATAACCTGTTACTAATGCATCTGTCGGGTAATAACGTTTAAATTCTTCGTTTGCTTCGTCTGGCCAGCCCATAGTCGAAAACGGCCAAAGTGCAGATGAGAACCAAGTATCAAGAACGTCTTCGTCTTGCTTCCAATTTTCAATGTCTGCAGGCGCTTCGTGACCTACATAAATTTCGCCTGTTTCGTTATGATACCAAGCTGGAATGCGGTGGCCCCACCATAATTGACGTGAGATACACCAGTCACGGATATTTTCCATCCAGCGCATATACGTGTTTTCAAAACGTTCTGGTACGAATTGAACTTTGTCTTCGCCTTGCTGTAATTTAATGGCTGCGTCTGCAAGTGGCTGCATGTTTACGAACCACTGTGTCGATAAATACGGTTCAACTACTGCCCCGCTGCGCTCTGAATGCCCAACCGAATGCATATGCTCTTCAATTTTGAACAATACGCCAGCTGCTTGTAGATCCGCAACAATTTGTTTGCGGCATTCGAAGCGATCCATGCCGTTGTATTTGTCCGCATTGTTATTCATCGTGCCGTCTTCATTCATGACCAATACACGTTCCAGTTCGTGTCGGTTACCGATTTCAAAGTCATTCGGGTCATGTGCTGGTGTAATTTTAACAGCACCACTTCCGAATTCCATGTCTACGTAGTCGTCAGCAACAATCTTGATCTCGCGTCCTACGATCGGCAAAGTTACGGTCTTGCCAATCAAGTCTTTATAGCGGTCGTCTTTCGGGTGAACTGCTACAGCTGTATCCCCAAGCATCGTTTCCGGACGTGTCGTTGCCACTTCAATATGACCCGTGCCATCTGTTAGCGGGTATCGCATATGATAGAAAGCACCCTGTACATCTTGATGGATTACTTCGATATCAGATAATGCTGTTTTCGTAGCTGGATCCCAGTTGATAATACGTTCGCCACGGTAAATAAGCCCTTTGTTGTAAAGCTTTACGAATACTTCTTTAACGGCATTTGATAAGCCTTCATCGAGCGTGAAACGTTCACGAGAGTAGTCTAGACCCAATCCAAGTTTCGACCATTGCGTACGAATATGCCCTGCATACTCTTCTTTCCATTTCCATGTTTCCTTAACGAATGCTTCACGACCCAGATCGTAGCGAGATTTGCCTTCTGAACGCAATTTTTCTTCTACTTTTGCCTGTGTTGCAATTCCGGCATGGTCCATTCCTGGCAACCAAAGAGCATCATAGCCTTGCATGCGTTTCATGCGGATTAAAATGTCTTGCAGCGTCGTATCCCAAGCATGGCCCAAGTGTAATTTACCTGTTACGTTTGGTGGTGGAATTACGATTGTGTACGGTTCTTTCCCGCTTTCAGGTTGTGCTTCGAAAAATTTCCCTTTCAGCCACCATTCGTAGCGTCCTTGTTCAATGGACTTCGGATCATACTTCGTTGGAAATTGTGTGTTTTGTTGTTCAGTCATCCTCTATTCCTCCTTTTTTGAATACAAAAAAACTCCTGTCGTCACAAAAAGGACGAAGGAGTTGTTCGCGGTACCACCTTTATTCGCAGATGACAAAATAATCATCACGCTCTCAAGTTTATATAACGGCTTTTAACCGGTTTCTGCTACTGAATCGTTCACAGAAACTGCTCATGGGCGACATTCAAATGTGTGTTAACGGAAACTCTCACCAAACGTTCCCTCTCTTGTGAAAACAGCACCATTTTACTCTTCCCAATCAATGCATTGTTATTTAGTTTTGTAACATATTGTATTTCCAAGATGAGATTATTGTATAGGACTGCACGACAACCCGTCAAGTTTTTTTGAAAGGAGGAATTTCAATGCGAAGAGGATATAATCCCTATCTGCTTCCACCGTGGCTGCGAAAAACCCGCTTCTACTGCAAAGACATCATTTTGCCAATCACAGTTTTTGAATTAATCCGAACCATCTTCATCCCGACGACCTTCGATTTCTTGCTGCTGTGCTTGCTGATTGGGATCTTATTTTTATTTCAAAAAGATATCATTTAACTTCGTAGACGGAATAGGCGTCTTTTAGATCGCGCAAGAAGAAGGGCAAATCTACATTTTCTTTAACTTCAGGACTTTCCTCGGAAGTAGAATTGGCAGGCGCCGTAATTACTTCAACTGAAGAGGATTCCTGTGGTTCAGGAAGTTCATACGTGCAAGTAACATTCCATTCAACTTTTAACGCATTTTCATCCGTTACAAATGCATTGACGTCTGACAAATGGATTTCCGGTTCTACATTGCCATGCACGTAGGTTGGTGGCAATTCCACGAATAAAGGCACTGCATATTCAAAATAGCCGTTTTCCCCATTCATGTCCAAGTCCTCGATTGACACCCACTCAGATGTACCGTGATGCGCACATTCACCCGGTTGGAATCCAACGTGTGCTGAGATATGGTAAATCCCATATAAACTGCATACACCTTTAACTTGTTGAAACTCTACTTGTGGCTTGACCTCAATACGTGCAGCATTTGTCGGTACCCCAAAACTTTCTGGGAAATAAAATACTTCTTGAAGCTTCCAGTTAACTTGATTCACTTCTTGTCCTCCTTCACAAAGCTATGTGAAAGAGTTTATGCGAGAGAACGAGCCTTTATGATTTTTCCTGGGAGGTTCTGGACTTCTCAACGTTATTCATACGTGGAACGCATTTTTTCAGACGTCATCTTCTTTTATTCAGACGTCAACATAAAAAAGTCAGACTGAGCAACCGCTCACCTTTAAACACTAAGCTTTCAACCATTTCTTCAAGACGTAGGTCATGACAGGTCCTGCAATCAACAAAATAAAGAATATACGGAATAAATGAAAACTCGTAACGGTCGACAAATCCGCGCCTGTTTCCAGTGCGGTGATGGACATTTCGGCAATTCCTCCAGGCGCTGCGCTAATAAAGAAATCTAAAAACGTGTTAACCGGATGAATGTTTGTCAGTATGTACGCGATTAATCCACTAAAAGCAATGAGAGCCAAGTTCGTCAGCACAATAGCACTGAACAATCGTATGGACAATTGATCTCGAACTTTTTCGAGTTGCAACCCTAAATGTGCACCTACAAAGATTTGAGAAAGAATCAACACAATGGCAGGCACTTCGACAACTGGGTGATCCGTCACGAACTGCACAATGGCCATCGATAAAATAGGGGCCATCAGTTCAGGCAAAGGAAAATGTATTTTTTTCATTGCGACAAAAAAGAACGTGCCGAGTAAGACCGCTAGAACGAAATGCATGACATTAAATGTCGGCAACACAGCGATTGTCCCTTCATTCAAATGACTCCCTTTCGGAATCCAGGCCGTCAGAAATGGGACAACCGTTACGACAACAAAAATCCGAAATGTTTGCATCAGCGTTACAATAGTTGAATTCGCCGATTTCACTTCCTCACTCAGCAAAACCATTTGGGACAAGCCGCCTGGCAGGGAACCTAGCACACTTGTGGCAATTGACTCCCCAGACATTTTCATGAACAGGTAACTTAGCAGTAACGCGACACCTACGATAGAAAATGTCATTAACACCATCAGTGGAAAATCAAACCACATGAGTTCAATCGATGTTTTGGTAAATGACGAGCCGATTTGAATACCTAAGAAAATCAAACCAACTTGACGATATATTCTCGGCCACTCAAATTCCAGTTTGGTGTACTGCCTCAAAAGCAGCAGTGAACCCATTGGGCCAAGCAACCATGGCAAAAAGATGCCGAGCTGGTCAAATAGAAATCCAGCTGCTGCTGTAATTAAAAAAGTACGTAATACAATCCAAGACTTTTGCAACAAGACCACACCTTTCTCCATTGAAAAAAGCCCTGATACTCGGTTGAGTACCAGGACAGTTACATTACGCTAGTTGTTTGAAAACTTTATGGAATGCTTCCACCGTTTTTGCAATGTCTTCAGACGTATGAGCAGCTGATAGGAACATGCCTTCAAATTGTGAAGGTGGCAAGAAAATGCCTTCCTCAGCCATCAAACGGTAATATTTAGCGAACAATTGAAGATCAGACGTTTTCGCCACATCATAGTTTGTGACCGTTTCGTCTGTAAAGAAGAAGCCAATCATAGAACCTGCACGATTTACTGTGTGTGGAATGTGATATTTCGATGCCGCTTCGCGGAAGCCAGCTTCTAATTGATCCGCCAGTCTGTTGAAGTGTTCATACGTTTCAGGTGTTAAACGGGACAATGTTTCAAGTCCTGCTGTCATTGCTAACGGGTTACCTGAAAGTGTACCTGCTTGATAAATCGGACCACTTGGCGCGATTTGAGACATAATCTCAAGTTTTCCGCCGTATGCACCTACAGGCAGTCCACCGCCGATTACTTTCCCTAGACAAGTCAGATCAGGAGTGACATTGAAATGACCTTGCGCACAGTTGTAGCCTACACGGAAGCCCGTCATGACTTCATCAAAAATAAGAACCGTTCCGTTTTCAGTCGACAATTCGCGAAGACCTTCCAGGAAGCCAGGTTGTGGACCTACTACGCCCATATTTCCTGCAACTGGTTCCACAATAATCGCTGCTAAGTCGTCACCATGTTGTTTAAAGGCAGCACGTACGCTTTCTAAGTCATTGTAAGTGACCGTAATCGTGTTTTTCGCAACCGACTCAGGAACGCCTGGGCTATCAGGTAAACCTAGTGTAGCAACGCCTGAACCCGCTTTAATTAACAAGCTGTCGCCGTGTCCATGGTAACAACCTTCAAATTTCAAGATTTTATTGCGCCCAGTATAACCACGAGCCGCACGAAGAGCACTCATCGTTGCTTCCGTACCAGAAGAAACCATACGTACCATTTCGATTGAAGGCACGCGTTCCATCACTAATTTTGCCAAATCATTTTCAACCACTGTAGGTGCACCGAAACTTGTACCTGTTTCAGCCACTCTTTGAATAGCAGAGACTACGTCTGGATGAGAGTGACCCAAAATCAATGGTCCCCATGAAAGTACATAATCGATATAGTCATTGCCATCGATATCCCTAATGGTTGCGCCTTTTCCACTTGCCATGAAAATAGGATCCATATCAACAGATTTGAATGCACGAACCGGACTGTTAACGCCACCGGGCATTAATTTTACTGCTTCGCTGAATGCTTGTTTTGATTTTTCATAAGAACGTCCCATTATTTCGCCCCCAACCAACGAGCCACGTCTTTCGCGTGGTACGTCATGATTAAATCCGCGCCTGCGCGCTTCATGCTTGTAAGTGTTTCAATGACAATTCTTTCTTCGTCAATCCAACCGTTTTGAGCTGCCGCTTTAACCATTGCATACTCACCACTTACATTATAAGCAACAACTGGTAGGTCAAAGTTGTTTTTCACGTCACGTACGATATCCAAATAAGATAGTGCCGGTTTTACGATTAAGAAGTCCGCGCCTTCTTCGACGTCAGAAGTTGCTTCACGCATTGCTTCATTGCGGTTTGCAAAATCCATTTGATACGACTTGCGGTCACCGAACTGAGGTGTGCTGTTCGCAGCATCACGGAATGGACCGTAATAAGCCGATGCGTATTTCACTGCATACGACATAATCGGAAGATGTGAAAAGCCTGCTTCATCCAATCCGTAACGAATTGCCGCTACGAATCCATCCATCATGTTTGAGGGCGCAATAATATCGGCTCCTGCTTTCGCTTGCGCAATTGCAGTGCGAGCCAATAAATCAAGAGTTGGATCATTCAGAACTTGTCCGTTTTCAATAATGCCGCAATGACCGTGATCGGTATATTCACATAAGCAAGTATCGGCAATAACAACCAGGTGTGGATGACGTTCTTTAACGAAACGAATCGCTTCCTGGATGATGCCGTGATCATGGTAAGCTTGCGTTCCTTCCGCATCTTTTTCAAGCGGAATACCGAATAAGATAACCGAAGGAATGCCAAGTGATACTACTTCGTCGACTTCTGCTCCCAATTGGTCTAATGAGAACTGGAAAACACCAGGCATTGAAGCGATTGGGTTTTTGATATTTTCGCCTTCTGCTACGAAAATCGGATAAATTAAATCATCAGTATGTAATTTTGTTTCACGTACCATTGCACGTAATGTTTCGCTATGACGCAAGCGTCTGTGTCGGTTAAATTGAAGTTCTTTCATTTCAGTTTCTCATCCTTCCAATTAGCAATTTCTTGAACGACTGCAAGCCAAGTGTACGTTGTTGGCATGATATGAACAGGTGCACCTTGTTTTTTCAAAGCAGATGCAGTGATATGACCAATTGCCGCAATCGTCAGTTCGTTCCAATCGGTTTTCGGGGCAATCTCTCGGGCGAAAACTTCTACTGAAGATGGACTCGCAAATGCGACAATAACATTTGGATGTACGTTTAAATACTCACTTAAACTTTTAGCGTTAGTCAGATCCGGCAGTGTTTCATATACGGTCCATTCGTCCACGTTTTGAGATAAGCCCTCTTTGATCGTAGCTTTAGCTAATGATCCTCGTAGAAATAAACAAGAATCCGAATGACCCGCTACCAACGGGAACTGTTGAACGAATGCGTCCGCACTGAACATCGTTGGCATGAAAGTCACCTGGAATCCGATGCGCTCCAATGCGCGAGACGTTTTACTGCCGACTGCCGCAATTTTATTCAACAAAGTATCTATTCGAATCCCGTGTCGCGCCAATTTTTGTTCGAATGCAACGACGGCATTTTGACTTGTGAAAATCAGCCACTCATATGTGTGTAGCTTATTTATAAATAATTCATCTTGAAGCGTTACTTCTTGCGTCCGAATGAGCGGGAATACGACCGAATCCCCTCCCAGTCTCTTGACTTCAAGAAGTGCCTCTTCTGACTTCGGTTGACCTGTAAAGACAATCGTTCGTCCTTGCAAATCACCTTTTTTAGACATTTAAATCGCGTCTTACTTGTTGAATCAAATCATAAGCACCTTGCTCGCTTAATGTCTTCGCCACTTCTTTCCCTGCAGTTTCAGGTTCAACATTTGTTGAAAACTGTTTGAAAACTTGATCAGCATCTGGTGAAGCAACCAAACCTGTAAATTGAACGTCTCCGTTTTCTACAGTAGCAAAACCAGCAATCGGCACTTGGCAACCGCCATCCATTGCATGTAAAAATGCTCGTTCCGCATGAACTGCTTTCCAAGTTTCTTCGTGTGTCAGTTTGCCAAGCTCTCCTAACAACTCCGCGTCATCTCCACGGCATTCAATCGCTAAAGCGCCTTGGCCAACTGCAGGAAGACAATCCTCAGTAGATAAGTATTCCGTTACGACATCATCACTCCATCCAAGACGTTTAAGTCCAGCTGCAGCTAAAATAATCGCGTCGTATTCTTCTGTTTCAAGTTTCGCTAGACGTGTATCAACATTTCCGCGAATCCATTTGATTTCAAGGTCTGGTCGTAACATCAAAAGTTGAGCAGAACGACGTAAACTGCTTGTCCCCACTACTGCACCAACGGGTAGGTCCATAAATTTCACATGACCCGTCGAAATGAATGCGTCGCGTGCATCTTCACGTGGAGGAATACATCCGATGACAAGTCCTTCTGGCAATTCCGAAGGCATATCTTTCATGCTGTGAACTGCAAAGTCGATTTCTTTATCATATAAAGCTTGTTCTATTTCTTTTACAAACAATCCTTTACCACCAACTTTTGAAAGTTGGACATCCAGAATTTGATCGCCTTTCGTGACGATTTCTTTAACTTCAAATTCAAATGGTGATCCTGCTTGTTTCATTTGGTCAATAAACCAGTTCGTTTGTGTCAAAGCCAGTTTACTTCTTCGTGAACCTACAATAATTTTTCTCATCAATAACAACCCCATTTATTCGATTAGTTTAATTTTAATTCCAGAAATGAAACTCGGACAATCGACTTCCCAGGAAGAAGTTCACCAAAACAAGAAGGAATGCATAAACATGCCACCATGCATAACTTGTTCCATGAAGAGTCCCTTTTTTCCGTCGATAAAATAAATAGCCATATACAAATAATAAAATGAATGAACCAATGATTTTCACGTCAAAAAGTGAGAATTCATTGAGTGTAACGTACCCCCACTGCAGTCCAAGGATCAGACTGACGAGGAGGAATGGAATGCCGACAACGATTGAAATCGTCATTCCTTTCTCCGTTTGATCGAGAGAAGGCAGTTTCCCGAATTGTTTTGTCCATTTCTTTTTCTTCAATAAACGATACAAAATGTGATACAACGTCGAAAAGACAAATGATAACGAGAAGCCCACGTACGATAGAATCGCAAAAGTCACATGGATGAATAACAACTCTGAAATCAGTGTTTCCCCAACAGGCGAGCGTTCAATCTGAACCGGTGCAAATGTATGAATCGTCATGAAAATGAACCCGATGACATTCAGGAAAAACACGGGCACCATCACCCGGTATGTAAGATGAAGAACGATGGATAACGTGATCAATAACCAGGCATAAAAATAAATACCTTCAAACAAAGTCAAAATCGGAAACCTTTTCGTTTCCACAATATAAAGGACTAAAAAAACCGTCTGCAATAGCCACACAATGCCGAGTAGCCAAAATGCAATGCGGTGAGCTTTTGAATCTTTATCTAAATAATCAATGAAGTAAAATACAAGACTGATTGCGTAGAGGATAACCATTCCTTCATGCAGCCTTGTCATGGTCAAATCCGCCACTACCTTACCCCTCTTCGCCTTAGACGTAAAAAAGCGTTTTCGCATGTATAGTTTACCATACAGATACGAAAACGCCTCCTAACATGAATTAATATGAATACCCTGGATTAACTACCTGCTTTTTTTCTTCAACAACTTCTAGCTGTTGTTTAGCAGCCATCATTTGACGTTGTTTTTCATGCTGTACTTCTTCTTCAATTCCGAAGATCTGTTGGAATAATTGCAGTTGTTCTTGTGAATTTGATGAAGCAGCAAGTTCTTTTGCCTGCAGGATTGGATCTTTTAATAATTGATTAATAATTGATTTAGTATGTTTGCTTAAAATCTTGCGTTCACGATCTGTCATATCAGGCATTTTGTTTTCGATGCTGAGCATTGTATCCGATTGAATTTGCAATGCTTTCTGACGAAGTGCTGAAATGACTGGGACGACACCCAAAGTGCCAAGCCAATTATTGAACTGGACAAGTTCCTGTTCAATCATCAACATGATGTCGTTAGCAGCACGTTGGCGTTCCGCTAAGTTCGCTTCAACAATGCCTTGCAAGTCATCAATGTCATATAAGAATACATTCGGAAGCTCGCCAATGCGCGGATCCATATCACGCGGTACCGCAATATCGACCATGAACAATGGTTTTCCTTTACGAAGACGTTCCACAAATTGCATCAACTCTAAGTCGATAACAAAATCCGTAGAGCCTGTCGAACTGATTAGAATGTCAGCTTCAAGCAATGCACATTGAAGTTCTTGCATCGATTTAGCTTCACCATCAAATTTTTCAGCTAATAATTGTGCTTTTTCGAAAGTACGGTTGATGACGGTGATTTTTCCCGCTCCACTTCCATGAAGGTTCTTAATCGCCAGTTCACCCATTTTCCCTGCACCCAAAATAACCACATGCTTTTGCTTCAATGAACCGAAAATTTTCTTTCCGAGTTCAACCGCCGCATAAGAAACGGAAACGGCATTTTCACCGATTGCTGTTTCAGCATGTGCACGCTTGGCAAGTGTCACCGATTGCTTGAACAATTGGTTAAACACAGTTCCTGTAGTTCCGCGTTCTTGAGCTTCCAAGAAGCTTTTACGAACTTGTCCAAGAATTTGCGTTTCTCCAAGAACCATTGAATCGATTCCAGCTGTTACGCGGAATAAATGCTCCATTGCCCCATCATTTTCATAAATGAATAGGTACGATGAAAACGATTCAATCGGAAGCTTGAACCAAGTGGCTAAAAATTGTTTTATATAATAACGTCCCGTATGTAACTGATCCACAATCGCGTAGATTTCGGTACGGTTACATGTAGAGACAATCACGTTTTCCAATATGCTTTTCTGCTCTTGCAGTGCTTGCATCGCCTGCGGTAATTCGGACTCTACGAAGGACAAACGTTCGCGAATCTCTACCGGCGCTGTACGATAATTAACACCCACTACGATGGTATGCATGGCTTCATGACACCTCTCACGTTCTATTTCATGCCTTTTATTATAGCATAACGGTTTTAAAATCAAGGTTATAAATGTGAACAAGCTATGAAATCAAGGCTGATTGATTAGCTACTTTGTAATAATTATAATGTAAGTGTAACAAAACGCCAGGTCGCATACAATGGATTTGCTTGTAGGCGAAATTATCTGTGAATGGTGGTGTTTTAGAAAGAAATTGGTTAGTCCAGATCTGTTCGTGTAACAGGTAAACAGATTGTTGCTTGCGGTAGACACAAATCCAAACCAGGTTGCGTAAATTCCCAACAATCTTAATTATACCTCCTAGACTGAATGTTCAATCCTCCAATTGTTTGTTCTCAGTAGTTTGTGAAAAATTTATCGCTCAAACCGGAGATTTATCGCTCATTCTGACCTTTTATCTCTCATATAGAAGCATTTATCGCTCAAACCCATCTCATCCCCAAGTTAACTTTCTGAAACACGTCACACAAAAAAAGCTCAAATAAAAAACTCCCTAAAAAGCTCAACGCTTCTTAGAGAGTCTAACCGTTCTATTCTGTTTCTATTACCATACGACGCTTGATTTCTGCCCATGCCGCATCAAATCCGAGTCCTGTTTCAGATGAAAACAGAATCATCGTATCATGTGCTTCCATATCAAGTTCTTCACGAACCATTTTCTTGTGCTTCTCCCATTTGCCTTTCGGGATTTTATCCGCTTTTGTGGCAATGACGATACAAGGAATGTTGTGATACTTAAGGAAATCATACATCATGCAATCATCATCGGATGGTGGATGACGAAGATCCACGATTTGAATAACTGCTTTCAATAATTCACGACTCGTAATATACGTTTCGATCATTTTACCCCAAGCTTCACGTTCACTTTTCGATACTTTTGCATAGCCGTATCCAGGTACATCGACGAAGAATAATTGTTCTTCAATTTTGTAGAAGTTCAATGTTTGCGTTTTCCCCGGTTTTGATGAAATACGCGCCATACTCTTGCGGCCTATCATTTTATTAATAAATGAAGATTTTCCTACATTAGAACGACCAGCAAGAGCAAACTCCGGAAAACCATCTTCCGGATATTGCTCTGGTCGTACTGCACTGATTACTAATTCTACGTTATGCACTTTCATTGCACGCCGCCTCCTTCTAGTGCTATTTTCAGCACTTCGTCAGCATGGGAGACAAATTTAAATGTTAAGTCCTCGCGCACACTTTCCGGTATATCTTCTATATCTCGTTCATTGTCTTTCGGTAAAATAATGGTGGTTAATCCAGCGCGGTGAGCACTTAATGTTTTTTCTTTCACGCCACCGATTGGCAACACACGGCCTCGTAGTGTAATTTCTCCAGTCATGCCCACTTCACGTCGAATCGGTTGTTTCGATAACGCAGATACAAGAGCCGTGGCAATCGTGATCCCTGCAGAAGGACCGTCTTTTGGAACTGCGCCTTCAGGCACGTGAATATGAATATCATGTGCTTCATGGAAATTCGCATCGAGTCCTAATGATTCGGTTTTCGATCGAACGAAGGACAGAGCTGTCTGTGCAGATTCTTTCATGACATCGCCCAATTTACCTGTCAAAATCAGCTTGCCTTTACCTGGTGAAAGCGATACTTCAATTTGAAGTGTATCTCCGCCAACTGTGGTGTAAGCCAGTCCAGTTGCGACACCTACCTGATTTTCCGTTTCAGCTTGTCCATAACGGAATTTATGCTTACCAATCAAATCTTCCAAAGAAGAAGCTTTGATAACAATGCGTTTTTTATCAGTAGATACCACTTGTTTGGCAGCTTTACGGCAAATCGCAGCAATTTGACGCTCTAGACTACGAACACCAGCTTCACGTGTATAGTAGCGAATCAAGTCAAGAATCGCATCATCTTTAAGTTGTAATTGGGATTTTGTCAATCCATGCTCTTTTAATTGTTTCGGCAATAAATGATTTTTCGCAATCGATTGCTTTTCCATTTCCGTGTAGCCCGCAATCGAAATAATTTCCATGCGGTCGCGAAGTGGTCCAGGAATCGTACTCAAATCGTTTGCTGTTGCAATAAATAATACATTCGATAGGTCGTACGTTTCTTCGATGTAATGATCACTGAAATTATGGTTTTGTTCAGGATCCAAAACCTCAAGCATCGCTGCAGAAGGATCTCCACGGAAATCATTCGACATTTTATCGATTTCATCCAGCAAGAATACAGGATTGATTTTCCCTGCTTTCTTCATTCCTTGAATGATGCGTCCAGGCATTGCGCCTACATACGTACGACGATGTCCACGAATCTCTGATTCATCACGGACTCCACCAAGGGAAATACGTACGAACTGACGACCCAATGATTCTGCAATCGAACGAGCAAGTGAAGTTTTCCCTACACCCGGAGGTCCGGCCAAACAAAGAATCGGTCCACGCAATGACTTCGTCAATTGGCGAACTGCTAAGTATTCAAGCACACGCTCTTTTACTGATTCCAGTCCATCGTGATCACGGTTTAAAATGATTTCTGCATGGTTGATGTCCAAACGATCTTCTGTAGCATCTGTCCACGGAATTGCAACCAACCAATCCAAATAATTACGAATGACACCACTTTCAGCTGCGGCAGCTGGCAGTTTTTCATAGCGATCCAATTCTTTTAAAGCCACTTTCGACGTGGATTCTGGCATTCCAGCCTCATCAATTTTCTTGCGAAGGTCGGCAACTTCTCCTGTTTTCCCTTCACGATCGCCAAGTTCAGTTTGAATCGCTTTCATTTGCTCGCGCAAATAGAACTCTTTCTGTGTACGTTCCATCGCCTGTTTCACACGTGCAGATATTTTCTTTTCCATATCCAGCACTTCTTGCTCATTGTGGAGACGATTGACTAACCATTCCAGACGTTCTTTTACGTCGAACATTTCCAACACTTCTTGCTTTCCACTTATTTTAAGTGGCAAGTACGAGGCAATCATATCTGCCAGACGACCAGGCTCTTCAATGTCTGATACCGTGTCATATGTTTCTGACGTAACTTTTTTCGAAATTTTGGAGTACTTTTCAAAATACTGAAGAAGCATACGCATTAAGGCTTCATGCTCTGGCGTTTTTTCAGTGTCGTCAGGTGCAGATTCAACCGCCACTGTTGCGTAGTTGTCGCCTTCTGTGTAACTTGACCACGTAGCACGTTCCAACCCTTCAACTAAGACACGGATTGTACCGTTTGGCAGTTTAATCATTTGATTGACATGAGCCAATGTTCCGATTCCATAAAGATCATCTTCAACAGGTTGTTCAACGTTCATTTCTTTTTGGGTCGCCAGGAAGACGATGTTATCCGTCAACAACGCTTGTTCCAATGCTGCAACAGAGCGTTCACGGCCTACATCAATATGTAACACCATCGTCGGAAATACTAACAAACCACGTAAAGGTAATAAGGGAACAATTTTTTCTTCATTTTTCTTTGACATGTGGAAAGTCACCTCCGTCCAATTTTGTCCGTTTTCACCATAAATCAAACATATGGAAGAAAAAGCTGACATCCGAGCTGCGCGTATGCACACGCACGATCGAAGCCAGCTTTTCTAACTTAACTCAATTTATGCTGAAGTTTTTTCATCTTGGTTGAGTACAGTACCGTCTTCGAGAACCAATTTAGGACTTGAAGAATCAGTCACTGTTTCTTTCGTAATGACACACTCTATAATATCTTCACGTGAAGGTAATTCATACATCACATCTAACATTAAAGATTCAATAATTGAACGAAGTCCACGTGCACCTGTTTTACGCTCGATTGCAAGCTTCGCAATTTCTACCAACGCGTCGTCTTCAAATGTCAATTTCACATTATCCAATTCAATCATCTTTTGATATTGCTTCACTAAAGCATTTTTAGGTTCAGTTAAAATTTGCACCAAAGCGCTCTCGTTTAACTGTTCCAAGCTTGCCAATACTGGTAAACGACCGATGAATTCCGGGATTAATCCGAATTTCAATAAGTCTTCAGGAATCAATTGTGATAATAATGTAGATTCTTCAGGATCTTTTTTGTTTGGATCTGAACCGAATCCAATCACTTTTTGACCTAAACGACGTTTAATGATCTGGTCAATTCCATCAAATGCTCCACCGACAATGAATAAAATGTTTGTCGTGTCGATTTGAATGAATTCCTGATGAGGATGTTTACGTCCACCTTGAGGAGGAACGCTTGCAACTGTGCCTTCTAAAATTTTAAGAAGTGCTTGTTGTACACCTTCACCTGAAACATCACGCGTAATTGATGGGTTTTCAGATTTACGGGCAACTTTATCGATTTCATCGATATAAATAATGCCTTTTTCTGCTTTTTCAACATCGTAATCAGCAGATTGAATCAGTTTCAAAAGAATGTTTTCAACATCTTCCCCAACATATCCAGCTTCAGTCAATGATGTCGCGTCCGCAATCGCGAACGGTACATTAAGAATGCGCGCAAGCGTTTGAGCTAGCAACGTTTTACCGCTACCAGTTGGTCCCAAAATCACGATATTTGATTTAGATAATTCAACATCATCGATTTTACTGTTGGAATTGATGCGTTTGTAATGATTATAAACAGCTACAGCGAGTGATTTTTTTGCTCGCTCCTGACCAATTACATATTCATCAAGAATGGAAAGGATTTCTTTAGGTTTTGGAACTTCTTTAAACTCAGTTTCTTCTTCTGTACCGAGTTCTTCTTCTACGATTTCTGTACATAATTCAATACATTCATCGCAAATATATACACCAGGTCCTGCGACCAGTTTACGAACTTGTTCTTGGGATTTACCACAGAAGGAACACTTTAAATTCCCTTTTTCATCATTAAATTTGAACAAAATATTCACCCCTATTCAAGCCACAATCTTACAAGATTCTCCTACTAGAATCAACTAATAAGATTAATGAAAACTTAGATCATTATTTTTCATCACGAACACAATCTTTTGGGTTAATCACCAGACATTACCTATGTATGAGAGAAAACAAGGCACGGGCAATATGTCCGCGCCTTGTTTTAATAAAGCAGGTATAAAAATTATTCTGTAACTTTTGCGTTTTCAACTAAGAAGTCGATTGTTTTTTGCATACGGATATCGTTTTCAAGAGCGCCAGTTCCACCAAGTGCTGTACGGATTTGTTCAGCAGTCATGTTGAATTGACCAGACATTTTTTCGATTTCAGTATTCACTTCTTCTTCAGAAGCTGTTAAGCCTTCTGCTTCAGCGATTGCTTCAAGTGTTAATGAAACTTTCACACGCTTGTTAGCATCTTCGATCATTTGAGTACGAAGTGCTTTTTCATCTTGACCTGAGAATTGGTAGTACAGGTCAAGGTTCATGCCTTGTGATTGTAAACGTTGAGCGAAGTCATTTAACATACGGTCCACTTCAGCGTCGATCATAGCTTGAGGAATATCGATCGTTGCGTTTTCAGCAACTTTCTCAACTAACTCATCTTTAAATCCAGCTTCTGCAGCGTTTTTCTTTTCTTCAACTGCTTGTTCTTTTAATTTCGTACGTAGAGCATCGATACCTTCAACTTCGCTATCGATTTCTTTTGCGAAATCATCGTTTAATTCAGGAAGTTCTTTTCCTTTTACTTCTTTCACTGTTACTTTGAAAGTAGCTTCTTTACCAGCAAGTTCAGCTGCATGGTATTCTTCAGGGAAAGTAACAACTACATCTTTTTGTTCGCCAGCTTTTAAGCCAACCAATTGCTCTTCGAATCCTGGAATGAATGAACCAGAACCAATTTCAAGTGCGTGGTCTTCACCAGCGCCGCCTTCAAATGCTTCTTCTCCAAGGAATCCTTCGAAGTCGATTACAGCTGTATCGCCTTCAACGATTGCTTCGTCTTCTTTAACAACTAGCTCAGCTAAACGAGTTTGTTGTTCTTTTAATTGAGCTTCGATGTCTTCGTCAGTTACGTTAGCGTCTTGTTTAGAAACTTCAATTCCTTTGTAATCTCCAAGAGTTACTTCAGGACGTACTGTAACAGTTGCTTTGAAGATCAAGTTTTCGCCTTGTTCCATTTTTTCGATGTCGATTTCCGGACGATCAACAGGATCGATTCCCGCTTCTTCAACAGCTGCAGCGTATGCATCTGGAAGAATGAAATCTAAAGCATCTTGGTATAAAGATTCAGCACCAAAACGTTGTTCGAACATTTTACGTGGCATTTTCCCTTTACGGAAACCTGGTACGTTAATTTGTTTAACAACCTTGTTGAAAGCTTTGTCTAAACCTTCTTTAACTTTTGCTGCTTCTACTTCTACTGTTAGAATACCTGTGTTACCTTCTTGTTTTTCCCATTTCACTGACATATATTCAACCTCCATCATTAATTTCAATTGTTAGTATCATTCTTATCTATGATTTTGACAACCATTCTAGTATAGCATACCCGCTGATACTTTCAACTTTTTTCACATGCTTCGCAATTCGAATAGTACATCAATCCTGACAAGCAAGTCGTACAACTTCCCTTCACAAGTCACTTCTTCCCCCAACATACCGCCGACATAGTTTATGTAAGCTTCAGCCACTTCCTGCTCATCGAACGAAAACCATTCAAATGGATATGTTGCAAATGAGTGACGAATAATCAAATCTTGAACCATTTCCAACTTGGTTGGATTTTGAATGAGTTCCTCTTCAGTCATATTCAAGACAGACTCCACCTTTGATGTTTGTGAAGGATCCACAAGCTCTGCTGGATTAATGACCGTTTGGTAACCGAACTTTTCAATGGATATTTTTCGATTAATACCTTTATGCACCATTAACAACAAAGCGAAGGATTTTGTTATCGGTGAAATCAAATCATCTTCAATAATCGTCACCAGTTCATTTTCAATTGAAGTCAGATCTTCCCCATCCAGTTCAACCAAAAGTTGCTGTTGTTTATCCTCAGGAAATCGTGAAAACGTGTCGTATTGAAACAAACGGACATCAATTTGGTTGTTATGCGGTACATCTTCTAAGATTTGATCACCTTTTTGTTTGGCCACACGTTCATTCAATTTCAGAAGTTGCTCAAATTTATCGAGTTTCTCAACAGGAACTACGCCTTCGTCAAGCAATGATTCTACAATCTCTTTGACCTCACCAAATTGACGGAGCTCCATGAGAATAGTGACATACAACTCCATCGTTTCAAAGTAATAGGTAGGGCCTAACTTCAAAAGTTCTTCACAAACGGTCTTAGCCTCTGCAAATTCCCGGATTTCATACAACGAGTACGCATAGACACCTAGCGTTTGTTCGTCAGCTTCTATGTAAGTCAATGCTTGTCTAATTGAATCCACTGCTAAATCATATTGAAAATCTTCAGCATGTTTGAGTCCTTCAGATATGAGCCTGTCCACCATGCCCGGAAAGACAATGATGTTTTCTTTTTTTTGAAGTTTTCCGTACTTTTTCCGCAATGTGGATTCCGCCTTTCTCTTGCGTATATAGTAGCACAAAATGAAAAATGGATGCGCCTCTCAGCACATCCTTACTTCATTAACTTATTCAATTTGGATTGCGGAAAATTTAAACCGGAATGGTAATCGTGAAAGTTGTTCCTACCCCTTTTTTACTTTCCACATCTATTTTCCCTTTTACTTTACTGATTGTTCCGTATACCATCAGCATGCCTAGCCCTGTACCTTCTTTTTTCGTCGAGTAGTAAGGTTTGCCGAGTTTTTGAATCTCTTCATTTGTCATTCCTACCCCGCTATCTTTAACGGTAATAATGATATTCTGCTCGAGATCATAGACTTCGATTTGTAAAGTTCCACTTTTTTCTTTCATGGATTCGATGCCGTTTTTAAATAAGTTCAAAAGACTTTGCTGCATTTGATTTTTATCGTATTTCAAGTTAAGCGTGTTTGAAAAAGCACATTTGATATCAACCTGGTTCATTCTGGCGAAGGGCATGAGAATATTCTTTACGTAAACAAATTCTTCATGCAAATTCGAATACACCATGTTTTTAGATTGCGGTTTGGCAAATGCCAGAAAATCACTGACAATCTGCTCGGCCCGTTCCAATTCTTTCAGTGAATAATCTATATACATTTTTTCATCTGAAGTAACCGTCTTTGATCCCTTCAAAAGTTGTAAAAAACCATTGGTCACCGTTAGTGGATTCCTAATTTCGTGAGAAACACTTGCTGCAAGCTCACTCATGACATGAAGACGTTCTGCATGAAGGAAATTTTCGCGGTTCTTAATGTTATCCAGCACTTTTTCCACCATCAACATATTCAGGATAATGACGCCCACATGCGTGGTAAGGGAATAAAATGATAAGAGCCAGAATTCCTTCGTCAACTCATCAAAAAATGTGCTGAGCGTCGTCAAATATAGACCCATTGTAAATATCGCCGCGGAAACACCAATGAGTATTCGTTTTTGTGTGTTTACTCGGAGGAATTTTTTGCTGATTAAAGGCACGATTATGAAGATCGCCGTTGAAAATAATAGGGATTGAATCGTTCCCTCTCCGCCAATCATAAAACGATAAACATTCAAAACGATATATAAAGGTAGTACCTTTAAATAACCACCATAAAGAGCGACGATAATAAACGGTATGTATCTTAAATCAAAAATAAATCCTATTTCCAGATGGATCGGATACACCATACACAAAATCATTGAAATAGCGGAGAAGGCAATGAGGAACGCAGTGTTATAAAAATGTCTGCGGTTATCAAAGAAAATGACGAATAACAGAAGAGGAAAAATTAAAAATAAGATATTTAATAACAAAGTTTCTAACACAAAATTCCCTCCTTTCCATTCAAACCATAAAGCTTCTAGGGAGAATTATACTTCTTCTTCGTTCAATGCGACAATGCCGATTTGTCGAATTTTGCAATAAAAAAACCTTCTTTACCAAAGTGAAGTGATATTTATTCGAGACCAATTCACTACTTGATAAAAAAGGTTTTAACGACAACCTACTAAAGTTATAGAAGATTTTTTCATACTGAAAAATCAACGTGAAGCTCTAACTTCAGAACATGCTGGACATTTCTTCTGATTGCTACCTTTAAATTTAGTGAAAGTTTTTTCGAAATTATTTCCACATGAACATTTAAACAGTAGTTTTTGTGAGTATCCTACATACTCTTTAGAAAGTAATGCACAATCTGAATTATTCTTTACATAATCTCTGATATTTTCAATCGTCCATTTTTTATTCATATTAACACCTCCGATATTGATTTCGAATTTAAACACATGAGAAGTTTCGAAAACCTTGCCCATTATACCATTATTTAAGTAACTCCAACTCTGATAAAACATTCAGGCAGAAGGATCATCCAATGATTTGATTATCGGATAATGACTATTATAAGCCACAAAAAAACTTCCTAAATATCATTTAGGAAGTTTTTTCTCAAAGTCTTAATTACGTCCCAGGAGGGATTGGAACCCCCGACCGCGTTCGAAGGGAGTCGCTCAATCCAGCTGTGCTACTGAGACTTGTCTTGCTATGTTGGGCTTTAAGGTTATTTTTGATGATTTGGAATTCGTTCATTTTACGTTTTCGAACCGAAACTACCTACATTAATATGTTAACACTAAAAACCGAGTAGTTGGAAGCTTTATTATATTATTAGGTTTACAATGTTAGAGTTTGGTATGCCTACGATCCTCCACTATATATTCAATCCCATGTATTGGGTTCCAGCTTGCCCCTCAACCTTTGACTTCACTCTTAATAGGCCACTCCCGCAGCTTACGAGTCACCAACCTTCACATCTTTTCACGCAAAAAACGCTCAAACAGGGAGTTTGAACGCATCATTAACACTATTCTTGAGTGATATAAGAGTTACTGATAAACTCCTGTAGCTCTTCGTCCGTCATTCTGCCACCATTAGTACCTTGTTGTGTGTTACGAATACTGTCTCTAAACCGTCTTATTTGGTCGACTTCTTCTCTCGTCCGAATAATTAAGTATTGTTTTTGCGTAAGGCCCTCGTCTTTAATTTCCTCTTGATAAATGAGTTTCTTATTTACAAAACCGTTCTCAATTTCTCTTCTTTTGTGTAAATCTGTGTCATTATCGCGATGATATTCTTGTCTACGGATCGCCACAACGTCAGATAAGTATTTCAAAGGACTGTAAGCGTATTCCGCTACTACAATGTCTTTGGGGATTAGCACAATCGGTCTGCCGTCTGCAGTTGCAGGTAGCATTTCTGTGATAGTCTCCCAACTCCGGGAATTATGGTTCCAAAACGGCCTTTCAAGCTCTACCGTTCTGTTAATGTCGTGCTTTGCACACTGCTCAACAGTAAAAAGAATTAACTCCTTCTTTAGCAAACTAGCAACTAAGTCCGAAAGGTAGTCAGGCCCAAACTTCGGTACAAAAATACATAAATCCTCGACTTTTTCTACAATGCCTCCCCCAAGTATACCCTCTCGCACAACATAATTAAAAACTTCGGTCAACGATGTTTCCGTATTGCCGTTTCCTCTTGGTCTACTAGTCGAATAGCCTAAGAATATTTCGTTAGACTCGTTAGAAGAATTAAATATGGCTTGCGCTAATCGTAAATCGCCATTCTCATAGTAAGTCAAAGTCGTTGTGATAAAACTTTGAACTATCGAGTGCCAATTTTTGAAACGTTCATTTCTAGACACAGCCATAACCGTCGGGTCTAAAAACAACTGATTATCCGTATCTAACCGTACATCAACAAACTCTAAATCGCTTTGCTGATTAGGCGTAATGCTAAAATGCTCTGAAAACCTTACCAATAAAATTCCTCCTTTTAAGTAAAACAAATCTTTATACCTGTTGTAACCAGTAAAATTTTTAACTCCTGATTTTATAATAGAACTTTTCTATCAAAAAACCAACAGAAAAGCCTTTATTTTCTAATTATTCGTGCTAGTTTAACATTTTTCGCTATTGGCGATTAAATCCCGAACATAATACTAACTAAATCACTATTCACTTCAAACAATCCTGTTTCTGTCATAACAAAAAATCCTCCATTCAATTGAAATGGAAGATAGTTTCGTATCATATATCACATAAAATGATAGGAATAAAAAAGGGATTAAGTCACTTGGACCGAAGCCCTGACCTAATCCCAACCCATTAACAAACTTCGTCAAGGGTTCTTAACCTTTTTTAATTACGTCCCAGGAGGGATTCGAACCCCCGACCGACGCCTTAGCTTACCACTATAGCTTTCGCTACCAATGAACATTGTTTGTAGTCTGGACTATATCTTCACCATTGCAGGTGCGACACGTGTAGTCTCTACGGAACCTCACGTCGTTAGACGATTTTCAGCATTCTTACCATTACGTATGTAATCATTCAGATTGCCTCTTCTTCACTTTCGCGAAGCGTAAGTTTCCTCGGTATTGCCATCAGCATGATCTGTTAAGGTTTCACCGATATAGTGTCGTCCACTCTACAGGTTCTTTTTTCCCTGTAAAGGCTCCTAATAAATTGAAGGGCGTTGCTCTATCCAGCTGAGCTACTGAGACTTGTGTGTTTCAGTTCATTTCAGAAATGAAAGACAATACTTATTATAGAAATGCTACCACCAAAAGTCAACGTTATTTTTCAGTAATTTCAAAAGTTACTTGTTCAAGCTTTTCATGTTCATCCGAAAAGAATGTCACAGTCCATTCTACTGGGGACTTTTCAATGATTGCATAGCTTTTTTCCAAACGCCCTCTTGGAAATTCCAAACTTCCCGGATTGACAAATACAGTGCCGTCAATCTGTTCTGCACCCAGTAAATGCGAATGACCGAACAATACCAAGTCAGCGTCATATTCCTGAGCACGATAACTGATTGGCAGCATGGTCGATTTTACTTGTAATAAATGACCATGCGCCATAAAAATTTTCATACCGTTTATTTCAGTAACTACTTCTTCGGGATATGAGGAATCCCAATCGCAATTTCCTCGGACAACAAAGGCTGCATCCAGTGATGCATGACTTGCATCTAGTTCGCTATCTCCGCAATGAAAAATTGCATCTACTGTGCCGACATGTTGTCTTACCTGATCAATTGTCTTCACTTCTCCATGAGTATCACTCATGACTAAAATACGCATGTCCTCGCCACCTTATTTCAACAAGTTGGGTAATTCAGCTTCAATTTTTTTAATGGCATTCCCACGGTGTGAAATTGCCGCTTTTTCTGAGGGCTGTAATTCAGCCATCATTTTGCCGAGTGTCGGCACAAAGAAAATCGGATCGTAGCCAAAGCCATTCGTACCCTTCTTTTCGTGTGCAATAACGCCTTCACACGTTCCAAACGTAGTCTTAGTCTGCATATTTGGACCTGCCAATGCAATCGCGCAGCAAAAACGAGCTGTCCGTTTTTCGTCTTCTACACCTTCAAGTTCGTTCAGCACTTTTTGCATGTTGGCTTCATCACTTTTCTCTACTCCCGCATAACGAGCAGAATAGACGCCTGGCGCGCCATTTAAAGCGTCAATTGCAAGACCGCTGTCATCGGCTAAGACGAATGTTTGTAAGCGCTCAGCAAGCGCCTCCGCTTTCAGAATCGCATTTTCTTCAAACGTTGTGCCGGTTTCTTCAACGTCCATGTCATTCGCCACATCATGGAGCGTTAAAACTTCATAACCATACGGGTTGAAAATCGCTTCGAAGTCTTTCGCTTTGCCTTTGTTTTTCGTTGCAATGATTACTTGTTTCATGACAATGCCCCTTGCCTCGTGCTGATTCGGTCAGCTATTTCACCAAGTACTTCTTTTTGAATGGCAATTAACTGTTGAATACCTTCATCTCCAAGATCGAGCATTTCATTCAGTTGTTGTCTTGTAAACGTTGCTTCTTCCCCGGTACCTTGAAGTTCCACAAATTGACCAGAACCCGTCTGGATAATATTCATATCGACATTTGCCGAAGAATCTTCAATGTAGTTTAAATCAAGAATCGCTCCAAGTTCAGCATCAATTCCTACGCTCGTCGCAGCAAGAAAATCCGTTACAGGGAATTCAGGTAGCTGCTTGTCATCTTGTAACTTAGCAATCGCCATCGTCATCGCAACAAATGCACCTGTAATCGATGCTGTACGTGTCCCGCCGTCTGCCTGGATTACGTCACAGTCAATCCACAATGTACGCTCGCCTAAAGCTTCTAGATTTACGACTGCTCTCAAAGCTCGTCCAATGAGACGTTGAATTTCCATCGTACGTCCACCAATTTTGCCTTTTGACGCCTCACGTTGTGTTCGTGAACCTGTCGCTCTTGGAAGCATCGAATATTCAGCCGTGATCCATCCTTTGCCTTGTCCACGTAAAAAATGGGGTACGCGATCTTCAATCGTTGCTGTACAGATTACTTTTGTCTGTCCTACCGTTATTAATACGGAACCTTCCGGATGTACCAAGTAATCCGTCTCGATTTTTACAGGTCTCAGTTGTTTAGCATTTCGTCCATCATGTCTCATATGGTAATTGCCTCCTTATATACATTCGCGCACTTATCGTATCACATAAGCTTTAAACGAATCAAAACCCGGAAATTCCTTTTACAAGGAATTCCAGGTTTTATTGAAATGATATTTGTTGAATCGTTGGGTTTTCGATTTCAAGCCATTTCGTAATAATGGTCTTGAACATCGGTATGGAACCTGTTGTATAAAATATGTGTGGCTGCTCGCTTGGTAGTTCTCTTTGCTTCTGGTAATAGTTGAGGATTGCGTCCACTTCGTCTGCCGTTTCTTCGGCTGATGAAAGAACTTTCACATGCGGACCAACCGCTTGTTCAATATGATCCTGTAATAAAGGGTAATGTGTACACCCCAAAATTAACGTATCAAATGATTCTTTTTGCAGTGGTTCAAGTGTTTTCTCAACTAAGGCTTTCGCAAAGTCACCTTCATATTCGCCACTTTCAACAAGTGGTACGAATGCGGGGCAAGCAAGTGGAACAGTATGACATGAAGACGATAATGCCTTCAAAGCCAACTCGTAAGCACCACTATGAATCGTACCTACTGTACCTAAAATACAGACTTCAGAACGTCTTGTTGCTTTTATAGCTGCTCGGGCCCCGGGGAAAATAACCCCTACGACAGGGAACGGGCAATATTTTTGTAAGGATTCAAGTGCGACCGCTGTTGCTGTATTACACGCGACAACGAGCATTTTTATGGATTGCGCTTTTAGTGCTTCCGCCATTTGCCATGTGAATTTCCGCACTTCAGTTGCTGAACGCGGTCCATATGGGCATCTCGCTGTATCTCCAATGTAGAGGAATTGCTCATTGGGCAATCGTCGCATAAGTTCTTTGACAACTGTTAAGCCGCCAACACCTGAATCGATCACGCCGATGGGTGCATTCACGAGATTCGCCTCAATCCTCTTTCATTTCTACATGAAGTTTTTGAAGAAGGCTCGACAATTGTTGCACTTCTGACGCATCAAAATCTGTAAGAATATCTTGCAAATAATCTTGACGTTTTTGAATAACTTCTTCAATCACGCGCTCGCCTTCTTTTAATAAATGAATGCGAACGACGCGTCGATCTTGCTCATCACGTACACGCATGACAAGTTGGTTCTTTTCCATCCGGTCGACTAAATCCGTCGTCGTACTGAATGCCAAATACATTTTTGTCGAAAGATCGCCAATTGTCATGTCCCCATGTTCAAACAACCATTGCAATGCAACGAACTGAGGTGGCGTTACTGTATAGTTACTTAAAATCTGACGACCTTTTTGTTTGATAATGCCTGATATATAACGAAGCTCTTTTTCCAGGAAAGCTACTTGTTCCTGGTTATGGTGAAGTTCCTTGTTCGAAATTTGCTCTGTCATGTGCTAAATCCACTCCCTGAATACGTTTACTTGTGTATTCATTGTGACGTTTTTTGCGGAAATTGGCAAGACCTACTCAGTCTAGTGCTAATTCGCCGAGTCGTAAAAGTTCGAGTATTGCTTGTGATCTCCCGGATACACCCAACTTCTGGATGGTATTCGAGATGTGATTTCTCACGGTTTTCTCACTGATTTTGAGTTGAATGGAAATATCTTTCGTTGAATAATCACGCACTAACAATTGAAAAATTTCTCTTTCTCGTCCGGTTAATAATGAACGATGATGTGCTCGTTCTGACAAAATACGCCCCTCCTATCCACTCTTCCTTGTAACGTATGTCAGAAGATAAAAGGCGGTGACGGCTAATTGGGTAGGAATAACGATTTTTCTTCTTCCGTCCACGGAAAACCTTTGCCAGTTGTCTTGCTTATCTGCACAATTGTTCCTCTACCTGTGAAAACGGTCTGCCCTTTTTCGTTTGTTGCATGGTAATGAATATCCACTGAAGAGGAACCCACCGAATCTGCCTTTACATGAATTTGAAGCTTTTCATCAAAGAAAACCTGTTTTACATAATCGCATTGTAAGTCCGCAACAACCGGGATTGTCGTCCCATTAGGATCCAGCCAATCATTCATCAAGCCAATGTGCTTGAAATATTCGATTCGCGCATACTCGAAATACGAAAAATTATATGTATTGTTCAAATGCCCATACATATCCGTTTCACTGAAACGCACTTGTACGGGTACTGAAAACTTAAAACCACTTACCCACTGCTCTGGGTCTTGTATATAAGATGCACGCATGATGGAAAACTCCTTTGATTATCGTATTTTATGAATGGTGATTCATTGTTAATATTATTGTAACAAAGTTTCAATAGATGAGGAAGGATTTGGGAGAGTGGAATTTGTGTGAACTGGGGCAACTTGATTTTGGAGCAACTTTGGCTGTTTTGGAGCAACTTTCAGGATTTGGGAGCAACTTCTGCACTTTTTGGAGCAACTTTTGGGATTTGGGAGCAACTAACCAATTCCCTCCTAATTCTAAACTCCGTACGGACGCAACTGTACTCTTCCCTAAACAAAAAGCAGCCCCCCGCAAATTGCGGGAGGCTGACAAATTAAGCTCTTCTTAGTCAACCATGTGGTCGCTTCCGAAGAAGTTTTTGAACATTTGAACCGTAGTGTCACGGTTTAAAGCTGCGATCGAAGTTGTCAAAGGAATTCCTTTTGGACACGCGACTACACAGTTTTGTGAGTTACCACAGTTTGCAAGGCCACCTTCACCCATAATAGCGTTCAGGCGCTCGTCTTTGTTCATTGCACCAGTTGGATGCGCATTGAAAAGACGTACTTGTGATAACGGTGCTGGACCCATGAAGTCTGAACCGCTATTAACGTTCGGACAAGCTTCTAGACATACACCACAAGTCATACATTTTGATAATTCGTAAGCCCATTGACGTTTGCGCTCTGGCATACGTGGACCTTCACCAAGATCATACGTACCATCGATTGGAACCCAAGCTTTCACTTTTTTCAATGAATCGAACATGCGTGAACGGTCTACGATTAAATCGCGTACCACAGGGAATGTTCTCATTGGTTCCAAACGCACTGGTTGTTCCAATTGGTCGATTAGAGCTGTACATGATTGACGAGGTCTACCGTTGATGACCATCGAACAAGCACCACAAACTTCTTCCAAACAGTTCATATCCCAGTTTACTGGAGTTGTTAATTTGCCGTCAGCATTGATTGGGTTACGGCGAATTTCCATTAAAGCAGAAATAACGTTCATGTTTGGACGATATTCAAGCTCGAACTTTTCCCAATAAGGCGTAGCATCCGTTGTATCCTGGCGAAGGATCTCGAGAACGACTGTTTTAGTAGCTGTTGCACTCATTCTTAATGATCCCCTTTCTTCGCTGAATAGTCACGTTTACGTGGAGGAATCAGAGAAACATCGATATCTTCATAATGGAAGATCGGCGCGCCTGTCGCAGGATCAAACTTCGCCATCGTTGTTTTCATGAATTGCTCATCATTACGCTCTGGGAAATCCGGTTTGTAGTGAGCTCCGCGGCTCTCATCACGGTTAAGTGCTCCCAGGGTAATTACACGTGCCAAGTATAGCATGTTTTTCAACTGACGCGTAAATGTCGCACCTTGGTTTGACCATTTTTGAGTGTCGTTGATATTAATGTTGTTATAACGCTCAAGAAGTTCCTGAATTTTTTCATCTGTTGCTTTCAAGCGGTCGTTGTAACGTACAACTGTTACGTTGTCCGTCATCCACTCACCAAGCTCTTTATGCAACACGTATGCATTTTCAGTACCGTTCAACGCTAATGTGTCATCCCACTTTTGTTGTTCAGCAGCGATGTGTGCATCGAAAATCGTTGAAGGCATATCTTCAGCATGCTTATCCAAATTGTTCATATAGTGAACTGCGTTTGGACCGGCAACCATCCCACCATAAATTGCTGATAGTAATGAGTTTGCTCCAAGACGGTTTGCACCATGTTGAGAGTAATCACATTCACCTGCTGCAAATAATCCAGGAATGCTTGTCATTTGATCATAATCTACCCATAATCCGCCCATTGAGTAATGAACAGCCGGGAAAATTTTCATTGGTACTTTACGTGGGTCGTCGCCCATGAATTTCTCATAGATTTCGATGATTCCACCAAGTTTGATATCCAGTTCTTTAGGGTCTTTGTGAGAAAGATCCAAGTACACCATGTTTTCGCCGTTAATCCCAAGTTTTTGGTTTACACACACATCGAAAATTTCGCGTGTCGCGATATCACGTGGCACTAAGTTACCGTAAGCAGGATATTTTTCTTCTAGGAAATACCAAGGTTTTCCGTCTTTATAAGTCCAAACACGTCCACCTTCACCACGAGCTGATTCAGACATCAGACGAAGCTTGTCATCCCCAGGAATCGCAGTCGGGTGAATTTGAATGAATTCACCATTTGCATAATGTGCTCCTTGTTGATATACAATCGAAGCTGCAGAACCTGTGTTAATAACAGAGTTCGTAGATTTTCCGAAAATAATACCAGGACCACCAGTAGCCATAATAACAGCGTCTCCGCGGAATGCGCGGATTTCCATTGTTGTTAAGCTTTGTGCCATAACGCCGCGACATACGCCGTCGTCATCAAGAATCGCACCAAGGAATTCCCATCCTTCGTACTTCGTTACAAGTCCGTCAACTTCATAGCGACGTACTTGCTCGTCTAGTGCGTACAATAATTGTTGGCCAGTTGTAGCGCCAGCAAATGCTGTACGATGGTGCATTGTTCCACCAAAACGGCGGAAGTCCAATAATCCTTCAGGTGTACGGTTAAACATAACACCCATGCGGTCTAGTAAATGAATGATACTAGGTGCCGCTTCAGTCATTGCTTGTACAGGTGGTTGGTTTGCTAAGAAATCTCCACCATATACTGTATCGTCAAAGTGAATAGCAGGTGAATCGCCTTCACCTTTTGTATTTACAGCTCCATTGATCCCGCCTTGTGCACACACTGAGTGTGAGCGTTTAACAGGAACTAGAGAAAATAATTCAACAGGCGTGCCTTCTTCGGCCGCTTTAATTGTTGCCATTAAACCGGCAAGACCGCCGCCGACAACAATCAATTTACTTTTTGCCATGATTCTTCTCACTCCTCTTTTTAGTAGTAGTCAAGCGCTTTCAATTAATATACTTTTTACACGAATGCAAGAAGTGCTTGAACGCCAACTACTGTCAATGCTAAGAAGATACCTATTGTCACGTAAGTTGAAATTCTTTGTGACGTAGGAGATTGAGTGATACCCCAGCTTACTAGGAATGACCAGATACCATTTGCAAAGTGGAAAGTTGCAGTTACAACACCCAGTACATAGAATGCAAACATAAATGGATTCGCTAAAATATCAGCCATCATATTAAAGTTAACTTCCGCACCCAAAGCTGCTTGGAAACGAGTTTCAAATACATGCCATGCAATGAACACGACAAGGAAAACTCCGGAAAAACGTTGCAAAACAAACATCCAGTTACGGAACGTACCGTAGCGTTGTGGATTGTTTTTCGCAGTAAATGCTATGTAGAGACCATAGAATGCATGGAACATTAATGGTAAGAAAATCACAAACCACTCTAAGAAAAAGCGGAACGGAAGACTTTCCATAAAATGAGCTGCAGTGTTGAATGACTCTTCGCCTCTAGTTGCGAAATGGTTAACAACGAAATGTTGCGTCATGAACAATCCTACTGGAATGATTCCAAGTAAAGAATGCAAACGGCGCAAATAAAATTCACGATCTTTCGACAAGACTGTTACCCCCCTCAGTACTGAAAATAGGCAGACAAGATCAGACCTTCGAATGGAACGAAAGCAACATTGACTGCATATCTCATCATGGTACAATATTATGACATGTTTATTGTACTCCCATCATAAGGGAGCGTCAAGGCAAGGTAGCCCACTACATAAGGCATTTAAATGCAGGTAAATTCTCGTTTCTGCAGCATTTTCACTACCTCGTCCATGAAAAATTCTTATATTAAAAAAGTTTGAAGGCAATTTAGCCAGAAAGCGGGATTCATATGACAATGACAGAGACAAATAAGGTACCCACTTTTGGTTACGAATTAATTCGAGATCACGTACTTTCGACAATTTTAGGCAAACATGAAGAGGATATTTTATATTGGGCTGGAAAAGATTTAGCCCGCAAGTTCCAGATGTTTTCCATGGAAGAAACGATTTCATTTTTCGAGGAAGCTGGATGGGGACAATTGAAGCTAGAACAGCTTTCAAAGGATGAAGCCTTTTATGTCTTAACGGGCGACCCGGACGCTCTTCAAATCGACAAACGTTGTTTCCGTCTAGAAGCTGGATTTTTAGCACAGCAACAACAGAAGTTGAGTGGCTTCATGACCGAATGTTTCGAAGAGAAGTTCGTGAAAAAGAACACAGTCCAATTTCATATTAAATGGGACTTGAAAGAAAAAGTTAACTCCTAGATACGCATGCACCATTTTAGGTGCATGCTGTTTTTTTGAGCTTTTTCAGACGTGAGCTTTGTTTTTTCAGACGTCACTGCTTTTTTTCAGACGTCAACGTAATAAATTTCGACTGAGCAACCATTCAGTGACTTCAAGATTACTACTTTTACGACGATTTCAACCAGAAAGCGGGCAGACACTTCCAATTGGAGTGTCTGCCCGCTTTTTCAATCCCACTTCAAACGATCATCCAATTGGGATTGATATTGTTTAAAGGCACTGCTATTAGTTTTCATGCCTTTTTTCGATAACATTCGGTTCAGTTGTGTAAGTCTTTGATTATACTGCTGTTCCAGCTCTGTTCTTTCGCGTTGTGTGGCTTTTTTCATTTGACTCTGCAAGTCGCTCATTTCTTCTTTTACAAATTGAGCTTCATCGTCATGTCCCGAGTTCTTCAAAATGCGCATGATCATACGAATATCTTCTGGATAATGGGCAAATTCATCTGGCGGCAACGGCTTTCCCGCTCCCGGCAAATTGTCAAACTGTCCTTCACGTTGTGCTTTTTTGATTAAATCCTCCACCATATGCCAGTTCATTTCTTTCACTGCCTCTCATGATGATAATGAAACTATTAACCTACTTCCATCATACCATGAAATGTTTTTACACTCGAACTGCAGCTAATCCAAATTCATCATGCAATGCATTAGTCGCTTGCAACATGGCGCTTTCAGGCACAACAACCGAAACTTTAATTTCTGAAGTACTGACCATTTTCACCGGAATTCCTTCTTTGCGAAGGCGATCGAACATTTGGGCAGCAACACCAGGATTTGAAACCATCCCTGAACCCACAATCGACACTTTGGCCAAGCCTACTTCAAAATTGGTGGATTGGTATCCGAGTTCCGCTTTCTTACTTTCCAACACTTGAATGGTTTCTGCAAAATCCTCTTTTTTAATGGAAAATGAAACGCTTGGTTGCACGCCCTCCATAATGCTTTGGACAATGATATCTACGTTTACATGATGTTTTGCAAGTGTAGTGAAGATTTTTGCCAGTGAGCCGTTAAAAGGCACTTCATACCCTACTGTTATCCTTACGATTTCTGGTTCAAATGCGACACCACGCACAACTAAGTTTTTTTCCATCGTTGGTTCCTCCAATAATATGGTCCCTGTATCTTCACTTAAACTCGAGCGGACACTGAGTGGCATGCAATAATTTTTAGCAAATTCAACTGCTCTCGGATGCAAAACCCCTGCTCCTAAGTTAGCTAGTTCGAGCATTTCGTCATAAGATAACTCCTGCAATTTTCGTGCCCCATCCACGTATCGCGGATCTGAGGTATAAATCCCATCAACATCGGTATAGATATCGCATTGTTCAGCTCTTAATGCTGCTGCAATTGCAACAGCCGTCGTATCGGAGCCACCACGGCCGAGAGTTGTAATCTCTCCGTACGCATCCAATCCCTGGAATCCGGCAACAACTACCACTTTACCGTCCGATAAAGCCTGTTCCATGCGAACCGTATCGATATGTTCAATACGTGCGTTGCGATGAACGGATTCCGTTCCGATTCCTGCCTGCCAACCTGTAAACGAAACCGCATCCTGCCCCATATGTTGTAATGCCATTGTCAACAAAGCGATCGTTACTTGTTCGCCTGTCGACAATAACATATCCATTTCACGTTTTGATGGTTCTGCTGATAAATCACCAGCCAGACTCATTAATTCATCTGTCGTTTTTCCCATAGCAGAAACCACCACGACAATTTCATGACCTTTCGCAGTTTCACCTATAATACGTTTTGCAACGTTACGGATTCTTTCCGTATTTCCGACTGATGTTCCACCAAATTTCATGACAATACGACTCAATGTAAACTCTCCCTTATTTCCAAAGAAGCTAAAAAAGACAGCCTATCCACGGGTGATCCGTGAAAAGCTGTCTCCATGCATGTACGTTCAAAAGAAGCGTCCATGTGAGATAGCCCTCCAGAATCGATTAGATTCTGACAATCCTGCATTTGTTCAATGCAAAACCAGCGCGACATCAGAAACAGTATGTCGAACTTCGGCGAATTTCCCTTTCACTTTCCTTCAATGGATCTGTTCATCCTCGAGAAAGTTACTGTTGATTTTCGCGCCTCTATCACCACTTATTATTGTTTGTTCAAAAAAAGCAGAAGCTCTTTGTTGAACAATCGTTTTAGTGATTCAATTTCAGTGAGTCAACAATATCATATACTCACTCTTTTGACAATGACTCATTTTGAAAATAGGCAGACATGGATTCCGCGATTTGCAATGGTAAACCAGATTGTTTCAGCTCTTCCACGGAAGCTTCTTTGATGCGTTTTACAGAGCCAAAATGTTTCAATAACATTTTTTTACGCTTCGGACCGATTCCTTCGAAACCATCCAAAGCAGAAGCAATAGTTTGTTTCCCACGCTGTTGACGATGGAATGTAATCGCAAATCGATGGACTTCATCCTGTATCCGTTGTAGTAAATAGAAACCTTCACTCGTTCGTTTTAAAGGAATGATTTGTGGTGGTTCTCCATATAACAACGAAGATGTCTGATGTTTCGCATCCTTAGCCAATCCCGCTATCGGAATGGATAAACCGAGTTCATCTTCAATCACTTCGCGTGCGATTTCCATTTGTCCTTTCCCTCCGTCAATGACGATCAGGTCGGGCAATGGTAGTTCGTCTCTTAATACACGGGTATATCGTCTGCGAATAACTTCCCGCATCGCACCGTAGTCATCATGAGCTGCAGCGGTTTTCGTTTTATATTTACGGTAGTCTTTTTTGTTTGGCCTTCCGTCAATAAACGATACCATCGCCGAAACTGCATCTGCTCCGTAAATATGTGAGTTATCGAACGCCTCAATCCGGAGAGGTGGTGCAATATCCATTGCTTTCCCAAGTTCCTCAACCGCACCAATCGTCCGCTGCTCTTGTCGGTCAATAAGCTGGAACTTTTCACGAATGGCGATTTCGGCGTTCTTCGTCGCCAAATCGATCATTTGTTTTTTCTTGCCTCGGCTTGGTGAAGACACTTTTACCTCAAGCAGTTGATTGGCTAGTTGCAAGTCGACGGTGCTCGGTAAAAACACTTCTTTAGGCTTGATATGATGTGGCTTATCATAAAACTGACCAAGGAATGTCAGGAATTCATCGTCCGGGTCTTGATATAACGGGAATAAGGATACATCACGTTCGATTAACTTGCCTTGACGGACAAAGAATACTTGCACACACATCCAACCTTTATCCACGGCAAAGCCAAAAATATCACGGTCAGTAAAATCATTCGTCGTCATTTTTTGTTTTTCCATAACGGTTTCAATATGTGTGATTTGGTCACGGTATTCCTTTGCTCTTTCAAACTCTAAGTTTTCGGCAGCTGAGGACATTTTTTCCGTCAATTCATGCTTCACTTGTTGGTATCCACCATTTAGGAAACGGGTAATTTCATCAATAATTTTCCGATAAGCATCCTGTTCGATTGTTTTTACACAAGGTGCAAGGCACTGGCCTAAATGGTAATACAAGCAGACGCGATCCGGTAAAGTCGGACATTTTCGCAAAGGATAAAGCCGATCAAGTAATTTTTTCGTTTCACTCGCTGCATATGCGTTCGGGTAAGGACCGAAATATTTCCCTTTATCCTTTTTAACAATCCTGGTTGTAATCAATTTCGGATGTTTCTCACCTGTTATTTTGATATAAGGATATGTTTTATCATCTTTCAGCATGATGTTGTATTTAGGATCATGCTTTTTAATTAAATTCAGTTCCAAAATCAATGCTTCAATATCTGAAGACGTAACGATGTACTCGAAATCTTCTATTTCCTGAACGAGGCGTTGTGTTTTCCCATCATGACTCCCTGTAAAATAAGAACGAACACGATTTTTCAACACTTTTGCCTTCCCCACATAAATAATGGTGCCTTGCCGGTCTTTCATTAAATAAACACCCGGCTGATCAGGTAGAATCGCGCATTTTTGTTGAATTAAATCATTCATCATCTCATCACCTGTTGAAAAAAACCGGGTGCCCATGGGTACCCGGTTTTAATAATATGTCTTTTACAATATAAGAATTGAAAGCTAATTGAAAAAGATTATGCGTGTTTGTTAACTAAATTAGCTAAAGCTTCTTTCGGGTTGAATCCAACTACTTTATCAACAGGTTGCCCGTCTTTGAAAAGTACTAATGTTGGAATCGACATAATGCCGAAATTGCTAGCTGTTTCTTGGTTTTCATCTACATCAACTTTTACGATTTTCACTTTACCATTCATGTCAGCATCTAATTCTTCAAGAACTGGAGCGATCATTTTACAAGGTCCACACCAAGGTGCCCAAAAATCGACTAAAACTAAGCCGTCAGAAATTTCACTTGAAAAGCTTTGATCTGTTCCGTGTACAATTGCCATATTAAAACATCCTCCTCTTAATACAAACTCTAAACGTAGTATAGCATGTGGTAAATACTGCTTCTACTTTTATGCTCAGCCTTTTCATGACTAAAATGAACAGGATAAACACTATCCATTGAAGCGGAAGCGATATTTATCATGTACCCGCTTTTGGTCCTTTTCAAAACAAAGGTTTTTGGACATTTGCGCTCGCCGTGTGTTTCACGAATACCAACAAGTTCAAAGAACCTACTCAAAGAATACGATTTTGGTCATACTCTTTCTTGCGGCATGCAGGAACAAATGTGCTCTCTCTAAAGCAATTTTCTATTTTTTGGAGCAACTTTTCAAAAATAGGAGCAACTTCCAATGGTTTTGGAGCAACTTTTCAAATTTGGGAGCAACTTTCGCGATTTGGGAGCAACTAACCATTTTTATCCATTTAGAAAATCTTCCCCTAGCATTCCTGTCCATGAAAAAAACTCCGCAAAGCATTTTCGCTTAGCGGAGTCTTAATAAAGATTAGTTAGCTTTCAATTTCTTGAATTCTTCAGTCAACATTGGGATGACTTCGAACAAGTCACCGACAATCCCATAATCAGCTACTTTGAAAATGTTTGCTTCAGGGTCTTTGTTGATTGCAACGATGATTTTTGAGTTAGACATACCAGCTAAATGCTGGATTGCTCCAGAAATTCCTGCTGCAATGTAAAGGTCAGGAGTTACAACTTTACCTGTTTGACCAATTTGAAGTGAGTAATCACAGTAGTCAGCGTCACATGCACCACGAGATGCACCAACAGCGCCGCCTAAAAGATTAGCTAGTTCTTTTAATGGTTCAAAACCATCTTCGCTCTTCACGCCACGACCACCAGCAACGATTACTTTCGCTTCTGATAAATCTACGCCTTCAGTTGATTTACGTACAACTTCTTTGATAACTGTGCGAAGGTTTGTGATGTCTACAGATAATGAAGATACATCGCCAGTTCGGCTAGCATCGTGAGCTAAAGGCTCAATATTGTTAGGACGGATTGTGATGAAATCAATACCGTCTTTGATTTTCACTTTTTCAAATGCTTTACCAGAGAAGATTGGGCGGATAAATACTACGTCTGCGCCTTCTCCTTCGATATCCGTTACATCTGAAACAAGACCTGATTTTAATTTACTTGCTACTTTTGGTGATAAGTCTTTCCCTAATGCTGTGTGTCCGAAAACAACTGCATCCGGGCTTTCACTTTCAACAACAGCCATAAATGCTTGGCTGAAGCCGTCAGATGTATACGTTTTCAAATGTGGGTGCTCGACAGTGATAGCACGGTCAGCTCCATAATGAATCATTTCAGTTGCTAGAGATTGAACAGAGTCTCCTAGAAGAACTGCTACTACTTCTCCACCGCCTGAAATTTTCTTTGCTGCAGCGATAGTTTCAAAAGATACATTACGTAAAGCACCTTCACGTGCTTCACCGAGTACGATTACTTTTTTTGTCATGATGTGTTTCCCTCCAATTACAAATCTTCAGATTCGATTAAACGACTTTTGCTTCTGTGCGAAGTAATTGCACCAATTCTTGTACTTGGTTTGAAAGATCGCCTTGAAGTACGCGACCTGCTTCTTTTTTAGGAGGCAAGTAAATTTCGATTGTCTCCGTTTTCGCTTCTACATCATCCTCATCAATATCCAAATCATCCAATTCTACTTCATCAAGCGGTTTCTTTTTCGCTTTCATAATACCTGGTAAAGATGGATAACGAGGTTCGTTCAAACCTTGTTGAGCTGTAACTAGTAATGGCAATGACGTTTCTAGAACTTCAGAATCGCCTTCCACATCACGTACGATATTGACTTGTGTTCCATTGATTTCTAATTTCGTAATTGTTGTTACATAGTTGATGTCCAATAAGTCAGCAACACGTGGTCCAACTTGACCAGATCCACCATCAATTGCAACGTTACCAGCTAAAATTAAATCTGGGTTTTTATCTTTCAAGTAATCTGCCAATATTTGAGCAGCAGTAAATTGGTCCATTTCATCTAAATCATCTTCTGTGTTGATTAGAACAGCTTTATCAGCGCCCATTGCAAGAGCTGTACGAAGTTGCTTTTCAGCGTCTTCCCCACCCATTGTCAATACCGTCACTTCGCCGCCGTGAGCGTCGCGGACTTGGATCGCTTCTTCAATTGCATATTCATCGTAAGGATTAATGATGAATTCAGCGCCGTCTTCCTGAATTTTGCCACCAGAAACGACAATCTTTTCTTCTGTATCAAATGTACGTTTTACCAACACATAAATATTCATGTTGCAGACCTCCCAATACTTTTCATTATTTTCCTTTGAACGATGGTTCGCGTTTTTCGATAAATGCTGAAATGCCTTCTTGAGCATCTTCCGAAACGAAAACGGTTCCAAAAGATTGCGCTTCAGCTTTCACACCTTCATCATAAGCGTACGTTTTTGCAAATTGTAACATGTCTATTGCTGCTTTCATTGCAACTGGGCTCTTCTTTGCAATTTTACTTGCAAGTTCCATAGTTTTAGCTAATAATTCTTCCTCCGCATATGCACGGTTTGCCAATCCCCATTGAACCGCTTCCAAACCGCTGATCGGTTCGCTTGTCAGCAACATTTCTGCTGCTTTCGGCATTCCAACTAAACGTGGTAAACGTTGAGTGCCAGCAAAGCCTGGAATCAGACCTAGCTGTAGTTCAGGCAGTCCAAGTTTAGCATTTTCAGATACGATGCGCATGTGACAGCTCATCGCGAGTTCAAGTCCTCCGCCAAGTGCCGCTCCATGAATAGAAGCAATCACCGGTTTTGAGAATCTTTCAACGCGTTCAAAAATTTCTTGTCCGCTTGCAGCTAATGCAGAAAACTCTTCCCCAGTTTTGATTGAAGTAAACTCTTTAATATCTGCGCCTGCCGAGAAGAAACGTCCTTCTCCGTGCAAGACGATGACACGAACGCTGTCATCATGCTCGACAGCATTCAGCAATTCGTTTACTTCGAGAATAAGTGCTCGTGATAATGCATTTGCCGGCGGTCGATTAATCGTTACTTTCGCAACGTGATTTTCTACAGTCCAACTCAAAAACTCCATACAAGCCCATCCCTTCACTTATGATTTCATACCACTCATTAATAAACGATGAACTTTAGGTGCCAATTTCATCAAATCGTACTTCTGTTCATTCATCACCCAAGTAGTAATCGTCTCATCAATTGTACCAAAGACCATGTGTCTCGCAAGACGAATATCTAACTCTTCTTGAAATTCACCATTTTCCAATCCTTCAATTAAAATATCATCGAGCAACATTAAGTACTCTTTTAACACTTCATTGATTTTCATGCGAATTTCCTTGTTGGACTGTCTCAGTTCCAATTGAGTAACGATGGCTAAATGATGATCTGTAGCTAAAACGCGAAAATGATTTTCCACCATTTTTAATAGTTTTTCAGATGATGTTGATCCATCACTTATGATTGCTTTCAGGTTCTCAACAAATAAACCCATTTTTTCCTGGAAGACAGAAATTAAGATATCTTCCTTGTTTTTAAAGTACAGATAAATGGTTCCATCAGCGACGCCTGCTTGTTTCGCGATTTTAGAAACTTGTGCCTGGTGATACCCATTTTCTGCAATCACTACTACGGCTGCGTCGATTATTTGTTTAAATTTCGGTTTGTCTCGTTTCATAGATATCACCACCAAAAAAGATGAAATTATGAATGAGTGTTCATTCACAATTTCATCTTAAACTGAAGTACAAACGTTGTCAAGAATTGTTACGACGTTGCACTTGCTTCTCTATATTTTTCTTTTTCTTCTTCAACTAAAGAACGACGAAGAATTTTACCTACTGCTGTTTTCGGTAACTCTTTTCTGAATTCGTAAATTCTAGGCACTTTAAATGCTGCGAGGTGTTCCCTGCAGAAAGCGTTCAATTCTTCTTCAGTAACCTGATGGTCTTCTTTCAATACAACATACGCTTTAACGGTTTCTCCACGATATGGATCAGGTACACCGACAGCGACACATTCCTGGATAGCGGGATGTTCGTAAAGAACTTCTTCAATTTCTCGAGGATAGATATTGAATCCACCTGCAATAATCATATCTTTTTTACGATCTACAACGTAAAAGAATCCTTTTTCGTCCATATACCCTAAGTCACCGGTTAACAACCATCCATCGCGCATTGTATTTTCAGTATCTTCTGGACGGTTCCAATAACCTTTCATGATTTGTGGTCCGCGTACACAAATTTCTCCTATTTCTCTTGGAGGCATTGGCTCTGTAGAATCCACTTGGAAAATCGCTGCTTCTGTATCTGGCCATGGAACACCGACAGACCCTTTGATTCGTTCATTATCCCAAACAAAATTTGCGTGTGTCACAGGGGATGATTCAGTCAAACCATATCCTTCAACAAGTTTCCCACCAGTTACTTCCTCAAACTTTTCCTGAACTTCCACTGGCAGTGGTGCCGAACCGCTTAAACATGCTTGAATGGATGATAAATCATATTTGGCAATATCCGGATGGTTTAATAGACCGATATAGATGGTTGGTGCTCCAGGGAACAACGTTGGTTTCTGTTTATCTATCGTTTTCAAAGCAGAATCAACATCAAATTTCGGTAATAACACCATTCGGTTGCCTAGCATGACAGACAAAATCATGACGGTTGTCATTCCATACACATGGAAAAATGGCAGGATGCCCAAAATCGTTTCTTCACCTTTTTTACATCGATACAACCACGCATCACACATCGAAGCGTTGGCAATCAGGTTTTTATGGGACAACATAACACCTTTCGGGAATCCGGTTGTACCTCCTGTGTATTGCAAAATCGCAACATCTTCTTCAAAGTCAAAAGGTACGTCTATTTCTTGTGCTTTGCCGACCTTCATCACTTCCGGGAACAAGTGATTCATGCCTCTATGCTCGACTTTTACAGTGAATCCGTATTGTTTCTTTTGAATAAACGGATAAACCAAATTTTTCGGGAAAGGCAAGTAATCTTTTATTCCGGTAATAATGATGTTTTCTAAATTGGTTTCTTTAATTACTTTTGAAATACGAGGGAATAAAATATCGAGTGACAAGATTGCTTTGGCGCCAGAATCTTTCATTTGATAAGCAATTTCTCTCTCTGTATAAAGCGGATTGGTCTGGACGACGATGCCACCTGCATAAAGAATTCCATAGTACCCAATCACATTTTGAGGACAGTTCGGCAACATGATGGCCACTCTGTCACCTTTTTGAATTCCGAGTGAACGCAAATAGTTAGCAAACTTCAACGCAGATTCATAGAGTTCTTGGTACGTCAGATCTTTCCCAAGAAAATGAATAGCCACTTTTTCCGGATAATCACGGTAGGCTCTTGTCAGATATTCCTGAACCGGAATAGGATCGTACGAAAGCGTATGCGGAATCTCTGGTGGATACTGAGACAACCATGGTTTTGCCGTCATTTTATTTTCCCCCTTTTTTTAATCGTTTGAATATTCCTATTCTTTATTATAGAGAAAAATGAATCCGCTTACAATAAAATAAGAAAAAAGCATGGGACGTTTTACATATCCCATGCTACTAAAGTTATTGTAAATACAAATAAATGATGCCCACAATGAAAAAAGCGACGCAGACCCCAAGTAAAATTTTCGCTAGTTTTTCCAAATCAATCCGCTCCTAAGAGATACTTGCGCCAATAACAAATGACAGACCTACGGAAATAGATAATGAAATGAAACCAACGGATCGATTGTCATTTTCAATTTCACGGTCAATATTGAATTTTGGCGTTAAAAATTCAAACAGGAAATATGCGACGAGTAGCAATCCAAAACCATATAAACCCCAGCCCATCATTTCAGGCAAAGAATTATGATTTTCAATGGAATAACGAAAAATATTTGCAACTCCAAAAATTTTCCCTCCTGTCGCCATTGCGACTGCGACATTTCCTTTTTGAATCTCTTCCCAGTTTTTATATTTGGTGACGATTTCAAATATGACCATTGTCAAAATCAAACATAACACGACCACACTGAAATACCCTGTTGTCTCTACTAATGGGTGTTGCCAAAAATCCATCCCTAACATATGTTAACTCCTTTAAACGTTTGTAGCTTGTACGTTTGAAACGGATTATGGTTTCAAAAATTTATTTCAAGACATGAAGATTAGTCGAACAATCAACCACCAAGCTTATTTTAATTCTACAACTGTTACGCCGTGTCCACCTTCGCCGGCTTCCCCAAATCGGTAACTTTTCACGCGGGAGTGATTCTTCAAAAACTGCTGAATCCCTTGTCTTAATGCTCCCGTGCCTTTTCCGTGAATGATGGATACTTGATGGTAACTGGATAATACCGCGTCATCAATGTATTTCTCAGCTCGCAAAATGGCGTCTTCGTAACGTTCTCCACGTAAATCCAGTTCCAGTTTTACATACGTGTCGCGACCTTTGACATGTGTCATCGCTACGGTTTGTTTTGGTTTTTCCGGCTTGATGTATTCCAGGTCCGTTTCAGGCAACTTCATTTTCAGAATGCCAATTTGGACACTCCACTCTGTGTCTGAAACTTTATCAAGCAACGTACCTTTTTGTCCGTAACTCAATACTTTGACCTCGTCACCCTGCGTCAGTGTCATCTCACGTTCTTTAATTTGCTTTTGTTTTTTCAGTACTGAGTTTTCCGGAGCAGCTTTTTCAAGGCGTTTGCGCACATCAATCAATTCATGGTCTTTAATGACGTGTTGTGCATTTTTTTGCATATGGCGAAGTTCAGTAATAATGCTTTCGGCTTCTCGTTTCGCTTCGTCCACAATTTTCCGTGCTTTGTCTTTCGCTTTTTGTTCAAGCTTTTCTTTTTGTTCTTCCAACTCTTTCAGCTGGGCTGTCAGATCTGCTTGAATTTTTTCCGATTCCACGAGCAATGCATGGGACTGTTCCGCATCTTTTTCCGACTGCTTACGGCTCACTTCAAGTGATGCAATCATTGACTCTACTTCGTGACGATCTGTACCAGTAAATGATTGTGCATGCTTAATAATGTGCTGTGGCAAACCAAGTCTTTTTGAAATCTCGAATGCATTACTGCGTCCGGGAACTCCGATTAACAATTTGTAAGTCGGACTTAAAGATTCCACGTCAAATTCAACGCTGGCGTTTGCGACACCCGGTCGGTTATAACCATATGCTTTCAGTTCAGGGTAATGCGTCGTGGCCATCACGCGTGCACCTCTGCCATGCACTTCATCCAAAATAGAAATGGCTAAGGCAGCACCTTCCTGAGGGTCTGTTCCTGCACCAAGTTCATCAAATAACACGAGGCTGCGATCATCAAACTTCGATAATATATCCACAATGTTAACCATGTGGGATGAGAATGTACTCAAACTTTGTTCTATCGATTGTTCGTCTCCGATATCTGCGAAAATTTGATCAAAAACGGTTATTTCTGAACCATCCAGTACAGGAATCGGCAATCCTGCCTGGGCCATTAACGTACATAATCCCACTGTTTTCAGGGTGACTGTTTTACCACCTGTATTCGGTCCGGTAATAACAATCGCTGTAATATCGTCGCCAAATTCAATTGTGTTGGCTACCGCTTCCTCAATATTTAACAATGGATGACGAGCCTTTACCAATCGAATCACGCCAGTGTCATTTACAGTAGGCTTTGTACATTTATTGGCTTGTCCATATTTTGCTTTCGCTAAAATGACATCGATTTCACCCAGAATCTGGACCAGCACAAATATATCGTGAGCAACAGCCTGCACTTCCAGGGACAATGCCAACAAGATGCGTTCGATTTCTTCTTGCTCTTTCATTTTCAGTCTACGAATTTCGTTGTTTGCCTGCACGACAGCATCTGGTTCAATAAACAACGTTTGCCCTGAAGAGGACTGATCATGGACAATCCCACCATAATTTCCACGGTACTCCTGTTTTACAGGGATAACGAAACGATCGTTTCGAATCGTTATGATGGAATCTGATAACATTTTGGATGCGTTTTTCCCGCGTGTGTAACTTTCCAACTTTTCACGAACACGGCTTTCCTGTGCACGCAACTGCTGACGAATTGTGCGTAGCTGAGTGCTGGCACTGTCTAGTACGGCACCGTTGTCATCAATACAAGCGATGATTTCGTGTTCTAATGCTGTAAGAATCGGCAATGCTTGTTTGCGCTCTAAGAAGTAGGGGATTTTAATATCTTCTGATTCCTCTACTGCTTCAAAAAATTGACGTAATATACGGCTGGCACGAATTGTGCTGGCAATTTCCATCAATTCAGTCGGGCTTAGCATACCGCCAATTTGAGCTCGTTTGGCATGCCCACGCACGTCAAAAATACCGCCCATCGGTACATTTCCCCTTACACGCAGTACAGAAAGCCCTTCATCCATTTCATCCAGAAGTTTAACTACAGTATCCAAATCTATTGATGGTTCAAGTAAATCCAAATGTGTACGGCCAAGTGATGATGTGCAAAAACTGGCCACTTGCTCTCTCACTTTATCAAATTCAAGTGTTTTCAATGCGCGTTTGGCGATCATAAAAAAACACCTCCATTACTTCAAGTATTTTATCAATTTCTCATAGGACCATGTATTGACAATCATATCTTTTTTCAACCATGCTTTTTGTCCATATTTCACGCCGATGTCCATAAATCGCAATTGATCTATGCTGTGTGCATCGGTATTAATGGCAATCGGAACATTAAGCTTTTGTGCTTCCTCTAAATATTCAGTCGCCAAATCCAGGCGATGAGGATTTGCATTCAACTCAAGGATTTTACCATACTCCGCAGCCCATTTAATTAGCTGATGGACATCAGGATCATAACCATTTCGTTGTCCGATAATACGGCCAGTCGGATGGGCAATCATATCGACATGAGGATTTTTCATGGCCGTCAATAACCGTTCCATGATTTTTTCCTGTGTTTGGCTGAAACTTGAATGAATGGAGGCAATGACAAAGTCCATTTCTTCAAGTAATTCATCATCAAAATCAAGTGAACCGTCAGGCAGTATGTCCATTTCAGTTCCAGCCAATATTTTAATGTCTGGGTAATTTTTTTGAATTTCTCTTATTTCAGCCATCTGCTGACGCAAGCGTTCAGGAGATAACCCGTTTGCGACACGCAAATAATGAGAGTGATCGGTGATGGCTATATGTGTGTACCCTTTAGCAAGGCAAGCTTCGATCATTTCACTTAATGAATGCGCACCATCTGACCACGTTGTATGCATATGCAAATCCGATTGAATGTCACTGACATCAATAAGTGTTTCCAGTTCTTCTTGACGGTCAAACTCCCTAGAATCTTCTCGGACAGGTGGCGGAAAATAAGGAAGGCCAAAATGGGCGAAGAAATCTTCTTCCGACTCGAATGTTTGATTCGAGCCATCTTCTTGTTCCACTCCGTATTCACTGATTTTCTTTCCTTGTGCTTTGGCAATCTGGCGCAACTTCACATTATGGTCTTTCGAGCCTGTGAAATGGTGTAAAGCAGTCGTGTAAGCTGCGGGTTCAACCAGACGGAAATCTACATCAATTAATTCTTCATAATCGATCGTAACGGAAACTTTCGTGTCTCCAGCGGCAATAATTTCAGATACGGGCAATGCTTTCAATAAAGTTTCCCGAACTGTAACCACATCCGTGGTTGCGATAATGAAATCAAGATCTTTGCTCGTTTCTTTCACACGTCTGAAACTACCTGCCACAGAAAATCTATCTATTTCCTTAATTCCACTTAATACGGCTTCGATGATGGTTACAGCTGTTTCTAAACGCCAAATCGGCAAACGGTCCGGTCTAGAATTGAATTGTTCCAATTCTTTCAGAATTTTCTCTTCCGTTTTTGCACCGAAACCTGCAAGTGAACGGACTTTCCCTTCGTCACACGCTTGTTTCAACGTCTCAGCAGAATCTACACCAAGTTCCTGGTATAGTTTGGCTATTTTCTTCCCGCCGAGACCAGGCAATTTCAACAAAGGCAATAGTCCACTTGGTACTGACTCTTCCAATTCCTGCAATACAGTTGATTTACCCGTTTCAATCAAGTCCTCGATTACTGAAGCCGTACCTTTTCCGATGCCTTTAATTTTTGTGACATCATCCATTTCGGCTAGACTTCTTGCATCCAGTTCAAGTGCTTGAGCAGCTTTTCGGAAAGCTGATACTTTAAAAGGATTTTCTCCTTTCAGTTCCATATATAAAGCAATTTTCTCTAAAGTTTTAATGATGATTTTTTTATTCAAGTGTATCCCTCGTCCCCTGTCAGATTGGTTCAAAAAAGGTATTCCTATCCATGAAATAGCAGAATGAGTTTATAACAAATGTATAGAGTATCGATTGAAAACTATTTAAAAAAGGTTGTGCTAAATGGTGCTATTGATATTCCGCAAAACAGCTACGCTTTCCGTGGACTTGCGCTGAACTAACTCGGACTAAATGTCCGAGTGGATTTCAGCACTTCGCTGTTCCCACAGGAGTCTTCACTGTTTTGCTCCATATCACTAAATCGTAAGTTAGTTATTTCACTGCTTACTATAATGATTGTAGTAGAATGCGGCGACTCCAGCGGAATCAGCGTGTCCCAACTAGACCCCGCAGTGAGCGACTTGTGCAAAATTATTTTTGCATAAGTCGTTTGCGACGAGTAACCGCAGGAGCACCATAAATGAACGAAGGCAAAGAACGTCACATCCTGTGACAATACCTTCGTGACCAACATCCTGTTGGCCCGAGGAGGCTAGTGGACCGCCCGCGGAAAGCGTCCGCATGGAACGAAAATCAACAATATCTCTTAACTGAACATAATAAAAAGAAACTATCTGACGCTTTAAAAAAACTTCTCTCATGAAGAGAGAAGTCACTTATTCAGTATAGATGTACCACCAGTTTTTAACCGTCTCTGATAAAAATGGTGTATTTTTAAGCATAGATTCCGCTAAATTTGAATGCTCGATCAAATTTTGGAAAGGCCCTATCGGCATAAGAGCAACCACGTAGATTAAAATAAACAATAATATGTAAAATTCGATGAAGCCTAAAAATGCACCAGCAATTCTACTAATGAATCCTAGTACTGGTAAGTATGAAAGGAAATCAAACATGGATGCGACTAACTGTAACGCAAATTTCACGACAAAGAAGATGAGTGCAAATGCGATTAACTGATAAAACGTCTGATCCAGATCCAATTTATCGATTGCAAATGTCAGCCTTGAGCTTGAATCGACAGTCGGGTATGGAATCCACAGCACAAATTTTTCTGCGAGTGGTTTATAATAGGAGTAGGCAACGATGAGCGCAATTATGAATCCAGTCATATGGATCAATTGGACGATTAATCCTCGTTTTGCACCTACAAAAATTCCTGCAGCTAATAATACTAAAATAATTATATCTAACATGTATTCAACCCTTTAACCTTTTAATTTCTTCTTCCAGTTGTTCTACTTGTTCTTTTAATTTAACATATTCATGAACTGTGTTGACCGCAGTTAGTACCGCCAACTTAGAACTATCTAATGAGGGATTGTGCGAATTGATTTCTCGCATTTTATCGTCAACCATAGAGGCCACGAGACGCATATGACCGCTCGTTTCCGAACCAACCATTTTATACGTTTGTCCATATATATCTACTGAAACTCGTATTTTATGTTGCTCTGACAAAGGTTACCCTCCCCATCAAAAAATCCTATAAATTATCATACCATGAAATACCTGTACATGTGAATAAGTAGACACAGAAAGGAAAGTGTTCATGTCGAACGTAGTTCTTCAACTATCTCCTACTCAATTAAAAGAAGTATTTTCCCATTATGCAAATAATAGAATCGAGCGTAACGCGCCAGGCGTTGTCTTCGCAGCTAAACTAGCAGACACCTCTATTACCGCATATAAATCTGGCAAAGTTTTGTTTCAAGGCAGTGGTTCTACACGTGAAGCGATGCGCTGGGGGACCTTAGACGAGAAAGCAGCTAAAAAAGCGAGTTCCGCAAAAGGAGACACATTACCTGAAGGGTTCGCATTGAAATCCGTGATTGGTTCTGACGAAACGGGAACCGGAGATTTCTTCGGCCCGATGACGGTCGCTGCTTGTTACGTCCCTGCCGATAAAATCGAGCTGATTCAGTTCCTTGGTGTAAAAGATTCAAAAATGTTGACCGATGACCTTATGAGCAAAATAGCTCCTGATTTAAAAAATGCCTTAACGCACAGCATCTTGATTCTTGGCAACGAAAAATATAACACGGTACAGGCAAAAGGTTGGTCGCAAGGGAAAATAAAAGCGTTGTTACATAACCAGGCATTGAAGCATGTACTTTCAAAAATCGCTCCTGAAAAACCCGAATACATCCTGATCGATCAGTTTGCCGAACGTGGAATTTACTACAATCACGTGAAAGCGGAAAAAGAGATCATCCGTGAAAATGTTCTTTTCTCAACAAAAGCAGAACAATTGCATGTTTCCGTAGCAGCAGCTTCCATTTTGGCACGCGTCGCGTTTCTAGAGGAAATGGATAAGCTCAGTGTCAAAGCTGGAGTAACCATACCAAAAGGCGCAAGTTCAAAAGTGGATGAAGTCGCAGCCCGTATTTACCTGAGCAAAGGCGAGGAATTTCTTTCATCCATTACGAAAAAACATTTCGCGAATACAGGAAAAGCTATGGCGATTGCTAAGAAGAAAAGATTTTAATCGGTATACACTCCAATTTAATTTCATCCCATTACAATTCAAAAAAAGAGGTAGATTCTAAAGTGCCATGCACTCTCGAATCTACCTCTTCTCTATTTATCCTCGAAGCTGCGCATTGCCTTCTTCTTCTAGTGCTTTAAGCACTTTCGAATGAGCTTTAACGACTTCTTCGTCTGTTAATGTACGCTCTGGATCTTCGTAAGTAAGTGAGAATGCCACGGATTTTTGACCCGCTTCCATTTTCTCTCCTTCGTATAAATCGAAGACGCGAACATCTTTTAGTAACTTGCCACCTGCTCTACGGATAATTTGCTGTAATTCACCTGCAGCTTGTGTGCGGTTTACTACTAACGCGATATCACGTGAAATGGATGGGAAACGTGGAACTGGCGTATATAGTAACGGCTCCAATGAGAAATTCAGTAACTTCGCCAAGTTCATTTCCATTACGTACGTTTCTTTTAAGTCGCGTTTCTTTTGTTCGGTTGGATGTAATTGACCAACTACACCAACTACTTCATGCGCAAGTTTAATGGATGCTGTTCGTCCTGGATGTAATCCATCCTTTTGTGTTTGTTCAAATGTAACAAGATGATCTAATCCAAGCTTCGCAAACAAACCTTCGATGATTCCTTTTAATACAAAGAAATCGACTGTTTTACGTTCGCCTTGCCAGCTATGGTCAAGCCATTTGCCAGTCATAACTGCCGCTACGTGCTCTTCTTCGTGTGGAAGACCTTCTGCTGTTTCACCAAGGAATACTGAACCCGTTTCAAACAAAGTCACGGAATCCGCTTTGCGCGCGACGTTGTAACTTGCCGCTTCCAATAAATGCGGAATTAATGATTGACGTAAAGTACTGCGCTCTTCGCTCATTGGCATTAACAGTTCTGTTACAGGTGCTGTCTCAAGAGCAAAGCTTTGTGCCAGTTCTTTTGACGTCAATGAGTACGTAATAGCCTGGTGCAAGCCGGCACCTTCCAGGAAATTACGGACAATGCGACGTTGTGCTTGATAAGGCGTCAAGCCACCCGGTGTCGATTCCCCTTCAGGAAGAGTCATCGGGATATCATCATAACCGTAGATACGGGCAATTTCTTCCACGATATCTTCTTCAATTTGAATATCCTGGCGACGCGTTGGAGCTTTAATATAAAGCATGCCATTTGCTGCTTCGAAATCAAATTTCAAACGGCTTAAAATGGATGTCATTTCTTCCAAAGAAATTTTCATACCTAAGCGATTGTTGATGAAATCTGGTGAGACGATGACTTCTTTTTGAGTTTTATCTAACTCATCAAATTTCACGCTTCCTTGTAGCACTTCTCCACCTGCAAGCTCCGCAATCAGTTGAGCCGCACGTTCTGCAGCTGCTTCCACGCGGTTTGGATCTACGCCTTTTTCAAAGCGTGAACTTGCATCACTACGCAGATTGTGATCTTTTGATGTCTGACGGACAGAAGCGGGTTTGAAATAAGCTGACTCAATGACTATTGTTGTCGTGCCATCATGAACTTCTGAGTTTGCACCACCCATGACTCCTGCGATTGCTACTGGTTCTTGACCGTTTGTGATAACTAAATGATGAGCTTGTAATTCACGTTCCTGATCATCAAGTGTCATTATTTTTTCGCCTGCATGAGCTGCTCTGACAACGATTTCACCCGTTTGTAAACGATCGTAGTCAAATGCGTGAAGCGGTTGACCGTATTCCATCAGTACATAGTTCGTTACGTCAACGACATTGTTATGAGGACGGACACCAGCTGCCATTAATCTTTGTTGTAACCATAATGGCGATTCACCGATGACAACGTTTTTAACGACTTTTGCCACGTACATAGGGTTCGCATCCACGTCTTCCACGCGAAGTTTCAGAACGTTTTCAGCTACTTCATTTGATGAAGCATAGTTAATTTCAGGATACTTCATATCTTCAGAAAGAATGGCTCCTACTTCGTATGCCACGCCTAACATGCTCATCGCATCCGCGCGGTTAGGTGTCAAGCCTAACTCAAGAACTGTATCGTTTAAACCTAAAATTCCAAGTGCATCAGCACCCGTTTGTGTATCTGCAGGTAAAACGTAAATCCCTTCAGCATACGCTTTTGGTACAAGCTTTCCTTCAATTGCAAGTTCCTGAAGGGAACAAATCATCCCGTTCGATTCTTCGCCACGAAGTTTCGCTTTTTTGATTTTCATGCCACCAGGTAAAACAGCTCCTGGACGAGCGACAATGACTTTTTGACCTGCTGCGATATTCGGTGCGCCACAAATAATTTGCGTCACTTCTTCCCCGACATCCACTTGGCAAATCGATAATTTATCTGCTTCTGGATGCTTGCCGCATTCTAAAACATGACCTACTACTACGTTTGTCATGCCGTGGGAACGGTCGATAACTGCATCGACTTCAATTCCTGAACGTGTTATTTTCTCAGCGAGTTCAGCCGGAGCCAACCCTTTAGTATCAATATAATCTGCTAACCATTTTGTAGAAACGAGCATGTGATCTCCTCCTTACACTTCCGTCCGGTGGAATTGCGATACGAATCGCACATCATTTGTATAGAAATGACGAATGTCTTCCACTCCATATTTCAACATCGCAATACGTTCGGGTCCCATACCAAATGCAAATCCTGACAGACGCTTCGAATCATATCCTGCCATTTCCAATACATTCGGATGTACCATACCGGCACCTAAAATTTCAATCCAACCTGTCTTTTTACATACGTTACATCCACTGCCGCCGCATTTGAAACAAGAAATATCCATTTCAACCGAAGGCTCTGTGAATGGGAAGAAACTTGGACGCAAACGAATTTCACGATCGTCTCCAAACATTTTCTTCGCAAATACGGATAACGTTCCTTTTAAATCACTCATGCGAATGTTTTCACCAATAACTAGTCCTTCAATCTGAGTGAATTGATGAGAGTGGGTCGCGTCATCACTATCACGTCGATACACTTTACCCGGACAAATGATTTTGATGGGTTCCCCACCTTTTGCTTCCATCGTGCGTGCTTGCACTGGGGATGTATGAGTGCGTAGTAAAATGTCTTCAGAAATGTAGAATGAATCTTGCATATCGCGAGCCGGATGCCCTTTTGGCAAGTTCAATGCTTCGAAGTTGTAGTAATCCTTTTCGACTTCAGGACCTTCTGCAATTTCATAACCCATGTTGATGAACAGGTCTTCGATTTCTTCCACCACACGAGTCAGTGGATGATGATTTCCTGTTTTCACAGGACGTCCTGGTAATGTCACATCAATGGACTCATTTTCAAGTTGTTGTGCAATAGCTGCGTCTTCTAAAATAACGAGTCGCTCGTCGAGAACTGCAGTTACTTCTTCACGTACGACATTCACCAAAGCACCCATTTTTGGACGTTCTTCAGCTGGCAGTTTCCCCATGCCTTTTAACAAATCGGTAATCGGCCCTTTTTTTCCTAAATACGCAACACGTACGTCTTGCAATTCTTTTACAGTTGAAGCGGCTTGAATTTTACCAATCGCTTCATCTTTCAATTGTTGTAATTGTTCTTGCATGTGTACATCTCCTTCCAAAAAATAAAAAAACCCCGCCCCTATAAAAGGGACGAGGAACAATTTCGCGGTACCACCCTGATTACTACGCTGAGTATCCAGACGTAATCACTTCATTGAATTAACGGCTCTTCACCGGCGCACCTTTACAGCATATGCTGGTCCTGATGGCAGCTAACGGGGTGAACTTCGATGAATCTTTACTGTTTGCACTCACAGTCTTGATGCAAACTTCCTGAAATAAAGGATTTCATGTACTCTTCCCGATCACAGCTTTTACATGTATCGAATTAGTATCTATTATACGCTCGATTTACTGTTTCATCAACTTCAATTTGCTTGAGGAATAAGTGAATACAAAAGAATTCCGGTTGCGACAGCTACGTTTAAAGATTCCGCTTGTCCAAGCAGTGGGATTTTCAGGTTCATATCGGTCTGAACAAGAAGCTCTGGCGACAATCCACTGCCTTCATTGCCCATGATTAACGCAAATTGCCCTTGAGGCTGAACTTGATTGTACAATACCGATTCGTCTAAGGATGTGCCGTAAACAGGTATTCCCTGTTCTTTACATGTTTGAATCCATTGTGATAAATCACCTTTTACAATCGGTATATGGAAGTGCGAACCTTGACCGGAACGGACCGTTTTTGGATTATAAGCATCCGCAGAACCTTTACCCAAAATGATAGCATCCATTCCAGCAGCATCTGCAGTCCGAATCATCGTCCCGACATTGCCTGGATCTTGGACAGCATCAACCAAAAGAAGTTTTTTCCAAGTTTGTTGTTGCTCAGGCGTTGCCAGCTGTTGGCTGCAATGAGCGTAAATTCCTTGTGAGTGCTCTGTTTCGGCAATTTCTTTCGCAATATCCATTGTGACTTCAATGATATCTACTTCATCGACATTCCAACCCGTAGGAATCGTCGTTCCTTCTCTAACAATTAATGCTAAAACATTTTCTTTGTTTTTCAATGATTCTTCAACCAAATGGAAACCTTCAACTAAAAATTCACCCGATTTATCACGTTCTTTTCGAACGGAAACGAGCTTTTTCCAGTGCTTAACTTGTGTATTTTGTGATGATTCAATTCGTTTCATCGATTGTTATACCGCCTTTTTCTTTTTAGTGTATCAAATTCATGTATAAGTGGCGATAGTAGCGGACAAAATGAGGTGTGAGGAGGAGAGATTATGAACTTTCAAATTCGAGATGCAATTACCGCCAACATGGTTGGCAATAGTGCTACTGAGATTCGTGAAGTCGTAGAAGATGCCATCAAACGTGGCGAAGAACATTTACTCCCGGGCCTTGGTGTGTTTTTCGAAAAATGGTGGAAAACAGCCGGTGAACCTGAAAAAGAAACAGTATTAAAACACTTGGAACAATCTTTCCAAGGATAAGAAAAGTCTCCGTATTGCACGGAGACTTTTTCATATTTCACGGACAAAGAAATCAAAGCCGAGTGCCGTTAAAATACCGAATACCAATGCCCATAATGCAATGCTTATGACTGACCAGATAGTTGTCTGTTTCTTGCTCGCACCGAGTGTCATGCCAATAAATGCAGCAATATGAGTCCCTATTAAAATGGGCCCTAGCATTAGCATTCCCGGAAGACCATATTTATTCCATATTCGCTTCGCACGTTCACTGCGCTTGGACTCTTTTTCTTCTTTCCCTTCGTTTCTTTTAGCCAGCCAACTCCTGAAACGATCATATCCAATGATTAAAGCCATCACTGTTACCATATTTCCGATGAAACCAATAATAACCACCCACAAAGGATTTAATCCTGACACAATACCTAGCGGAATGACCAAAGCCATTTCAAGCCAAGGAATTGCCGCCCCCAAAAACACTAAAAAATATTCCCACATCATTCTTCATCCTCCAGGCGTTTTCGTACCTCAATGTAATAAATGAAGTATTGCATCAAGGCAAGCAACAAAATGCCGACAATCATCCAGAATCTAGATAGTTCAAATACTAGGAAAATTACCGCTATAAATGGGAGTGCCCAAGCAAAGAACGTATACACTTTTTGAGAAGCAATTCTTGTAATATGAACCATGCCTTCGTCTTGCTCTAAATATTCCAATGGACGAATCTGTAATAATGAGATTCTTTGTGTTGGGTTTTGTTTATTATGTTTGGAGATCTTCATGAAAAAAATAGCCAATAACAATAAGGTTAAGAAAAGTGTGACAAACAAAGCTACTGACTCCAATGGAGGAAACTGTAGTGAGTAACTGAATTCATCTGAAGTATTAACAAGCTCCGACGTTGCGCCTTTTAAACCGAATGCCATAAAACCAAACAACACAATAAACGCCATTTGCCATAATGGATATTGAACGCGAAAATCTTTTTTCATCATCATTTCTCCTCTTCCAACCAAAATAATTGGTCTACAGGTATTTGAAACTCCCTAGCAATTTTCAAGGACAACGTAATCGAAGGGGAAAAATCTCCTTTTTCGATAAAACCAATCGTTTGTCTTGTTACCCCCACTCGTTCACCTAGCTCCCCTTGCGAAAAACCAAATCGCGCACGAAGCTCTTTGACCCGGTTTTGCAGCATATCTTCACCTCTTCATGTTATGTATTGTATTCATAATGTAAACTATAGTTAACATTTAGTAAAGTATTATTAACAATATACATTTGTTCCAAAAAAAAAATTCCTGAACAATTCTTCAGGAATTTTCTAAATTAAGATAGGATTGATGCCAGTATGGCTTTTTGTGCATGCAGTCGGTTTTCAGCTTGTTCAAATACTGCTGAATTCGGACCATCGATGATGGATGTTGCCACTTCTTCTTCGCGATGTGCAGGTAAACAGTGCAAGAACAAATAATCCGATTTTGCATGCATCACGAGATCCTCATTTATTTGATACCCTTTGAATGCTTGAAGTCTAGCCGCTGTTTCTTCTTCCTGGCCCATGCTAGTCCACACATCGGTGTAAATGATATCGGCGTCTTTAACAGCTACAATTGGATCGTTTGTTGTCATGATATTTGTGCCATTTGAAACTGCCAGTTTTTGAACCTTTGTTAGAATATTTTCATCTATTTCAAAACCTTTAGGTGTTGCAATGGATACCTCAATCCCTAAATGAGCACAGGCAATTAAAAGTGAATTCGCTACATTATTTCCATCTCCCACGTAAGCCAGCTTCAGCCCCGGTAAATAGCCTTTCACTTCATGAATCGTCAGCACATCCGCTAACGCTTGGCATGGATGGTATAAATCTGTTAATCCATTGATGACAGGAATGTTTGCCGCGTCCGCAAGTTCTTCGACCATTTTATGTGAGTGGGCACGAATCATAATGCCATCCATGTATCCCGACAACACTTTTCCAGTATCCGAAATAGGCTCCCCCCTACCGATCTGCAAGTCTCTCGCATGCATATACATTGCATGACCGCCTAATTGATTAATTCCAACTTCAAAAGAAATACGCGTTCTAGTTGAGTGTTTTTCAAAAATGAGGCCGACCGTTTTTCCAGCAAGCAGTGGAGGATGTACATTACTTTTAGCGAGACTCTTGAGGTTCGTTGCTAAACCTAACAATTGCTTAACTTCTATTGATGAATAGTCGAACCAAGTTAACAAGTCTTTGCCTTTCAAACTCTGCACCACTTCAAGGTTTACGTATTCTAGTAATTTCATAAACATTCACTCCTTATTATAATTATGTATACATATTATAAGATTGAATATTTATAATTACAAGTGAATATTTATTATTTAATAAGAAAAAAAGGCAACCTAATTACAAGTTACCTTTTTCTACATTTTCCTTTGATTAGCTATAACGCACTGCTGTTAAAGTACTTTGGCCGAAAAGGAAAATATCAACGTTGTTTTCTAGACGTTGAATTCTCACCGTGTAAGTCACGTTGCGGATGTCATTTTGTTCTACCTCTACATGAGCAAATGGCTCTTGTGTTCTATCGTTATTTCCTTCTTCGTGGACTTCGAATATTTGTGAGTAGATGATGTTGCTCAATCCATTGTCTCTTGTTCGAAGTATCGTAATTAACATTGTAACATCTTCATCTGAGTCATTATCCAATCCAATAATACCACTTAGAGAAATTCTGTCTCCAGCTTTTACTTTATTAAATTCTGCCTGTAGTACTGCAATTGGATCTCCAAAGATTTCAACATTCAAGTTCGAGATATCATATTTGAATTCCACTTTGTCGCCATTGTCTTTGTCATGCTTGTCGTCATGGTCTTTGTCTTTGTCTTTGTCTTTGCCTTTGCCATGGTCATCATCTTTTTTATCATTACCACAGTTAACATTGATATTGATATCCGAGCACTTAAAAGAATTACCCTCGTGTTTTTCATCCTCATGTTTTCCATTGCAATCTACTTCAACTTCGACTTCACGGCATCGCCAACAATCACAACCTTCTAGTTTTTTCCATTTTTTCTTGTTGTATCCCATATTTTTTCACCTCCTGTCGTTCGAATCTCTAGAGATTATCTCTCTTTTCAATTCGTAATTTGCCTTACATCTATAACATATTAAGAGATAGAAGATTGCTCTGGGCAAATATGAAAATTTAATAGATTTCTTCTATCTTTTCTTACTAAAACTCTTTACATAATAAAAGACGTAGTCAATAGCTACGCCTGCGGGTTTTTATAGAATGTAATTAGTGCATGATATGACAACAATCTACTATGGGTTAATTATTAAGAGCATAAAAAAACACCGCCTGAGCGATGCTTTTTCTGATAATTTTATTTAGTCAAAGATAATCTTGTTTACTGTATCGCGATCTAGTTTCTTGAGAACCGCTACAATTAATTTTACAGCATTTTCATAATCATCACGGTGTAAAATACCTGCATGAGAATGAATATAACGTGTGGCAATCCCGATAGCTAAAGAAGGAACACCATTTGCAGTCAAGTGAATAGCGCCTGCATCTGTACCGCCTCCAGGAATAGACTCGAACTGGTATGGAATATTGTTTTCTTCAGCAGTATCTACAACTAAATCTCGAAGTCCTTTGTGAGAAACCATAGAAGCGTCAAACAATACCAATTGTGGACCTGCTCCCATTTTGCTTGTAGATTCTTTCGCTGTAATTCCCGGCGTATCTCCAGCAATACCAACGTCCACTGCAAAACCGATATCCGGTTTGATTTTCGAAGCAGCTGTACGTGCACCACGTAATCCAACTTCTTCTTGAGCAGCCCCTACTCCATAAACGATGTTTGGATGTTTCTCATCTTTCAATGCTTTCAACACATCAATCGCGATTGCGCAACCAATACGGTTATCCCAAGCTTTTGCCAATAGCATTTTCTCATTGTTCATCACAGAGAATTCGAAGTATGGTGTTACCATATCTCCTGGCAATACGCCCCACTCCATTGCTTCTTCTTTCGAAGAGGCACCGATATCAATAAACATATCTTTAATATCAACCGGTTTGTTGCGTGCTTCAGGTGATAAGATATGTGGTGGTTTCGAACCAATAACACCTGTAATCGATTCACCTTTACGCGTTACGATTGTTACTCGTTGAGCTAGCATAACTTGAGACCACCAGCCACCAACGGTTTGGAATTTCAAGAAACCTTTATCATCTATTTGAGTGATCATGAATCCGACTTCATCCAAGTGACCAGCAACCATGATTTTTGGACCGTCAGCGTCTCCAACTTTTTCAGCAATCAAGCTTCCAAGGTTATCTGTGTCCATGCGATCTGCAAATGGCTCTATGTATTTTCTCATAACGTCTCGTGCTTCACGTTCGTTGCCTGGAATGGCTTTTGCATCTGTTAAATCTTTCAACATCGTAAGAGTTGGATCAAGTTTTGTCATTATTTCGCCCTCCTAAATATACACTAACCATCTAATTATAATTCAAATGTCTTCAGTTTTCAAAATATTCTTTAATAGCCAGAACGTTGACGCTCATAATTCTTTTCATTCTTATCAATATACGCTTGAACGATTTGTTGATGCGTAAAACCAAGTGACGTTCCAATCGCTCCATACCATTTCCAAACTTCTTCATATAAAGGTTTGCTTGGTTCTTCGAGAAAGTGTTGGATTGATGCATGGGTATGTAAAAATAATTGTGTGAGAGATTCTTCTCTATCTTCAACTGGCCAGTTTTCTAGATCGTCTAATTGCTTTTCAATGCCAAGAGAAAGTAAAAAATGTATAGAATCTACGTATTCTTCGAGGATTGTTTCTTTGTCGGATGGTCCTTTTGCGCTCCAAAATTTAAAACAACGTGTTTCATTAGCCAATTCTGCGAGTTCTACCAAAAGAGCAAGACCCTTTTCAAAAAACACATCATGAGATACATTCTTTTCCTTCTGGATATATGAGTCGAGAGATTTTTGCATCGTAAATAACTGCTGTAATTGCATAGCGATTGCCTCCAGAAAAATAATTTGAACAATCTTGAAACCAAAGTATTTGTTCATCCGTATACCATAGTAACACGTCTGCCCAGAGGAGGTTCCATTATGATCATCGTATTAATCCGGTTTTTAATTATCGCCATTATTGTCTATTTGTTTTACCGTGGAATTGTTTACTTAATGGATCCTAAGCGAAAACTTGATGATGCGTACGAAAAAGGTGCTTACTATTTTTACGATGATGTGAAAAATGTGCGAAAGAATTTCTTTATCTCATTTAAAGGAGCTTTATTTGAAGGAGAGAAATATCTTGGTACTACGGGTGATGCCTTCGAGGTCGTTTCTATATTTGTATGGGTTAAAGATTCAATGAAACTGCAAGGATTTACTCGGGACGATTTTTTATTTCTTGAAAAAGAAATTCTCATGAACTATCCCGAAGCAGAGATCAGCTGGAAAAATCCAATCGAAAAGTTGATGAATAACCAAAATTAACAACCCGACATGAAAAATTCATGTCGGGTTGTTCTTTTGATAGAAGTCTATTCGTGTTTATTTTGAACCACTAGAATCCAGTCATACTCAAGTCTACCAATGTTACGACCATTCTTTCAAAAATTGCGCTGCCCAGATGAGTAATGCTACTTGTAGAATTGCCAGTAATGTAAAGCCTATACGGAACGACATATGCTTGGTTTTGTGTCGATAGAGGATCATTCCAAGGTAAGCGCCTACTCCCCCGCCAAATAATGCAAGATTCCACAAAGTGCGTTCAGGAACTCGTCGGTTGCGTGTTTGTGCTGCTGATTTATCATGTCCCATTGTGAAAAACGCCACGATTGACATGACAATGAAAAGTCCAATAATAATAAAATACATACTGATTCCCTCCTGATAGCGATGCCACCTTTTCTGTCCCTATTCATTTCTATCTCAATAAGCCTACTTGGCTATGAGACCTATTTGAGCGATAAATGCCCCGATATGAGCGATAAATCTTTTATTTGAGCGACAAATGCCTTGATATGAACGATAAATCCCTCAATTTGAGCGATAAATTTTTCACAATCTATTTCCTACATCTAGAGCACTCAAAAACCACCACTATGTATTTATTAGTATAAAAAAAGGCTGATGGAAAATCCATCAGCCTTTTTAAAAAGTAAGATTAGTTGTTCATTGCTTTTTTAGCAGCTTCTGCTAATTGTGTGAATGCTGCTGCGTCTGTAACAGCTAGGTCAGCTAACATTTTACGGTTAACTTCGATACCAGCTAATTTCAAACCGTGCATTAAACGGCTGTAAGAAAGACCATTCATGCGAGCTGCTGCATTGATACGTGTGATCCATAATTTACGGAAGTCACGTTTTTTGTTACGACGGTCACGGTAAGCATAGTTACCTGATTTCATAACTGCTTGGTTTGCTACTTTATATAGTAATTTTTTAGCACCATAATAACCTTTTGCTAATTTTATAACTTTTTTACGACGCTGGCGCGTCACTGTTCCGCCTTTTACGCGTGGCATAATACATTACCTCCTGCTATTATTTCGAACATTTAAGTTTCGAGTATTTAACTTACTTCATGTAAGCGATAAGTGATTTGATGCGTTTGTAGTCACCAGAAGAAACTAGTCCACCTTTACGTAACTTACGTTTAGCTTTAGTAGACTTATTTGCAAATAAGTGACTGCGGTATGCAGATGCACGTCTTATTTTTCCAGAGCCAGTCTTTTTAAAACGCTTCGCTGCTCCGCGGTGAGTTTTCATTTTTGGCATGTCGAATTCCTCCTAAACTGTCGTCAATCTTACTTTTTCTCGTTCTTCGGTTGAAGAATCAAGAACATGCTACGGCCTTCCATTTTCGGTTTTTGTTCAACCGTGGCTACCTCAGCACAAGCTTCTGCAAAGCGATCTAACACGCGTTGGCCAATTTCTTTGTGCGTAATTGCACGGCCTTTAAAGCGGATAGAAGCTTTAACTTTGTCACCTTTTTCAAGGAACTTGATTGCATTTCGTAATTTCGTTTGGAAATCATGCTCATCGATTGTAGGGCTCAAACGAACCTCTTTCAATACGATAATCTTTTGATTCTTACGAGTTTCACGATCTTTCTTTTGATTCTCAAACTTGAATTTACCATAGTCCATGATACGAGCAACTGGTGGCTTGGCTTGAGGGGCCACAAGGACAAGATCCAAATTAACGTTAGCGGCAATTTCAAGCGCTTCGAAACGTGTTTTTACTCCTAATTGTTCACCATTTTGGTCGATAATTCGAAGTTCACGTGCGCGAATACCATCGTTTACATACATGTCTTTGCTAATAGTAATCCACCTCCAGGTAGTGTCGCGAATACACGGTTTGGGCATATCGTTTATCGATGTTCTCCAATAAATCGGGTACGCCGTTCCGGACCAATAAAAAAACGAGCGGACATTTACATAAGTAGATGTCCGCCCGCCGATATATGCAAGTACAACGCTGTACGTTACGTTCAATCGTGTGCCGACCTGTCAACTACATCTAGTGTCAATCAGGTGAGAAGCGGGCAGCCTCTTCTTATACCACAAACTTTGTATTCATTAACCTTAATAACAATATCACGTACAGCAACCATTGTCAACAACTTTAGTTAACTTCTTGTTGAATGCGTGAAAGGAACTCGTCAAAAGGAATGCTTTCAGAATTCTGTTCTCCGTATTTGCGTACATTGACAAATCCGCTTTCCACTTCTTTGTCGCCGAGTACCAACATGTACGGAATTTTTTGCATTTGTGCTTCACGAATTTTATAGCCAAGTTTTTCGTCACGGTCATCCATGTCGATTCGTAGTCCAGCTGCCTGAAGTTTCTCAATGACACCTTTGGCATAGTCAAAGTGAACTTCGTTCGATACAGGGATTACCTGAACTTGAACTGGTGCCAACCATGTCGGGAATGCACCTTTGTATTCTTCGATCAGGAAGGCAACAAAACGTTCCATTGTTGACACGACACCACGATGAATTACGACCGGACGATGTTGCTTGCCGTCTTCACCGATATATGACAGGTCAAAACGCTCTGGCAACAAGAAGTCCAGTTGAACAGTTGAAAGCGTTTCTTCTTTTCCTAATGCTGTTTTCACCATAACATCAAGCTTAGGACCGTAGAATGCCGCTTCGCCTTCTGCTTCGAAGTAGGATAGACCAAGCTCATCCATCGCTTCTTTTAACATGGATTGTGCTTTGTTCCACATATTATCATCATCATAGTATTTCTCTTTATCTGCAGGGTCACGGTATGACAGTCGGAATGAGTAATCATTTAAGTTAAAGTCTTTGTATACATCAATGACTAATTGAACCACACGTTTAAATTCGTCTTTGATTTGATCTGGACGAACAAAGATATGTGCATCATTCAATGTCATTCCACGTACACGTTGAAGTCCTGTCAATGCGCCTGACAGCTCATAACGGTGCATTGTACCAAGCTCCGCAATACGCATTGGCAAGTTACGGTATGAGTGAATGCCATTTTTGAAAATCATCATATGATGAGGGCAGTTCATCGGACGAAGTACTAAGTCTTCGTTGTCCATGCTCATAACAGGGAACATGTTTTCCTGGTAGTGATCCCAGTGACCACTAGTTTTGTAAAGCTCTACGCTACCCATAACAGGTGTGTAAACGTGGTCGTAACCAAGCTTCACTTCTTTATCGACGATGTAACGTTCGATAATGCGGCGAATAGTTGCGCCTTTCGGCAACCACATTGGCAATCCTTGACCAACTTTTTGTGAATTCATAAATAGGTCAAGTTCTTTCCCGATTTTACGGTGGTCGCGTTCTTTTGCTTCTTCAAGCATTTTCAAGTGCGCAGCCAGTTCTTCTTTAGTGAAGAAAGCTGTTCCGTAAATTCGTTGCAACATTTTATTGTCGCTGTTACCTCTCCAATATGCACCGGCAATACTTAATAATTTAAATTCTTTTAACTTACCTGTCGATGGAACGTGTACACCACGGCATAAGTCGAAAAACTCACCTTGTTCATAAATGGATACTTGCTCATCTTCAGCAATGGCTTCTAGTAATTCAATCTTGTATTCATCCTCTTTGAACTTTTCAAATGCTTCTGCACGAGAAACGTTATGACGAACAATTTCAATATTTTCATTGATGATTTTTTTCATTTCTTTTTCAATGACTGGCAGATCTTCAGCAGTAATAGGTTCTGGTGAATCAATATCGTAGTAGAATCCATTTTCAATGACAGGACCTACGCCCAATTTCACATCTTTAAAAAGACGTTTAACTGCTTGAGCCAATAAGTGGGCTGAACTGTGACGCAATACTTCCAATGCCTCATCCGAACCTGGAGTAACAATGGCAATTGCCCCATCTTGCTCAAGTGGTGCTTTTAAGTCTACAAGCTGGTTATCCAATTGACCCGCTAACGCTTTTTTGCGAAGGCCGGGACTAATCGATGCTGCAACGTCTTCGGTTGTTGTGCCTTTTGAGAACTCCTTTATCGCGCCGTCTGGAAATTTCAGATGAATTGTTTCTGACATTTTAGCCACTCCTTCTTTTTATCGTTAAAAATGAACACAAAAAAACCTCGTCCTATGAAAGGGACGAGGTTTGAGTTCGTGGTTCCACCCTTCTTCCTTCTCTTCAGTACAAGACTAAAAAGATGAAGCTTTGAGCCGGCTAACGGGCCGTTACCGTCAACAGTTACTAAAGATTTCACTGTTGCTGCTCCGAGGTGGTAAATTGCGTGTCGTACTTAAGAAGCTTTCAGCCATGGCTTCTCTCTCTAAAAAGTCGTACAGACAAATGTTGTCCTCTTCTTGGCATTTCATTATTCTTATGTTGACATTTTACTCTTGCATGAAATCAAATGCAACTCCAAATTTAAAATTATACACTCACTAATTCACGGGTTTCTTGTATGGGTACAAATTGTGGGGCTGGCTGGGGATGAATACCAAGCAGATCACAAGGTCGGCCAATCATATCAATACACCCATCTTTTAATTTTACGATGCGGTCCGCTAACGCATGGGCATCATTTTCATCGTGTGTGACAAAAATCGACGTGATATTCGCTTTTTTAAGAATTTCACGTAGGTCCTTGCGAATTTTAACTTGCAGCTCGGCATCCAGGTTACTAAAAGGTTCATCCAACAAAATTAAATGTGGATTTGGCGCAATCGCTCTTGCAATTGCAACTCGCTGTTGCTGCCCTCCACTAAGTTGATGCGGATAACGTTTTTCATAATCCTGAAGTTCTACTAATTCAAGTACTTCTGCGAGACGTTTTTTCTTTTCTGCTTTTTTCATTTGAAATAAACCAAACAGAATATTCTCACCGACCGTCATGTGTGGAAACAATGCATAGTCCTGAAATACCATGCCAATACCCCGCTTCTCCGGTTGAAGAAACGTTTTGCCATCAAAGATGACTTCATTCTGAATCGTCATAGTACCTTGCGTTGGTTTTTCCAGTCCAGCGAGGAGACGCAGTATCGTGCTCTTTCCACTGCCGCTTCTGCCTAATATAGAGATAACTTCACCTTTTTCAATATTCATTGAAAACTGGTCAAGTGCTGATCGGTCTGTATTTGGATATGAGAAACAAACATTTTGAATGGAAATAAACATGTCAATCCGGCTCCTTTTCGAGAAACTTATAGAAAATCACAATGGCAAGGGCACTAATACCGACAATTAGTAAGGAAGCTTGTGAAGCCTCCATGATTTTTTCATCACTGGCATATTGGAATGCCTTTGTAGATAGTGTATCAAAATTGAATGGACGTAAAATTAGTGTTAAAGGAATTTCTTTTAATATATCAATGAAAACCAAAATATATCCGCTGATAATTGCACCTTTTAGCATCGGTACATCCACTTTAAAGAACGTTTTTGTCAAACCGACACCAAGAAGTCTTGAGGCATCACGGAAATCCGTTCCAATTTTATCGTATCCAGATTCAATGGAATTATAACCAATCGCAAAGAACCGGATGATATAGGCGGATATTAACATCGTCAAACTTACACTTAGGACAAGTGTTGTCCCAACACCGAGCATTTGATACAAAGGTGCCAGAAAACGGTCAAGTGCAATAAATGCAGTAACAACAGCCACAGCGATTACCGCTCCTGGTATAGAATAACCGAGGATTGTTAACTTAGGCAACAGTTTCGCCACTTTTCCATGCACGAGTCGACTGAAGTTGCCGACGATCAACGCGAATACAATGATAGCGAATGCACTTATGCCAGCCACTGTAACTGAGTTTTTAACATAAGTCAGAAACTCACCCATTGGAATGGTACCAAGTGTCAGGAACATCCAATCAATTAGCTGGATAATCGGTATGAAGAAACCAAGACTTAAAATCAATAACCCGTAACCAGTTGCCGTAATAGCTTTCCATCCTTTTAGTTCAATAAGAGGCAATGGACGTACTTTCGTAGTGGAATAACTGTATTGCCTTCTTCCACGCAATAATTTTTCAATCATGAGAATCAAGATGACAAACCCCATCAGGGATGCGGCAAGTTTAATTGATGATTCAATATCACCTAAACCAAACCAAGTTTGAAATATCGCCGTCGTAAATGTTTGGATACCGAAGTATTTCACTACGCCATAATCATTTAACACTTCCAGCACAACTAAACTTGCTCCACCAATAATGGAAACCCTGGAAATCGGAATGACGACTTGGAAAAAAGTGCGCCAAGGACCTTTCCCGAGCATTCTAGCACTTTCAATCAATGAAGCGGATTGTTGAGATAAGAAAATCCGCGTAATCGTATACACATATGGATATAAAAACATCGTATAAATAAAAATCGCACCCGGTAGATTCATAATGTCAAAAAATGAAGGATTCAGATTCATTTCGAACCGATCTCTAAGTGTCGTTTGAATCACTCCGGTGTAATTGACAATCCCGTGATACGTATATGCACCAATAAAAGGTGGAATGGATAAAGGCAAAATAAGAGCCCATTTTAAAAACTTTCTTAATGGAAATTGATATTGCGCGATTAGCCAAGCTAGACTCAATCCTATAAATATCGTTAATAGAGCTGTAGTGCTTATGAGAATCAATGAGGTTTTAATGAATGAACCTAGAACAAATTCTTTCATATGTGCCCAGTTTTCATTGGCTGGCGAAAAAATTCCCGTTACAATCGTTAAATTCGGCAAAAAGAGTAGAATCATAATGATTGCCGCTGATACCGTCCACATATTTACATTTGCCAATCTTCTTTGCACGTACCTGACACCTCTTATCCAATCGCAAGAAATCCCTTGCTACGTAAATACGTAACAAGGGCTAATGATTTAATTATTTCCAACCAACTTCATTGAAGATCAAAATTGATTTTGCATTGTTGTCACCTAGAACTGATAAAGGAATATCTTGTTCTTTGAATTCGCCCCATGATTTAAGTAATTCAGTCGGTTCAACTGATTCGTTAACTGGGTACTCATAATTTGCTTCCGCAAATGTTCCTTGAGATTCAGGAGATGAAAGGAACTCAAGTAATTTTACTGCATTGTCTTTATTTTTTGCTGCTTTAACGACACCAGCGCCACTTACGTTCACATGTGTACCTGATGTGTCTTGGTTAGGGAAGAAAATGCCTAAGCCTTTAGCTACTTTAACTTCTTCTGGATCTTCAGAGTTCAGCATTTGGCCAAAGTAGTACGTGTTCATGATTGCAACATCGCCAACACCCGCAGCAATTGCTTTTGCTTGGTCACGGTCTCCACCTTCAGGATCACGTGCAAAGTTTGATACTAATCCTGCAGCCCACTCTTTTGCCTTCTCTTCACCATTGATTTCAATGAAAGAAGCTAACAAAGATTGATTATACACATTTTCCGAGCCACGAATCAAGACGCGACCTTTCCATTGGTCTTCAGTTAATGCTTCATATGTCGATAAATCTTCAGGTTTTACAGTTTCTTTATTATATACAATCACACGTGCACGTTTAGTTAAACCGTACCACATTTGGTCTTTATCTTGGAAATTAGCTGGAACTTGCTCATCCAGAACATCACTTGATACTGCTTGAAGTAATCCATCTTCTTTCGCACGGTATAGACGTCCTGCATCGGCTGTAAGGAATAAATCCGCTTCAGTAGCATCGCCTTCACGTTTAATACGCTCAAGTAATTCATCTGCTTCACCTTTGATTACGTTTACTTTAATGCCAGTTTCTTCTTCGAACTTTTTGTAAAGCTGGTCATCTACATCGTAATGACGAGCTGTGTATAGGTTTACTTCCTTACTTTCGGTTGTTTCTTTCGTTTCTTTGTTCTTTGTTTCTTTAGAAGGTGTATCATTGCCACATGCCGACAATACGACTAGAGCAAAAGCTAAAACAAGAAATAATGCTTTTTTCACTGGATGTCTCTCCCTTTGATTATGTAGTGAATCATTGAAAACGATTCTCACTCTCAATTATAGTTATGTAGATGAGAATGTCAACTGTTCTCCTAACTCTAATACATATTCGAATAATTCGTAAAAATCGAACAATTATAGTGTGTCTCTAACAAGTAGTTTTATGTCTGGTTTTAAAAGGAATTCTTCATATTCCTAGATTTTCTCCACAAAAAAACTACCCGACATAAACTGTCAAGGTAGTCACAAATCATTTATCCATCTCTTCTATTCTTCCCACTCAGACGCATTGGAATGGTTATAGAACGAATTCGTTCCATGATCCGGGCTGCTTTTACAAGTTCCCGTTCACCTTTTCCTGAATAAGCGAGATGTTCTTCAAGTCCGTCATAATCAAAGTTTGAAGTAATGAACGTTGGTAAGTTCTCGGCCATTCGATAATGCAACACGGTTCCTAAGATTTCATCGCGCGTCCAGCTTGATAGTGTCTCAGCACCTAAATCATCCAGCATTAGAACGGGTGCTTTCTTAACATAATCTACTTTTTCCTGAAGCGATTGATCCTGAATGGCATGTTTCATTTCACGTAAAAATTCCGGTACATACACAAGTACCGTTTTTATTTTCTGTTCAGCAAGCTCATTTGCCAGGGCACCCAATACATAGGACTTTCCAACACCGAATTCACCGAATATATAAAAGCCTTTTGAAGGTAAATTACCTGTCGTTTTGACTTCTTCCATAAATGCATTCGCTGCCGTACCGAGATTCACACGTGTATTGTGATCGTATGTAACCGTAGCTAGCCTTGCCTGCAAAACGTCCTTCGGCATATGCATGCTTGAAATCATGGCAGATACTTGGCGACGTTCATCTTCAATCGTTTTTTGTCGGCATCTTGTATAATCCAGGTCAATTGAGCCACGTACAATCGTTAAATTCGGTACATAACCTTTCATGACATTATGACAGCTGGCCACATTTTCACACGATTCACAGTCATGGTTTTGCGACGTATATTCGTACAGTTTATGAAGTCCACGGTCCACCATATCTTTATTGACCAACTCAGCGTTTTCCGTCAAGAAAGCTTGGACGCCACGGTCCTCAAGAATTTCGGTTTTCATTTTTTCATAGCGCTTCGAAAATTCAGGTGCATTCACGACGCGTTTTAACGTTTCACTAATTGGTTCCATTCGTTTTCGCCTGCCCCTCTGTTACACCGAGTTTTTCAAGCAATTGCTGTTTTTTTGCTTCCCAGTCTTCTGTTACTTCATTTTCAATCGTTTGTTTGGTTGAGCGGGTTTCTTTCGCTTTATAAAACCATTCCGGCACTTTTTCATCCCGAACATTTTTTCGTTTGTAAGAAGTAGTGGAAGCGGTTTTGGCTGAATTCTGCCAATCCATATACTGGTCATGTTCCTTGCGTGATATTTCGATTGCCTGTTCACAAGTCTGGATATTTTCACGTTGCCAGTGAGCCGCAATTTTGTGTACATAATTTTTGTTGAGTTTCATTTTCGCTCTGATCAACACAAATTGCAGAAGAACATTGACAACGGCTGGAGGAAAACCATATTTGAAAATCAGTTCATTGGCTAAATCCACTTCCACAGGAAGAGGTTCCTTGCCATTGGATAAATCCCTTAATACTTCCAATGGTGGCGTCTCTTCAAGATATTTAATGAGAGACTGGTCTTTAGACATTTTCACTTCCTGGGAAACCATTTCTCTTTGTACACCAGCTTTAGGCATGAGCCTTGGTGGTTTGGATGAGATAGAAAGCTTGTAATAATCAGCTGCTGTTTTTTTCAAACGTTCTTCCGTAATGCGGTTTTGATCATCAATCGCCATCATTAATACTTTTTGCATATCGATTGCATTTAAGGAATACAGGAAGGCTACTTTGGCAATCAGTTCCTTAACAGATAACGTTAATACACTAGAAGGAATCATCACTTCAGACAATCCTGATTTCAACAGATCAAAATCAAAATCCATTGAATAGAAAGGAAGTTTCTGCGGCCTCACGGAACTCTGATCACTCTGTCCCGGTTCAAAAATATGTCCGAGTTTATTGTAATCGTGATTGCTTTTAAAAACGTCCTGCAAGTCACGCGATATATTCTCGAACCCGCTTAAGATTGGTTGCTTCTTAATGAAACGTTCTCTTATTCGTATATACGCTTTTTCGTGTATGACGCTATATAAGGACGTAGCCAAAATCGGTTCACTGAAGAAAGAAGCGGCATCAAGTGGTGCCACTACCTCGTAAATGAAAAGACGTTTGTCATCATCATCTTTTTTCCACGTTTTCATCAACCCAATTGCTTCGAGAGCCACCCGTGCGTCAAAAATTTTCTTTAATGACATATTTAACACATCCATTAAATAATAGTGTGTCAATTGTTCTGTTGTTTCGCCTTCCGATTCGGCCCATAACGTACAATACAGACTCATTGCATCCGAACCGATAATTGGTTTATACAACATGGTCACAAGCTGGCGATCCTTGTCCGTCAGTATATGGGGCATTTGGATGATGAAGCTATCTACCGGCTGAAGTTCTTTAAATAATAGTTGCATGCCACATCGTCCTCCTGTCCCTTATTATTTGTCTTCTGGACTTTTCTTCAATAAATCTTTTAATTCATCTATAAACACATTAATGTCTTTAAATTGACGATAAACAGATGCAAACCGCACATATGCCACTTCATCGATGGTGGCAAGACGATCCATGACCATTTCACCCACATCTTCCGATTTCACTTCGGAATTCCCAATTCTGCGCAATTCTTTTTCAATCGAAAATACGACTTCTTCCAATGCGTCGAGTGAAACTGGTCGTTTTTCACATGCACGAATTAGGCCTCTTAACACTTTTTCATGGCTGAACTCTTCACGTGAGCCATCTTTTTTCACAACGATCAAAGGCATTTCTTCTACTTTTTCAAATGTTGTAAAACGGAAACCACATTCTTCACATTCTCTTCTTCTACGGATTGCTTTATTGTCGTCTACTGGTCTAGAATCGACGACACGTGTTCCATTAAATTGACAAGCTGGACATCTCATAGTTTTATCTCCTGAATTTCGTCATTCGTTTAGTGTTCCTATTATATCAAAAAAAGTCCATTAAAATCGAAAAAGCAGAGGAATTTCTCCCTCTGCTTACTCAGTTTACAGTTTAATTGTTATGCATGTGCTGTTACGCGAGCTTTACCCGCCATAACAGGACCCATACCACGTGGAATTTCTGTCATTTCACGAGTTTGAGATCCAAGTGCATCAGCAATATATTTAGCAGCAATTGTTGGATCTAAATCGCCGCATGTATATACATCAATACTTGCGTAACCGTGTTCTGGGAAGCTGTGGATTGTTAAGTGTGATTCAGAGATAATCACGACTCCACTTACACCTTGAGGTGCAAATTTGTGGAATGCTACTTCACGAACTTCTGCTCCAGATTTAAGAGCCGCTTCTACAAATGTACGCTCGATATAAGTCTCATCGTTCAATTTGTCAAATTCGCACTCCCATAGTTCAGCAATTACATGACGCCCCATTGTTTCCATGGTTCGTTTCCCCCTTTGATAGGTTTTTTTAGGTTTGTGTATCATCAAAGTCGACTACCACGGGGGAAAGTTAGTCCAGAGAGGTCCTAACCCTTTAAGCAGTCAGTTGTATACAATAAAAGTACACGATTCACATTATATGGTTTAATGTCACACAATGCAAGTGTTCGAGAAAAAAATATTCCTTCCTACTTTTGGAATCAAGTAGGAAGGAATTATTTTGTTTATGCAATTACCGTATCTTTCAGCGCAGAACCTACTTTTTTAGTCAAATCTACCACGCGTGCTGAGTAACCCCATTCATTATCATACCAAGCAAGAACTTTCACTTTACGAGTTCCCATCACCATTGTTGTTAAACCGTCAATGATAGCTGAGTGTGGGTTTGAATTGAAGTCAATAGATACAAGCGGTTCTTCAGTGAATCCAAGAACACCCTTCATTAAACCTTTAGAAGCTTCAATAAATGCAGCATTTACTTCTTCTACCGTCACATCCGTTTGTAGGTCGACAACAAGGTCCACTAACGACACGTTTGGAGTCGGTACGCGAAGAGACATGCCATGAAGTTTACCTTTTAACTCTGGTAAAACCAATGATAATGCTTTTGCAGCTCCTGTAGACGTAGGGATGATGGATTGAGCACAAGCACGTGCACGACGCAAATCTTTATGCGGATTGTCTAAGTTCTTTTGATCATTCGTATACGCATGTACAGTCGTCATAAGACCATTTTCAATACCAAATGTGTCATTCAAAACTTTCGCTACCGGCGCAAGGCAGTTTGTTGTACAGCTAGCATTTGAAATGATGTCATGTTTGTCGATATTCAATTGATGATCATTTACACCCATAACGATGGTTACGTCTTCGTTTTTACCAGGAGCGGTCAAAATTACTTTTTTAGCTCCAGCTTGTAAATGCAATGCCGCTTTTTCGCGGTCGTTAAATTTTCCAGTTGCTTCGATAACAATATCAATGTTCATTTCTTTCCATGGCAACTTCAATGGATCACGATCACTAACTAGTTGTACACGTTTACCATTTACAATTAAAGCGCTTTCTTCAATGACAATGTCACCTGAAAACGTACCATGATTTGTGTCATACTTAATCAAATGTGCTAACGTTTCGGCAGGATAACTTGCATTAATTGCCACCACGTTTAAATCATCTTGAAGAATTGCTTGACGAAATACCATACGACCAATACGGCCAAAACCATTAATTGCGATAGAAGCTGACATGAAAAATCCTCCTAGAAGTATGTTATACTGTTAATCTTTTACCTGAAATTAGTATAACACATTCTAAATTAAGTTAAACACTTTGTTGACAAAGTGAAAATGTTCTATTTTTCAGAAAGTGGGACACTATACGTCCCACTCAAGTAATATACGCTCTAATTGGACTTTGGATTGTTCGATCGATCCATTATTATATATGACGGCATCGGCACCTTTTTCTTTTTCTGAAATTGGTAATTGTGATCGAATTCTTGCCTTCGCTTCTTCCTCTGGCAAAGAATTACGTTGCATCAAACGCTGCAACTGCATTTCTTCCGTGACAGATACCACCAGTATTTTATCCACAAAATGTTGAAGATGACTCTCAAAAAGAAGAGGAATATCCATAATCAACGTTTTTTCCCCTTGTTCAAAAAGCTCATCTCGTTGGCGAAGCATTTCCGCACGAATGGCCGGGTGCATCAAGTCATTCAGTTGTTTTCGTTTTGCTGGTTCATGAAAAATGAGCTGGCCAAGCGCTTCACGATTTAATGTGCCATCCTTATTCATTACTTGATCACCAAATACGCGCTCAATTTCTGACAAGGTTTCTGTTCCAGGTTCGACGACAAGACGGGCTACAAGATCAGCATCAATAATCGGATAGCCTTTTTCTTTTAACATCGCTGATATGGTACTTTTTCCACTCGCAATACTTCCTGTTAATCCAATTATCATTTTATGTTCATCCTTTTATCGTTGACACGAAGGACAATACCAAGAGTTTCGTCCTCCGAGTACAACTTGTTTTGTAGGAATCAAGCAAGCAGGGCATTGTTTCTTTCCATACATTTGTAATCGATCCTGCATGCCCCCTGCTTCCCCATTGATATTACGATAATCTGAAATGGAGCTTCCACCAGCAGATATACTTTCGTTCAACACATCGACAATCATTTGAAACAACGGAATCAGCCGCTTCTGACTGATCCTCTTCACTTTCCTCCCCGGGTGAATACGCATCCGATATAACGCTTCAGTTGCATAAATGTTCCCGCATCCGGAAATTACTTGTCCATCCATAATCGTTTCTTTAATGGACTTGTTTTGATATTTTGTAAGCTTCGACATTTCTATAAAATGATTTAAAGCTGACTCGTGAAAAGGTTCAGGTGCCATCAATAATAATGGCGGAAATTGATCTTCTGAAGTCATTAATCGCATTTCACCAAATCTCCGGATGTCCGCATAGACGAGCAGCATGCCGTCATCCAATTTCCAAATGACGTGAATATGTTTTCTGAACTTATCTTCCGCAATTTCAGCCGTATCCTGTACATAAAACCATGCACCGGTCATTCCGAGATGTGTTACTAACAAAAGTTCCTGTTGATCTTTTAGTAAATGAAAATAAATATATTTGGATCTTCTTACAATTTGCGTGATTTTGGCATTTGCCAGTTTCTGTTTGAAAGGTTCAAGCTCTGAGCCTTTGATGATTGCTTGTTTACCCGCTTGTCGAGAAACTTGAAGAACGGATGAGATTTCTACATGTTCAATCGTTTTCCCGATTGCTACGGGCTTAAGGGAGTTAACAACTCCCTCCACTTCAGGTAGTTCAGGCATTTTTTTGCCCCCTTACTTCGTATCGTACCAAGTCGGACCAAACGCATAATCCACTTTTAGTGGCACTTTTAATTCAATCGCGTGTTCCATTACTTCAGGTACGATTTTTTCTAAAATTGCTATTTCTTCCGGAGGTGCTTCAAAAATTAATTCATCATGGACTTGGAGAAGCATTTTTGCTTGTAAATTTTCTTTTTCCAGGCGGTCCGCCATATCAATCATGGCTTTTTTGATGATATCAGCTGCACTACCTTGAATAGGTGTATTCATCGCTGTACGCTCCGCAAAGCCACGCAAGTTGAAGTTGGAGCTCGTAATATCCGGTAAGTATCTTCTTCTATTTAAAATAGTTGTGACAAACCCTTTTTGCTTCGCCTCGCGGACAATTTCATCCATATACGTTTTTACACCAGGGAAACTTTCAAGGTATCGCTCGATAAACTCAGCCGCTTCTTTACGTGAAATCGACAAGCTTTGAGAAAGTCCATAATCACTGATACCGTAAACAATCCCGAAGTTAACAGCCTTTGCTGCACGACGCATGTCTGATGTCACAGCATCTGCTTCCACGTGGAAAACATCCATTGCCGTTTTGGTATGAATGTCCAAGTCATTACGGAATGCATCAATCAGCTCTTCATCATCGGACATATGTGCTAAAACCCGCAACTCGATTTGAGAGTAATCAGCCGCAAATAAAATCCAATCCGGTTGGGAAGGAACAAATGCCTTTCTGATTTTTCGACCCTCTTCCAAGCGCACCGGTATGTTCTGTAAGTTCGGATTCGTAGAACTCAATCGACCTGTTTGCGTCAGTGCTTGTTGATATCTTGTATGAATTTTGCCATCGTCTTTGTGAATTTCTTTTAACAAACCTTCAATATAAGTCGATTGCAATTTGCCCAACTGACGATAGATAAGAATATGTGAGATGACTTCATGCTTTCCTTCCAATTTTTCTAAAACATCAGCGGCTGTCGAGTAGCCCGTTTTCGTTTTTTTGATTGGAGGAAGTCCGAGTTTTTCAAATAAAATCACACCTAATTGTTTTGGCGAATTGATATTGAAGTTTTCACCTGCTGCATGATAAATGGTTTGTTCAATTTCTGTTAACTTCCCAGCCAAATCCTCACCGATGTCTACAAGTGTTTGACGGTCAACTTTCACTCCATCTGATTCCATCTTCCCTAGTATTGTTGCTAGTGGTAACTCCAGATCATGGTAAAGTTCATATTGCTCGTTTTCTTTCAGTTTATCGTCCATCACTTTACGCAGTTTCCAAACGGCCATTGCTTTTCGGACGACATGTTCGCCAAGCTCCGCATCCGCTGGAACCGATTTTTTGGCACCTTTGCCATACACTTGTTCATTTGTCAGCACTTCACTATATCCAAACTCCCTTGATAATACGGCTACATCGTCCGAAGTTATTCCTGGATTCACGATATAGGCAGCCAGTACAAAGTCGAATTCAACCCCATCGAGTAGCACACCATTGCGATGGAAAGCGGCCAGTGCAGCTTTCGAATCAACCAGCTGTTTCTTTTTGGAATCGTCTGCCAGCCACGTCCGGAATGATTCGCAAGCAAACGCATCATCTACTTTCATGAAAAACGCGTTTTTGTCATCGACAAGTGCGACACCCAACATATCTGCTGTATGATACTGCTCGTCATATAATTCCAAGTGAACGGCCATTTCGTCTGAAAGTTGCTCTGCAGAGATTTCGGTCAAGTGAGTAAATGAAACTTCCGCTTTTGTCTCTTCCACTTGTGAATAAGTCGTTTTTTCAAGTAAAGATTTGAAGGCAAGTTCTTGCCAAACTTTAATGACTTCATCCATATCAGGACCTTTATAAGTCAAATCGTCCATAGTGATTGTGATTGGCGCTTTAGTTTCAATCGTTGCCAATACCTTACTCATTTTAGCCTGCTCTTCATTAGCTTCTAGTTTTTCTTTTAATTTGCCTTTGATTTGCTCAAGTCCTTCATAAACGCCATCTACCGTTTTATGTTCAAGTAATAATTTAATGGCTGTCTTTTCACCTACACCAGGAACTCCTGGAATATTATCCGACGCATCTCCCATCAAGCCTTTCATATCGATGATTTGATCTGGAGATAGACCATACTTCTCCTGAATGTGCTCAGGCGTATATTTCTCGATATCCGTCATGCCTTTACGCGTGATATAGACTGTCGTTGATTCTGAAGAAAGCTGCGTAAGATCTTTATCCCCTGACACAATAATGACTTCTTCCCCTTTTTCTTCAGCCTGTTTGCTCAATGTCCCGATAATGTCATCCGCTTCATACATTGGAAGCTCGTATTGAGGAATTTGATAAGCGGTCAACAGTTTTCGAAGGTATGGGAACTGTTCAGAAAGCTCTGGCGGCGTTTTTTGTCGACCACCTTTATATTCTCCGAAAGTTGTGTGTCTGAACGTGGTTTTCCCAGCATCAAATGCCACAAGCATATGCGTTGGTTGTTCTTCATCTAATATTTTTTGTAGCATCATTGTAAAACCATATACCGAATTTGTGTGAATCCCATGTTCATTCGTCAGTAATGGGAGCGCGAAAAATGCCCGATACGCTAAGCTATTTCCATCTAGTAATAATACTTTGTTTTTGCTCACAGATTTTCCACTCCTCTATAAAAAAACGTCATCTTCCTTCATATTACCATGTAGGCAAGATGAAAGGAAAATGACGCACATATGTTTCAAGGAGTTATCAGCAGTTTATGGTATTGATGCGATTCTTTTTTCGCTTGGTCTGACTCTTGGTTGTAATAATCGACGTTGACGTAGGAAAAATCGATGTTCACGTAGGAAAATTTGGCGTTGACGTAGGAATAATTGACCTTCACGTTGTAAAAGCATCATTTGGTACGTGAAAGACACTTCTTCCTGCTATCTATTCCAGATATCCTGAAAGAATTTTTGCGTAAGGAGAATCCGATGGCAAAATAATCATTGTATCATCGCCAATGGTTTTCTTGTATGATTCCAATGTTCGATACAAGGCATAAAATTCAGGGTCTTTTGAAAAAGATTGATTATAAATCTTGGCTGCTTCCGATTCCCCTGAAGCCGCGATAATAGATGCTTCTTTTTGGGCGATTGCCACCATTTCCTGTACTTTGCGGTCAGTAGATGCTTCAATCGTCCGCTTTTCAGCATCTCCTTCTGACAAGTACTTCTGTGCAATGGATTGACGTTCCGAAATCATGCGTGTGTAGACGGATTGTTCATTTTCAGGTGGAAGATCCGTACGTTTCATGCGGACATCGACTACTTCCACTCCATAATTATCATCCTTCAACAACTCGTTGACACGAGCAGTTACACGGTCATTCAAGCTACCTCTCGATGTATTCTCATCGTTAATAATTTCGTCATAGTTCAGCTGACCTAACTCACTCCGAACGACAGAATAGATGAACTCTTCCATACGTGCTTCAGCATTTAATAAAGTCCCAGCATTCGTAATCATGGCTTTAGGTTGCGTAATACGCCAAACGGCATAATTATCGATGATAATCCGTTTTTTATCCTTTGTGTTAATCTCCGCTTCGGAAACGTTATACGTCATTTGATATCGGGGTAAAGAAGAAACACTTTGGACAAACGGGACTTTCATATAAATACCCGGATCGTCTCGTAAATCCACCACTTCACCAAATTGACGAACAACACGGTATTCATTTTCTTTCACCACATAGACATTGGCCAGCAAGATAATCAGTGCCGCAAACACAATTGTTAAGGTTATGATGGCTTTCATATGTTTCTTAAGGTTTAACGGTTCTCGTGTTTTCGGTATTTTGTTTTTATTTTTGAATTGTTCATTAAACTTTTGTTCCAGACTTGCGAAAGGATTTGGATTGTTTTGATCCATTAATTGCCGCCTCCTTGCTCAGTTGTAACCGGTGGGACTTGTGAAGGTTGTTGTAAAGGTAAGTACTTCACTGTTTCGCCTGAATCATTCATGATATAAATTTGAGCATTCGGAAGAACCGATTCCAAGGTCTCTATAACTAGACGTTGTCTAGTAATCTCTTTATTGTTCCGATACTCTGCATAAAGCTTATCGAATACAGCGACTTCCCCTCGCGCTTGCTCGATACGTGCTGTACGTTGACCTTCAGCACGAGATTTGATGGCAGCAATTTCACCAATTGCTTCACTTTCACGTTGATTTTGATATTTCTTCGCTTCGTTCGTTTTTGTATTTTTCGTTTCACGCGCATCTGTTACTGCCGTAAAAGCGGAACGTACTTCTGCATTAGGCAATTCCACATCCTGCAGTTTTACACCTAATATTGAAATACCAATATCGTATTTTTCGATAAGAGTAGCCAGTAAATCTCGTGTTTGTGCTTCAATATCCGCTTTTCCAGATGTTAAGGCTTCGTCAATCAATGAACTACCGATGATGGAGCGGATTGATGCCGAGGTGGCATCATGAAGAATTTCTTGTGGCGCTTCTGCGTTGAATAAATACTTTCCAGGATCAGTGATTTTCCATTGAACAACTAAATCAGTTAATACAATGTTTTCATCCCCTGTAATCATCTTTGTTTCGTTATCGAAAGAAACGATTTCTCCATCTGCTGATTGTTTATAACCAAATTGCAGACTGAATGTTTCTTTTGAAAGAATTTCCACTTTCTGCATAGGCCAAGGCAATTTGAAATGCAGACCGGAATCCAAAATAGGTTCCTCGGCTTTCCCAAAAGTTATAACGACTGCCTGCTCTGATTCGTCCACAGTGTACCATGAAGTAAATATGACAATAAGTGCAATGATCCCTGTCAAAACCAAAGCTGCCGTCGTTAAAATACGCTTCACACTCATCTATATCCCTCTTTTCTAATCTCTCTATATTTCTACGGCTATCTTCAGATTAAGTTTCAAAGAGTTGCTTTAAACTCAGCAATGATTATGCCAATCGATGCCGAATAACCCTGAAAACTTATAGAACATTTTTTATAATACATGAAAAAAGAACCCTTGAATAAAGGATTCTTTTTCCTGCCAATTGCGGTTGTAGGGGGTTTCATAAGTATCTTATCAAATCACTGTGAATCCTCTGTGAAGAGCTTGTAAAGAACATGTTAAGATGTCTGTTTTTTTGGAATGAGAATTTTAAATTGGGTCCCTTTCCCTTGCTCGCTCTCTACAAAAATTCGACCATGATGTGCTTCGATTAAATGCTTAACAATTGCTAGCCCTAGCCCCGTCCCTCCAGAATTCCGGCTTCTCGCACGATCAATGCGATAGAAGCGTTCAAAAATACGGGGAATTTCTTTTTTATCCATTCCGATTCCTTCGTCTCGGATAATAATAATTCCATGTGTTTCACTTTCATGAAGGGACAAATAAACAGACGTGTTTTCTGGCGAATAAGTTATGGCGTTTGTGAGTAAATTCATGACCACTTGAATCAATCGGTTCATGTCTCCATCAACTACGACGTCACGGTTCAGGTTCGAGATAAACGTCATGTCTTTTTCATCTAAGCGGGGACTCGTCATTTCTGCCGCACGCTTCATGACCTCACGTAAACTCGTTTTGGCAAACTCAACTGAAAAACCATGTTGTTCAATTTTCGATAGTTCAAGTAAGTCCTGGATCAACATTTGAAGACGATTACTTTCTTTATGGATAATTTCCAAAAACGAATGCAAGGTCTTTTCATCTTTCATCGCACCATCCAGCAATGTTTCGGAAAATCCTTTAATCGATGTGATCGGTGTACGAAGTTCGTGGGAAACATTTGCGACAAAATCTTTCCTAATTTGCTCAAGTCGCACAAGGTCAGAGATATCGTGCATCACGATGACAACTCCGAGCCAACGACCATGTTCACCAATTACGGGTGCTCCGTATACTTCCATATGGTGAATTTCTTGCTGTATGACGATGGTCATTTGTTTTCGAGAGGAAGATTCCATTAAAAATACGTAGTCAATGAACTTTTTCAATTCTTCCGGTAACCCTACACTTTTGAATAATTTATCCTGAACATCACGTGCACTGAATTCAAACTGATCCACAAAGGTTTTATTGACGATACTGATTTGCCCGTCACGGTCAATCATCATCAAGGCACTGCCCATATTTTCAATAAGTGTTTTTAATCGTTCTTTTTCCATTTCACGCACTTTGAACAATTCCTGCAAATTCCTCGCTAAGACATTGATCGAAGTGCTGAGTTGTGCCGTAGTTGAAGAGTCGTCTTCATACGCTCTCGCTCTATAATTGCCTTTCGCTAGTTCTATAGCTACTTCAGTCACATTGTCGATTGGTTGCGCGTAACGCTTCGTCAACCGATACGTAAAGAGGATAGCGATGACAAATGCGCCAAGAAAGACAATTAAAATGGTTTTCCAAAGTTGCTTACGTGGATCAATAAAGTCGCTGCCAGTGCGGTTATTTGAAAGAACATCTGTAATTTCAGCCTTTTGGTCGTCATTAATTTCAACATTCGATTGTTCAACAATCTGTGAAATTTCCTCCACTTTTTCAACCGCATTTGACCTTACTGATTCTTCCACATAAACAGGAAAAAGCTGACTTATGATTATACCCAAGCCAGCTAAGATTGTTCCTACCAGTAATGTAAAGGACAAGACTATTTTTCCTTGAAGCGACTTCATACTGTCTTCGGCTCCTCGAATTTATACCCGAGCCCCCGAATGGTCTTAATGTAAATCGGTTTACGGCTGTTGTCTTCAATTTTATCCCGCAAATGGCTGATATGCACATCAACGATTCGAGTATCGCCTGCAAAATCATAATTCCAGACAGCACTTAATAATTGATCACGTGTCAATACTCGGTTTTTGTTTTCCATTAAGTAAACGAGCAATTCGAATTCTTTCGGCGTAAAGTCCAAAGTTTCCTCACGTAAAAACACTTCAAACCGTTCCGGATAAACGCGCAATGGACCAAATTCATACCCTTGGTATTGTCCTTTTACAGACATCTCTTCAACAGACGCGGTAAACCTTCTTAAAACAGCTTTCACGCGTGCCGTTACTTCTCTTGGACTGAATGGCTTCGTCATATAATCGTCTGCGCCCAATTCAAGGCCCAGTACTTTATCAAACTCATCATCCTTTGCTGTCAGCATAATGATCGGTGTATTAATTTTTTGAAGACGCAAAGCTTTGCAAACTTCCATGCCATCCATTTTGGGCAACATTAAATCAAGTATAATGAGATCAGGTTTTTTCTCTAAAACTGCGTCATAGCCTTCCTGTCCATCACTGGCTGTTTCCACAATAAAACCTGCTTGCTCCAAATTATACTGAAGTAAAGTTGCAATTGAACTTTCATCATCGACTACGAGAATTTTCTTTGACATGATTTTTGCCTCCACCTTCGATTTAAAACCCCCATCTTAAACCGAAAGAGCTATTTAGAAATTATCCATTGCTTGAGATGTTAATTTGTTTTCCAATCTTGGAGGTGTAGAAGTAATTTTACCAACAATTACCTTTTCACCATCTTCATTCGTTGCATTTACTTCAATTTCCACCAAGTTTTTCTCAACATTTACAGAAACCACTTGCAGTAAGAAATCAATTGTTGCGTAATGGTACACAGGTTTTGGGAATGATAATTGCTGTTCTACAATATGTGAACCCGGACCAGGTAAATACTTGGAAACGGCCGAAGTAACAATTCCCGTTAGCATAATTGCGGGAACAATTGGTTTTTCATAAACTGTTTGAGATGCAAAATCATGTTGAATGTATAATGGGTTTCCATCATTCGTTAAACCTAAATATAGTAGTAAATCTTTATCTTCGATTTTTTCTGTCAGCTTCAACTTTTCTCCAACTGACATTTCTTCTACTTTTCTTCCGAGTTTGCGTTTCTTGCCCAATAACATCAGATGTCCCCCTCTGTTCGTGTTATCTCTACAATTATATAGTATCAATACCAATGAAAAAAATCGAGCGGGGATTTCCCGCTCGATTGATGTTCGAAGCTTTTTAATCCTTTACGCAAGGATATCCATAACGTTTCGGACAGAAGCGGCTGATTTTTCTAATTCCGCTTTTTCCGATTCCGTTAGATCAAGTTCGATAATTTGTTCAATTCCACCAGCACCTAAAATTGTCGGTACACCAAGATAAATACCTTGTAAGCCATATTCGCCTTCAAGGTAAGCAATCGAAGGCAATACACGACGTTGATCTTTAAGGATTGCTTCAGCCATTTCAACGATAGAGGCTGCTGGTGCGTAGTAAGCTGATCCGTTACCTAGAAGGTTAACGATTTCTGCCCCACCTTTACGAGTGCGTTCCACGATTTCCGCCAAACGTTCGGCTGGAATCAATGTTTCAAGAGGAATTCCACCAGCGTAAGAGTAGCGCACTAATGGAACCATGTCATCACCGTGCCCACCAAGTACAAAACCAGTGATGTCTTTAACTGACAAGTTTAATTCCTGTGCTACGAATGTACGGAAACGTGCTGAATCAAGTACACCTGATTGACCGATTACTCGTTCTTTAGGAAAACCAGATTCTTTGTATACAGTGTATGTCATTGCATCAACGGGATTTGTCAAAACAATGATTGTTGTGTTTGGAGAATGTTTAACGATTTCACCTGTAACGCTTTTCATTACTTTTTGGTTTGTTTGAACCAAATCGTCACGGCTCATACCTGGCTTACGAGCAATACCAGCAGTGATAATCACGATATCCGAGTCTTTCGTATCTTCATAGTTAGAAGTACCAATTATGTTTGCATCAAATCCTTGAACGGGTCCTGCTTCCAACATATCTAATGCCTTCCCTTTAGTCGGGTTTTCCATTTGCGGAATATCAACTATTACTACGTCCCCCAGTTCTTTTTGAGCCAGAAGGAATGCTGTTGTTGCACCTGTAAATCCAGAACCGATTACTGAAATCTTTTTACGCTTCAATGTCATCAGAAAACTCTCCCTTTGTTCGTATGTAAAGAGGGCCGAAACCCTCTCTCTGAAAAAAGTATTCGTTTTACTAATTGCTTATGTGACGAGTTTGCCATATTGTAATGTCGAACTTACGCAGGCTTCTACGCTTTTTTATTAAAGGTTTTTGATTAGTTCGTCAGCGAACTCAGAACATTTCACTTCAGTAGCGCCATCCATCAAACGAGCGAAGTCGTAAGTTACAACTTTAGATGAAATTGTTTTTTCCATTGAGTCCATAACTAATTTAGCCGCTTCGTTCCAACCAAGGTGTTCAAGCATTAATACACCAGAAAGGATTACTGAAGATGGGTTTACTTTATCTAGACCTGCATATTTAGGAGCTGTACCGTGAGTAGCTTCGAAAATAGCATGACCAGTCAAGTAGTTAATGTTTGCTCCTGGAGCGATACCGATTCCACCAACTTGTGCAGCTAGTGCATCAGAAATGTAGTCACCGTTCAAGTTCATTGTTGCCACAACATCAAATTCGCTTGGACGAGTCAAGATTTGTTGTAAGAAGATATCAGCGATTGAATCTTTAACAAGAATTTTACCAGCAGCTAATGCGTCAGCTTGTGCTTTGTTCGCAGCTTCTGTACCTTGATCAGCTTTAATTTGATCGTATTGGTTCCAAGTGAACGTTTTATCAGCGAACTCTTGTTCAGCAACTTCGTAGCCCCAAGTTTTGAAAGCTCCTTCAGTGAACTTCATGATGTTCCCTTTGTGAACAAGTGTTAATGATTCACGGCCTTCTTTAATGATGTAGTTTAATGCAGCACGCACTAAACGCTTCGTTCCTTCTTCAGATACTGGTTTGATTCCGATACCAGAAGTTTCAGGGAAACGGATATTTTTTGTACCCATTTCATTTTGTAAGAATTCGATGATTTTTTTAACTTCATCAGAACCTTTTGCGAACTCGATACCTGCATAGATATCTTCAGTGTTTTCACGGAAAATAACCATATCTGTATCTTCTGGACGTTTTACCGGTGAAGGTACTCCGTCAAAATAACGAACTGGACGTAGACAAGTGTATAGATCCAATTCTTGACGCAATGCAACGTTTAATGAACGAATTCCGCCACCAACTGGTGTTGTAAGAGGTCCTTTGATTGCGATCAAGTATTCACGAATTACGTCTAAAGTTTCTTCTGGTAACCATTCGCCAGTTTTGTCGAATGCTTTTTGTCCAGCCAATACTTCTTTCCAGACGATTGATTTTTCACCGTTGTATGCTTTTTCTACTGCCGCTTCCAATACACGTTCAGATGCTGCCCAGATATCAGGACCAATTCCGTCACCTTCGATATAAGGAATGATTGGATTGTTAGGTACGTTTAAGACGCCGTTTTCAACTTTAATTTTTCCACCGTTTGTCATAATAATTTTCCTCCTATAGGCATAATCATAGGGCTAGCACTTTTAAAGTGTTATTCACAAAGAAGCTAAAATGCACTTCCTGAACGCAACCTTTATATAAAGTACAGCCCTACATATGTGTAATTTTAGAAATTAACGCTCATTCACTGGTACATATTTTTGCATACCAGGTCCTGTATATTCAGCACGTGGACGGATTAGACGGTTATTAGAATATTGTTCTAAGATGTGAGCTAACCAGCCAGATACACGTGATACTGCAAAGATTGGTGTAAATAAATCGTGATCGATATTCAATGAATGATAAACAGACGCTGAATAGAAATCAACATTTGGTGGAAGATTTTTTTGTCCTGTTACGATATCGTCAATTTTAATTGACATTTCGTACCATTTTTCTTCTCCACGAAGTTTCGTTAACTTTTGAGACATTTCACGTAAGTGTTTCGCACGTGGATCACCTTTGCGGTAAACGCGGTGACCGAAGCCCATGATTTTTTCTTTGTTTGCAAGCTTCTCGTTGATGTATGAGTCTACATTATCAACTGAACCAATTTCCATCAACATTTTCATTACTTGCTCGTTCGCTCCACCGTGTAGAGGTCCTTTAAGAGCACCTAGCGCTGCAACAACACCAGAATATACGTCTGAAAGTGTAGCTACACAAACGCGAGCTGTAAATGTTGAAGCATTTAATTCGTGGTCAGCATGCAGTACTAATGCTTTGTTGAAAGCTTCTTCTTCGATTGCTTCAGGCACTTCGCCATTAAGCATGTACAAGAAATTAGCTGCAAAACTTAGGTCACTCTTTGGTGCGATTGGTTCTTGTCCTTTACGAACACGAGCAAATGCTGTTACTAAAGTTGACATTTTAGCTTGAAGCTGAATAGCTTTCAAGTAGTTAGCCTCTTCAGACATATCTTCTGCTTTTTCATCATACAATCCAAGCATAGATACAGCTGTGCGAAGAGCTGTCATTGGATGAACTTGGTCAATCGGGTATGTTTTGAAATGGTTTAATACCTCTTGTGGTACAGCCATATTATCCGCTAATTGTTGTTTAAGTTCTGCTAGTTCATCTGCTTTTGGCAGGCGTTGATGCCAAAGTAAGTAAATTACTTCCTCAAAACTTGCGTGATCTGCCAAGTCATCAATATCATAGCCAACGTATGTAAGAGTGTCATCAATGATTGAACTGATAGCCGACTGAGTAGCTACTACTCCTTCAAGACCTTTTGTAGATGTCATGTATATCGCTCCTTCTTCTTTTTGAAATTCATCGTTCCACACAAAAAAACGCAGAATGATGGCTCATCTGCTCAATATGAACCTTTTATTTAAATCGCTTACATTGCCATTATAATCAATTTTGACTTCTTTGTGAATGAAAACGCTCGATTTTCGAAAACTTTCGCAAAATTCATGATATCTTGTCGCAAAGCAGAAATATTCTGTCTAAACGATTTAGATTCTATCAAACATATTAAAACAAAGGTTTTGGAGGTGAAAAGGTGTATGAAAACATAGTTGCATTTATGAAGAAGTGGGTGCCAGTTGCACTCATATTGCTCGTTACGTGGCTGATTTACCCTGTTACCATTGCCATATTACTTGCATATTTTTTACATCCAATAGTGAAATGGATACATAAAGTTACCCGGTTACCTAGATGGATTACCGTTTTGTTATTCGAAAGCGCCTTACTCGGAGCAATTATCGTAGGTTGTACGTTGATGGTGAGAGAGCTTCTTGAAATACTCTATCCCTTTAGATTTCACTTGGAAGAACTTCAGGTCTTAATGACGGCCAATAAAACAAACTGGCAATCAGTTATTGAAGCTCTATCGATGGTCAGTGAAAACTTATTGAAAAAAATCTCATTATTTATTCAGCATCTTCCAGCCCAATTTGTTGAAACCTTTGTATTTTTAGTAGCGCTGTTTTTTGCTTTGCAAGAATCATTGAAATCCAGAACTTGGTTCTTTATCTATATTCCCACCAAGACGAGACAAACCATCAAGCCATTATTTTTAAAAGCAACCAAGCTTTTCGAGAAATTTACGATCGTGGAGATTAAGTTATTCCTTATGACCTTTGTCCAATTAATGATCGGGTTTTATGTGCTGAATTTTTCGTCTCCGATTGGACTTGCCTTCTTGATATCTTTTGCTGATTTGATGCCATTTTTAGGGACAGGCATAATTTTAATCCCGATGGCTGCTTTCTTCATATTAACGAAGCAAACGACCCTCGGGATTATCATTCTCTTACTCTATGCATTTATATTGTTAACACGTCAATTATTCGAGTCTTACTTGTGGGCAAACACCATGCACATAAGAGCTGTCCATGTTTTTTTCATCAGTGCATGTTCTTTACTGCTTTTCGGCATTCCAGGCATTTTACTAAGTCCTTTTCTGCTTCTCGCAGCCGTTCATTTCAGCAAACATCACTGGTTTACATCACAATAATTTGCCCTTTTTTCATTTTGGACCGAATCCATTTATAGACGATGGGCTTAAATAATTGTCTTGTCGGTGAAAACAAAAACAAAAATCCAAACAAATCTGTAACAAAGCCTGGCGATAATAATAAAAGTCCACCCGCAAATACAAAAACAGCATTGACCATGGCATCTCCGGGAGCTTGGAAATTCTTCATTTGAATTTGGACATCCCGTATCGCTTTCAAACCTTGCTTTTTAGCCAGGAAAGCACCGAGTATACCCGTGCTAAGAATAATGATAATGGTAGGAATCAAACCAAAAGTCTTACCAGACCACAACAATATCCCAATCTCCATTGCAGGAACTACGATAAAAATTAATGCCAGCCATTTCATTCCGAACATCCCCTTTATTTTTCTATCTTCAACACATACAATATGAAAAAAATGGCCCCAACACTCCAGTGTTGAGGCTTTTTTTATGAAAGGTTCACTTACAGAACGCTCGCATGTCCATGATAGATAACACCAGATTCTGCATCCATCGTGACATCCTGACCACTTTCGATCAATTTAGTAGCATCTTTAACTCCAACGATTACTGGAATCCCAAGACTCAAGCCCACTACAGCCGCATGACTTGTTAAGCCACCTTCTTCCGTAATAAGCCCTGCACATTTTTGAATGGCCGGCATCATATCGCGGTCAGAACCGATGGTAACGATAATAGAATCAGTTGTATCAATATTCTCTAAGTCATAAGCATTATTTGCCACGACAGTCTGTCCGAATGCAACCGATTTCCCAATACCTTGTCCTTTTGCAACGATATCGCCAATTACGTGTACTTTCATCAAGTTAGTTGTACCGGCTTCGCCAACAGGTACACCTGCCGTAATAATGACAAGATCACCATGTTTAACGTAATTATGTTTTAAACTTTCTTCAACTGAAAGATCAAGAATTTCATCTGTTGACCCTACTTTTTCACCGACAATCGGATAAACACCCCATACGAGAGTCAATTTACGTGAAGGTCGTTCAGTTGAAGTAACAGCTATGATTGATGCACCTTGACGATACTTTGAAATCATTTTCGCAGTATGACCACTTTCAGTAGGAGCGATAATCGCTTTAGCTTTCAAATTTATAGAGGTATGAGCAACAGCCTGACCAATTGCATCTGTCATCGTTACTTCTTTGCTTTTACTCTTAGCAGAAACAATTGCACGATAATCCAATGCATCTTCCGTGCGAATTGCAATTTTATCCATCGTTTTTACTGATTCTACTGGGTACATTCCAGCTGCTGTTTCACCTGATAGCATAATTGCATCTGTACCATCAAAGATTGCGTTGGCTACATCACTCGCTTCGGCACGTGTTGGACGAGGATTGCGTTGCATAGAATCCAGCATCTGTGTTGCAGTAATGACAGGTTTACCTGCATCATTACATTTACCGATTAAGCTTTTTTGAACCAATGGCACTTCTTCGGCAGGAATTTCTACGCCAAGATCTCCACGAGCGACCATCAACCCATCTGATACCAACAGGATGTCATCAATATTATCGACACCTTCCTGGTTCTCAATTTTCGGGATGATTTGAATATGTCCACCATTATTTTTCTCGAGCAATTCACGAATTTCCATAACATCTTTTGCACGACGTACAAATGAAGCAGCAATAAAGTCAACGTCCTGTTCAATCCCAAACAAAATATCCTGTGCATCTTTGTCCGTAATTCCTGGCAGTTGCACGGAAACACCTGGTACGTTTACACCTTTTTTGTTTTTCAACGTGCCAGCATTATAAACAACGGTATGAATTAAACCTTCAGTTAAATCTACGCTAGATACACGAAGTTCGATTAATCCATCATCCAATAAAATAATAGAGCCTTCTCTTACATCTTCAATCAAACGGTCGTACGTGATTGAAAACATATCTTTGTTCCCTAAAACTTCTGTCATTGAAATTGCTAACGCTTGACCTGACTCCAATTCAATTGCATCGTTTTCCATTTGGTGAGTGCGGATTTCTGGACCTTTTGTATCCAAAAGAATACCGACGATTTTCCCAGTTTTTTTAGATGCTTCACGAATACGTTTAATGCGTTCTCCGTGTTCCTCATGATTTCCGTGCGAAAAATTCAAGCGAGCGACGTTCATACCTGCTTCGATTAATTTTTCCAGCATTTCTGGTGATTCACTGGCAGGACCGATTGTACATACAATTTTTGTTTTTCTCATTTTTATATCCTCTCCATTACACTAAATGGCTAATTCTTTTGATAATTTATACAGAGTTAAATCCGCTTCATGCTTTCCATCGAAAGCCTCAGTCATTGAATAGTCTACCACTTGATGATTGCGCATGCCAATGGCAAGCCCACCTTGACCTTCCATTAACTTTTCAACAGCCCTTGCACCAAATAGACTCGCTAATACACGATCCCTTGCTGTAGGAGTGCCCCCTCGCTGAATATGTCCGAGAACTGAAACACGTGTTTCAATTTGTGCATGCTCTTTTAATAGTTCCGCAAATTGATTGGCATTCATAACACCTTCAGAGACAATGATAATGCTATGTTTTTTTCCACGTTCGTGACCACTGCGAAGTCTTGATAAAATATCTTCCAAATCAAATGGTTCTTCAGGAATCACGATTGTTTCAGCACCACCTGCTAAACCTGCCCACAAAGCCAAATCGCCTGCATCTCTGCCCATTACTTCAATGATGAAAGTACGTTCATGAGAAGTTGCCGTATCACGGATCTTATCTATTGCTTCTATGACAGTATTTAGCGCTGTGTCGAAACCTATTGTGAAATCAGTACCTGGAATGTCATTATCAATGGTGCCTGGCACACCGATACAAGGAAAACCTTTAGATGTTAAAGCCATTGCACCTCGATAAGAACCATCGCCTCCAATGACAACTAGTCCTTCAATACCATGTTTTTTCATTTGTTCAATCGCTTTTAATTGTCCTTCTTCGGTCTTAAACTCCAGGCATCGGGCAGAGTGTAACTTAGTGCCGCCTCTTTGAATAATATCCCCAACTGAACCCAAGTCCAATGGAACAATCTTTCCGTCAATTAAACCTTGGTAACCATTATAGATTCCCATTACTTCCATATCATGATAAATCGCTTTTCTGACAACTGCACGCAAAGCTGCATTCATGCCTGGTGCATCTCCGCCACTTGTTAAAACACCTATTTTTTTCAATTGGATGTTCCTCCTTTGCCAATCCCTCTATTCACATTACCATGTTTGAACAGTTATTGTCAGTGAAAAAAAACAAGGATGCGTCATACGCATCCTCATTCTGCAAATTCACCAATGGATTTAAACTTCTCATAGCGATTGTTCACTAATTCCTCTTTACTCAGTTTGCTGAGTGTATCGATTGAACGTTGCAAAGCTTCTTTCATATAGATGGCTTGTTGCTTTGTATCGCGATGAGCTCCGCCAACGGCTTCTTGAATGATTTCATCGACAATGCCCATTTGTTTTAGGTCAGGCGCGGTGATTTTCATTGCTTCCGCAGCTTGTTGTGCGAGTGATGAATCTTTCCATAAAATAGATGCTGCTCCTTCAGGTGAAATAACAGAGTATGTGGAGTTTTCTAGCATATGAACGTGATTCGCAACGCCTAGTGCGAGTGCGCCACCACTTCCCCCTTCACCGATTACCACACTGATTACAGGAACTTTGAGGCCAGCCATTTCAACAAGGTTTCGGGCAATCGCTTCGCTTTGTCCACGTTCTTCCGCAGCTTTACCAGGATAAGCTCCTTTTGTATCAATAAAACAGATAATCGGACGATTGAACTTTTCAGCTTGTTTCATCAATCGCAATGCTTTGCGGTAACCTTCAGGATGAGGCATTCCAAAATTTCGTCGAATATTTTCTTTCGTATCTTTGCCTCGTTGATGACCGATTACGGTTATCGGACAACCATTGAATGCGGCGATACCTCCGACTATGGCTTCATCATCTCCATACGAACGGTCACCATGAAGTTCAATGAAGTCTGTAAAAATTTCACGAATATAATCAAGAGTCGTTGGGCGTTCTGGATGTCTAGCAACCTGAACGCGGTCCCATGGTTGCATATTGTCATAAATATCTGTCTCCAGTTTTTGAAGACGATCTTCTAATTGTTGAATTTCAGTGGATAAATCAACGTCAGCATTAGAAGTGAAGTCTTTTAACTCAGTGATTTTATCACGTAATTGAATAACTGGTTCTTCAAAAGGAAGAGTTTTCACCATATTAATTGCCTCCTTTCGCATGAAGCTTTACAAGTGTGGATACGGTTTCTTTCATCGAAGAACGGTGGACTACTGCATCCAGCTGTCCATGTGCCAATAAGAACTCGGCCGTCTGGAAGTTTTCTGGTAGTTTTTCCCGTACAGTTTGTTCAATAACACGACGGCCTGCAAAGCCAATCAATGCTTTTGGTTCAGCTAAATTGATATCACCAATAGAAGCGAAACTTGCTGAAACCCCTCCTGTAGTTGGATGAGTCAGAATTGAAATAAATAGTTGTCCTCTTTCACTATGACGATTTAGTGCCACGCTTGTTTTCGCCATTTGCATTAGTGAAAGCACTCCTTCTTGCATGCGTGCTCCACCGCTGGCAGTAAAAATAATGAAAGGTACTTCTTGCTTCGTCGCTTCTTCAACGGCGCGAGTAATTTTTTCACCAACCACTGACCCCATCGAACCCATTCGGAAATGTGCATCCATAATAGCTACCACAACTTTGCGTCCATTTACTAATCCAGTCCCAGTAAGGACCGCTTCATTTAAGCCGGTTTTCTCACTATCTGACTTAATTTTATCCGTATATCCTGGAAAATTAAGTGGATTGACAGTACTTAAATGATCGTCCATTGATACAAATGTGTCCTCATCGATAAAAATAGACACACGTTCATAAGCCGTCATTTTGTAATGATGATCACAAGCCGGACAAACTTTTTTGTTTTTGATTAAGTCTTTCGTCAAACCGATATGTTTGCATTCCGGACATTTTGTCATAATGCCTTCTGGAACATCTGTTTTTGATGCATTTGATGGAATCGTCGCGTATTTGTTTTTACGATTTCTTGAAAAGATTTCTCGTATCATGTAGTCTCTCTCCCTTGTGTTAACCATTTAGTCCAAGCAGAATATGAGCGAATCGCCTGTTCAATATCTCCATCCATAATGGCTGTCAATAATTGTTGAATAGCATGGTTTTCTTCATCTTCCGAGTGTCCTTGGTATGGTTCTTCTCCATATTGCTTTAAGAGAAACCACATTTTCAGGGACAAACGGTTATTACTTGATATCAAAATTTCTCGAATCAAATCTTCTCGTACAATGCTTCCATCTTCTTGTAATTGCTTGAGTAAACTCGCCCAAACCGGTAGTTGATTCAATACCGTTGATCCAGCCACAATGCGAATGGCTTCTTTTTCATGTATTTCACGTGTGATATGTACATCTTCTATAGTTTTCGTATCTTGTAGAATAAATGTTGATAGTACTTCGACTAATTTGTGCTTGCGGAAATCTGTGAGAAACGTTCCTTCTCCACGTTTAGTTTCAATTAAACCTAAAAGTTCCAGACTACGCAGCGCTTCACGAACGGTCGATCTCCCTACTTGAAGTCGTTCCGCTAATTCACGTTCTGATGGAAGTTTCCCTCCTGGTCGTATGTTTTCGGATTGAATAAGAAGTCGAAGTTCACGAACAATTTGCAAATACATTTTTGTCGTTTGATTTGTCATAGCACGCCTCGACCTTCCAAATTTTTCAAAGTGGTCTGACCACTCAATGAACCTATCATACAAAAAAATTGGCCGAGTTGCAATGGAAAATTCGAAAAAGACAAACGGAAAACAGCAGTTGCGGTAAGTACCTATCCACTTTGAAGAAATACGGGAAAATACCTGTTTAATCGACAAAAAAGACCCAACAAAGGATTGTTGGGTCTTCATTAAGACAGTTCTTTTAAATTTTTAACAATGATTTGTGGCTTACCTTGTCTCCACTCTATCATGCCTTCGATTTTTATGACATGCTGTTCTTTAATGACCAGATTATGATGTGCATAGTCTTTTGGGAATATGGTACACGAAATATCAGAGGTCTCATCTTGAACGGTAATGAATGCCATCGATTCACCTTTTTTGGTACGAATTCTACGAATCTCTTCAATCATTCCGACAATGGCAACGGATTGGCCTGTACGTGCGTAACGGATTTCCTGAATTGAAGAAACTTGCAGTTGCAATTCTTTTTTCAAACGTTCAACAGGGTGGTTGGACATGTATAATCCAAGTGTTTCACGTTCGAATTGTAGTTTCAGCAAGTCAGGCATGTCCGAGTTTTTCACGTACTTCGGCTTTCCGAACGTCGTGATGTCCCCGTCAAATAAATCCTGTTCTGAATTTGGTCTGACGAGTTCTGCGTATTGTACGGCTGCATCAAGTGTTGCAAGCAATGTCGCACGGTCTTGACCAAAATCATCAAGAGCACCAGCTTTAATCAACGGTTCAACTTGCTTCCGGGAGAATTGTTCTGCCGATAAACTGGCTGCCAGTTCAAAAATATCCTGCCAAAGTGGATGAGAGTTTTTGCGTTTTATCAATAAATCTTTTAAGAAAACATTGGAAACTCCTTTGACTGCCGATAATCCAAAACGGATTGCACCATTTTCTACCCGGAACGTCAGTCCGCTTTTATGTATGGATGGTGGCAGGAGTTGAATGTTATGCTGTTTGACTTCCTGAATCAGTCGCATGATTTTTTCTTGATTTCCCATGGCAGCCGTCAATAATGAAGCGTAGAAGTAAGCCGGATATTGAACTTTTAAATAAGCCATCTGATAGGAAATCAAACTGTAGGCTACAGCATGACTTTTCGGAAAACCATAGTCCGCAAATCTGACAATTAGATCATATACTTCGTTTGCTTCTTGCTTGGTAAATTGATTTCTCTGTGCACGTTCTACAAAATGCTGACGCTGCTCATCTAGCACTTGTCGATTTTTCTTACTAACAGCACGTCTTAAAATATCCGATTCTCCAAAAGTAAAACCAGCCATTCTTGAAGAAATTTGCATGATTTGTTCTTGGTATACAATAACGCCGTAAGTTTCTTTTAAGATTGGCTCTAGCATGGGATGGACATATGTCGTTTTCTCTTCCATATGTTTCCTGCGTTTATATGTAGGAATATTATCCATCGGACCGGGACGGTATAAAGCGTTGACTGCCACAATATCCAGGAAATGAGTGGGTCGTATATCACGAAGAGCTTGTCTCATTCCATCTGATTCCAATTGGAAAACCCCGGTTGTATCCCCCGCTTGAAGTAGTTTAAACGTTCCTTCGTGATTTAAGGGGATTTTTTCGAAATCGAGCCACTTGTTCTGATCGAACCAAATCATTGTGCGGATTCTTTCCAGAATGGTCAAATTTCTTAATCCTAGAAAATCCATTTTCAGTAACCCGCTCTGTTCCACTTCTTTCATTGGCCACTGGGTTAAATAAATGCCGTCCTGTCCTTCTTCAATTGGCAGAAGCTCGACTAGGGGAACAGGTGATAAGACCACGCCTGCTGCATGGGTCGATGCATTTCTCGGCAACCCTTCCAGCTCTTTAACAGTAGCGAACCACTTTTGATGTGCATGATCCATCTCAATCCATTTTTTCAGATTCTCAGAGCTGTTCACTGCTTCTTCAAATGAAATGCCGGGTTTATTCGGAAGTTGTTTGGATATCATCTCGAGAACAGAACTATCAAACCCAAAGACGCGTGCTACATCTCTGGCCGCTGCCTTTGCAGTCAATGTACCAAAGGTGACTATTTGAGCTACATGGGTGCTGCCATATTTTTTTGCCACATACTGAATGACTTCCTGACGGCGATGGTCAGCAAAATCAATATCAATATCGGGCATCGTAATTCGTTCCGGATTTAAGAAACGTTCGAATAACAGACCATACTCCAAGGGATCGACATGAGTAATGTATAACGAATACGCGACAAGGGAGCTTGCAGAAGAGCCACGGCCGGGACCTGTCAAAATTTGATTATTTTTCGCGTACTCCATAAAGTCAGCCACAATTAAAAAATAATCGGCATAACCCATTTGATTAATCACGTTTAGTTCCATCTCAAGTCTTTTTTTATACGGTTCATTGACTAATGACAAACGCTGTTGTAGTCCGGAGATACACTTTTCTCGCAAAACATCCTGCACCGAAACATTATCCGGTACTGGAAATTTCGGCATATGATATTGATCCGTGACAAGTTCAACACGACAACGCTCAAGAAGTCTTGATGTTTCCTCCAACCACTCTGGCTGGTCCGCAAACCATTCAATCCATTGATCCCGAGTAGGCAAATAGTGATGCTCATGCTGAGGTTTAACCCGGTTAGAATCGCTAAGTTTTACTCCGTTTGCAATGGCTTGAGCCACTTCATAAGCAAATGCATCTTTTGAAGATACATAGTTTGCCTGATGAGTTGCCATTAACGAAATTTGCCTTTCTCTACATTTTGCAACAAAGGCACTTTCGTTATCAGAAATTAAACCGCCTGCTCGTTCAATTCCACCAAACAAACCAGAACCCATAATTTCTTTTAAAGCATTCAAGCTCGAATCAATTGTTTGCTTTGTTTCGAGTTTGGCTAGTGGGACAACCACCAGACAACCTTCTCTGTAGGCACGTAACCATTTGATTGGGAGAGCGGATAACCCTTTCACTTCCAGTGCACTACTGATTTTCAATAAGTTCTGGTACCCCAAGTTGTTTTTCGCATATAGCTGGACCTCTACGAGAGTCTCGTCCAATAGTTCAATATGACAAGTTAAACCAATGACGGGATTCAAACCCGCTTTCCTGACAGCCTGATAAAACGGCAACACACCGTATAAACGTCTATTTGTAAGAGCTACTGAAGACGCCTGTTGATCTTGAAGGAAAGGAATCAATGCTTCTAAGCGAATCGTACTATTTAGTAAATCAGCTGAAGTCCCTACTTGTGGATACACTGGATTCATTGTTCCTTCCCCCTCTTTCTTACTCACATAATGTGTTTAGTTTAGCGATAACTTCATCCGCATCTTTCCAGTTATAGACGGAAGCTCCTGAAGCAAGTGGATGCCCACCGCCACCATACTGTTTAGCTAGTTCATTGATTACTGGACCTTTTGAACGCAGTCTAACGCGTATTTGATCTTCTTCTTCAATAAATATAATCCAAGCTTTGATTCCTTTTACATTGCCAAGCGAGCCAACCAATAACGACGTTTCGCTTGCAGTCACTCCAAATTCTCTCAACGTTTCTAGTGGTAATTTAACATAAGCGGCTCCATTTTCGTTCATCACGAAATGTTGATAAATATGTCCTTGTAAATTCAATAAATTGCGTTCTACTTCGTACATTCCATTGAATAATTCGGTACGATCAAAATTGTATTTAATTAAATCACCAGCTGTGTCAAAAGTCTTTTGACTGGTGCTTGAAAACATAAATCGTCCAGTATCTCCGACGATGCCTGCAAATAGAACACGAGCACCATCGTCAGACAATTGCCAATTCGCACTTGACTGACCTTCTTCGAATAAGTCATAGATCATTTCACTGGCAGAACTAGCTTGTGTATTTACCCATAATAAGTCACCGTAAGCGTCATCGTTCGGATGATGGTCAATCTTGATTAGAAATGCGCCTGATTTGTATCGTTGATCGTCGATGCGTTCTGTATTGGCTGTATCCGTAACGATAATTAGTGCGCCTTCAAATTGTGCGTCACTTACTTGATCAGGGTGAGCCAGGAAGCTTAACGTATCTTCATGTTCACCTGTTACGTAAATATTTTTATCCGGATAACTTGCCTTCAATATTTCTTTCAACCCAAATGAAGATCCATATGCATCGGGATCTGGTCGTACATGCCGATGGATAATGATTGTTTCGTAAGCAGATATTGTGTCAATGATTTGACGTTTCATGATTTTCCCTCCGACCTTTCGTGTATACCATTCGCAATTCTGTAAAAATGTCGATACAATAATGACAGTTTCATTTATTAACAGGAGGTTTACGATGATAAATGCTGTATTTATATTTCTGATTGTTGTTTCTTTTGCGTTTTATTTCTATTTTAAAACGAAGCAATTTCGCAGTGAGTTACCGATTGCCAAGAAATGGTATGCGAATCGTGCTTTAATAGCACTTGGCAGTTTGTTGTTTTTCTTCGGACTCAACCAATTATTTTTATTCCCGACTACCTTAACGTATGTGATTTCCGGACTGTTTATCGTTATTGGATTGTTTACCATGATTAATTATTACCGCGTTGCCAAACACTACGGTCAATTTGTTGAAGAAGAATACAATCTGAACAAAAAGTGATGCTTACTAGCATCACTTTTTTTATGGGATAATCTTATCTCTCCAACAACTGGAACATCATCATCGCTTTCCCGACTAGAAGAGTACCATGGAAGACGTCAAACTCCATCTTTACAAACTTCCGGCTCATATCTAGTATGCGGGGACGTACGGTCAATACACTATCCATCTGGACAGGTTTAATGAAATAGATCGTCATATTTTCAGCGACACTATCTCCGCGTTTTCTATTTTTCATGGCGTAATTACCCGCTTCAGCCAACAACGTAGTAAAGGCCCCATAAGATATCGCCCCAAATTGGTTTGTCATTTGAGGGGTTACCGTAAACTCGACAGCGAGTTCATCATCTTGCAAAACTTTCATTTGATTTTTCACAATATCATCGATTGTTTCGCCATGTTGCGGTTGCCTTTGTGCCAGTTGCAAGGCTTTCAATACATCCTGGCGACTGATGACGCCTTCAAGAATACCAGCGTCATTGACTACAGGCATCAAATCGATACCTTCCCAAATCATCCGATGTCCAGCAGTGGCCACACTTGTTTTCATCGAGACTGTAATTGGATTTTTGGTCATGACTTTCTCGATTGATTCACCATGATTTTTCCCGATTACATCCCTCGCAGTAACGATTCCGACTATTTTTTGATTAGCATCTACTACCGGAAAACCACCATGATTTGTTTGCGCATTTTTGTCATGATACGACTTCACATCATCACTTACACGCAAGAAATCGGTTTCCTGGTAAGGGATATAAATATCTTCAATGAATAAAATTTCTTTCTTGATTAATTGATCATAGATGGCACGATTAATCATTGTGGCCACTGTAAATGTGTCATAACTTGTCGAGATAATCGGCAACTCTAATTCATCCGCCACTTTTTTCAAAGACTCCGATGCTTCAAACCCACCGGTAATCAAGACGGCCGCTCCAGCTTTCAATGCAGTAAAATGTGCCTTCGCCCGATTTCCGACGATCAACAAACTCCCTGCATCGGTGTAACGCATCATGTCTTCTAATTGCATTGCCCCAATTACAAACTTGGTTAGCGTTTTATGTAATCCACTTTTGCCACCCAATACTTGGCCATCCACAATGTTTACAACTTCTGCAAAAGTCAGTCGTTCGATATTTTCTTTCTTTTTCTTTTCAATACGAATCGTTCCAACCCGTTCAATCGTACTAACATAACGCTGAGTTTCAGCCTCTTTGATTGCCCTGTACGCCGTGCCTTCACTCACTTGCAGTTCTTTCGCTATCCGACGAACGGAGATTTTGTCTCCAACGGGTAAAGACTCAATATATTGTAATATTTGTTCGTGTTTAGTAGCCATGTATTCACCTATTCCCCAAACAATCGTTCTGTAATTAGTGTATCACAAAGCCACTCTTTTAATTAAATAAAAAACACGGAAAGTCAGTGACTTCCGTGCCTTGTTCATTACAATTCCACTCCATCGCCAGCGTTAAGGACATGAACCGTTACCCCTTCAACTGCTGCTTTGAAGTCCTGAGGATTTTGTTTAATTGGAGGAAACGTATTGTAATGTATCGGAACGACGGCTTTTGGTTTCAATAACTCAACCGCATAGGCAGCATCCTCAATACCCATTGTGAAGTTATCACCGATTGGTAAAAATGCCAAATCAATCGGGTGTCTTTCACCGATTAACTTCATATCTCCAAATAATGCAGTATCACCTGCATGGTAAATGGTTTTCCCTTCAGCCATAAACAGAATTCCTGCTGGCATTCCAGTATAAATTATTTCATTCTTTTCCGTTACATAAGAAGAGCCGTGGAAAGCCTGCGTGAATTTCACTTTTCCAAAATCGAATTGATTTGCTCCACCAATATGCATTCCATGCGTTTTTACACCTTGCCATGACAAATACTCTGCAAGCTCAAAAGGTGCAACGACTAGGGTGTCATTCGCTTTTGCGAGGGCAATCGTGTCCCCTACATGATCGTTATGTCCGTGCGTTAATAATATGACATCCGGCTTTTCGTTTTCTGCAACTAGATCAGTCAAGTCGTTCCCTGTAATAAACGGGTCAATCAATATCGTATAATCACCCGTTTTGATTTTGACAACTGAATGCCCGTGAAAAGATACATACATATTCTTGAACCTCCTTTATTTGTTATTTGATAAGTATACGATATAAATGTCGTATCTCCTGTTTTTTGATATGCTTAGAGGGAGAAAGTTATAAAGGAGTGCTTATATGAGCAAAATCAATCAAATCTCTTCGTATTTAAAACAACATAAAATAGACGCTGCGTTTATCACGACACCTGACAATGTTTTTTACGTATCCGGTTTCCGCAGCAATCCCCATGAACGATTATTGGGCGTAGTAGTATTCCAGGATGCTGAACCATTGATGATTTGTCCGAAAATGGAAGTTCCAGATGCGCAAGCTGCCGGCTGGTCTTTTGATGTTGTAGGACATCAGGATACGGACAATCCATGGCAGTTATTAAAAGAAGCGATTGAAAAGAAATCGACTATTTCTCGACTTGCAATTGAAAAGTCCCATATGACAGTTGAACGTTTAGAAGCCCTTCAAGAGTTGTTCCCACAAGCTACATTCGATCGTTTAGACGACCAATTAAATGCGATGCGTGTAGTGAAAGACGAACAGGAACTTGAGATTCTTCGACAAGCGGCTGCTTATGCCGATTATGCAATCGAAGTAGGTGTCAGTGAAATCGCTGAAGGTAAGACCGAGCTTGAAATACTGACAGCAATCGAACTTGCTTTAAAGAAAAAAGGAATTTCCCATATGTCATTTGATACGATGGTATTGAGCGGTCCTAAAACGGCATCTCCTCATGGGAAGCCCGGCGACCGAAAAATCCAAAAAGGTGATTTCGTCTTATTCGATTTAGGCGTTATCTACAAAGGATACTGCTCGGATATTACGCGTACTGTTTCGTTTGGCGAGCCTACTGAAGCTCAAAAAGAAGTATATGAAACCGTACGAAAAGCAGAGCAAGATGCCGTCGACGCTGTAAAACCAGGTGTACGTGCGATGGATTTGGATAAGATTGCACGAGATGTGATTACGGAAGCGGGTTATGGTGAATACTTCACCCATCGCCTAGGACATGGTCTCGGAATTTCTGTCCATGAATTCCCTTCAGTAACAGGAAATAATGAGATGGAATTGATCGAAGGCATGGTCTTCACAATCGAACCTGGGATCTATGATCCGAATATTACGGGCGTTCGTATAGAAGATGATGTTGTTGTTACAAAAGACGGTGTCGAAGTCCTAACGAAGTACCCGAAAGAATTGGTTATCATTCCGACCGCTTAATACTGATAAAAACGAATTTTAAAAGACCTGTATCGCGATATAAGCGATACAGGTCTTTCCCATTAGTAGCGTAAATTACCTGTCTAACATTTTGGGTTCAATTAAAGCTCACTAAGGAACCTTCTTAAACATTTATATTTGGTAAAGGCGGTGTAGGTGTAAATGACACAATAGCAAGGGCAATTAAAGATATTGTCATAATTATCATAGCAACTACACTCCCGATTCTAATCAACTTAATTTGTATCTCTGATAATTCAGGAGTTTCTTTGTATCTCCAACGATCCAAAAATAAAAAACTTTCTACCGGTTTATACAGACTCCAAATGCAATACCCATATACAGGAATCAATAAAACTATAATAATGAATAACAATAAATCACCCCCGATAATGATAAATACTTATACGGTTCACCTTATTTAAAGATTCATAAGTATACAGGTATATTTATGAATTGCTTGTCTACAGAATAAGACCCGTTCCACTTTAGCAGTGGAAAGGGTCTTATTCTTAACTTAATTATTTATTTAAAAGTTGTTCAACTGCAACGTATGGAAGTCCTTGTGCATCAGCAACTGCTTGATAAGTAACATGTCCTTCAAGAGTGTTGATACCTTTTAGAAGTGCACTGTTGTCTAAACTTGCTTGCGCATAGCCTTTGTTCGCAATTTGAACAGCATAAGGAACTGTTACGTTCGTTAAAGCCATTGTCGATGTACGTGGAACTGCACCTGGCATATTCGCAACTGCGTAATGAACAACACCATGTTTTTCATAAGTTGGTTGGTCATGTGTAGTAATACGGTCAGAACTTTCAAAAATTCCACCTTGGTCAATTGCGATGTCGACAACAACAGAACCTGGTTTCATTGATTTGATCATTTCTTCCGTTACAAGTTTCGGCGCCTTAGCTCCTGGAATTAATACTGCCCCAATTACAAGATCAGAATCTTTTACTGATTCAGCAATGTTGAATGGATTTGAGATTAATGTCTGTACATCACGCCCGAATAAATCTTCTAATTGGCGAAGACGATCTGGACTTAAATCGATGATCGTTACATCTGCCCCCATACCGATTGCAACACGAGCAGCGTTTGTTCCTGCAATACCGCCACCGATGATTGTTACTTTACCACGAGAAACCCCAGGTACTCCTCCAAGTAAAATCCCCATACCACCATGGATTTTCTCCAAGAATTGAGCACCAATTTGAGTAGACATGCGACCAGCTACTTCACTCATCGGTGTTAACAATGGCAATGAGTTGTTTGGAAGTTGAACTGTTTCGTATGCAATCCCAACTACTTTATTATCAACCAAAGCTTGAGTCAATTCTGGTTCAGGTGCTAAATGTAAGTACGTGAACAAGATTAACCCTTCACGGAAGTAACCGTATTCAGAAGCAATCGGTTCTTTAACTTTCATGACCATTTCTTGAGACCATGCTTCTGCTGCCGTAGCAACAATAGTTGCTCCTGCATCTGCATATGCTTCGTCTGTGAAACCTGAACCAAGTCCAGCTCCAGCTTCAATAAATACTTCATGACCGAAAACAGATAAGTTAACAACACCAGCTGGCGTCATAGCTACACGGTTTTCATTATTTTTTATTTCTGTTGGCACTCCAATTCTCATTGAAAAACCCTCCTGTGTCATTTATAGAAAATGAGTAATGTAAATAAGTCGAAATGAACCGACATTTATAAAATTGTTGAAAGCAAATCCATTCTATCAGATATAATGGAAATTGGCTTTAAAAATATTTTGTAATCATAATATTAGATTAATCTGATAATTGGAAGATGGTGTAAATACATATGGCACGAACGAATACAGGCAATTTCGAACAATATGGACTTGAAGCAGTCCCCTCTTCCCTCAAAATATCGACTTGGAAAGAGTACGCAATCATCACTTTTGCTTTTTCCGTCAATGCAGGAAACTTTCTTGTTCCTGCGCTGGCTGTTACACAAGGAAATCTTCCATGGTTGGCCGCGTTTCTCGCAGTATGGATCGGTGCTCTCCTCGCATTTCTTTGTGTTTCAGCTTTGTCTATCCCAGGCGCTCTATATGGCCTGCCAGGGCAATACATATTGCGTACGTTTGTTGGATCTTGGCTAGCTACAAAAATCGCTTCTCCTATACGTGTCCTCACTTCATTATATTGGTTCAGTGTGCAAACCATCGGGGGCACTTTTATTTTACAAGCTGTGATATCGATCTTTGTGGATATCCATATACCTTTCGCCGTACTGGCCAGTTTGACTGCGAGCTTGATGGCTTATCTAGCCCTTGTTGGATACGATGCTGTGAAAAAAGTCACTAGATTGTTTCTTCCTTTATTGATAATTGGGCAAGGCCTTATGCTCTTTGTTATTTTTAAAGAAATGTCAGCCGTAAATGCTATTAGTACATCAAATTCATCAATGCATTGGGGCGTATTTTTCTTTTATATGAGTCTGGCTTTTGTGCAATTTGTTTCAGGTGTCAGCGCTTCAAGCGATATGACACGCTATGCTAAAACTGCTCGCCAGGGGTTTGTCGGTATGTTTGTTGGAAACACTGCAGGTTATTTCATGACTGCACTGATCGGAACATTGGTGGCTGCATATTTCCACTCCACGAATCCATTCGTTACACTTAGTGATCAGGCACCGAGTTTCTATGTAGGACTTTTCATCACTTTTAGCGGTCTGCTCGCCATGATATCCATCAACATCGGCAATGCGTATACCGGGGGGTTCAGTCTTCTTAACACATGGCCTTCGCTCGGGAGAATTAAAAGTGCATTATTATTTGGAGGTACCGGCGTTTTTCTGAGTTGCTTCCCTCGTCTTTCTGCAGAAGCTGCAGCTATTATTTCACTTTTAGGAGCGGGAATCGTCCCTTTATCAGCCATTATTGTCATCGATTATTTATGGTTTAAAAGAGGCACAATATCAGAGGAAGATTTGCTGCAGGTCGTCAGTGGCTCATACAAAATAAATTTAGCAGCCATTATTACATTCGTAACGATGAGCATAGCTTATTTGATTATTCCTAAAGAACTATCTCCCGGCATGTTGGTTTTTATCGTCAGTTCAATTGTCTACCTAGTTCTTAAAAAATTTCATGTCACAAAATTGACGTTTCTAAATGGAAATCTTTCATAAAAAGCAGGTATTCCTCGTCCTATACAGAACTATATTATGTAAGAGACAAATTTGGAGGAGGAATTGACATGACACTTTCATACAACCACATCCTAGTTGCAGTGGATGGTTCTAAAGAAGCGGCTTGGGCTTTCAAAAAATCAATTGGAGTTGCGAAACGAAATGATGCGACTTTGAACTTAGTAAATGTTATTGATACACGCTCATTTGCTGCCATTGAAGCATATGACCGATCAATCGCTGACCGTGCGCAATCATTCGCGGAAGAACTGTTGGGCAACTATAAGAAGGAAGCGGAAGCGGCTGGTGTGACAAAAGTAAATGTGTTTGTGGATTACGGTTCCCCTAAAACATTAATCGCTAGAGAAGTCGCTGCTAAAGTTGAAGCAGACTTAATCATTTGCGGGGCAACAGGCTTAAGTACTGTAGAGCGGTTCCTGATTGGTAGCGTATCTGGACATATTGTACGTGCAGCAAAGTGTGACGTACTCGTCGTTCGTACTGAAGAACATGAATAATCGATAAAACCCAAAGGCTCTTTGCAGGAGTCTTTGGGTTTTTGTATTATTGATTTGAGATTGTGAAAAATTTATCAATCAATATGAGCAGTTTATCAATCAGATTCGAACATTTATCGATTATCCTTAGGATTTGTCGCTCAAACCTCAACGTTTATCAATATGTTTTCATTCATATTATTTATCTGTTTGTTTTTGCTTTTTTTTCAAATACTCCGCACGTATTTTTTCAAGTTGCTGCTTTTTATCAAATTTGGCAGGCTTGTGTTTTTCATGATACTTCGCCACAGCCATCTGACCTTTGGAATCCAATTGATATTTCCCCACTTTGTTCACCTACTTTTCTTGTCTTTAAAGAGAATCTATTCAACAAATATAATATACCTTATTTTACTGAAATAAACCTTTTACTTTATTAGTGTACTAACTAACCGTGCATATATCAGTAAAAACTTACTAAAATAATTCATAGCCAAATGGTATTCATTACACTTATCTTTACGACCTTAAATTTGCTGATTCATTTTAAAGTCATCAATCAAGTCGCTAATTTTAACTAACTTTCGTGGCGCTATAAAAATAACCTTCCTTCACATTGGATTAGAACATGAAGAAAGGTTAATATCAGCGCAGTTTAAATAAAATTCGGGTTATGGTTTCACATCGAAGTCAAAGGTAACGACTTTTTCTGTTTAGTGTATCAAAAACCTTGTAAGCCAGACAATCTCACCGTATCCCTCGCAATCATCACTTCTTCGTTCGTCGGTATGACGATTACTTTTACTGGGGAATGTGGGAAGCTGATAAATGCTTCTTTTCCACGTATTTTATTTAGATCCGGGTCCATGTAAACGCCCATAAACTGAAGACCTGCCAATACTTTTGCACGGATTATATCACTGTTTTCTCCGATACCTGCCGTGAAAATGATAGCGTCTACTCCATTCATCCGCGCTGCGTATGAACCAATATATTTATGAATCCGATTTGCGAACACGTCAAGTGCCAATTGAGCACGTGGGTTGTTTTTTGACGCTTCCACTTCAATGTCGCGCAAATCACTTGAAAATCCTGATACCCCTAGCATTCCGGATTTCTTATTTAAGATATCCAGAACTTCTTCTGCGGTTTTTTCAGTCTTTTCCATCAAGAATGGAATCAGTGCCGGATCCAGATTACCTGAACGTGTCCCCATCGTGACTCCTGCTAAAGGTGTAAACCCCATGGAAGTATCGATTGAACGTCCTCCATCAATTGCTGCAATACTTGCTCCGTTACCAAGATGGCACGAGATCAGTCTGATTGATTCTACTGGTCGGTTTAATAATTCGGCCGCACGTCCGGTTACATATTTGTGTGAAGTGCCGTGAAAGCCATATTTCCGGATACCATACTTTTTGTAGTAGTCATATGGAATCGAATACAAAAAAGAACTTTCAGGCATGGTTTGATGAAATGCTGTATCAAACACTGCAACTGCCGGTACATGCGGCAAAGCTTTTTTAAATTCAATGATTCCCGTGATATTGGCTGGATTATGGAGTGGTGCCAAATCGGATAGTTTTTCGAAAGCTGAAATTGCTTCATCATCGATTAACACTGAATCGCTAAATTCCTCACCACCATGGACTAAGCGATGTCCGATTCCATTTATATCTTGTAGGGATGTCACTGCCTGTTGTTCCACCAGATGATGCAGAAGTAATTGAACTGCGTCCTCATGGTTTGTAATTTTTTCGATCAATTCTACTTTTTTTCCATTCGTGGTCATTGAAAAAATCGGTTCTTTCAATCCGATGCGCTCGATTAACCCTTTGGCTACAACATGTTCTTGAGGCATCTGAAGCAATTGAAATTTTAATGATGAGCTTCCTGCATTGATTGCCAATATATTGATCATAAAAAAACGCCCCTTTTCCACTTATACAGTCATTGTACAGGTGAAAAATGAGGCGAACAACTCTCAGTTCGTATTTTCTTGACGCCATATTTTAACTTTTTCAAAGAACAAAGCCATGGCTTCCTTATTTGACATATTAGGAACTTTTGCAAGTAACACTTCTTTAGGTTGTTTCATTTCAGGTGATTTCTTTTGAAGCACTAGTAAACTCTTCGCATGAGCTTCATTTTTAAACAAGTTCACGGGTAATTGCACAACCGCTTGAATCCAAGCATGGTTGGCAAAGTATGCGTGTAAATCCTTCGCTTGAGGTGATTCAAAAATCCCTTGAGGAACTAGAAACACCAAGTGTCCCCCATCAACCGTATGACGAATGGATTGTTCAATCATCAAATGATGCGCGAAAGACATGCCTTCTTTAGCTTTCAATTCATATCCAGCAGCAGTTTTATCATCTGGATAATAACCTACCGGCAAATCACTGATGACAACATCTGCAGGGTCAATCAGTAAAGGTTGCAAAGCATCCTGACGATATAAAGTTACAGGTTGTTGCAACAAATCACCTGTTGAAGCAGCTAGTCGGATTAACATATCATCAATTTCAACCGCTGTTGCTGTTGCTTTATCCTCTAAGAAATTTAATACGGTAAACAATAAATTTCCCGTACCTGCTGCAGGATCCAAAATGGATAATTGCTTTTTATCTTTCGTCAGTTGATCCACGAAATAGCCAACAAGCAGACCAAGTGAATCTGGGGTCATCTGATGATGCGCCTGAACATGTTCTTTCATGCCTTTTAAAATAGCAAGTTGAATAGATTTTCGGATATCTTCTTTTTGGAGGTTTTGGATATTTGGTTCAATATCGCCATCCAACCACATTTCTGTCGTTTCCAAAACGCCCTCAATATACGTTAAGTCTTCCGCGCTTTGCATTTTTTTTGCATGGTTATCGATAAATGTAAATAATTGTTCCATCGAACTGTTCATGAAGTTCTCCTTTTAAACAAACATTTCCTGCACTTGCAAAAGCACAAGATTATATGGTTATTTTTTGTGCAATGGGAAACCCACTCAAAAATCGAGTGGGCTTCTGAATTTTACTTTTGTGCTGCTTTTACAGCGGCGATTGCTTTTTCATAATCAGGATGTTCTGTTGCTTCAGAAACATACTCTACATAAGTAACTTTGTCGTTGCTGTCCACTACAAAAATGGCACGAGCAAGCAATCTCAATTCTTTGATTGCTACTCCGTATGCTTCACCGAATGACAAATCGCGGTGATCTGAAAGTGTTTGTACTGAATCGATTCCAGCAGCTGCACACCAACGTTTTTGAGCGAATGGCAAATCATTCGAAATGGTTAAAATGACAACATCTTCACCAAGTTCAGCAGCACTTTCGTTGAATTTTCGAGTTTGTGCATCACATGTACCTGTATCCAATGATGGAACCACACTGATCAATCTTGTTTTGCCTTTTGAGTCTTCTAATGTAACCGGGCTAAGATCATTAGCTAAAACTGTGAAATTTGGCGCCGTGTCACCTACTGTTACTTCTTTACCAAGTAATGTTACTGGGTTTTGCTTAAATGTAATTTGTGCCATGATAACGCCTTCCTTTCCTTCATCTTCCTACATCTTACTAGAATGCTTTTGGCTGATGCAACTGACTTGATTCGGAACAGGCTGATAAGTAGTGATAATCTTCTTTTCATACGTTTGTTCATGAATCACCATTGTATCAGCTATGAAGTCATGCAATCCTTGTTTTTTAGGTGTCAAGCCGATAACCCAATACAACGGTAAGATCGTTGCCGAGAAAAAGCGGCCAATCCACTCCCGGAAAAGAATCGTGCTTATAGAAAGTGACTCCTCCTGTAATCCGATGACGCGTAATCCAAAAACCATTTTCCCGACCGTTTGTTTAAAGAACTTCGTCATTAGTACAAAATATAAATAGAAAATGAAGCCGGTAACAAATCCGATCGGTGCATACCAAGTTGTCCCTTGTACGTCCCATCCGAAAATACGAAATAACGGATAGATGACAATTGATGTAATAGAAGAAATGACAAGTAAATCTAATAAATATGCCCAGAAACGTACCCAGAACCCTGCAGGTTTTAAGACATACTGTTCATTATTGTGAGCTGTATAACTTGGTTTTGGTGCGACTGGTGCAGCTACTTTTTCAATAGGAGTTTCTTGTTCATTGAGATCTTGTCGATCAGTCATTTACTGTTCCTCCTCACTTCTCACCGTATAAATACATCATACGAGGAGCGTTATAATCCGAAAGTAAACGGCCAACCAATTGCGTTTCCATGTCTCCACCCATTAATGATTGAGCTTTCATGGAAAATAGGCTCGTGAAGCCTGAAGGATATTCATATTGCATGACTTCTGCGTTCTCTAAATCAAAGTCTTTACGAACAGCTTCAATAACATCTTCCAAATATCCATAATCATCCGCAAGACCGGCTTCTATCGCCTGACGCCCATTCATAATGCGTCCATCCGCCACTTTTTTCACTTCAGCTTCCGTCATGCCACGGCCTTCTTCAATAATATCTACAAATGACTCATACGATTCGTTGATCATGTCCTGTAACATCGCACGCTCATCTTCAGTCATTTCACGGGTTGGGCTCATGATATCTTTATACGGTCCTGTTTTGATGGTTACGAAATCAACACCATATTTTTCAGCGAGTTTTCCGTAGTTTACACTCTCCATAATTACCCCAATGGAACCTGTTAATGTTTCTTTATTCAAGAAAATTTTCTCTGCAGGTGCGGCGATATAATAGCCGCCTGATGCTGCCATGCTGCCCATCGACACATAAAATGGAACGCCAACTTCTTCTTGTACTTCTTTTATTTTATCGTATATTTGTGCAGACTCGACAACACCGCCACCTGGTGAGTTTACTTGCAAAACCACCGCTTTGATTGAATCGTCTTCTTTAATCATTTCAAGTTGATCCATAAAAAACTGGTGATCGTAACCGGCCGCTCCAAATAGTGAAGTTGCGCCGCCTGTATCCTGGATCACGCCGTCCACTGTTAATACAGCGATACGTTCAGACAGATCGCCTGCTTCCAATACGCTTTCAGTATATTCACTTTCTGGCACAGCCAGCATGTTTTCAAAATTAGATGTCCAATCATTACTAAAAGCAAATGACGCAATATTAATGATGATAGACAAGCCGAATAATAGTGCAGCAGCACCTAAAGCAATCCAACGTTTTGCATTCAATTCAATAATCCCCCTTTTTCTACTCTTAACGTAATACGAATAAAATGTCGAAATGTTTCAGAACATGCTAAAATAACGACAAGTATCCACGGAAAGGTCGTGACAGTATTGTCCGAACGTACACATATTTTTATTTATTCCAAACATGATGAAAGCTCCCTACAAAAAAAATCAATTCTGACAGAGATGATTTCGAAACAAGGATTCAATACGGTAGATGATGCTGATAGCGCAAATATCATTGTCAGCTTAGGTGGAGATGGTTCTTTCCTTCAAGCCGTCCGCAAAACCGGTTTCCGTCAAGATTGTCTGTATGCAGGAATCTCTACTACTGGGTCGCTGGGTATGTATTGTGATTTTCATTTCCACGACATGGAGACAGTGATTCAGGCAGTTCAACATGCAGAAATTGAAGTACGTCGTTACCCTATTTTACAAGTTATAGTGGATGACAATCCACCTTTTTATTGCTTGAATGAATTTAGTATCCGTTCCAATATTATTAAGACATTTGTTCTTGATGTCGAGATTGATGGACTACATTTCGAAACATTCCGGGGTGACGGCATGATCATTGCAACACCGACTGGTAGCACAGCTTATAATAAGTCTGTAAATGGTGCAGTCGTGGACCCTCTCCTTCCTTGTTTCCAAGTCTCTGAACTTGCATCCGTAAACAGTAACAAATACCGCACACTCGGTTCTTCATTCATTTTAAGCGGTCAACGTCAATTAACATTACGCTTGCAGCAAGATGGCAATGACTACCCTACCATGGGGATGGACAATGAATCATTAAGTATTCAACATGTGGAATCAGTTAAAATTGAATTAAGTGACCGTATCGTTAAGACCGTCAAGCTAAAAAACAATTCATTCTGGGAAAAAGTGAAACGCACGTATCTTTAATTTTTAAAAATGCAATAAAAATGTGAGTGGACGGAAATTGGCGCGACTAGACGGAAACTCACCCTGACTGATCAAAAACTCATGACGAGTGGACAGAAACCTCATATAACTGGACATAACAAAAATTGATGCCAAGAAAAAACAGACGAGATTCCCCATCTCGTCTGTTTTATATTTTAGCCAATTTAATTTTTCTCGCTCGTGCTTCCATTACCTTCGAAACTGTAAAGAGAATCAGCGCAAGCCAGATCAGGGAAAATGACAGTAAATCAATGGCATTGAACGTTTCTCCATAAATAATGACTCCAAGAAACAACATACAAGTCGGTGCAATGTATTGTAAAAATCCGATCATGTATAAAGGAATTTGTTGAGCTCCTTTTGCGAATAGAACTAATGGTACTGCAGTAGCGGCACCTGTCAGAATCAACAACAAATCCGTTTGGAATGAATCATGAAAAAGGACAGCCTGGTCAGTAAAAAATAAATAAAGGTAATAAATAAACGCGAATGGCACTATAAACATAGTTTCGATTGTCAGCCCGCGAACAGCATCTAACGGGATTGTTTTTTTCATCAATCCGTAAATGGCGAAACTGATAGCCAGAGCAAAAGCAAGCCATGGGAAACGCCCATAGGATATGGTCAGGATTAGTACACCAATGGAAGCAATGACAAAGGCAAGTTTTTGCGCTGTCGTCAAACGTTCCTTCAAGAAAATGATCCCCAGTAAAACAGAAATCAATGGATTAATATAGTAACCTAAACTCGTTTCTACAAGATGGTTACTGTTAACGGCCCAAATATATAAAAACCAGTTTCCTGAGATTAATACCGACGCAAGAAACAGGCTCCAAAATGCTTTCTGATTCAGCCACAATGTTTTTAAATCTTCAATCAGCAGTCTGCTGTTTCTCATCATTGCAACGAATAACAATGTAAATATAAATGCCCAAAGGACACGGCTTGTTAAGATTTCATCACTCGGCACATGGTTCAGCCACTTCCAATAGATTGGAAGAACTCCCCAAACAAGATACGCGCCGATCGCCCAGATGACACCTTGACGTTCTTTGTCTAACATCGCTTCACCTCATTAGTTTGACTCTCGAAATATATCTCATTATAGAATCCTTTTGAGGGAAAGTAAACGACAAAAAACTATTCTTATAAACCTTTTACACAAAGGCTATAAGAATAGTTTTTGAAGTACTTATTTAGATAGTTCTTGATTTCTTAGTTCTATACGTCGTATTTTACCAGAAGCAGTTTTAGGCAACTCTTCGATAAATGTTATATCACGAGGATACTTATACGGCGCAGTTAATGTTTTTACATGGTCCTGCAAATCTTTTACCAGCTCTGACGATGCCTGTTCTGAATCTACCAATACGACATATGCTTTGACGATATGACCACGAATTTCATCTGGACTTCCCACAACAGCACATTCTTTAACCATCGGATGCTTAACTAAAGCGTCTTCCACTTCAAACGGTCCAATCGTGTATCCCGAACTGATGATAATATCATCTCCACGACCTTCAAACCAGAAGTACCCGTCCTCATCCTTAGAAGCCTTGTCTCCTGTAATATAATAAGTTCCCCTGAATTGCATTTTTGTGCGCTCAGGATCTTTTAAATAAGATTTAAATAATGCTGGTGTATCGACATGAACTGCAATATCCCCGACTTCTCCAGGTGCACAAACCTCTCCAAATTCATTAATGATGTCAACTTGGTTACCAGGTGTTGGTTTCCCCATTGACCCTGGACGCGCTTCCATGCCTTTCATTGTTCCAACCAATAATGTGTTTTCCGTCTGTCCATAGCCGTCCCGCACTTCTAAACCGAATTCCCGATTGAATGTATCAATGACTTCACGATTTAACGGTTCGCCGGCAGACACTGCACTATGCAGTGAAGATAGATTATACGCAGATAATCCCTCCACTTTCGCCATAATTCTGTATTCGGTTGGTGTACAGCAGAGAACATTTACTTGATATTCCTCAAGTAAAGTTAAATACGTTTTCGGTTCAAATTTTCCATGATAAACAAATCCAGTTGCACCACTGCCGAGAGTTGCGACAAAAGGACTCCAGATCCACTTTTGCCACCCTGGACTTGCTGTTGCCCAAACAACATCGCCTTCGTGAATTCCCAGCCAATTTTCAGCAGATGTACGTAAATGTGCAAATGCCCAACCGTGAGTATGCACAACACCTTTAGGATTCCCTGTCGTCCCACTTGTGTATGACAAAAATGCCATATCTGAGTTTTTAGTGGCAGCTCCCTTAAATTCAGAAGAAGCTTTTTGAAGTTCTTCCGTCAAAGATACCCAGTTTCCGGTTCCTTCTCCAATGACAAATTGAGTCAGTCCATTTAAATTTTCTACTTGTTCAAATTGGCTGATGAAAGGCTCGTATGCCACAATCGCTTTTGCTTCGCTATGTACTAAACGGTAATCAATATCTTTTGCTCTCAGCATTTCGGAACTTGGGATAACAACCAGTCCAGCTTTTAAAGCACCTATATAAGTTACATACGCTTCAATTAATCTTGGTACCATGACCAAAACGACATCACCTTGCGTCAACCCACTATTCGTAAAGACATTGGCAGCTTGATTTGCCAGTTGCATCAATTCTTTGTATGTAATTTCTTTCGTTTCGCCAGTCTCACTTTTCCATATCAAGGCTAAACGATTTTCATCCGTTGCATATTTTTCAAATTCCTGTACCAAGTTATAACTTGAAGGTGCCAATAAGTTTTCACGATTCACTTTAGTTCCCCCTTGTTGAGTGATCCATCCTTCTTCATTATAGCTATATAATACTGATTTTTCAAAAAGAACATTATAATCAGTTAATTTATTATTTACTTATCACCTTTATGTCTTGGGAGTGTTGTTTTCAGACGTCGCTGCTCTTTTCTCAGACGTGAAGCATCATTTTTCAGACGTCACCAGCAATTTTTCAGACGTCACAGCCAGAAACTCAGACTGAGCATGACCTATCCTTTTAAAACAACAAAAAACCGGCAGCTTTCGCTACCGGTTCGAAACTTTAATTATTTTTTGTAACCGCCGTTTAATTGTTGCTCTGCCATTTGCACTAAACGCTTAGTAATTTCTCCGCCAACGGAACCGTTAGCACGCGCTGTAGCATCTGGTCCAAGCTGTACACCGAACTCTTGTGCAATTTCATATTTCATTTGGTCTAAAGCTTGTTTTACACCTGGAACGACTAGTTGATTTGAACTTTGATTTGCCATGTCTGTGTCACCTCCTTGTTGAATATAGAATGTGCCGGATGGACGAATTCATGCATTCACAAGAAGTAGTAATTTATGGGTATTATCATTGTTCAATAACAGCCGAACACATCGTTTAAATTTCTATGGTCTTTATGGCTTTTTAGAGAAGGTCGGAGAATTTATCTTGTTTCTTTTTAGGGAACATGATGATTTCACGTTCACTTACCGCTTCTGCAATCATTTCATCAAATGTTTTAAAGCTTTCATAATACTCCACTTTTTCAAGCTTTGGTTTTGTTTTTGGGCTGGCAGGAGTGAAAATTGTACAACAATCTTCATACGGTCTGATTGAAACATCGTACGTATCGATTTGTTGAGCAATTTCAATAATATCTTGCTTGTCATATGAAATAAGTGGACGTAATACAGGTGTGTTCGTCACTGCATTGATTGCCGTTAAGCTCTCAAGTGTCTGACTTGCCACTTGTCCAAGGCTTTCACCTGTAATAATTGCTAAAGCATTCGTTTCTTCACGCACTAAATCCGTAATCTTTAACATCATTCTCCTAGTCGTTGTCATTGAAACATTGTCTGGGATTTGTTTTTGAATTTCTTGCTGAATCGCAGTAAACGGAATGATATGCAGTTTTACTGACGCACCAAAACGACTTAGTTTATCAGCTAATTCCATTACTTTTTCCTTAGACTGTTCACTTGTAAACGGAGGGCTATGAAAATGAATAGCATCCAGGCGAACTCCACGTTTTAACATTTGGTAACCAGCAACTGGACTATCAATACCACCAGAAAGCATCAGTATGGATTTTCCATTAGATCCAATCGGCAATCCACCTGCACCTGGAATGACTTCCGCCATCATATAAACTGCATCTCTTCGTACTTCTACACGCAGTTCGATATCTGGTTTCTTCATTTGAACCTGAATTTCAGGGAATGTACGCAGCACATTGGAACCAACAAACTGTTGCAGTTCATTTGTTTCCATTTCAAACGGTTTGTAAGAACGTTTTACGGTTACTTTAAACGTTTTATTTGTGCGGTCGATTGATTCCACAATTTTTATGGCTGTTTGTTTGATATCTTCCAGATCATGGCTGCAAGATGCAACAGGACTGAAAGACTGGATGCCAAAAATGCGCGGTAGTCGCTCGATGATTTGATTCATGGTTTCCTGTTCATTAGCTCGAATAAACATACGATCGCGTTCTGTCACAATTTGAATTTTTGGCAAATCAGCAAATGCGTAACGGACATTATCACGTAGTCTTCCCGTAAACGAACTTCTATTTCTTCCCTTTGTAGATAATTCACCATATCTGATTAATATTTCTTTCCATTCCAACATGTTTTAATCTCCTTTAACTTGCTTGATAATTGCAGTGAAATTTTCGATAAAATAATCAATTTGTTCATCGCTATTGCTCGTACCCAGACTAATGCGAATCACGCCTTTTGTGTAACCATCTGGTAAACCGATCGCTTTAATTACATGACTGATTTTTGTTTGTTTTGAAGAACAAGCACTTGATGTCGACACAATGATTCCCCTTGCCTGCAACGCATTCACCAAAACTTCTCCTTTTATATTTCGGACGCTAACGGTTAAGATGTGTGCTGCGCCATCTTCTGGGGATAATATTCGTATATCCTTAAAATTACGAATGAAGTTTCTTAACTTTTCGTTCCATTGAATATATTTTGTTTGCATGGCTTCTTGATTTTCGAATGCAATTCGCATCGCTTTCGCAAAAGCTACAGCTTGAGGAACGGGTACAGTCCCACTTCTTAAGCCAAACTCTTGTCCTCCACCTACAATAATCGGTTCAAACGATACATGACCTGTCCAGGCCACAATCCCCGTTCCTTTTAAACCATTGAATTTATGTCCTGACAGTGTCAGTACATCCGCTCCAATTAAGGGAAAAGTGATAGGATATTTGCCAAAACTTTGTACCGCGTCTACATGAAATATTGCACGGCTGTGTTGATGAATGACTTCTGCAAGTTGTTTAATTGGTTGAATGCTGCCCAACTCGTTATTGATATGCATAACACTAACCAAAATTGTATCTTTTCGCAATCGCTCTTTCACATCATCAATTGATATGACGCCTTTTTCATTTACTGGCAAAATGTCTATTTCAAAGCCTTTATTCGCCAACTGTTTCATTGATTCAAGTACAGAAGGATGTTCAATGCTTGAAGTGATGATATGTCTTCCTCGACCTTGAAGAGTTCTAGCAAGTCCGTTAATGGCGAAATGGTTGGATTCTGTACCACCTGATGTGAAAATGACTTTACTTTCTTCCGTTTTCAGCATGTCGGCAACTTGCTTTCGAGCACGCGAAAGTAGCGAATTCGAATCGACCCCCATTTCATGCAAGGATGCGGGGTTTGCATAGAACGTCTCATTTACCTTTACAAATGTATCCAACACTTCTTTATTTGGTTTAGTCGTTGCACTATGATCGAAATAATACACGGTTGTACTCCTTTTCATTAGAAAACCACCAGCACAAGTTGTGCGGTGGTTTCAATTGCCTTATTATCTAGCTTCAATCACAACACTTGAATTTTAGCTAGAGTGGCACGATAGCTTTTTTATTATTAACGCCAAGCGTCCTCTTTGACAAGTACTTCGATTCGTTTCATCGCACCAGGTTCCACTTCTTCTACAGCAGTAGCTGCCTCTTCAAGAGCCTTGGAATATCGAAGCTGACGGAATGCCGCTTCTGCCTCCAAAAGTCGCTGATTCATTCGTGGATGACTTGCACGATAACGGTTACCATATTGAATAATCCGTTCAATCAACAAAACATTTTCAAGCATTTCTTTCGCTTTAGCATGTACTTCATGGATACATTTATCCGCTTTTGCCAGATAATTATCCACCAATTTCATATTAAGTGGTACTTCCTGCAAGCTTTGCATGACGAGGTAAATATGTTCTTCCGCTTCTTCCAAACGAACATCCATTTCTTCTGGAATCCCAGGCATATTCGCTTTATGTACCATACGATCGGTTTCATGCAACAAACGCTTCAGTTCATCTAAATTTTTACGAGCACGGTTCTCATCAATACGTAGGTTTTTCAAGCTACTAGAGAAACGATCTTGTTCTTCATATAGACTTTCCAAATCCGTAGAAATCAGCGTAAGTTCGTCTTGAAGACTTGAATACGCCAATTGATCCTCGCTTGCACGTTGTTCGAGTAAATCATAACGCTTCTGCAACGTTTCAATTTGTTTCAAACATACAAGAGGAATTTCAGCTTCTTTCTCAGGTAAGCGATAACTTTGTTGAACATAAGCCGCTTCATCACTTGTTTGTCTAGTAATGGTCGTTACTTCAGCCAATCGACGTTCAGTCGGTTGACGATGTTTATCAACATAGCGTTTTGCCATTACTTCTTTTTCTAGCATGTCATAGAAAGCTTCGATTTCATCTTTCATTTGCTCGACACGAATTTTTACATCTTCAATTTCAAGTTGAATAATTGATTCTTTCATTAGAACCAGTTCTTCATCAAGCTTATCCAAATGAGCCGTCATTTCAAGATGCTCTAAATAATAGGATTGCTCTTCCATTTCACGTTGTCCACTACGGAGATCATGAATACTTGAGGGAATCTTATTTTGTACTTCCGTTAATAGCGAAGGAATCTCTTGCAGCAAGTCAAATAAGTGCTGTGCTTCCTGATCAAGTCCAATTACAATTTCACGGGCCTGTAAATAGTTCCCGTTTTCCGTCAGTCGATCGTATTCTTCAAATTGAGGACCGAATTGTTCCAGCTTTTTCTCAAGTGGAACGGCCGCTGCTCCGAAAGAATGTTGATGAGCAAGTAAAGTTTTACGAGCAACGCGATACTGTTCTTTTAAGCTGTCCATTTCCACGCGGTTTTTCTCTTCACTGCCAATCAATTGCTCAAGCTCTTTCAAAATCCGTGACATTTGTTCATCACTTTGCTTAATGCGTTCTGCGATTTCTTGTTCAATCGCTGTGGCACGCTTAAAACGGAATTTATCAATGCTTTCCTCTGCATCAAATAGTAGTGAATCGATTTTCGGCATATGGACATCCATTACTTGCGTCCAACTGTTGCGCCAGCTTTCAAACATTTCTTCTGTCTGCCCATTCATATTCAATTGTTTAACTTTCGTCATTTCTTCCAATATCGGTTTGTTTTGTATTTGATGTTTTTCATGTTCAAGTCTTTCAATTTCACTGTTATGTTTACGACGGATGATAAATCCGACTACGAGTAATGCAATTAGTACGATGATTGCAATGATGATATACTTAGTCATCGTAAGCCCCCTGTTCCAAAATCACGGTCTATGCCAGTTTATATATGTAATACTACCATGAAACAAACGAATATGTTGACGAAAATAGAAGAATTTTGCCGAATTTATGTAAAATGTCCGATTTACACGTAGGAGGTGCTTGTATTAATGAAAAGAGATGCTCATATTCACAGTCCTTTTTGTCCTCACGGAACGACGGATGCTTTTGAATTATATATTGAAAAAGCGATAAAAAATGGCTTTAGCGATATTTCATTTACAGAGCACGCACCTGCTCCTGAAGGGTTTATCGACACGGTTCCTACTAAGGATAGTTTTCTGAATAAGAATTTACTGGAACCTTACTTAGTCAAACTCCAACAATTAAAAAAACAATACACTTCCGATATATCAATTCACATAGGACTGGAATTTGATTATATTGAAGGCTACGAAAAAGAAACTGCCCATTTGCTTAATGAAATTGGTCCTACCTTAGATGATTCTATTTTATCTGTCCATTTCCTGCTTTTTGAAAAAAAATATACTTGTATAGATTTTTCAGTTGAATCGTTTCTACATTTTTCTGAGCAAGTTGGTTCTGTTGAAAATGCCTATGATCTTTATTATAAAACTCTCCAAAAATCAATTTTAGCTGATTTAGGTCCATATAAACCAAAACGCATTGGTCATCCCACGTTAATTCATAAGTTTCAACATGCACATCAAATGAAAGTCGATGACCATGCTTTCATTATGAGCACCCTGCAATTAATGAAAGAACGTCGGTATGAACTTGACGTTAACAGTGCAGGTTTAGCCAAGGAATATTGCCGAGAACCCTATCCCCCAGAGCGCTATATTTTTGCGGCAAAGGAATTAGACATCCCTCTCGTATTTGGTTCCGATGCACACAGGGTCCATGATTTGCATCAATATTACGAGAAAGTTTATACTGATTCTTAAGTTTCTAATTTTAAGAGGTGATTTTGATGTTTGAAAAAGCAGCATATGCTGGAAATACAGAACAACAATACAACATGCTAGGTAAACAGCTGGACGCTTTATTAAGCGGTGAATCCAATGTGATGGCCAACTTGAGTAATGCTTCTGCCTTACTGAACCAATTTTTCGATCGAATCAACTGGGTTGGGTTTTATATGATGGACGGCGGTGAACTGGTTTTAGGACCATTCCAAGGATTGCCTGCGTGTGTCAGAATTCCTGTTGGACGAGGAGTTTGTGGAACAACTGTTGCGAAAAAAGAAACGATGGTTGTACCAGATGTACATGCTTTTCCAGGTCATATCGCTTGTGACGCTGCTTCCCAATCGGAAATCGTTGTGCCAATGATTAAAAATGGTGAAGTCATCGGTGTTCTTGACATTGACAGTCCCGAAAAAGACCGTTTTCATGAAGAAGATCGACAAGGACTTGAACAATTTGTCTCTATATTAATGAAACATATTTAAAAGGACGAGGTGATTTTAATCACCTCGCCCTTTTTATTTTTGAACCGATTGTGCAAAGTGTGTTTCCACTTTTGCAAATGCCTGCTGCAAGTCTCCCATAATATCGTCCGAATGCTCTAGTCCTACAGACAAGCGTAACAATGAATGAGTAATCCCCATTTTTTCACGTTCCATTTCAGGAATGACCGAGTGAGTCATGGTTGCAGGGTGCTGAATCAGCGTTTCTGCGTCACCAAGGCTGACAGCAATTTTAATGAGCTCCAAGGCATTCATTAAATATTGAGCAACTTCTTTTCCCCCGTGGATTGTAAATGAAATTAATCCACTACCGGCTTTCATTTGCTTCTTGGCAATCTCATATTGTGGATGGTCCGGATCAAAAGGATAGTAAATTTTATTTACAATAGGTGAAGACTTTAAAAATGAAACCAGTTTAGCCGCATTTTCCGAATGGCGGTCCATTCTCACATGAAGCGTTTTTAACCCTCTAATAATTAACCACGCATCAAATGGTGAGATTATCCCGCCCACGTCTTTCTGAACTGTCATGCGAAGGTTCATCATATCCTCTGCATCATTGCCTACCAGTAATCCCGCAATTACATCGCCATGACCATTGATATATTTGGTCGCACTGTGCAACACATAGTCCGCTCCGAAATCGATTGGATTCTGTAGATAGGGCGATGAGAAGGTATTATCAACAATCACTTTTAGACCATGTTTTCGTGCAACTTTACAAACTAGTTCCAAATCTACAATTTCCATTGTAGGATTAATCGGTGTTTCTACATATAAACATACCGTTTCTGGACGAATCGCTGCTTCAATTTCCTGTTCAGTCGACATCGCACTGAAACTATGCGATATATTATATTTTTCATCCATCATTTCGAGTAAGCCAAATGTACAGCCGTAAATTCCTCTCGAGCAAAGAACATGATCTCCTGTTTTCGTAACATGAATCAATACTGCACTGACTGCGGCCATCCCCGACCCAAATGCCAATGCGCTTTGACCATTTTCCAATTCCGCCATACGTTCTTCAAGAACGCGTACAGTGGGATTCCCTAAACGTGAATAAATATTTCCCCCTTCTTCTCCTGCGAACCGTTTTTCTCCTTGTTCGGCATTTGAAAAAGCAAAGGTAGATGTTTGATATAAAGGCACGGATAAACTGTCGTGATGAACTGATGAGTCGTATCCTTTATGAACGACTGCCGTTTCTTTTTTTATCTGTTTATTTTTCATGATAGCACCCCTTTTATGTAAACGCTTTCATCCCATTCAATTCTATCTTACTCGATTCGATCTTTTTTGAAAAGGTCAACTTCCCTAGTTATATTCGTCAAATGTCAAGGTAACGTCTTGACATGGGCAAAGCAAATCGATACAATGGAGGATGTGTAAAATAAAAGCAGCAGTTGTATGGTCTTATTCGTTTCATTTTATTCCTCCAATCTTTTGTATTGGATGGGGTATCGTGTAACCCTTGGCTGCGAGGGCGAGGATACATGAAAATAAAATGGCAGTTTGATTGATACATCTGGTCTTATTTTACAACAAAATAAAACCACTTAAAGGAGGAGTCTCTCATGGCTCGTTATACAGGTCCAGCATGGAAACTGTCTCGTCGTCTTGGTTTATCACTAAGCGGCACAGGTAAAGAATTAGAAAAACGCCCTTACGCACCAGGACAACACGGTCCTAACCAACGCAAAAAAATCTCGGAATACGGTTTACAATTACAAGAGAAGCAAAAGCTTCGTCACATGTATGGTGTAAACGAACGTCAATTCCGTACACTATTCGATAAAGCTGCTAAAATGCCTGGTAAATCTGGTGAAAACTTCATGATTCTTCTTGAAACTCGCCTTGATAACGTAGTATACCGTTTAGGTCTTGCACGCACTCGTCGTGGAGCTCGTCAATTAGTTAACCACGGTCACGTAATGGTTGATGGAAAACGCGTTGATATTCCTTCATTCCGTCTAAAAGCAGGTCAAGAGATTTCACTTCGTGAAAAATCTCAAAACCTTGATATCGTTAATGAGTCTATGGAAGTTAACAATTTCGTTCCAGAATACTTATCTTTCGATGCAGACAAAAAAGTTGGTCAATTTGTTCGCCTTCCAGAGCGTAGCGAATTATCAGCTGAAATCAACGAATCATTAATCGTTGAGTTCTACTCTCGTTAATCGAGATACTCTGCAAATAATTGTTTTAAAAGCCTTCAAAACCTTGTTATTACAGGGTTTTGGGGCTTTTTTTTTATAATGAAGGTAGCCGCCATTTATATCTTTCTTAACCCCAACCAGATGATCGAATTCTCATTATGCAGCTGGCTGGATGCTTCTACTCAGCTCTTTTCAAAACTACATTTCTCTCAAATTCGGTACACTTCCCTTATCTACGCTAAAAACATCCGTAACATGGTGCTTACGGATGTTTTTTTCATAGAGTTAATCTATTGGTTTAAGATTTACTTTCTATCTTTATAGGTTCCAGACCAAGACGCTTGTAAAAAATCTCATATATTAATAATAAAATGAAAGGAGGTTGTGTATTTTTGGAAAAGCATAAAGACCCGGATTGTAATTGTCATAGTCGCGATTTCGCTCTTGACTTCAGAAATTGCTCCTATTGGCCATGTTGTTCTTCAAGATGTGGATGTCAATGTGATTATGGCTGCAATTGCTGCAGGAAGCGATGCCGCAGAAAATTGTGTGACGATGATTTCAGTATTCGATTAGCAGGTTTGACGGAAGGCCTAAACTACCGCTTGTATCAACTTCTTTGGTTCAACGTTAAGTTAGAACTAGAGAATGGCCAGTCAGTGTTTGGGGAAATCATATATGTAGGGTCCAATTTTGTTGAATTGCTTCTGCCGTTAGTTGACGGTGAAGCAGTAGATGATCTGGAAGAAGAAAGCGAAGATTTAACTCAAGAAGAATTTGCGACAATAATGGAACACCGTGAACATAGGGAACATATGAAAGGCCGAACACTGATATTTTCCATTGATAGAATAGTAAGTGTTGAAACTACCAATACTAGGACTGAATAAAGAGTTCTAAATAGTACCTATCATTTAAAAATAAGTCAGCTATTATGAAGGGTTCCTTCAGTAAGCTGACTTTTTTTATTTAATTGTTTAAAATAAACAATTTGATTTTATCTATTGAAATGGTTGTCAGTTGTCCATCCACTTCTAGACTAATTGATTCTTTATCTACTTTTTTCAATTGCCCTTTAATTGTTTGTCCTTCCATTTGTATTTGTATATTTTTTTCTTCAAATACAAGCAAATAGATGTTGAGCCTCATTCTGAAAAACAAATGGATTAACTCTGGCGAAGAAGAAACGACATCCCCGAAGTTAAAGGTTAACTCCCTGCGAAAGCAAGAATCGATTTCCCTTAGTTCAGGGTCATCGTAAGGATCTGCAAATCGGCCAAACGGCTTAACGACATCAATTTCGCTGTATGGGTAAATGAATACCGTTTCTTCATTGCGGAGCACAACAAAATCATAGCCTGAAAGGGAGACTTTCCCCTCACAGTGTTCTCCTGATAGAGAGGTAATCTCAACTCGCAGTCCAATTAAGCCGTCAAAAACTTTCTGGTAAGTTTCATCCGGCAGCCTCTCATCACCCAGTGCCAGATCTAAAAGTAATTCATTTGCAGCTCGTATTTTTTCAATCACTTTTTCTAAAGTTTCTTGGGGAAGGCAGCTCGTTGGGGATGGCAATTTTGGGGATGGGTACCGCTCGGGACAGCATTGCTGAGGGATATGGAAATCATTTTCTTTTTCATTTTTTTGATTGTCATCCTCTCTTGGTTTCGTATACTTTTCTTTTCTCATTTTCTCACCCCCTTCCCGAACGTAATTCTATGTAGAAAAAGAGAAGAAATTTTTCTTCTCTTTTGTTCTATCTAATGCTCTAATGGAGGCAAGTGCTCTTGAATGTTATCGTGAATTCTCAATATCCCCCACATGCCTTGCTCTATGTCCCAAAGAATGTTTCCTGAACGGTACATATAATCACCTGGGAATCCCATATAAGCACCAGCGCCGCCGAGCAATTCCAAATTGCGTGCAGCTCCTGCTACGTTAAATCCCGCGAATGATTCCGTACGGGAATTCAAATTTTTCTCTTCAAATCGAAAACGATGTCCATGAAGATGGAACGTATGCGTTCTGCGCCTTTCAGCAGGTGTGACCAAACGGATCGTCACCGGGTCTCCCACGTAACTTTCAAATAAAGGAGTAGCCGGATCACCGAATACCCGTGAACTGAATAAGTCATGCAGCACTGGATGTTTGCGGTAGCGATTGACTAGACGTTCACTTCGATAATTGAACCCTCTGGAACCTTGATCATACGTATCGACTTCGTCTTCATCAACGTCTGGAGGTGGCAAGATCATCCCTGCAAGCGGATCGACTATGAGGTGTTTGTCTTTATCAAGCAGCCTTACACCGTCATGCATGATAGTGACGAATTCCCTTATACTTGGAAGAAACGGATTGCGTAAAACCACATTCGTTCCCGTTTTGACCGGCTTTAGCGTATAGGGATCCAAATGCTCCGTTCCTCTTGGTTCGGCAATAAATGCTCCAAATGCTCCCTGGGATTTATGGTTGCGGATATCCGCCATATCCCACATGCCGCATGCACCCATTGGAGCGTCAACATACCAGCGATATTTCCTGCTTTCACCAGGTCCTACCGTTTGGTCTCCATTGAAACCGACTGTTTCCCCTCCAGATGTTTTCACATCATACTGGATTAATTGAGGGTGTAAGGAGATTCTCAAAGACGGCGGATAGAAAGCCTGTTCCTTTACTTCCGGATAAGGGTAAATGCCATCTTGGAATGGGAACAAATTCAGTTTCAAAAGGCTGGTGAGAGTCACTTCTATTGTATCTCCAACATTTCCGCGAATAACCAGCGGTTCCGGTTTTTTCTTTCCTTCTAAAATGGCATCCATATCTTCCCGCAGTGAAAAAATGATTCCGTGAGGATCGTGATCTCCAAAGCTGTTATAGACAAACGGCACTTGGAAAGCGACGATATCGAAATAGCGGATCGGGCCTTTTTTGACCGGAATTCTAGTGGGATCGGCGGCTTTAGGCGGCTTTTTCCCCGTACATTCAGGAAGTGGCCTTGAACGCTTCAAAGGTTCTGGACGGTCAGATAAAGGAATCAGGTCCGGCACTTTTTCATCGAATGCGCGAATTAACCCCCAAAGCCCATTCCATAGGTCTTCTTCCGTTTCAAATGCCCAGAAATAATCTCCCGCTCGCGGGATATACGTTTCCATCGTAAAAGATTCAGAAATGCCGACGTGCTGCTGCTCTTCCATATTAGAATTCAGATTCTTTCGCTGCTTTAGCCACCTCAACCCATGAACATTGAAACTATGGGATTCTTCCTGCGCTCCTTGGAGCAGTCTAATTCGGATAGAATCCCCTTCGTATGCCCTTAATATCGGGGTTATCGGATCACCGTTTACATATGAACTGAACGTGTAAGCAGGGTCGCAATCTGGTCCTAATCGAAATTGAAGCGGTTCGTTTTTGTAATTCACACCGAACAACCCTGGATCATCGTTGGAACCTGGGAACCCAGGAGGCTGGAGGGGCTTGCCGTCATTATCGAAAAGTAAAGCGAAATCCTGTGCAAATAGCACAAAATCACGATAATCAGGAATCAAGGGATTCCGCGTAGTGATTTGAGTGCCGCGGGCAACCTCTTCCCCTGTTGCTGAATCGAGAAATTCTGTAAATCTCGGATGGACCACGCCAGAACCGAAAACACCATGTTGTTGATGGGCGTTTGCAAACAAGTGATCATGAACGAACCAGGCTTTCAACTCGATATCCGCGTAATATTCATACTGGATGGTTTCACCAGGCAGTACCGAAGAATCGTAGTTCCAACCTACATTTGCCCCATCGTTCACGAGACAATCAAACTTTACAAAGTGAATATGGAAACCGGTTTCGTACGTTCTAGTCACTAGTTGGAATGCATCACCATCAAGTATATGCGGCAAGCGGTTGGTAAAGTTAACGCAGATGCTTGTATGTGCCGTAGTATGGAAAACAAGCGGTTCAGGCTCTTTCTTACCCGAACACACATCTTCCAGGTCTTCATCCAGCACAAAAATCCGGGCTTTCGGGTCATGCCAGCCTTGTTTGTTATAGGTCACGGGCAGTTCAATTACAGAGACATTGAATTCCTTTTTAGTTGCATTATCTGGGCATGGATCGACAAATACAGCCCCTGGCCTTGGATTTTTCACTGCTGCATTGCGTTCCAGTTCTGTTAATCCCCGTCCCCCTTTGATGCCAAGTGGTGGACGCGGTGCTTTGTAACCGACCTTCCCTGGGATAAAATTCGGGAAGCCAGGTTTCAACTTGGTTGGCTTTGGTGGCGCTTTACGGTCAGGCAATGGCTGTAACGCCTTTATTGGGACACCATTTGGGTAGCACTGGCTGCCGTCCTGGAGCGTATCGAAAACCCGGTTCAATCCCCACATCCCGGCTGCGAAATGCGGATACAGATGGCAATGGACAATGGCATCACCAAAGGCACCTTGTAGGCTTCCCAAACCGTAAAGCGGCTCAACTGTGTAATGGGATTGCGGACTGATTGATTGAGAATCGAGCATTTCCGAATTAAGGTCTTGCGGGTCACTCAGCCATTGATGTACATGATAATGAAAAACGTGCGTCTCTTTCACCCCGGCATGGATCAGCCGGATTTTTGCAGGATCCCCCACATATCCCCGTAAAATCGGACTGGATGGATCTCCAAATACCCATGAGTCATGATGGACTTCCTCACCTTCTGTATTTGGGCCCACAACCCCTTCCTCAATGAGCTGTTGCCGCCTGTTGATTGGTTCATACCGGTAATTGGCCCCGTGAAAGGATTCTTCTTCCTGATTGGTCAAATGATTGATTGGCCGGTTTCCCGTTAAATCATCCGCTTCCATTTCATCATGGAATATCCAGGCGTATTCCCGATACGAAGGAAGCAAAGGATGATGCACATCAGCATACACACCGCTATTCATGGTCTTGCCAGTCTCCGGGTTCGTCCACCAGGAAAACCGTGGCTGGATTAATAAAGCCCCAAACAACCCATTAGAATTGGAACCATTTTCACCGCTTGCCGGATTGCCCAGATCCGAAAAGATATACGTCCCTTCTTTAACCGCATGCAATCGATATAGAATGGATTCACCTGGGGCAGCGGTTGTATCTTTATTGAACCCTACATTCGCTCCGTCCGATTGGCACACATCATATTCGGCTTGCTGAAAATGCATGCCTGTATTGAAATTCAATTGATTTTCAAAAAGCAGTTCAATGGTTTCCCCTTCATTTGCCCGAATTACGAGCGGCTGGACAAGGTCCACAGGAGAGAAAGGATTCTTTTTGACCAAGTTTTTTACTTTCTGCTCATTTTCTTTCAGGACATACATCATGCCATTAGGGTTGTGGTCCCCGAACGAGTTCAGAACGATGCGGATTGGTATTGCTAGCACATGATACCTTCTAGTCATGCAGGTTCCTCATCTGAATGTTCTTTTAAATGAGGAATTTTTGCCCCGGTGCCTGTTTCAATGTAGAACACTTCAATGGAATCGATATGAATGTTCCATACCTTTCCTTCTAAAGCAGGCACGGATGTAGTTTGCACATCCAAGATCACGATATCCCCTAATAGTCCTTTGATTTTGCCGATGAACATAAATGGAAAGGCTTCAGTCAATATGAATGCCCGTCGCCCAATATGTTTTTCGAAATATAAAACAAGAGCTTCCTCTCTTGTATCGTTGACTGGTCTGAGTCCTCTTTTTTGGTTAGACATGTATCCTCATCCCTCCTTTACTATGCTAATGGGAACACTTCATCAACTGGAACTTCCGTGGAATAAGATACAACTTGCTCAAATGGAATGCTTATAGGAAAAGGAAAATTATAAAATGGAGCATTCACCATTTTAATGATGACTGGTGACAGCGTCAGATGCCCATGTTGAACGTCAGAAACCGTTCCAGAGAAAATCGGACGGAATACTTGGCCGAGCAAGTTCAGCTGGACGGCCCGGGTTATGACAATTAGGTCCTCCCCAATAAGCTTTTTCAGCTCTTCATATAAATTATCCTCTGTTTGATGATCCATCAAATTGCCCCCTCGTTTACTTATTTCAATCTATTTTCAACCATGACTTGAGAACCTTTTTCCACAGTAGGATCATTCCAATCGTTGAAACATAGCAAATCTCATTTAATGGAATTACGCTTTCTTTTTTCTTAGGCAGCCGAAGAATTAAATCTGCTTTTGTGACTGATGTGATTTTCCCGAAAAAGATGTTGTCAGCTGTTGTGACTTCAATCCAGATTCCTTTCCAAAAGTGAAGGTTTGTCTGAAGAGATTCTTCAAAAAACTGGCGGATTAGGACGTCTTTTTTAGCTACTGTTTCACCGAATTGAAGAACGAGCTTTTGCTGGAGGTTATTATCATAAATAAAATGTTGATGGGTATTGGAGTATGTGGGAAATCCATAAGGGATGGTCGCAGATTGAATCGCAGTGTAGGGAATCCATATTCTTTTTTTCAAATCAGTAAGCATGACAAAATCTCTTCCAATCGTCGCAACTTTTCCCTCTGTCGTCACATGACTTTCCTTTCCAATCATAGAAGAAACGATGACTTGCTGGTTCCTCTTCATTTTAAAAAACTGCTTCAAGACAAGTGGTTTCCTTCTGGATTCGTCTAGGCTCGTTATTTTAAATAGGTTTTTCTGGGCGATATACTCTGTGAGAATTCTTGTCTCTTCTTCGGAAACCGCACTGGTTGGTGAAGAAAACGATAGGTTTTGAATCACATCATCCATTGTATTGCCTGCCGCATCCGCCCCATCAAAATGGTTCTTCATATCCAGACTCCTTCAATCTTCCATTTCTAACATAATTTATGTTTAAACAATAATTTTGAGAATGACAGAAAGACTAGAACATCCAACCTATTCTGCTTCTTGTATCAACTGCCTGAAATGGCTGATAATTTCTTCGTTATTCACTTTTTTGTCTCCCACCGCCATGTCGTGGTTGGATCTGATCTGGTTCTCTGAGTCCACAATATACATCGATGTAGAGTGGGTCAGGAAACCATTCTTATTCTTTTCAAACACAAAGTTGAAGGATTCGGTAAATCTTATGATTTCATCCTCGGAGCCTCTTAAAAACACCCAATTGGGACTCGAGATTCCAAAAGCTTCTTTATACTGAAGAATTCGTTCTTCTGTATCGTAGGCCGGATCCAGAGTGATTGAAACAATCATATATTGATCTTCCGTTATCCCTTCGTTTGCCATCGATTGTTGCAGATTTTGCAAATCAATCATAGTGGTTGGGCAAATATCCGGACAGTTTGTATAGAAAAATGTGATAAGTTTTGGCTTATCATAGGCTGGCACTGCTCTGGTTCCCACTTCTGTCAGTTCCCAATCAGTTACGGTACCCATTTTAGGTAAGCTGATTGATTTGGGCCATAAGAAGTAAATGGCCATAATTCCCCCAATCAATAAAATCTTGACTGCAAAAAATTTCATTAAACTCCTCCTTGGTTTTTCATGAGAAAGAGCTCCATTACACCCTAAATGAATAGCGAACGAGCTGAAATACGAGTACATGAAGGCAGGCAATGTAAAACGCCAAAATATACATATTTTCAGCAATCATTGCTTCCGTTTCGATTGGGATCTTGCAAAGGGCAGGATTTTGCAGGACTGCAGCAAACATCATTCCCATGATTCCACCAATGGCACCATTATAAATTCCATTTAAAGAAGCAGGAGCTTTAACCAGAGCCCCGAACTTCCATCCAATGTAAACTCCTATTATCAAGGGAATCAAATAAAAAATAGGCTGGTCGACAGGAAGAAGCAATCGAGTGTAAAACGCCATGGCAAATGAAGACATCATGGATATGACCATACACATTGTCTTTGTAAATCGATCATCAAACAGGAAATGTTTCTTACTAACTATCCGGTAAACAAAAAAAGCTTCGTATAAGCACCACATTAACAACAATAGAATGAGCCACAAGAATTACATCACGACCTTTTAATAGAAATGACAATGGTGAGTAAACATAATGCAAAAACCCCATGCAAGAACCAATTGAACAGGGTAGGCATTTCTACAACAGTTCCAATCATCGGGGACATCAGCCCAATGAACGCTCCATTGGTCAATCCAGTTACAAATGTTTGGTAATCAAACAGGAGACCAAATAGAGCACCAACCATTAGCCCTACGGTCGTTGATATCAACGTAATCAACGTAAAATGGAAGGGATATTGCTGAAGAAGCAATACACCAGTAAGCAGAGCTGCCATCCCCCCCATTGCTACACTAATGTTCATCCCCAACTGAAACCCGATTAACTTCTTAAATTTTCGTATATAAAAATAAAAACAAAGAGCTATCCAACCATCAACATAAAAGATAATTATTTGTGCAATTTTATCCATAGCCCCACCTCTTCTCAACATATGTTCCAGCAAATATGAACGAACTTTGTCCACTGTAAAATGTTGTATAATTGCCTGCTCTTTGGGATTTCTTTCTGCATAAACTGATAGCAGTTTGAAATAATGCAGAAAGTAGTAAAATGCCTGATAGCTCAGAATATAAATAAGGCTCAAATCACTTTTTCTGTGAAAAATAAAGGAGGCACCACATGACAGTCGGACCAATTAATGCGTTTGATGGTTTTCCTGTATGGTATAAAGACGAAAATGGATTGCGTCTTCAATTGAATGTCGATCCTACAGATCCTTACTCAGGAATTACTCCTGCAGACTTGCCTAATCCAGCTTTGCCTGTGTCTTTCCCAGACAATTATCCAGCGGAAGCTTTTTATTTTCTGGCGGAAGCCGAAATGACTACAGGCACCGGAGAACGAGCAAGGCTTGTATTAGCTTTGGAAGCTGCCTTTGTAAGCGAAGTTCCTAGGGATGGAGACCAAATTGTATTTGGCAGGGTGCGGATTCGCATCTTTGGGTTACAGCCAAATGCCGAATATACCGTAACCCACCCATATGGAACTGACACATTCATCGCTGAACCCGATGGAGAAGGCGCAGGGGAAATTAATTTTACAGAAGATATTGGCGGATTGAATGGCGGGGAATTCGAACTAGCGCTGAACAGCCGAATCCATCCATTTTTAAAATGGGATCCAAATGTTGCACCACTTGCACCAGAAGGATATATTGGCGATCCAAATGTGCCCCATCCCATTACAGGAAGTGCGTTTGTTGATCCATTCGGCCAGCCACAAAACATCTTCCGAATTGAAGGACCAGGAATTGGTATCGGATCCCCTGATCGCTCAACAACTCCTGGACTTGACCCCGATAACTATATTGAAACCAGACTTTTTACGATTCTAGGTAAAATCTCAACAATTTCCGGAGTCGATGTGCCAAGAGTGACCTATACTCAAACCGATAGTTCAGGCGGACTTCTCGATGTCTTTGCCGTTTCAGACGACACCGCACAAAGTATAAGTGTTTCAGGGGACGGTATCGACACCACCCTGCTTCAAGGAATTAACGGACGTTACTTTGCCAGAGTCGCTTTTACAGGTGCACGCCCTCCCGCTTCTATTACCGTTACAAACTTGAGTGATATCCCGAACAGTCTCAAAGAAGCTGTACCGGTGGACTTCATTACTGCTACAGCCACGTTCGACACCAATACCCAAATCCTCACCACTGTTGCATCTTCCAGCGATATTACTGGAGCACCTGCTTTATCCATATCGGATTTTGGGGTAGGCGATATCATCATTCCGGCTAATGGGGTAAGCACGGTAAATCTTACTTTTGCCCCTGCACAAGTGACAATCAATTCAACCGGCGGTGGAAGTAGAAATATTCCGGTGGCAGTGACTGGGTCACCCGATGGCCCAATACCGGTGACAGCGGATGCAGGACCAGACCAAACTGTTATCATCAATTCAAACGTGATTCTAAATGGGACAAATTCGACCGGTTCTATTACCTCATATAGCTGGAATCAACTATCAGGAACTTCAGTGGCATTGAACGGTGCAGACACTGTAGCACCTTCTTTCATTGCACCTGCTTCTCCAGCAACTCTTGTATTTGAATTGACAGTCGATGGTGAAGGTGGGCCTTCTAGCGATACGGTAATGATAACGGTGCTGGAATCTACACCGTCCCCGATAGCCGATGCAGGTCCAGATCAATCCGTTCAGCAAGGTGCTCTCGTTACGCTGACAGGAAGTTCAACAGGAATTGTCTCATCCTATCAATGGCAGCAGATTACAGGGACTCCTGTACAACTGTCCAATTCTGACACTTCTATAGCCACGTTTAGATTCCCAACACAACAGGCAACACTTACTTTCCAACTGACAGTCCAAGGACCCGGAGGCACTTCCTCAGCCACTGTCCAAGTGACATCTGTTCCGGAAAACTTGACCGTTACTCGGGCAGAGTATCGTTCCGGTGATGCAGAATGGCGTATTTCAGGGACTTCAAATGTGCTGCAAGCAGGGGCATCAATCTCTATCTTTATCGGAAGTAGTCTTAACGGCACTCTCTTAGCTCAAGTGCCTGTGGATATATTAGGGGAATGGGAGTATCGGGTTGAAGGCTCCTCTCAGTTGCCAGATCAAACGAGAGCTATTTCCATTCAATCCAGCTCGGGCGGGACACTCCAAAATATTCCACTGAATATTCGTAATTAAAAAGCAATTGGTCAGTGATGCATAAGTACGAACGCATCAAATCAATTGCCATCTTTATTAAGGAAGGAAGGATTAAATTGGATCGCTGTCCAAAATGTAATGGACCCACGAATAATTGTAATTGCACGCGTGGGCCTAGAGGTCCTAGAGGCTATCAAGGTCCGAGTGGTATTAGAGGAGAGCAAGGCCCTCCTGGACCGAAAGGCCAGCAAGGCCCACAAGGATTAAAAGGACCTAAAGGTGATCAAGGTCCTCCAGGTCCCAAGGGTGATCAAGGCATTAGAGGTCCAGAAGGAATACAAGGACCTAAAGGTGATCAAGGCCAACCTGGACCTCCTGGACCATCAGGCATCTTGCAAGCGGCTCATGGTTTCGGCATTTGCAATGTAATGAGCAAAACTTCTGGGGCTGTTAGTTTTATCATGCCTGGACCACTCCAAGATGTAGAGTTGATGCAAGACGGCCTCAAAGTATTGAAATCAGGGATTTATCAAATTAGCTATAAAGTCATATTGGCATCAAATACAATAACTTGTTCGCCATCGTCATTTCACGTAAAGATAAATGACTCTATTACAGTTGTATCATCGTTCACTGAATCCACCACCGCTGCTTCCCTGTCCTCTACCGATCTAGTTTCATTGTTAGAAGGGGATATTGTTAAAATCCAAGCAGATTTACAGGAGCATTTCAGCTACAAATTGGCCACTCTGCAAATTATCCAGGTAGGGTGAAATAAAAAATGCCTATGCACATTAAGGCCCTGGCGATTTGACTATTGAGTTCTACTCTCGTTAATTTAAAAAGAGTCCCTATTGGGCTCTTTTTTTTGTCTATATGATACACTGAGTTAAAAATTATAAGGAGTTTTTGTATGAGACTCATTTCTATATGCCCCAGCAATACAGAGCTACTTGCCTATTTAGGCTTAACAGAGCAGCTAGTCGGACTCGACGATTTTTCGGATTGGCCAGCATCTGTTCAACATTTGCCTCGTTTAGGTCCGGATTTATCAATCGATATCGATGCCCTTGAGGCGTTGGAGCCTGACCTTGTGCTAGCTTCTCTCAGTGTCCCAGGCATGGAAAAGAATGTGAACGAGTTAGTAGCACGTGGTATTCCCCATCTTGTGTTGAATCCTCAAAGTTTAAATGATATTTCAGAGGATTTATTGACTATCGGTCATGCATGTGGGATTTCTGAAAAGGCTAAAATGATTGTCATGGAATATAAAAAGTTTGTTGATGAAATGAAAACACGCGCGAAAACGGTTTCCAATTGTCCCGAATTATATTGGGAGTGGTGGCCGAAACCGATTTTCACACCCGGTCAGGTAAATTGGTTAACTGAAGTCAGTGAAATTTCTGGAGGACGCAATGTATTTCGGGATGTCGAGTTGGCCAGTGTCCAGACAGACTGGGATGATGTCATGCGTCGAAATCCTGATTACATATTCCTGGCATGGGTTGGTGTTCAGCAATCCAAAGTGAACAAAAAAGTAGTTGAAAAACGTCCGGGATATGAGAATCTGTCTGATAATCAGAAAAAACGTATCTATATAATGGAAGAAGAATTGTATTGCCGTCCCTCTCCTCGATTGCTCGAAGGTGCGTTTAAACTTGCTAATATTTTGCATCCAGACATTTATGGTGACTTGGATTTACCTAGTTGGATTACTGACAACAAGTAAAATTGAATACATGCAAAAAGCTGCCACGATGACAAATAAAGTCATCATGGCAGCTTTACTTTTAAGGTGAAAATCATTACCGTCTATGGCGAAGAGTGTTTAGTATGAATTTTAATGTCTGCAAACACTCTTATAGGCAAAAAGAAAAGGCCGTTCTAAAAACGACCTCCCCCTTCAATGTTAAACGAACTTCACCATATGGTATTTCTTCTTCCCTCTGCGAACGATTGAGAAGGAATCATCTAAACGATTTTCCGCTGACACAATGTGATCAACAGCCGTCAATTTCTCTCCATTAATTGAAATTGCCCCATTAGTTACATCTTCACGGGCCTGACGTTTTGATGGTGAGACTCCTGCTTCCACCAATAAGTCCACAATGTTTTTGTCTTCTTTCGGCAATTCAATTGAAGGAACATCTTTAAAAACTTCCTTCATTTCATTGGCAGATAATGCTTTTAAATCTCCACTGAATAAAGCCTGAGTAATTCGAAGGGCATTATCCAAAGCGTCCTGACCATGAATCATACGCGTCATCTCTTCAGCTAGTGCTTTTTGAGCTTTACGTAAATGCGGCTCTTCCGCAACCGTCACTTCAAATGCCTCAATTTCCTCTCGAGTCAAGAAAGTGAAGATTTTCATGTATTTGATGACATCGGCATCGGCAGTATTTAACCAGAACTGGTAGAACTCATATGGCGATGTTTTTTCAGCATCCAACCAAACCGCTCCTGATGCTGACTTCCCAAACTTTGTACCATCTGATTTCGTAACAAGTGGAATCGTCATGCCATAAGCTTTCGACTCTTCACTGTGAGTTTTTCGGATCATTTCAAGTCCAGTTGTGATATTGCCCCATTGATCAGATCCACCTACTTGAATTCGGCAGTTATGTGAATCGTATAAGTGGTTGTAATCGATGGCTTGAATTAACATGTACGAGAATTCAGTAAACGAGATTCCACCTTCTAAGCGGGAAGCAACGGTATCTTTAGCCAACATGTAATTGACCCCAATGTATTTCCCGTAATCACGCAAAAATTCAATCACATTCATCGAGCCAATCCAGTCACGGTTGTTAACTAAGACTGCCCCATTTTCAGAACCAAAATCGAAAATGCGTTCCATTTGAACTTTAAGTCCTTTTACATTTTCGTCAATTTGTTCAGTCGTCTGTAATTGACGTTCTTCACTACGGCCAGATGGATCCCCGATCATACCAGTTGCTCCACCAATTAATAGAATCGGTTGATGGCCATGTAATTGGAAACGACGCAATGTTAATAACGGCACGATATGACCGATATGCATACTATCTGCTGTTGGATCTACTCCACAATATAAAGATATTGATTCTTTATTCAAAAGCTCAACCATACCAGCTTCATCAGTTAACTGGTAGGCAAGGCCTCTCCATTTTAAGTCTTCGATTAATGCGTTTGACATATCCATTCCTCCTTATAAATAAAAAAGTCCCTGCACGATTAATTAAAATCATGCAGGGACGCTAAATACACTTTGCGCGGTACCACCCAGCTTGAAGGAAAAAGTCCTTCCGCTCATCAGACACAGTATCGTTGTGTAGACGTTTAAGCTCCCAGCCTGTAATTCATGTATGCACACTGACCAGCTTGCACCACCCGCTGGCTCTCTAAACAGCTCTTGCATTCATTACTTCGGACTTTTCATCACTCAAAACATTATATTTTTTCATTGTAAACCTTAATTCTAACTTGTCAATAAATATATTAGGATTCATACATTATATGATATAATAGGACAAGATTTTAGGAGGTCGATTCGGTTGAATGATCAAGTAAAAAACTGGTTGAAAAAAATAGACGAAACATGGGATAGATTGACGAATACCACATGGGCTAAAGGTTTGCGCATTACCTCTGGAGTCATCTGGAATCTCGCTTTAATCTTGTTAATCGTCTTATTGGTAGGCGGAGCATTTGCGGGATCGGTTGGCGCTGGATATTTCGCTTCACTAGTCGATCAAGAACCTCTTCGTGAAGAGGCTGAATTGCGGGCATCCATCTTCAGTTATGAAGAGACGTCGGAAGTATATTTTGCAAACAATGTCTACTTAGGAAAATTAAGAACGGATTTACAGCGCCGTGAAACAAAACTTGAAGAAGTATCTCCTTATGTCCTTGATGCAGTGTATGCAACGGAAGATGAATATTTCCAGGTACATGATGGAATTGTTCCAAAAGCTATTTTCCGTGGGCTCTTACAGGATGTCACGAATTCCGATAGCCAAACAGGTGGTTCAACGCTTACACAACAATTAATCAAAAACCAGATTCTCACCAATGAAGTTTCCTATGAACGCAAAGCAAAAGAAATACTTCTAGCTATGCGCCTGGAGAAATTCATGGAAAAAGATGAAATTTTGGAAGCTTATTTAAATATTATCCCTTACGGCCGCAACGCTGCTGGTGCAAATATTGCAGGAATTGAAACCGCTGCAGAAGGAATTTTCAATGTCAAAGCAAAAGATTTAAATTTACCTCAGGCTGCTTTTATCGCAGGGATTCCCCAAGCACCTTACGCTCACACACCCTTTAAATCTCTTGGTGATGGTGGTGGAGTAAAAGATGAAGATGGCCTGAAGCCAGGAATCGATCGAATGCTGACAGTTCTTTACCGAATGAAAGAAACTGGATACATAACGGAACAAGAATATAACGCAGCGATTGCTTACGATATCAAGAAAGATTTCCGTTCCCCGGAGCTTTTGCCACAAGAAAGATACCCTTTCTTAACATTGGAATTAGAACGACAAGCAAAGAAAATCATTGCAGAAATGTTGGCTGAAAAAGACAATATTGACCCAGAACGATTAAAAGATGAAGCTAAGTTAAATGAAAAGTATACGATTTTAGCAGATCGGGCAATTCGCACAAACGGCTATCGTATTTATTCAACCATTGATAAAGAAATGTACGATATGCATCAAAAAGTAAAAGATGAGTTTAAAGATTATGGGCCCACAAGAAGTTTGGAAGTTTATGATTCCGAAACCAAAAAAAATAAATTGAAAGAATTCCCTGTACAAATCGGCAGCATGCTGATGGAAAACAGTACAGGAAGAATAATCAGTTTCATCGGTGGCCGTGATCACAAAATTGAAGAAACAAACCATGCTACATTCGCGGTACGACAAAATGGCTCGACCATGAAACCATTACTTGTTTATGCTCCAGCAATTGAATATGGCCTCATTGGTGCAGGAAGTCCAGTTGTCGATATTATTCCAGATGTTTTAGATGTGAGCACCGGGAAACCATGGCCAGTACGAAACTTTGATCCAGATGAAGAACTGGGCATTATCCCTGCTCGTCAAGCATTAGCAACATCACAAAACTTAGCCGCATCAAGACTATATATGAATATAATTGACCGAAATCCAATCAGTTTCTTAGAGAAACTGAAATTTACGGAATTGCATAAATTTGATTATTCTGCTCCTTCAATGGCTTTAGGTGGAATGACAAACGGTGTGACAATCCAGCAAAATACGAATGCCTATGCTACATTGGCCAATAATGGACAATATGTTGATTCTTATATGATTGAGAAAATTGAAGATGCTGATGGAAATATTGTGTATCAGCATAAATCTGAAACATTCCCTGTTTATTCTCCAGAAACAGCTTATATCGTGACCGATATGTTAAGAGATGTTTTGTCTGATGGAACAGGACGCAGAGCTCAAAGTGTACTGAAATTCAAATCAGATTTCGCAGCAAAAACAGGTACGACAAGTTTTGCTAAAGATGTTTGGTTTATGGGCTATAATCCGAACGTTACTCTAAGTATTTGGATGGGTTATGACAAAGAATTTAATCTACAGACACCTAAAAACAGCCGATACCTTCAACCCGGCACTCGTGCAAACATGATATGGGCCAAATTAATGAACGCATCTTATGATGTGAATCCTGAATTAATTGATCCTGCTGTTGAATTCAAGGCCCCTAAAGGCGTTGTCTCTCGTTCATTCTGTGCTATATCAGGAATGGCACCATCTGAAGAATGCTCACGTTCAGGTCTTGTGACTTCGGACTTGTTCAATTCTAAAACTTACGTTCCAAATAAACCAGATGATAGCTTTGTATCTTCATCTTACGTCATGATCAACGGTAAACGTTACCGTGCCCTTCCAACGACACCTAGCGAATTTATTGTCAGTGGTGGAGTTGGCGTAAATAAAGAATTTATTGACCGCATGCTAGGCAACCTGGGAGGCGATGCAAGTAAGCTGTTCCCTCAAAATTCTAGTTTTGCAAATCGTGTTGTATCTGAAGACACATTCGAAGCAGACGGGGCTTCACCAGGATCGGTCTCTGCATCCATTTCAGGACGCACGCTTACCTGGTCTAATTCACCTTCGAATGATGTCGTTGGATATCGAGTGTTCAGAAGCTCCGGCGGTGGTAATGAGTTACTTTCTTCTGTTAAAGAAGCGAGTGGTAATTCTTATCAAGTGAACAGTCCAGGTACGTACTTCGTGGTCGCTGTGGATATTACAGGACAACAATCATCAGCTTCCAATATGGCTGTTGTGGAAGCTCCTAAACCGGAGCCAACTCCAGAACCTAAACCGGCTCCAACACCAGAGCCGAAGCCAGGAACTGAACCGAAGCCGAAACCTGACCCAAAACCTGAACCTAAACCAGAACCTAAGCCTGAACCTAAACCAGAGCCACCTCCAGTAGAACCAGAACCACCAGGAGATGGTGAAGGGGAATAAAAAATAAAGCAGTGAAACTTATCCAGACCGATAAGTTTCACTGCTTTTTTGGTGGTTTAAATCAAGTTGAAAGGACAGCTACGGTTACAGCTGTCCTTAAATATTTGCTCTATTGTCGGTTTTCCTTTTATTGACCGGTCTATTCGCGGTGAATAAGACATGTATATACTTTCCCAAAAAAACAAAAGCTTGCACTTTTTCGTGCAAGCTTTTGTCTTTTCGATTCTATTAATCTTCCATTGTAGATAAATCACCAGTCGGTAAATCAAGTTCCCATGCTTTTAGTACACGTCTCATGATTTTCCCGCTGCGCGTTTTCGGAAGCTTATCTTTAAATTCAATTTCGCGAGGTGCCGCATGTGCAGCCAACCCTTTTTTCACGAATTGTTGGATTTCAGCAATCAATTCGTCAGAAGGCTCAACACCTTCTTTTAAAGCAACGAATGCTTTGATGATTTCTCCCCGAACTGGATCAGGTTTCCCAATTACACCAGCTTCGACAATGGATGGGTGTTCGAGTAACTTACTTTCCACTTCAAACGGTCCTACGCGTTCGCCAGAAGTCATGATGACATCATCAATCCGTCCTTGGAACCAGAAGTATCCGTCCTCGTCCATGTAAGCTGAATCCCCTGACACATACCATTCGTCATTCAAGAAATACGATTGATATTTTTCAGGATTATTCCAGATTTGACGCATCATCGACGGCCAACCTTTTTTCAATGCCAAGTTCCCCATTTGGTATGGAGGTAACTCCACACCACGATCGTCGACGATTGCTGCCTTGATACCAGGAAGTGGTTTACCCATCGAGCCTGGACGAATTGGCAAGCATGCGTAGTTACAAATCATTTGGGCACCTGTTTCTGTCATCCACCAAGTATCATGAATGCGGTGGCGGAATACTTCTGCCCCCCATCTGATTACTTCAGGATTCAGTGGTTCACCGACAGATAATACATGACGCAGTGAAGATAAATCATGTGCCTTCACTAAAGCATCCCCCGCTCCCATTAACATACGGAAAGCAGTTGGGGCACTGTACCAAACTGTGACACCGAAGTCTTCAATTGCTTGATACCATGCATCGGGAGAAAAACGTCCTCCTAAAACAACCATTGTTGTTCCAGTTAACCATGGACCAAAGATTCCGTAAGAAGTCCCAGTTACCCAACCTGGATCTGCTGTACACCAGTATATATCTTGTTCTTTTAAATCCAGCACCCATTTTGCAGTCTGATAATGCTGAACCATGGCTTCCTGTACATGCAAAACGCCTTTAGGTTTACCAGTAGAACCAGACGTATAATGAAGGACCAATCCATCCTCTTTATCCAGCCACTCCACTTGGAAATAAGGAGAAGCGGTTTTCATATGTTTCATGAAATCTACTATTTTATTATCTTCTTCCACATTTTCGCCGACTAATAGGATTGTCTCCAAGTGAGGTAATTTATCAACCGGAATACGATTTAGCAATTCTGGGGTTGTCACAATCGCTTTTGCTTCACTGTCTGCTAGTCGATCGTAGACTGCACCTTCCATGAATGCTTCAAATAAGGGTCCTACTATGACGCCCATTTTAAGAGCACCAATTAAAGCGAAATACAATTCAGGTGAACGCGGCATGAAAATAAATAAACGGTCACCTTTTTCAAGATTTGTATGGGCTTTCAATACATTTGCTGCTTTGTTTGTACTTTTTTTCATTTCATTAAACGTATAAGATTCTTTACGAGTTGCATCTTTATAATAAAGTGCAATTTTGTTTTTTCTGTCCGAATTTGCATGACGGTCAATAGCTTCGTGCGCCACATTCATGCGACCTGTCTCATGCCAACTAAACGCCTTTTCTGCGTCTTTCCAATCGAAATTGGCTGCAGTTTCGTCGTAGTTTTGGAGTAAATAATCTCCTTGAACGACCGGAAGTGCCTCAAGTTTCATTTCTACCACCCTCTCAATTACGATACAAATACTAGTTTACATTAAATTGAAAGTAAATGGCGAATAATTTTACTTTTTTGACTATGACTCTGTGAATAATTTTGAAAACGTTTTCCTTACGTTTTTTTCATGTATAATGGAACTACGTAATTCTTTTCAGGTGGTGTACACATGGAACATAAAAAAACCTATAATGCCATGGAATTAAAAACAAAACATGGCCATTTAATTATCGAAGGTCCCATTTCATCAGCAGATATTGCCCGTTACGACTTTCATGAAGATTTGGTGGCATTCCGACCTCCTGCGCAGCAACATAAGGCAGTCATTGAAATTGCCAAATTGCCAGAAGGAAGAATTCTGATCGCACGTGATAACATGACCATTGTGGGCTATGTAACTTTCTTATATCCTGACCCATTGGAACGCTGGTCAAAAGGACAAATGAACAACCTGATTGAACTGGGTGCCATTGAAGTTATTCCAAAATTCCGAGGAACCGGTGTTGGAAAGAGCTTACTTCGTGTCTCAATGATGGATGATGCAATGGAAGATTATATCACCATTACGACAGAATATTATTGGCATTGGGATTTAAAAGGTACGGGCCTGAATGTTTGGGAGTACCGAAAAGTGATGGAAAAAATGATGAATGCAGGTGGATTGGAATACTTTGCAACCGATGATCCAGAAATCAGCTCTCATCCGGCTAACTGTCTGATGGCCAAAATTGGTTCACGTATTGATAATGAATCGATCCAACGCTTTGATCAGCTGCGATTTATGAATCGCTTTATGTATTAAATCTGCAAAGGAGTTTTTGACCTATGATTGTGGAACAAATGATGACAACTAATGTCGTGACTTTACAAGCTTCACATACGATTAAGGATGCGATTAATCTCCTTCGTGAAAAGAAAATCAGACATTTGCCGATTACGGATCATGATGGACATGTTGTAGGAATCGTATCAGACCGGGATATTAAAGAAGCCACTCCTTCCAATTTATTAGAAGGCCAGCATCAGGATGTATATGCGACTACGCTTGAGGAGATTATGACGAAAAACCCGGTCATCGGTCACCCGCTTGATTTCGTAGAAGAAGTTGCCACTACTTTTTATGATCAGCAGATCGGGTGTCTGCCCATTGTTAGTGGAGGCAAATTAGTAGGAATCGTTACCGAAACAGATTTATTATATAAATATATTGAATTGACAGGTGCACACCAACCGGGTTCTCAAATTGAAGTCCGTGTACCGAATAAGCCAGGCATACTTTTTGAAGTATCCAAAGTTTTTCATGATCATCATTCAAATGTCTTAAGTGTTCTTGTGTATCCAGATAAACAGAATGACGACAACAAAATCTTAGTATTCCGTGTGAAGACGATGAACCCTCTCGGGATTATTGAAGATATACGTAAAGAAGGTTTCGATGTGCTATGGCCGAACATGCCGGGAATGACAAACTAAAAAAACATGCGGTATACATATATTCGGATGATCAATTAGGTTACAAGTTTTCTGAGAAACATCCGTTCAATCAGAAGCGACTGACATTGACCACCGATTTATTGCAAAAAATGAATGCGCTTACAGAAGAAGATATCGTTGCACCACGTATTGCCACGGATGAGGAATTACTACTTGCACATGACGGACGGTATATTGATATTGTCAAAAAAGCGAGTCAAGGACTTGTCACCCCTGCTGAAACCGAAAGCTTTGGAATCGGCACGGATGATACACCCATTTTCCCTAATATGCACGAAGCCAGTGCACGATTAGTTGGTGGGACTTTAACCGCCGTGGATTATGTTATGGAGAATAAAGCTTCCCATGCACTAAATCTTGGTGGAGGACTTCATCATGGCTTCCATGGACGTGCATCAGGCTTTTGTGTCTACAATGACAGTTCAGTGGCAATCAAATACATACAGCAAAAGTATAAAGCACGTGTTCTCTATATTGATACGGATGCACACCACGGGGACGGCGTTCAATGGAGCTTTTATGACGATCCTGATGTTTGCACCATTTCCATTCACGAAACGGGAAGGTATTTATTCCCGGGAACTGGTAATGTTACGGAAAGAGGAACAGGTCAAGGCTACGGAACTTCATTCAATTTACCAATCGATGCATTCACCGAAGATGAATCTTTCTTGGAGCTATATATGACGGCTTTCCGCGAAATCGCTGCTTACTTCAAACCTGACGTGATCATCAGTCAGAATGGAGCGGATGCACATTACTTTGATCCGCTGACTCATCTTTATGGAACAATGAAAATCTATCATGAGATTCCTAAACTTGCCCATCAACTAGCTCACGAATTTTGTGATGGCAAATGGATTGCCGTCGGTGGTGGAGGTTATGATATTTGGAGAGTTGTACCGAGAGCTTGGTCATTATTGTGGATGGAAATGAATGATATTCCACTTCCAGAAGGTAATCTACCAAAAGATTGGCTTGAAAAATGGCAACCGGAATCACCAGTTCCTTTAATTCCAACTTGGTTGGATCCAGAGAACTTATATGAACCGATTCCGCGTAAAGAAGAGATAACCGAAAAGAATAAGCAAGTGCTGAATAAAGCACTGTATCCGATTCGGCAGCATTAAAAAAGGAGTGGACTACATTAACTGTAGTTCACTCCTTTTTCTATTTCACTGAATCTCTTTCTTCAATTCGGTGTGGCAAAATCACTGTTTTCTCATCAATTTGTTCTTTGTTCATATATTTTGTCAGCAAACGCATGGAAACCGCTCCAATGTCGTAAAGAGGTAACACCATACTCGTTAACTCTGGACGTACCATTCTTGCTAATTTAGAGTTTTCAAAACTGATGACTTCTACGTCCTCAGGAACATGAAATCCGGAATCTTGGGCTCCATGAATCAACCCAATAGCCAATTCATCATTTCCAGCAAAGAAAGCTGTTGGGGCATCTTGCAAGCTCTTCAATTTACTAAATGCCTCATAACCAGCATCATACGTAGCTTCACTTTCCACAACTAAATCTTCATTCATTTGAAGACCTGCATCCCCCAAAGCTTTTTCATAACCCGTAAATTTAAATGCACGATTGATTGTAGAGGATAATGAGCCTGATACGTAGGCAATACGTTTATGACTATTTTGAAGCAATCGATTAACCGCTTCATAGGCCGCCTGGTGATAATCGATGTTAACAGAAGGCATTTTCCCAGAAGGATCAATTGTCCCTGCCAAAACGATTGGTACAGGCGATCTCTCCATCATGTTTAATAATTCCGTTGATACATGTTCACTCATAAACACAATTCCATCAACTTGTTTGCCAAACATCGTTTCAAGGAGTTGTAGTTCTTTATCTTCACGTTGATCGGAATTGGATAGAATAATATTATAGCGATACATGGTCGCAATATCTTCTATTCCACGTGCAAGTTCTGCGTAAAAAATATTTGAAATATCTGGTATAATAACGCCAACTGTTGTCGTCTTTTTGCTAGCCAGTCCTCTGGCAACAGCATTTGGGCGATACTCCAAACGCTCAATAACATCCAGCACTTTTTTTCGAGTTGCCGGTTTAACATTCGGATTGCCATTAACGACACGTGAAACCGTTGCCATCGATACATTGGCTTCACGTGCGACGTCATAAATTGTAATTGTCATGTGCTACACTCCTTGCTCGGTCCCTATCTCATACCATCATATAATAGTTTTCTGGCGTTTTCCATCCTTACGCTAAGCGAAATAAAAATACCGGTTCAGTAATTGAACCGGCATGAGTCTTAAACTTGGATTTCGTATTGTTTCATAAACTTTTGAAGTGAGTCGTAAAACTCATCAAATTGTTGCAAGTTCATTTGTTGAGCTGCATCTGACAAAGCAACTGCTGGATCCGGATGTACTTCTGCCATAACACCATCCGCCCCAATAGCAATAGCTGCCTTCGCTGTCGGTAATAATAAATCGCGACGTCCTGTTGAATGGGTTACATCCACAAATACAGGTAAGTGTGTTTCTTGTTTTAAGATTGGAACCGCTGAAATATCAAGTGTATTACGTGTCGCTTTTTCGTATGTTCGAATTCCTCGTTCACATAAAATAATTTGGTCATTTCCTTGCGAAATAATATACTCGGCAGCATTGATGAATTCATCAATCGTTGCAGCCATTCCACGCTTCAATAACACCGGTTTATTAATAGAACCTGCTGCTTTTAACAACTCGAAATTTTGCATGTTACGCGCACCGATTTGAACAACATCAATGTAATCCAATGCTTCTTCTAAATGGTGTGGAGTTACAATTTCAGAAACAACAGCAAGATTGTATTGCTGTGAGACGCGTTTAAGAATTTTCAATCCTTCAAGCCCAAGACCTTGGAAATCATAAGGTGACGTACGCGGTTTGTAAGCTCCGCCTCGAATCATTCTCAAACCTTTTTGCTGGATGGCATCTGCTACTGCCGCAACTTGATCAAATGATTCTACTGCACACGGTCCAAAGACAAATGATGGTTTACCTTCCCCGATACGTTCACCATTGACAACTACGATGGTATCTTCCGCTTTCTTTTTACGCGAAACTAGAAGAGCTTTACGATGATCGTCTTCCTGAAGTTCCAAAGCAGTTTTAAATAATTCTTTAAAAATGTGATCCACAGTTGATTGAGGAAGTGGACCCGCATTATTTTCTTTTATTAAGTTCAACATATGACGTTCGCGAAGAGGATCATATCGGTTGACACCTTGCTTTTCTTTTACTTTTCCTATTTCTTGTACGACTGCGGCACGCTCGTTGATTAAACGAAGTATTTCTAAATTCAGTTCATCTACATTCGTGCGCAAGCTATCTAATTCTTGATGGCTCATACCTTTGATCTCCTCTCTTACCCATACGAAATTCACGAAATTAAAACGGAAGATGTATGATGCTTTTTTTGATAATAGAACCATTATAGTATGTGCATTTCTAAAAGTCACGTAAAATATCTTTAACGCTTCAACGCGCGAAAGTTTAGCAACTAATTATAATGCCATTTTTGACAAAAGAAAGCCCACATATCAACGATGTGGGCTTTTGATTTTATACGTTTTTCTTTTCTTCTACTGCTTCTTTCAAAGCCTGTGCAGTTGATGTTTCGTTCGAGCTTTCACCAGTAACCTCTTCCACTGTATTAGTTACAGTTTCCATGAAGTCAATTGGCTCTTCGCCTTCTGATGAAACAGTGCCATCATCCATCAAAGTTGGCGTTTTTGATTTAATAGACTTGACCTTATCAACCAATGGACCTGATTTTTCTTTTAATTGTGTTGATAATTGAGATGTCTTTTCTTTAGCAGTTGATGATAAATCTGCCGTTTTTTCTCGTAACTGAGAAGCTTGAGTAGTTACATCTCCACGAAGCTCAGCACCAGATTTAGGTGCAAGGAATAAAGCAGTCGCTGCTCCGATAATTCCTCCAACCAATGCTCCGATTAAGAAATCTTTAGAGTTCATTTCATCACTTGCATAAATAGGATCGCGGTATTGTCCATTTCCATTTGAATACTCATAAGATTGAGGAAGGTATGCTTCCGTCTGATTTGATTTGTTTGTGTAGAATTCGTGGTTATACTTCGCTTCGTTATAGTTTGGTTTATATTGTGTCATGTTAGTTCCTCCTTATTTTTGGGTATTGCTATATGATTTAACAGGTTCGTCTTGATAAATCGTGTAACCTGCTCTAGCTTCTTCGATTGCTTTTCTTTCTTTCCATTTGTCGCGGATGCCTAGAGCAACATTACTCCATTGCACTACTTGAGCGATTTTATCTTCATTACGTTCTACTTCAGTCGTAATCGATGAAGTAATACGTCGTACTGATGTATTCAAGCCATTTACTGACTCCCCTACATTTTTCACTGCATCGACCACACTGTTTAGTTTTTCAGATTTATATTGAATATCTGAAGCCAAAGCATTTGTCTTATGCAATAATTGTGTTGTTTCACTTGTAACACCTTGTAGTTGACCTTCTAATCCGGCCATTGTTCCTGAAACTTCGTTAAGCGTCTTCTTCAACGATGTCAATGTCATCGCTAAACTTACGCAAAGAACGAGAAAACCTATAGCTGCAACCAACGCTGCTATGTATAATATTATTTCCATTCGTATTCCTCCTCTAGATTGTTCATACTACCTATCTTCCCACACATAGCAGTAAATAAACGTCTATGTTATTTTTATTCCACAAAAACATTTTATTTCCTGCACAAAAATAAAAACTCTAATCAAATATGATCAGAGTTTTTATAAACTTATATTTTTTGTTCAAAAGCAGCCTGGAATTTCTGTACATCTCCGGCACCCATGAATAAGTAAACAGCATTTTGGTGTTTCAGTAAAACATCAATTTCTTCGGTTTTAAGGACAACACACTTATCAATCAAATCACATAAATCATCAATGGTTAAGTCACCAGCATTTTCACGTGCAGAACCAAAAATATCACATAAGTAGACATAATCGGCCGTTTCTAAGCTCTCTGCAAATTCCTTAAGGAAAGTGCGAGTGCGCGAAAACGTGTGAGGTTGGAAAATCGCAATGACTTCACGATCTGGATATTTTTGGCGTGCTGACTGGATGGTAACTTTGATTTCAGTCGGATGATGTGCATAGTCATCAATTAAAATCCGATCACCTTTTCTGCTTTCAGAAAAACGTCGTTTCACACCACCGAAAGTATGCAACTGTTGTTGAATAATCTCTGCAGGGATTCCTTCATAATTACATAAAGAAATGACTGCCAGTGCATTCAATACAGCATGATCACCGAAAGAAGGAATTTCGAACGTTCGGTAAAATTCGTTTCGAACGAAAACATCGAAAGTTGAACCAGAAGTCGTTTTGATCACATTACGTGCTTCAAAGTCATTTTCTGAGCCGAAGCCATAAAATACGACCGGAACATTGGCGTGTAGTTTTTGAAGATGTTCATCATCCCCACATGCAATAATCGCTTTATTCACCTGGAGTGCCATCGATTGGAAGGCCTCAACTACATCTTCAATACCACCAAAGTAATCCGGGTGGTCAAAATCAATGTTTGTCATAATCATATAATCTGGATGATACGCTAAAAAGTGACGTCGGTATTCACATGCTTCAAATGCAAAGTATTGCGCTTGCGATTCACCATGACCAGTTCCATCTCCAATTAAATATGAAGTTGGTGCAAAGCCACTTAATACATGTGACATTAAACCCGTTGTAGAGGTTTTACCATGTGATCCTGTAATTCCTACAGAGATGTACTGCCCCATTAAGTTCCCTAAAAACTTGTGGTAACGGATGACATCGATTCCTAATTCGTTTGCGCGAATCAGTTCTTCATGATTATCTTTATATGCATTCCCTGCGATTACGGTCATGCCTTTTTCAATATTATCTGCGTTGAATGGCAAGATTTTGATGCCACGTTTACGAAGTGGATCTTCTGTGAAGAAATGTTTCTCTATATCAGAGCCTTGAACCTGGTTCCCTGCATCGTGCAAAATTTGTGCAAGTGAACTCATGCCAGACCCTTTAATTCCTGTAAAATGAAACACTGTCATTTGTATAAACCTCCTGGGAAAGGTGCCCGTACTTTTTATCAATCTTCCTTACCCCATTATATCATCATTTAATCTTGCCTAGAAATGAACGATTTTTCCCACAATTATAAGGAGTGGGTAGGGTATTGTCATTCCTATTGTCAATCATTGAAGAGTAACTGTAAATCATTTTCTGTAATAAACACTTCTCTTGCTTTACTTCCTCTTGATTCCGAAACATAACCATGCTGTTCCATTAAGTCTACGAGTCTCGCTGCACGGTTATATCCTATATGAAACTTGCGTTGCAGCAAAGAAGTAGATGCAGAACCTTGCTCCAAAATAAATCGGCAAGCTTCTTCAAATAACTCATCCTGGTCTTCGGCCACTTCAAGTCGACGTACCAATTCCTCTTGTTCGAATAAATAGGATGGCTCTCCCTGACTACGTGCATGATCAATAATTTCTTCCATCTCTTCATCTGTTACATAGGTTCCTTGAATACGGATTGGTGCAGACATACCGTTGCCAAGGTAAAGCATATCTCCTCGACCGAGTAATCTCTCAGCCCCTTGGACATCCAGAATCGTACGAGAATCGATTTGAGAAGAAACTGAAAATGCGATTCGTGTTGGGATATTTGCCTTAATCAGTCCTGTGATAACATCTACAGAAGGTCGTTGAGTAGCGACTACTAAATGAATACCGCAAGCCCGTGCTTTTTGGGCAATTCGACAAATGGATTCTTCCACTTCCGTTGGTGCCATCATCATTAAATCGGCCAACTCATCAATAACAATCAGCAAGTAAGGCATCTTTTGTGCAAATTGTCTTTTCTCTTCTGCCATTGCATTATAACGTGTGATATCCCGGACACCTGTATGTGCAAACAACTGATATCGACGTTCCATCTCTTCTACTGCCCATTTTAGAGCAGCGGTTGCAGCCTTAACATCAGTAATTACCGGACTGACGAGATGAGGGATATGATTGAAGGGTGCGAGTTCTACCATCTTAGGATCAATTAGGAGTAAATTCAATTCTTTTGGCGTGGCTTTGTATAACAAACTAATCAATAAAGAATTAATACATACTGACTTACCAGATCCTGTTGCACCGGCAATCAACCCATGTGGCATTTTACGCAAATCAATGGTAATTGGTGTTCCAGTCAAATCCAATCCTAAAGCAGCTTCAAGCGGTGAGTCAGAGTCCGTGAAGTTTGAACTTCCTACAACCTCTGATAAACGCACAGGTCTGGAAGTTTGGTTCGGAATTTCGATTCCAATCGAACTCTTTCCTGGAATAGGTGCTTGAATCCGTATATCTTTTGCTGCCAGTGCTAATTTAAGATCGTCTGCCAGATTGCGGATTTTGCTGACTTTTGTGCCTTGACCAACTGTCATTTCAAATTGAGTAACAGCAGGACCTTGAACCATATTGACAATTTCTGCTTTCACTTGGAAATAAGACAATGATTCGATTAACCTTGCAGCTTGCATGCTCATCCAGTCGTCGTCTTGTGTTTTTTGTTCAGGAGGAACTAAATATCGCTCTTTCGGAAAAATATAGCCAGGCTGAAGGTCTTCAGCAACTAATACTTCATCTTGCTGTGGATTAAAATCATTCGTCTTTTCTACCGTTTCCTCCACTTGTATTGGCTCAATTGCTTTACTTCGTAACTCTTCTTTTGGCATACTCACAGGTTTTATACTTGATAGTGCTTTAGCTTGTTGATACTTCGCCTTATCAGAATTAAGCATCATCACATTAAAAGGCAATGATTTCTTTTTCTTTTCTGTAGAAGTGATATTGGATAACTGCTCTGAACTATTATCAGTTGAATCAACTACCGGTAAAGCACTTATTACGGTAGTTTCCTCATCCACTACATTTTCAATCGTTGGTTGTTGCTCAATAATTACTGATTCGATTTGCTTTTCAGAAATAGGCTCAGTTGTAGTTAACTCTATTGGTTCATTTTCTGAAATCTGATCAACCGGCGTTTGTTCAACGACTTGATTCGCATCCTTTTTAGCCAGCAACTCATCAATTGGAGATATTTTTGTCTGGTTAGCTATTTCTAAAACTGGCGCTTTTTCAATAGCCAATTGTTGATTGCCTATAATCGGCTCAGTTTGTTTGTTACTAGATTCAGATGGTTTTATACTTACTGCTTCTCTTGCAACGATTGTAGTCGCCGCTGATTCTTTACGTACTTCATCCACATTTTTTTTAGCTAATAAATCATCAATCGGAGATATTTTTGGTCGATTAAACCCATGGATGGGCGAAGGTACTTCGGTCGGTACGAACGGTTTCGATTGCACAGGTACCTTCGTTATTCTTGGCTTCGCTTCTTGTAAGCTCTCTCTCGGCGTCGGTTTTATTGTGTGTTCAATGCTTGGTTTTGCCGCATGATGCACAATGGTATTCTGCCGATGATTTTGCCATTGCTTATGCATATACAAAGGTCGGTACTCTTCTTCTTTTTCGTCTACTTCTGATTCTTCATCTTCTGGACGCTCTCGTTCTTCGTCGCTGATCAGCGGGAAACGGAAAGGTGTTTTGGACTCTCTATATGTAGGCTGCTCGAGTTCTTCGATAAAATCTTCTTTTTCTATTGTTTCTTCTGAAAATACTTTTTTAAATGCTTTGGTCAACCAATTCAATACAAACCCTCTTTTCGTGTCAATGCTTCCATTTTAGCAGGTTTGTTGGTCAAATCAAACGGCTTAAAAAAACTCTGCGCATCAAAATCCTTGAGTACACAGAGTTTTACCTAGTTTATGCTTGAAAAGCTGCTCCTATTTCAGCAGAGTCTTCTAATACTAAAATCCCTTTTTCGGTTGGGGGATCTGGTAATGCCAATTCTTTTGCTGAACAAATCATTCCACTTGAAGCAACACCACGTAGTTCTGCATCACGAATGACCAAACCACTTGGCATAACAGCGCCAACCTTAGCCACCACTACTTTTTGACCGGCTTCAACATTTGGAGCTCCGCATACAATTTGCAACGTTTCTTCGCCTACTTCAACTTGGCAAACGTTCAGTTTATCTGCATTAGGGTGTTTTTCTTTTGAGGATACATAACCAACAACAAATTTAGGTGTAAAGTCGACCTCTAATTTTACATCCACTTCATTATCATTCAATATTTGCTGTAATGATTCCACGATTTCTTGTGTCACTTCAACTGAACCTTGATCAGTTAATTGAAGATGCTTACTTGCACCGAATACATTCAAAGCTCCAACTTCGCCAGTCTTTGAATCTTTTATCAACGTAATATCGCCTTTAGTTTCTGTTGTCACTTCTTCAAAAGCATTTGTTACCAATTGAACTAAAAGTACGTCTCCTACACCTTTTGTATTGTAAAATATGTTCATTTGTCTTTGTTCTCCTTTTGTATACGATTTTTGGCCATTATAAAAATCGGTTCTAATTCACCATCTTCGTAAATGAAAGATAAAGAGGTGATTGGCACTTTCCCTACTGTAAAGAAATGCATGGTTAACTGGGCAAGGACATCATAGCCAGCCTCATTTCGAATATCTCCGATGATTAACACATCCTGATGAGGCACAGATAAGGTCATATCACCATCAATTTTTGATTGCATCTCTTTCAAAAATTGTTCATTCAATATTCGACTCGCGTCATAGCCATCGTTCGCATTCACGAAATAAAAAATATTGCCAGCTACATGGTCTTCTTTCATGGTTGTTGACAGCTTTCTCACTTGGAAACGCGCAGCTTCCTTCATCTCTGAATCTGTAATATTTAACTGGCTCAACATATGTTCATCGAGTAATCGATACGTGTTTCCGAGGTCCAGCGCATAATAGATTCGAGTTTCCGCTGTATGTTCCGTCACCACAAACGAATGACCTTCATTCGATTTCAATGGGAATGAAGTTGAGCGGATAACCGGATAAATATGCTCGGCTGATTTTGATAAGCCTTTTTGTTCCTGTTCCATCGCATCAAAAGTCTGGCTAATCGTATAGACAACTTCACGGATAGCCTGATCCTTTTTTATTTCATACTTAGCCAATATTTCAGGCAGTGAAATTTCCATCCCTTTATTCAACTCGGTATGATTTAGACGCAACCGATCCGTTTTTTTATCATGCTGCCACGTGAAAGAAGGGTTTGGTAACTCCTGTTTTAATCGTGTGATTAATTGTTCTGGTTTCAAAAATTCCACATCCTTTACAAAAGGAAGCGGTTCCTCCGATGGGGCGGAACCGCTCACTTTACATTGGAACATCCTATAGAAGTTCTGTTAGGAATTGTTCAATTTCTTCTTTTGTTTTACGATCTTTGCTAACAAAACGACCTGCTTCCAGTCCATTTTTAAAGACTAAGAAGCTTGGAATTCCATATATATCATGTTCCGCACACAAATCAATAAATTGATCACGGTTAACAGATATAAAAGTAAAGAATTCAAATTTCTCTTCCACTTCCGGCATGAACGGATCAATAAAATGACAATCCGGACACCAGGCTGCCGTAAACAAAAACACTACGTCTTCCGTCACTTTAAGCGCTTGGAATTCTTCAACAGATTGTAAATCTCTCATTCGAATTCCTCCTTTAGTCATCAATTTTTACAGAACGAACGATTTTCATCATTTGCTCCATATTTTTCGAAATGTTAGCTTTATCGGAAATGGTCGTTAATTTCACGCCACCGATACTTGCCATAATTTCAAATTGTTCCTCACCTGATGGTAAAACAGCAATGAAACCAAAGCGACCATTTTGCTCAAATGTTTCTTGAGCTAGAATGACATCTTTTTTCTCTGCTTGTAGTAAATCATAAAATAACTGGCTATCTTGTTGTTCATTTGGGTTTACAAACAACACGTAAGATTCGTCGTTATCCTTCATGACGATGTTCGTTTCGTCCGAATCTTCCTCTATAGAAAAGCCTCCTGGAACAAATAACTCAACGTTTTCAATTTGTTCGTTCGGCTCAACTGATTCATTTTGAAAAGCTTCTTTTGCAGCTTTTATTCCTTCTCCCATTTGTTCTTCGGGGGAGGCAGAACAAGCAACTAAAGATACTAATAAGAAAGGTGCGATTGCAATCCGCATCCATTTTCGTCTCATGTTTTTCCCTCCAATCCATGAAAGCACTATGTTCTATTTTAATATGGTTCCCATATCGTTGCAACTTAAGTCGTTTTTTGCGTTTGATTGGCCTTAAAGTATTGTCCAATCAATAGTTTGACGATGTGTTCAAACATATCTCCCCGATTGACAATTCCATTTGTGAATACACCCACAGCACCGTCTTTATGACGTATGCCTACTTGTTTCGTATACTCATCCATGACAGGACCAAGTTCTTCCCCTTTTCGAATCGCTGCAGCCACTTCTTCCGGCAATGGGATTTGTGCACCACCAGCGATAAATTGCTGACCTTTTTTCGTATGTAGTATTCCCCAATTACATACAAATAATTGGCCATTTAATTCTTTAACGCCTCCTTCAAGCCCGAACGACATGTCTGCTTGCGATTCTGTTAATGCATGCAATGCCCTGTTCTTTGCACCGAGTAAGGTTTCTTCATCTCCAATAGGTTGGTCCGAAACATTTGAGGGTACAGAAAGTGCGTGGAACTCGTAAGTTTCCAGGTATGTAGCGCATACCTTTTCAACTGCTTGCACTTTTGCCTTATTTTTTGTTCCAATGGCAATTTTCATAATTACCTCCTTGTTTTCACACAAAAAAAGCACCTTTTCAGGCACTTTTTGCTCAATTTAAATTTTCTATACGTTTTGACGGATTGTTTCGAGTGTTGTTTTGTCAGCCGAACGGACTAATTTCACAATCAATTCTTTTGCCGCAGCATAGTCATCCGTGTGAATGATGGAACCCGACGTATGGATATATCGTGAACAAATTCCTACAACTGCACTCGGTACGCCTTCATTTGACATGTGTACGCGTCCAGCATCCGTTCCACCTTGAGAAATGAAATATTGGTATGGGATTTTATGAGTTTCAGCAGTATCCAGTACAAATTCGCGCATTCCTCGATGTGTAATCATGGATTTGTCAAAGATACGAAGTAAAGTACCTTTCCCAAGTTGACCGAATTCTGTTTTTGAACCTGACATATCATTTGCAGGACTTGCATCTAGTGCGAAGAATAAGTCAGGTTTAATTAAGCTGGCAGCCGTTTGTGCACCTCTTAGACCCACTTCTTCCATAACATTAGCACCAGAATACAACGTATTTGGTAATTTTTCATCTTTCAGTTCTTTTAATAATTCGATAGCAAGTCCACAGCCATAACGGTTATCCCAAGCTTTGGCTAATATTTTTTTATTATTTGCCATCGGCGTAAACGCACAGACCGGCACAATTTGTTGACCAGGTTTGATCCCGATTTTTTTGGCATCTTCCAAATCATCTGCACCAATATCAATGAGCATGTTTTTAATATCCATTGGTTTGTTGCGTACAGCATCGCTTAGTAAGTGTGGAGGAATCGATCCGATCACTCCGACAACAGGTCCATTATCTGTGATAATTTCGACGCGCTGTGCAAGTAAAACCTGGCTCCACCATCCACCTAGCGGCTGGAATCGCAGCATGCCGTTTTCTGTAATTTGCGTCACCATGAAGCCGACTTCATCCATATGTCCAGCGACCATGATACGAGGGCCTTGGTCATCCCCTTTTTTCACTCCAAAAATACCACCTAAATGGTCTTGTACAATTTCATCAGAGTATTTTTCAAGTTCGCTTCTCATAAACTTTCTCATAGCGTGTTCATTGCCCGGTGCGCCTGGAAGTTCCGTTAACGTTTTAAATAATTGTAGTGTTTCTGAGTTCAATGTCTTATCCCCCTAAGTACATACAGTCATTCATATTGTAGTTGATTTATCAGAACATTTCCATCTTTTTTCCTTCGACCTTCGAATTATTTTTATGTATGGCTTATACTCTGTCTGTGGGACTCAATTATGATACACTGAAAAAAATGGTTATATTAGGAGGTTTTTTAATGAGAACAAGAGATTTACTTCTTGGTTTTTCCACGGGTATTGCAGCAGGGTTCTTAATTCGCGAAGCTGCCCATCGAATTGACCCAACAAAACCGGCCGAACTCGTTTTGCATGGCATCAAACAATCGTTTAAAGCTGAAGGACCCATTGATGGTTCGTGGATTTATATGAAAACTGAACCTTTCAAACGTCAAGCAATCTCAACAGATGTTTACAGAGGTGGCATTTCACGAGTGCGTGAAGGTGAAATCGAGCAATTTGAGTTCTTTGCTGATGCACGAACAGGTACTGTCGTTGAATTAATCAAAATATAAGACAAAAGCGATCCCGTTTTTCTGATAAGGCGTTCTGTTTTGAATCAATTTTTTAAAAATATCACGTCAAAACGCTTAAGTTTTGAGCTTCTTTTAGATAATTAAATATCAACTCATTTAGCTCCGCTTTTAGCGGGGCTTTTTTAATAAAAGTTGATGAGTGGCATTTTTTTCAGAAGGTTTTAAAGTATTCATAGAGAATGTAGGTATAAATTCTAAATTGAGGAAAGGTGGTTAATTTAATGCCCACTGTATATCATTCGAATACATTTATTCCAGAATTAGTTCAGGCCGGCAAGCTGTTAGCTAAAACATATGATTTTGAAAATTCCTGTTCAGATGAAGCTGGAAGATTACTATCAATTCTCACTGGACAAATTACACAAGGAAAAATTCTTGAGATTGGAACTGGTTATGGTGTAGGGAGCTCTTGGATACTTTCATCTATTGCTCCAAAAGTAAAATTTATTACGGTGGATAATTCAAAGGAAAAAATCGATGCTACTGCCAATCATATTAGCCATAACCAAGCGGAATTTATTTGTGGGGATTGGAAAGAGGTTATTACAAAAGGGCCTTTTCAATTTATTTTTGCCGATGCAGCTGCTGCAAAAACGATTGAAGGAGAATTATTATTTAATATTTTAAATATCGGTGGAATTTTATTTATGGATGATTTTACCCCTGAAGAGCACTTCCCTGAAGAATGGAAAGGGAAACCCGATAAAGTCAGAGAATATTGGTTAAATCATAGTGGATTGAAAGCAACAGAAATTTACTTAACATCAACTTCCTCCGCAATAATAGCAACAAGGATTAAATAAGAATAATACATTTATACTATGGTGGTTTAGCTGAAGAATGTATTTTACGCTGAACATTTTGTATGGCGTTTTCTATTTACTCAAATACGTATGAATTCCAAAGTGTAATTAACATATCATTTAGAGCTATATTAATTTCGTTACAATTATAATTGTAACTCGTTTAATTGACCTTCAATTTGGTGGTTCAAAAAGTCAATAAAAGTATAATAAACGTCGATACAACATTAAAAAATAAGCATCCAATTGATATGTTAATTGGATGCTTATTTATGGTTCTAGTTTCAATTTAGTGATTTAAAACTGAACGGCATAGTTTTCCAGAGGGATCGCTTTTTTATTTGGCTCGGTTAAACTCATTGAAGTAAAAGGATTAATTGTTCGTCCGTTCTAATTTTCCGATGATTTCTTTCCCTGTTTCATCCCACTTAATTAAACGGTAATAGGCGTCATGATAGAAGATGAATGAATGACCGTTAGCCAATGCCTCTGCCATGATTTTTTCTTTGGCAAAAACAGAAGTCATCGGGTAATCATCAAAAGCGAGAACCCACAGTGGATTTTGATGTGCATGAGTTGGCATGATATCCGCCATATGGATAATTGTTTCGCCATTTTGTTCAAGCTTGATGATGCAATGCCCATCACTGTGACCTCCTGTATGAATCATTCGGACACCAGGAAGAACCTCCAGTTCGCCTTCAAATGTTTCAACCTGGCTCTGGATAGCTTCCCAATTTTCTTTCCAATATGTATTTCTTGAGCGAATGTTGGGATTGCGCACTTCGTTCCACTCAATTGCAGATAAATGAATCTTCGCATTTGGGAATGTAGAAACAAGTTGATCGTTTTCTCTTTTTGTCAGACCAGAAGCATGATCTGCGTGCATATGTGTCATAAGAACATAATCAATATCTTCTGTTAATAGTCCTAAAGAAGCCAATGAATCCTCGAGTTGAGACTGAGCTTTTACCCCATTATTACGTAATTGTCTCTCGTCCATTTTATTGAAACCTACTCCGGTATCAATCAATAAGTTTTTCCCATCTACTTGAATCAGAATAGGGTCGGTACTCATACCAATTTGGTTTGAATCGTTTGCTGGATATTTTTTTGACCAGAGCATTTTTGGGACCACACCAAACATAGAACCCCCGTCCAAATTTGTGAAGCCTCCGTTTAACCATGATAACGTCATTTTGTGAAATATGTATTGATCCATTTGGAACCCTCCTTTGTACTGTTTTCAGTGTATCAAAAAATGCCACGACAATCTCTTGATTGCGTGGCGAGCATGTTTGATCTTTAATCAGCCTTTTTCGTCAAAAATTGAGATTCAAGGCGATAGATTGGTTGTCCTTTAGCAGAGAACTTTTCTTCGTATTCCGTCATGATATTATCTTCTGGCATGTTTGCATGTAAATCCAGAGAAACATATTTTAATAACATGCCATAAGCGGACATGCTCATTAACGAGAATTCAAAAAGTCCACGGTTGTCTGTTTTGAAATGTACTTCCCCATTATCAACCAAAATTGATTCGTATAACTTCAAGAAGTTCCCGTGCGATAATCTTCTTTTCTCATGTCTCGTTTTTGGCCAAGGATCCGAGAAGTTTAAATAAACACGACTGACATCATTCTTTTCAAAGAATTTCGCCAAATGTGCCCCATTCACTTTTAATAATTTCAAGTTTGGTAATGTACCTGCTTCCAGCGCATTTTCAAGAGCTGAAACGATGACACTATCGTATAACTCGATCCCCATATAATTAATATCAGGATTGGCTTTCGCCATTCCTGTTACAAATTGTCCTTTTCCTGTACCTACTTCAATATGCAAAGGTTTGTCATTTTGAAAGAGTTCTCCCCATTTGCCTTTATAGTCTTCCGGATTTGGAATCACTATATGTGGGTGTGCAGCAATAAAATCTTCTGCCCATGGTTTATTGCGTAATCTCATAATCTATTCCTACTTTCATACGTGCTTTTCGACTATACATTATCATCCAAGATTCCACTATCGTCAAGCTCATGTCAATTTTGTCATTCTCCATCGCTTAGGTAGTACGGAAAATTCGTCTGCAAAATGAGGAGACGTTTTTCCCGCATACTCCCCATCAGTGTGTCGATACATAGTATTATTAGTGGTTAAAGAGAAAGATGTAGCTGACATTTGGTGGACTTCTTTAAACGATGTATGCTTCCCGAAAAATACCGAAACAAAAACGAGCAAAAGTTTAATTCGTGATAAATGGTGGACAACGGTTAATTCAATTTGACCATCAGCTGGATTGGACTGCGGTGAGATTTTCATGCCACCTCCAAAATAAGGCTGGTTACTTACAGTGGCAAACCACACCTTCTCAAGCTTTTTGCTGTGATTCGGCATATTTACTGTTAAGTCAAAGTGTTTAAATGTAACCAATGTCTTGATTAAAAAGAAAGTATAAGCGAGTTTGCCGAGATTGAATTTATTCAATATTTTTTTGACGGGTGATTTGTTCACTTGGTAGGCAATGTAAGCGTCAAAACCGATTCCTGCATTGTTGACAAAATAGTACTTTTTATCCTGATCATTCATTAAACCAATATCCATTTCAATAGCCACCCTTTGCGACTGCACATACTTGTTTACTTCGTGTGCGTTTCGAAAGGATAAAAATCCTCGTCCAAAATCGTTGCCAGAACCAGCTCCAACTACTCCAACAATACAATTTGAACAATCGAGTGTCCCTTCTATCACTTCGTGGGCAGTGCCATCTCCTCCAAATGCAATAATAAACTGGGACTCTCCCGTTTCAGCGCATTTTCTAGCCAAAGCAGTCGCATGTTTTGGACTGGTTGTCATGTGGAAATCATATATGAAATTTAATTTATGTTTGAATTTTTCCCAGCGTTTCAACGACTTTCCGTTTCCGGCTGTGGGATTTACAATGATTGTTATTTTCATCCGTTTAGTCCTTTAAGGTAATGGTATGGATTGCTTGATAAGAAGGAATGACTCCGGGATTAATTGAGAATAAGGAAAACTCTTTTACAGTGAACTTATTTGATGCAATATGCATGTCTTTTGAAAAATGTTCTTGTTGACCTCTCGACTTTTTGGCTAAAGTGATATGCGGAACAAACTTTTTGGTATCCACAGGTAATGAAAGATCCAGGCATTTTTCTAGGACTGCACTTTGCAATTCGATTAATTTCGGTTGTTCCTCGATTGCTGCATAGATAACACGTGGCGTAGCAGGATTTCCAAATGTTGAAACGCCGGAAAGAGTAACAATCATAGTTTTCAGGGAGTCAATATCGTCCAACGCTTGCATCAATGATTTAAGCTTTCCGCCTTCCACTGCCCCTAAATAAACTAACGTGATATGCAAATCCTCTGCAGGGGGTAATTTTTTGTGTGATTGTTCCAACTGCCAACGATCTCGTGAATGAACGAGTTGTCGGGACAGCTCAATTGGTAGTTTTACCCCGATAAAATAATGTTGCATCCCCTATACACCACCCTTTTTATACAATTCAGTTTACAGGAATAAAGATAAAAAAAATACCCCTCCACCGTAGTGGAGAGGGAATGTATTAAGCATGCACCGCTTGCTCAATTTTCGCTTCAAATGCAGTCTGTAATTTTTTTGTCCACTCGCCAGGTAAGCCCGTTCCGATTGGCATGCCATCTATAACGACAATCGGCATGATTTCGGAAGTTGTCGAAGACATAAAGAATTCATCATTCGCATAAACAGTTGATAGAGACATAGGTTGTTCCACTACCGGTAAACCGATTTCTTCACAGCATGCCAGAATGACGCGACGTGTGATGCCATTTAGGATTAAGTTTGTTGCAGGATGTGTATAAAGAACGCCGTCTTTAATGCCGTACATATTTGAAGAAGAGCCTTCAGTAATCGTATCTCCTCTATGTAAAATCGCTTCAAAACATCCACTTTCATGTGCTTCTTGTTTTGCCATGATATTACCAAGTAAGTTTAGACTCTTAATATCACAACGCAACCAGCGGACATCTTCAATCGTTTTGGCAGCAACGCCGTTTGCCATTTGGGACACAGGACGATCAACTTCCTTCGTGTAAGCCGTTAATACTGGTTCAACTGCTTCAATCGGAAATTGGTGTTGCCTTGGACTTGAACCACGTGTAATTTGCACATATACCTGTCCTGTCGTCACTTCGTTTGCTTCAATTAAATCATACATCATTTTATGAAATACATCTTTTGTATATGGAATGACTAATTTAATTTTTTCGGCACTTTCGTATAAGCGATTAATATGTTCCTTCGCTGTAAACATACTGCCATTATATACTCGGATGACTTCGTAAATACCGTCACCAAATTGGTAGCCTCGGTCTTCTTTTGATAATTGAATTTCTTCGTCCTTAACTAATCGATCATTCCACTGTACCCAATTCATGTAAATCCTTCTTTCTAAGATTGATTTGAAGCAAGTTCACAGATTGCATCCGCATAAATTGCGACCGCTTTTATTAAATTTGGTATATCTACAAATTCATCTACTTGATGAGCAACATCTTTCTCACCCGGGAAGAGCATACCAAAAGCTACACCTTTTTTAAGTACACGGGCGTAAGTACCTCCACCAATAGACAGCAATGTTGCCTTTTCACCTGTTTGACGTTCGTATACACGTGACAAACTTTGAATCAGTTCATCCGATTCTTCAATATAATGAGGTTCTGAATTGGATGTGAGATCGACTGCTATCGCTTTTTCACTTAACATCGCCTGGCACTGAGTCAATTGTTTCTCAAAATCATAAGACACAGAGTACCTTAAGCTAACGTCCACAGTTCCGCCTTTTGCAGGATTAAAAGAGAGAATTCCTGCATTTAATGTTGTATCACCTGACATCTCGTCATTGTAGTTCAACCCAAATGCGTGCCCTCTTGAATCGTTCATGAATGAAGTTGCAACGAATTCAACAAATGTCTTTGAACCCGAAGTTATCACAATATCTTTCAGGAATTCTGCCAAATACACACCGGCATTGATGCCATCATTCGGTTCCATGGCATGCGCTGATTTTCCTTCAAGCGTAAGGTGAATGGCTTGGTCTTTTATTTGTACGGAACCTTGTAACTGATGTTGCTGTGCGAACTGCTTAAATTCATGTTCAATTGTATCTCGATCAGCAAGTAAAACAGCTGTTGCTAAATCAGGGACCATATTGGTACGTGTTCCTGCTTGGAATGATTCCAACTGCTCTTCCTGTTCCAAATTGGCTGTAGTAAATCGTAAAGTTGAAATGCCTTTTTCAGCGTTGATAATCGGGAAATCAGCATCAGGTGCAAAACCAATATGCGGCATTTCTTCTTTTTCAAAATAGCGCTCTACACAACGGAAACCACTTTCTTCATCTGTGCCAATTATTAATCGCACTCGTTTATTCAGTGGAACTCCAGCATCTTTCACCATTTTCATGGCCATCCAGGCTGCCATCGTAGGACCTTTATCGTCAATCGCACCTCTACCATATAAACGGTCGTTTTCGATATGACCTTCAAACGGAGGATAAGTCCAACCTTTACCTGCTGGCACCACATCGACATGTCCTAAAATGCCAAGAAGTTCTTCCCCTTCTCCCATTTCTATGTGGCCAGCCATTTGGTCGACGTTTTTCACCTCCATACCCGCTTCTTTCCCTTTTTGAAGCAACCACTCCAAAGCTTTTAGTGGCTCTGGACCAAATGGATGTTCAGCTGTCGATTGAGTTTCATCCAGCACACTTGGAATTTGTATAAGTTGTTGTAATTCTGCTAAAAGTTCATCCTGTCTTTTCTTTGCTTCTTCCATCCAATTAATCACGTCTAAATTCCTCCTGCCACTTTCTTAAAGCTATTCTACACCTTTCATCAGAAAATCATAGGGGGCATTTTCATTTTCTTATATAACGAACAATTATTCATTTAAATCAAAATTCGTTCGCTTTTTATTCAAACTCTATGTAAAGTCTATGTAAAATTAAGCGGAAATGCTAGATTTCAATTTTGTTTTCATTTATAATTGAATTGTCAGACAACAGTAGTCTGATGAACAAATCGAAAAGGGGCTGTCTACGGCACTCTATTCCATTTAAAGAGTCCTACGAGACTCATAATATCGTCCGCTAGTCTTTTGCCAAGAGAACATAAGATGAAGGAGTGGTTCAACATTGAAACCAACTACTGATCGGATGCTCAATCGTATTAAAGATGTGTACATGTTTATCCGAGATCACGGGATTGTAACGACACAAGATTTAGTCGATGAATTCGGCATCACTCCTCGCACCGTTCAAAGAGATTTGAACGTGTTAGCCTTTAATGACTTGGTCAGCAGTCCGAGTCGGGGCAGTTGGACAACGACGAACAAACGCGTAAAAATGACATCTTAGAAAACTTAATCATGGTAAAAAAAGAATGACCGAGAAATTCTCGGTCATTCTTTCTGTTGTAATGCCTCTAGTTCAGCTTCTGTTAATGGACGGTAGTCTCCAAGCTCGAGTGTTTCATCTAATTGAAGAGAACCCATACGCATCCGTTTTAAATACGTCACTTTCTTTCCAACCGATTCAAACATCCGTTTCACTTGATGAAACTTGCCCTCCATAATCGTCAACTCGATTTCAGATACTTCACCACTTGATAAAATAGTCAAATCACCAGGTTTTGTGAAATACCCATCATCGAGCGTGACACCTTCTTTAAATTTCTTCACATCTTCTTCCGTTACCCGACCATCAATAATGGCGAAATATAATTTCGGCACATGTTTTTTGGGGGATAATAACTGATGAGACAGATGGCCGTCATTCGTAAGAATCAGCAGACCTTCTGTGTCCTTATCCAGACGCCCCACCGGAAATGGTTTGAAATGTTGCGCCACTGGATCAAGCAAATCAATGACGGTTTCATCTTTTTTATCTTCCGTGGCAGAAATGACCCCAGGTGGTTTGTTCATCATCAAATAGATAAACTCTGTATAAATAACTTCTTCCCCATAAACAACGATCGCATCTTTTTCCGTATCCACATGCATGGAAACATCTTTCGCAACAGCACCGTTTACTTCAACTGCTTTTGATTTAAGCAAAAGTTTAACTTCTTTTCTGGAACCATAGCCCATATTTGAAAGCAATTTATCCAATCTCATAAATGAACCACCTTAAAAACCAAATTTCTTCGTATATTTCGTCAAACGTTCGCCGAATAGTTTTTGAGCTATCCCTAGACGAAGTGCTAATGCGCCGTAGACCAGACCACCAATTGTACCGACAATCAATATAATCAGCATTGCACCAAACTTCGATTCTGCTGGCATTACTTGTATTAATAACAGTCGGGCAACTATAGCTGCAATAAGCATCGCCACATTCAATCCAGTAATGAGTGCAATTCTTCTCACTAATAGAACGGAGCGGTAGTTTTGCGTAATCACAAGTACGGCAAAGTTCATGAAAATAGCCACACTGTATCCAATTATGGTCGCTGCTATGGCCCCATTAGTTTCCCATAATCCAATTAACGGAATGTTTAATGCCAATTTAATTAGTAATCCCACGAGCAAGTTAAGAATAATCCACTTCTGCTGATTTATTCCTTGCAAGATAGCAGCCGTTACAGGAAACAGACTGAACAAAATGGCAACGGGCAAGTAATGAGCCAGAATATCTGAACCTATTGCACTCTGTTTATAGAATAAATGATAGAGTTCAGTAGCTAAAACCGTCATTCCTACTACTGCGGGTAGTGTAAGGAAATAGAGGATTTGGAATGTCTGATCAAGCGTTCGTGACAATTGCTTGTGCTCATTAGTCGTGAAGTATTTAGTTACCAAAGGTATCAATGCCATGGAGAATCCAGTCGCAAGCATGACCGGAATCATTACTAATTTATGTGCAGTGAGATTCAGAATACCTAAATAATCGGTTTTCAGTGAATGTCCTGCATCACTCATTGCACGATTGAATGTTAATAAATCCACAAATTGGAACAGTGGATTAGCAATTCCTAAAAAGACTACTGGAATTGCATAAACCAAAATTTCTTTATACATATCTTTTAAGTTTACATCGTAAGATTCAGTCGAACTTGCTAGTAAATGATCATATTCTGGTTTCTTTTTCCGCCAATAATAATAAAGCACAACGATGCCACCAAGTGCACCGACAAATGCTGATAAAACGGCAACTTGAATGGCTACTTTAGGTGTCCCACCAAAGACATTCAAGACTAGGAATGCGCCACCGAGTAAAAAGATAATCCGAACAATTTGTTCGATTAATTGCGAAGATGCAGTTGGCATCATGAAACTGTACCCTTGGAAAAAACCTCGCAGCAAGCTCATAAATGGCACAACAATCAATGCGAAACTTACCCATTGAATGGCTTCCGTCACGTCGCTAACAGAATAGATTTCTTCATCTTCAGCAATGGTTACTCTTGCAAGAGGCTCTGCAAAGAAATACAAGAATAGGAATGATAGAACTCCTGTCACCAACATTGCCATTAATCCTGACTTCAGTAACCGTCTTCCAGTTTCATAATCCCCTAAAGAATTGTATTTCGAGACAAACTTTGAGAAAGCTAATGGAGCCCCTGAAATTGCTACTGCTAACATCAAATTATATGGAATATAAGCATATTGGTACAGACCAATATTATCTTCTCCAACCATCGAGTAAAACGGGATGATATAAATTACCCCTAGTATTTTCGAAAGGAATAGACCAATTGTAAGAATGGCTGTTCCTTTATATAATGTATTTGACATGTTTAACTTCCTGACTTCTAAATTTTTAACCTACAGGATATTTTACCCCTCGAACATGAAAACCACAAATGGTTTATAATAAAGAAAAAAGAAGAAAGTGTGTTTATCCATGTATGATGTAATTATTGTCGGAGGCGGTCCCTCTGGATTAATGGCAGCTATTGCTGCTGGAGAAATTGGCAAGAAAGTATTGCTTCTTGAAAAAGGAACAAAACTCGGAAAAAAATTAGCGATATCGGGTGGCGGACGTTGTAACGTTACGAACCGATTATCCCAGGAAGAAATTGTGAAACACATTCCCGGCAATGGCCGGTTCTTGTATAGTCCTTTCTCGGTTTTCAATAATGAAGACATCATTACATTCTTTGAAGGTCTTGGTGTTGAGCTGAAAGAAGAAGATCATGGGCGCATGTTCCCTGTTTCCAACCGCGCGCAGGATGTGGTGGATACTTTGGTGCGTCAGCTTGAAAAGTTACGTGTTGAGGTACTTTTCGAAAGACCGGTTGCGAAACTTCTGATGAACGATGATAAAGTTCTTGGCGTCCGGTTGAAAAGTGGACAAGAAATCTTAAGTAAAGCTGTTGTCCTTGCTGTTGGCGGTAAAGCTGTGCCGCAAACAGGTTCTACTGGTGACGGTTACCCATGGGCACAACGCGCTGGACATACAGTAACTACTTTGTATCCGACTGAAGTGCCGTTGTTGTCAGATGAAAAATTTATTCGCTCGAAAGAGTTACAAGGACTTGCACTTCGTGATGTAGCTGTCTCTGTTTTGAATAAAAAAGGAAAAGTTTTAATTACTCATAAAATGGACATGTTATTTACTCATTTCGGCTTAAGTGGTCCAGCCATTTTACGTTGCAGTCAATATGTGGTAAAAGAACGCATGAAAAACGGTGAATCTCCAGTTGATATGGTCATCGATTCCCTGCCTCAAGAAAATGGTGAGTCGACTTTCCAGATGCTCGTTAAATTAATGAAGGAAGACGCCAAAAAGTCAGTGAAGAATGTGTGGAAAGGCGTCGCACCTGAACGCTGGTTGCTCTTTTTATTAAATCGTGCAGGTATCGAGCCGAATGAAATTGGTGCCAACCTATCCAATGAAAAAGTCAGGGCTCTAGCCGGGCTTTTGAAATCATTCACAATGAAAGTTAATGGCACTCAACCAATTGAAAAAGCTTTCGTTACAGGCGGTGGCGTTTCGGTGAAAGAAATTGAACCGAAAACTATGGCTTCCAAGAAAAAACCTGGTTTGTACTTCTGCGGAGAGATTTTAGATATTCATGGCTATACTGGCGGGTATAACATTACCTCTGCACTCGTTACCGGGAAAATCGCTGGCATGAGCGCTGCACAATACGCAAAAACGATTCCATATGTACCGGTTGAATATAAATAATTTTTTGTGAAAAATAGTCACTTAAATCAAAAATGGGGCGGCGTGATTTAATCACTCCGCTCCATTTTTTAGTTTCGCCTCTGTGTCGGAACCATTCATGTTAACTAGAACTTTAATGATTGTTGAAAATTTCACGGTTGTTTCTGAGACAGTGACGCGTTTGAAAAAAAGAAGCATGGAATTAACCACACTTCTTTTTCTTATTTCCCTATAAACTGTTGAGTCCAATAGTTTCCACTTGCTACATGCCCAACTCCGATATGAGTAAAGTTTTTACTCAAGATGTTAGCTTTATGACCTGGAGAATTCATCCAAGCTTTCATGACTGCTGCAGGTGTTGTTTGACCTTGAGCAATATTTTCGCCAGCTGATTTATATGTAACTCCAAAATATTTCATCATATCGAAAGGTGATCCATAAGTTCCGTCATGGGACATTCTATTAAGGTTTTTCATATCTTGTGATTTGATGCCTGCTACTTCAGATAATTTCGCATCAACTTTCAAAGCTGGAAGAGATACTTTTGCACGTTCTTGATTTACCAGTGTAACCACTTGTTGTTCATATGCTGATAGAGCTGTTGAAGCTGGGGATGGAGTTGATTGTGAAGCTGGTTTTAGTTGAATCACTGATCCCACTTTCATTTGCATTGGATCCACTGTTGGGTTTAGCTCCATTAATTTTTTGTAATCTAATCCGTATCTTTTAGCAATAAACCAAAATGAATCCCCTTGGCTTACTTTGTACGCTTGGAAAGGTGGTTCCTTAAACATTGAGATTGCACTAACTGATGATACCCCACTGAATAAAGAGATCAGCAGAACGAATGATATTAATTTCTTCATCTATGTATTCCTCCTAGGCTTTCCTATCAGTATTTAAATATCTTAAAATTTGAAAAGCTCTAAAAGAATCATAACATGGATTAAACGATGAAAAAGGAGGTAATTTATACCTTCACAATTCATTCTGATATAAAAAGGAACATGGATTTTTGGCAGGACGGAGTGCTTTAACATAATAGGTAAACGATTGGTTGATACTATGCCTCAGATTTAATTTCGCCGCTAATTTCATTGGACATTAATCGATAATTATAAGGTTTCTAAATGCTAGCAAGAGGCATGTACAAATAAAGGAAAGGGAAAAGTGATTTTGTCACTTCCCCCTTCCATAGCATTAGCTCTTAATCTCTTTCATCTTCTGATCAAGCAAATTAAATACTTTCCTTAACTCACTTTTTGGTACACTCTCATACAAGTCTCCTAAGCTCACTTCAAAGAAACAACTCTCATCAGACGTTGCCCTTAAATAACTGGATAGACCAATCCCCGTTTCTTTATGGATTCCTGCTAAAATCATTTCCATTTGCTCTTTTGCCATATGGAAATGAACGTGAAACATATTTGAGACAGGTTCTTGAGGCAATGTCGTTATTCCATAGCAAGAGTTGAAAAGTGTGGCAAGCTCTTTTGCATGCTCATAATATTGACCCATTTTTTCTGATCTTTGATCAAAATAATAATCAGCACTGATTATATAAGGATAGAGGCTAATCAAATCTCCCCCGTGACGTCGCTTCCAAATCTTTGATTCTTGCGTAAAGGCTTGGTCACCTGCCAGAATTGCCCCAGCAATTCCACCAATCCCTTTGTAGACCGACACATACACGCTATCAAACAAACTGCAGATTTCACTAGCAGTCTTTTGATAATAAGGAAGAATTTCAAGAAGTCTGGCACCATCCAAATGCAACATAATTCCTTTTTCACGGCAATGAATCGAGATTTTTTCAAGAGTTTCATAAGACGGTAATTGACCGCCTATTTCACGCTGAGGTAACTCTAGCAACAAACAAGCAATATCTTCTTTCATAGTTAGCACATCATCCAGCTCAATTACCCTGTGTTTGTCAGCCAACAATACCGTTTCGATGTGATGCAATTCTTTCAAGCCATCTTCCTCATGTATTTCTAAATGGCTCAATGGATGATATGCCACTTTTCTCACATCTTTTTTATCGCACCAGATACGTAATGCGATTTGCTGTGCCATCGTGCCACTCGGGAAAAATACGGCTGATTCTTTTCCTAAATACGCAGCCATCTTTGCTTGAAAGGCTTCAATAATTTCCCCTTTCCCATACAAATCGCTAACTGACTGACCTTCAACAGAGTCGAATGCATCTTTCAATATCTGTACGTTTCTTGTTCCGTGTCCACCAACTTGGTATTTCGTTTGTTTAAAAGAATCCTGAAGAAGATCTGAATTATTCATTGAAAGGGTTCCCACCTTTTTTAAAATTGGTATTAGTATAGCTGTGCTTCACTACATTTATATTCTGATGTGATTTGGCGACTGCGCTTGTTTGCTATTTCTTAACATACGCCAAAATTTTCTCTGCACATTCTTTAATTGTTGAGTCCTCCGTATTTACTTCTACATCATACTTTTCGTTTTGCTGATGTACAAAAGTGAGTTGAGATGCAGCGAGGCAACTATGACGATCCCCTCGTGCATTTTCACGTCGAGATAACTCTTCCTTTGAACAATGAACACCTACGAATAAAACTGGGTAATCGTTAAGTGTCTGATGGAAATCATCCAACGTCTCCTTATTATGAAGAATTTGGTCTGCAATTAAATTAACTCCTTTATCTGAGAACATTTGGATCGTGCGATGGAAGAAATATTCGGTTGGAACCGGAATTAAGCGGCCACGATCCCGGTCCTCCATTTTTTCAATGACTAAATCAAAATCATCAATGCTTAAATGAAAATAATTAGGCAGGAGCTTGACTAATTCTTTTGAAAGTGAAGATTTTCCAGAGCTCGAAACGCCATTTAATACAATTATTTGTCCTCTATTCATAAAATCACCCTTACAAATTCTATCAGACAACTAATTTTTTGAAAAATGAAACTTTCTAAGTTTTTGATTGACATAGAAAAACCCCAGCCACTTTTAACAGTGACTGAGGTTGCCTATTAACCTGCAAAATATAATGCAATGGCGAATGAGATCAGTGAGATGACAAATACACTGAGAGCCATCCGTTTGTTCGATTTAGAAATTTCCGGATGACGCAAAATCGAAAAAATCTTCCAAGAAAATGCAATGACGACAAGTATTAATACAACATGTATCGGTTCCATTAGCCGACCACAATATTTACAAGCTTACCAGGAATGGCAATGACTTTTTTGATTTCTTTTCCGTCAAGAATTTCAATCACTTTTTCGTCCTGTAAAACAGCTTTCTCCAACTCATCTTTCGAGAAGTCTTTGCTGACAACCATTTTCGTACGAACCTTGCCATTGAATTGGATAGCCATTTCAATTTCGTTTTCAACTAGTTTGGATTCATCGAATGTTGGCCAAGCCACGTAGGAAATCATTTCGCTGCCTCCAAGTTTTTCCCAAAGCTCTTCTGCCACATGTGGCGCAACAGGAGCAAGAAGCTGAACGAATCCTTTTACATATTCAATCGGAATTTGTGGCGCTTTATAAGCATCATTGATAAAGACCATCATTTGTGAAATCGCCGTATTGAAACGGATTCCTTCATAGTCTTCCGTCACTTTTTTCACTGTTTGATGATACACTTTTTCGAGTGTTCCATCGTTTGTATCCACAATTTTATCGCTAATTGAACCGTCTTCGTTTACGAACAAGCGCCAGATTCGATCCAGGAATCGACGGGCACCGTCAAGTCCATTTTCCGACCAAGCAATTGACGCGTCCAAAGGTCCCATGAACATTTCATATAAACGAAGAGTGTCTGCACCGTGGCTTTCCACGATATCATCAGGATTCACGACGTTCCCTTTTGATTTAGACATTTTTTCGTTATTTTCGCCCAAGATCATTCCTTGGTTGAATAGTTTTTGGAAAGGTTCTTTCGTTGGTACAACACCAATATCGTACAACACTTTATGCCAGAAACGAGCGTACAGTAAATGAAGTACTGCGTGTTCCGCTCCACCGATATAAATGTCGACAGGCAACCATTGTTTAATTAATTCCGGATCAGCAATTGCTTGATCGTTCTTTGGATCAATATAGCGCAAGTAATACCAGCAGCTACCTGCCCAGTTTGGCATTGTGTTCGTCTCACGACGGCCTTTCATACCAGTTTTCGGATCAACAACGTTTACCCATTCATCAATTTTTGCAAGTGGTGATTCGCCCGTTCCACTTGGTTTAATGTCATTAGATTTCGGTAAAATCAGTGGAAGTTCTGATTCATCGATCGCTGTAATCGATCCATCTTCCCAGTGAATCACAGGAATCGGCTCACCCCAGTAGCGTTGACGACTGAATAACCAATCACGAAGACGGTAAGTTACTTTCTTTTCGCCTGTTCCTTTTTCTTCAAACCAAGCAATCGCTTTTTCAATTGCTTCAGTTTTGTCCAGACCGTTTAAGAAATCAGAGTTTACATGCTCACCTTCACCTGCATAAGCTTCTTTTGAAATGTCTCCACCTGCAACAACTTCAACGATCGGAAGTTCGAATTGCTTAGCAAATTCATAATCACGTTCGTCATGAGCAGGTACTGCCATAATTGCCCCTGTACCATATGAAGCCAATACATAGTCAGCAATCCAAATCGGCATTTTCTCTCCATTAACGGGGTTAAGTGCATAAGCACCTGTAAATACACCCGTTTTCGATTTCGCCAAATCGGTACGTTCCAAGTCGCTTTTCAGCTTCACGGATTCAATATATTTTTCTACCGCTTCACGTTGTTCAGCAGTCGTAATGTCTTTAACTAATGCATGCTCTGGTGCCAATACAGCGTATGTAGCACCAAAGATAGTATCCGGACGTGTTGTAAATGCACGGAATGAATGCTCTGTGCCATCTACTTTAAATGTCAATTCTGCACCTTCTGAGCGTCCTACCCAGTTCCGTTGCATATCTTTAATGCTTTCTGGCCAATCCAAATCAGCCAAATCTTCGATTAAACGATCAGCATAAGCAGTAATTTTAAGCATCCATTGCTTCATTGGACGTCTTTCTACCGGATGCCCGCCTCGTTCTGACTTCCCGTCAATCACTTCTTCGTTTGCAAGTACAGTTCCAAGCGCTGGGCACCAGTTCACTGCCACTTCATCTACGTAAGCCAATCCCTTTTTATGTAGTTGAAGGAAAATCCATTGCGTCCACTTGTAATAAGATGGATCGGTAGTATTGATTTCACGTTCCCAATCATAAGAGAAACCAAGTTCCTGAATTTGACGCTTGAATGTTGCTATGTTTTTAGCCGTAAATTCAGCAGGGTCATTCCCCGTATCAAGTGCATATTGTTCTGCAGGTAGACCAAATGCATCCCATCCCATTGGATGCAAAACATTATATCCTTGCATACGCTTGAATCGGCTCAAGATATCAGTTGCCGTGTATCCTTCTGGATGACCTACATGCAGTCCTGCACCTGAAGGGAAAGGAAACATATCCAAAGCATAAAACTTCGGTTTTGATGAATCGTTCCCTGTTTTAAATGTTTTATTTTGTTCCCAATACGATTGCCACTTTTTTTCAATCTGTTGATGTTTGAAATTCATATCTTTTCCTCCTTAAAATAAAGACTCTGTTAAACGATATTGTTGATTTTCGTTCCAGGCGGACGCTTTCCGCGGGCGGTCCACTAGCCTCCTCATTCGCTATGCTCACTGCGGGGTCTAGTTTGGACACGCTTATTCCGCTGGAGTCGCCGCCTTCCACTACAATCATAAAAGTGAACATGTATATGAAGTAGCTTACGTTTTAGTGATATGGAGCAAAAAAGTGAAGACTCCAGCGGGAACAGCGAAGTGCCGAAATCCACTCGGACATTAAGTCCGAGTTAGTTCGGCGCAAGCCCGCGGAAAGCGTAACTGTTTTGCGGAATATCAACAGTAACATTTAACAAAACCAAATAAAAAAACTCTCGTCCATTAGTCAAAAAGACTAAGGGACGAGAGTTATACGCATACTCCCGCGGTACCACCCAAATTAGCAATAAATATTGCTCAACTTGTTTCCTTAACGCGGAAAACGGCACCGGTTACTACTACTTCACCACTGCAGACTCCAAGGCGAGTTCAATAACTTGTGATACCGACTTCCACCAACCGTCGGCTCTCTAAAAACACAACATTATTTACTGATCCTTTTCACAGTCTTACACTATTGTTTTTTATTGTAATCGAAGTTTTCAAAAAGCACAAGATTTATTGAACAGTATATCCGCCGTCCAGCACAACTGCCTGTCCCGTCATGCCTTTTGCCGATTCGCTTGATAAGAACATAGCTAAATCAGCAATCTCCTTCACGTCCAATAATCGTTTTTGTGGAACCAATGGATAAATAACTTCTTCAAGCACAGATTCAAGTGGAACCTTTCGTGTGGTTGCCAAATCTTGCAATTGATTACGCACAAGTGGTGTGTCCACATAACCCGGACAAATTGCATTTACTGTAATGCCGTCAGCTGCTGTTTCAAGTGCGGCAACTTTCGTTAATCCGATCACGCCATGCTTAGCCGAGTTATAAGCCGCTTTACCCGCAAACCCTACTAATCCATTGATTGATGCCATGTTGATTATACGGCCAAAGCCTTGTTTGCGCATATGTGGCAATACATTTTTCGTGGCGATAAATGGAGCAGTTAACATGATTTTTACTAACAATTCAAAGCGTGCAGTCGGGAAATCTTCCAGCATGGCAACATGTTGCATTCCTGCATTGTTGATCAAAATGTCAAGTTTGCCAAAATGGGCAATCGTTTCATCGATAGATTTGATAATTTCATCTTCTACAGTTACGTCACATTTTAAACCGATGGCATCTGAACCAAGTGAAGCAGCAGCTTCTTTAACTTTTTCTTCGTTCAAATCCGTCAAGACGACTTTCGCCCCTGCCAAAGCAAACTCCTGTGCAATTTGAAAACCAATTCCTTGTGCAGCACCTGTAATGAATAACACTTTATCTTTTACCATTTTATTTTCCTCCAATAAAAACAGCCGCGCGAGGCGGCTGAGATTGTTTAATTAAAGTCCAAAACCGAATGTGAATAGTACAATCGCAATGATTACACCAATAATTGGTGTCACAACTGTAGTTGCTGCAACTGCCCAATAAGCAGCACTATATTTTTCATTACAAATGGACTGAATTGTTGTTACTACATAACCATTGTGAGGTAGTGAATCAAGCGCACCCGATGAAATTGCGACAACACGGTGCAACGCTTCTGTATTAACACCAGCTTCCACATAGCCAGGAGCCAGTAGTGGTAAAGCGATTACTTGACCACCGGATGCTGAACCAGTCATACCCGCGATAACAGATACAGCTACGGCAGCACCAATCAATGGTGAACCAGGAAGACTTGCCATTGCATCAACAGCTACACCGAAAGCAGGAACCGCTTTCGCAACTCCGCCGAAACCTACAACAGCAGCAGTGTTACCAATTGCAATAATTGCACCTACAGTACCAGCAGATACTGCTTCCCATGGAGCTTTAAAGTATTTCCAACTAACGATAAACGTTGCAATAATACCACCAAGCAAAGCAACAATTAATGCTGAAGTTTTCAATTCTTCATGGAAAATGAACGATATTACCAATACCACTAATAATGGAATCATTGCTAGGAATGGATTTGGCAATGGACGGTTAACATCAAATGTTGGATCTGTTTCACGATCTTCGAAACGTTCCCCTTTATTCACTGCTTTATTAATAAGTTTTTTCAACCACCAATAACCGAATACAGCCATGAACACAGCTACAATCAAACTGACTTCCCAACCTGCAAGATGATTTGTCCCTAAAAATTGAATTGGAATCCAGTTTTGAATCTCTGGAGAACCTGCAGAAGTCATCGTAAATGTTACTGATCCCAAAGCTAATGTAGCTGGAATAAAACGACGTGGCAAATCTGCTTGCTTGAATAAAGAAATCGCCATTGGATAAACAGAGAATGCTACAACGAACAAACTTACGCCGCCATATGTAAGAATTGCACAAGCACTCACAATTGCAAGTACGGCAAATTTCATACCCAATTTATCAACAAACCATTTGGCAACTGAGTCAGCTGCACCACTGTCTTCCATTACTTTTCCGAAGATGGCACCAAGTAAGAACATCAAATACCAAGCTAAAATGAATGAAGTAAAACCTGTCATATAACTGGTAACAAAGTTTGCCTCTCCCTCTGCAACCATCTGTGGAAATAACGGCAGACCGCTCATTAAAGCAACGAATAATGCTGAAACAGGACCACCGATCAGAATGTTAACGCCTTTCAGTGTTAAAACTATCAGTAAAGCTAGTCCCCCAATAAGACCAATCATACTTAATACAATACTTGTATCCATGAATAAATTTCCCCCGAAATTTTATTTAGACGTATTAGAACTTCACATTTTCTTTTACATTATCAACATTTAAAGAAGCTTCAGTAGAATCAATGACGTCTTGAACAGTGAATCCTTCGAAAACTTCTTTTAAAACTAAACCAGTTGGTGTTACTTCAATTAATGCACGTTCAGTAATAATTTTGTTGACAACGCCTTTACCCGTTAATGGCAATTCACATTGCTTTTTGATTTTAGCTGAACCATCTTTTGCTACATGATCCATGATGACGATAATTTTCTTGGCACCGTGCACTAAATCCATTGCACCGCCCATGCCCTTAATCATTTTGCCTGGAATCATCCAGTTTGCTAAATCACCAGTCTCTGATACTTCCATTCCACCAAGAATGGCCACGTCAACATGTCCACCGCGAATCATCGCAAAAGACTCAGCGCTTGTGAAAAAAGCAGAACCAGGAATTGTTGTAACCGTTTCCTTTCCTGCATTGATTAAGTCAGGATCCACTTCATCTTCTTTAGGATAAGGTCCGATTCCAAGTAACCCGTTTTCGGATTGTAAAACTACTGTTTTGTTAGGAGAAATATAGTTGGCCACCAAAGTGGGCATCCCGATTCCTAAGTTTACATAGTTTCCGTCTTCAATTTCTTGTTCAGCTCGAATGGCAATACGCTCTCTGACATTTACTTTTTCCATGCTGTTTGTCTCCTCCTGTCCTATGAACGAGTCGTTAAACGTTCAATCCGTTTTTCTTGTGATGCTTGCAGTAGTCCTTGTACATAGATACTTGGTGTTTGAATAATGTTCGGATCCAAGTCTCCTGTTTCCACAATTTCTTCTACTTCTGCAATGGTAAATTTCCCTGCAGCTGCCATCATAGGATTAAAGTTTTGCGCTGTTTTGTTATAAACAAGATTCCCAAACTTATCAGCTTTCGCAGCACGAACAAGTGCAAAGTCAGCTCGCAATGCTTCTTCAAGGACGTATTCTTTACCGTCAAATTCACGAATTTCTTTTCCTTCAGCAACGGTTGTACCAACGCCTGCCGGAGTAAAGAATGCAGGAATGCCAGCGCCGCCCGCCCGAATTTTTTCAGCTAGAGTCCCTTGTGGCGTCAACTCCACTTCGATTTCGCCAGATAGTACTTGGCGTTCAAATTCCTTGTTTTCACCAACATATGAACCGATCATCTTTTTTATTTGTTTATTTTTCAATAAAAGACCAAGTCCCCAGTCATCAATTCCACAGTTATTCGAGATAACGGTTAAATCGGTTACTCCTTTATCAACAAGTGCAAGAATCAATTTTTCTGGAATACCAACTAATCCAAAACCACCGACCATTAATGTGGCACCATTTTGAATTTGTTGTACAGCCTCTTCTGCAGAAGAATAAATAGGCTTCATTGGGTTTCCTCCTTACAAGAAATCGTTTGAATTTTAAATAAAAGCGCTTTCACTAGCAATTAAAACAGATGCTAGATTTTCACGCAATAGTAGTTGTGACAACTTTTTGTCGGAATGTATTTCATTTTAGTCCGAATTTCTGGACTTGCACGATATTTTATTGAAATTATCAATGATTTTGTCGAAAAAGATAGTCCGGAAAATCGGATTTATGTCCGCTTTTTCGGAATTAGGTCATAAGTTATATTTTTTAATTTTTTCATAAAGGGTAGAACGACTCAGTCCTAACTGCTTCGCTATTACTCTCTTATCGGTTTCATCTACCAAGGCTTGCTTAATCATTGTGCGTTCTAGGTCTTCGATCGCCTCTTGCAGATTAACTAATACGGGATGCTGTTTTTTTCGAACCTGCTTTAATTGTTCTGGCAAAGCAGAAGGTTCAATTGTTTCATCCTCAGCTAAATAAACTGCTGCTTGAATAACATTTTGTAATTCGCGCACATTTCCTGGCCAATGGTAGTTTTGTAAATACTCTCTCGTTTGGCTCGATAACACCAGTCTTCGTTTGCCTGCTTTTATTATGTATTGCTGTAAAAAAGTATTAGCCAATTCTGTAAAATCTTCCATCCGCTCGCGCAACGGGGGAATGCGCAACGTTATAGCTTGAATACGGTAATACAAATCTTCACGGAATTTGCCTTGTTCAATTAAATGTCCAAGAGGGCGATTTGTCGCGGCGAGGATTCTCACGTTCACTTGTTTCGTGATATGGGAACCAATCGGTTCAACTTCACCTTCTTGAATAGCTCGCAATAGCTTCGCCTGAAGGGTTAATGGCATAGCACCAATTTCATCGATAAACAGGGTTCCTTTATCAGCCAGTTCAAAGCGCCCTTTTCGATGCTTATTTTCATGCTCATGATAGGAACCAAAAATCTCAGCTTCTAATAATTCTGCAGGTATTGCAGCACAATTTATTTTCACAAAAGGCAAATCCGCACGTTCTGAACGTCCATGGATACTTTGGGCAAACAGTTCTTTTCCCGTACCACTTTCTCCTTCTATCAAGACGGATAAGTCGCTTGGGGCAATCATTTGAATCGTCTCTTTTATCGAACGAATCGCTTGTGAACTACCTTTAATATCTTCAAGTCGATATGACTTGCTAGGGGCATCATTCGGAGTCATGTTTATTTTATCCATTGTGGTCCTTACATGAGAGCTAAGCTTTTTCCAATCATTCATATCCCGAAAAACAACACTTCCGAAGGCACCGACGATTTTCCCATCTACTATTAAAGGTACTCGATTGGCGAGCATATATGTCCCTTTTATGTAGTGAGGTGATGCTACGTCAGCTACTCCTGATTTAATTACTTCGTGCATTTTTGTATTTTCGATGACTTCATCCACTGGTTTTCCAATAGCTTGATCTCGTTCAACTTCTAAAAAACGACAATAGTCTTCGTTGATATATAGAATTCTGGAATTTTTATCGACCACGACAAACCATTGAAAAGCGTTCTCCAGTATTTGCGAAAGGACGGACTCTGGTAAATGTTGAACTATAGACTTCATTTTTGCTCACCCTAACTTTACGATTCGTTCCTTTCTATTTTCCCAAACTATACGCAATTATGCAAAAAAACGGAGAGCCTAAATTGGCTCTCCGTTGTCTTTGCTAGCTTTCCGGCAAAGAGACTCATAGTTTTCAGACGTGAAGGCCGTTATTTCAGACGTCGTGCTTCATTTTTCAGACGTCATTGCCAAAAAGTCAGACTGAGCAACCGCTCAAGCAAATTCCCATCCTGCTTTTAAAGATTTAAATGCTTTTTGTTTCCGCTGCGCTCCTGTTTGGGAGAACTCGCGGTTCTCAGACTTCCCACTCTAGCGAGATACCCCTCCAAAGTACACTTATATCATTCCGTTTCTGCAGTGTTCTTTAACGCAGTCTTTTTTAAAGGAAGATCATAGTAAAGACTTGGAATGATCGCCAATGCCATGAATGAAGTCAAGATCAAGAACATGGCGGTCATGCCATATTGATCCACCAGTACTCCTCCTACAAAAGGTCCGAGCATTCTCCCAACAGTTGCAGTACTGTTTACGATTCCTTGATAGAACCCTTCCCTGCCTTTAGGTGCCAATTGACTAGCTAAAGTCGGCACAGCTGGCCATACAAACATTTCCCCAATCGTTAAGATAACCATTGCTGTTACAAACATCGAAAATACTTGCGCATAACCGACAACAATAAATGAAATCATCATAATAACTATTCCAAGTACTAGTTGAGCTTTCACGCGGTGTTCCAGTTTTTTGACAATCGGTTGGATTATGGGCTGTGCTGCAAGAATGAGCAATCCATTAATTGTCCATAAGAGGCTATAATGTTTCAGTGTAAGTCCAAGTTCCTGCGTGTATGTCGCAATGGTCGACTGCCATTGCACGTAAACAAGCCAACACATTAAATACCCGCTGGTAACGATTAGGAGGGCGTAAAATGGAGCTTTATTTCGTATCTTTTTCCCTTCATTAATGACCGAAGTATGCATATTGGGTGATATATCAAATCGACGGTAACCCAAAACTGCAATGAAAAAGAAAATAATATACATCCCTAAATTTGCAATGAAAATATAATCAAAACTGGCATCTGCAATAATACCCGCTACTGCGGGGCCAATTGCCACACCTAAATTCTGCGCCAAGTAAATGGCATTGAACGCTTTACGACCACCTTCCGGCCAAGCAGTTCCGACCATCGCATACATGCTTGGAAAAACAATTCCTCCACTGAAACCCATAATCGTCAGAAACCAGACGTAATGGGGCCAGCCGTGCCAGAGAGTTAATCCGACCAGACCAAAGATGGTGATGACAATACCGAGCATGATTGATTTATAACCACCGATGCGGTCAAATAAGTAACCGCCAAGCAAATTGCCGATGATTCCTGCACCTGCATTCGCCATTAAAACCAAGCCTGCTACTGATAGGCTTTTTCCTAAATGATCGTGTAAATATATTGTATTTAAAGGCCATAAAAACGAACTACCCGTTACATTGACGAGCATGCCAATTATTAAAAGCCATACACTTCTAGGCATGACAATTCCTCCATTATTTCGAAATCCCAAATAATTGTAGTCTTTTTTAGACCATTCAACAAGATGTCTTTAAAAATAGAACTATTCTGCTTTTTGAGGACATGGGATAAATATACGAATCATGTTAAAATACCTTTTTAGAGGAGTGGATGAATAAATGAATTTCCCTTTTCCTTCTGACGGAAAGCGATACTATACTTGGAACCGTCATTTACGAAATGAATTTGGTTTCAAAGTATTTAAAGTAGCACTAGACGCTGGATTTGATTGTCCTAATCGGGACGGAACCGTTGCATTTGGCGGCTGCATTTTTTGTAGCGCGGCAGGTTCGGGAGACTTTGCCGGGGACCGTATTGATCCCATCGATGTGCAATTTGAAGAAATAAAAAATAAGATGCATAAGAAATGGAAAGATGGAAAATACATGGCTTACTTTCAGGCCTATACGAATACGCATGCGCCTCTTCCTATATTAAAAGAGAAATTCGAAGCTGCCCTAGCCCAGGAGGGTGTTATCGGTCTATCAATCGCTACTCGCCCTGACTGCCTTCCAGATGATGTTGTGGAATACCTGGCTGAATTGAACGAACGTACTTATCTATGGGTAGAACTGGGTCTTCAAACTGTTCACGAACGTACAGCGAAATTAATTAATCGTGCACATGACTATGCCTGTTATGTTGAAGGCGTTCAGAAACTCCGCAAACACGGCATTCGAATCTGTGCCCATATTATCAATGGTCTCCCTCTTGAAGACAAAGAGATGATGATGGAAACTGCCCGTGAAGTGGCTAAACTCGATGTTCAAGGCATAAAAATCCATTTACTACATCTATTGAAAGGTACACCCATGATCAAGCAATATGAAAAAGGCATGGTGGAGTTTATGGATCAGGAAGATTACGTTCAGCTAGTTGTAGATCAGCTAGAACTTCTGCCGCCTGAAATGGTCATCCATCGGATAACAGGAGATGGTCCAATTAATTTAATGATTGGGCCGATGTGGAGTGTCAATAAATGGTCCGTGTTGAATGCGATCGATGCTGAACTAGTTCGAAGGAACAGTTGGCAAGGCAGACTTTTTGCTGAAAGGGAGACTGTTTAATGAAACTCGAAAGGGTTCTTCCATACGTAAAAACGTTACTGAAAAGCACCGTATCCCCTGGTGATACGGTTGTGGATGCAACAGCTGGCAATGGGCACGATACCCTTTTTCTTGCTCAACTGGTAGGTCCCACTGGACATGTTTACGCTTTTGATGTTCAGGAAGCCGCAATTGAAGCAACACGCCTGCGATTAGGTGATTGGCAGGAACATGCTACTGTCATCCATGCCGGACACGAAACTATCCCACAACATGTAAAAGAAGAAATATCAGCCGCTGTTTTCAATCTTGGTTATTTACCTGGGGCAGATCATTCAATCATAACGAAACCTAATTCAACTATCGAAGCATTGGATAGTTGTCTTGACTTGTTGAAAATTGGAGGAATCGCTGTATTGGTCGTTTATCATGGACATGAAGGTGGAGATGTGGAGCGTGATGCTTTGCTCGAATATGTACAAACCCTCCCCCAATCATTCGTACATGTTTTGAAATATGAGTTTATTAACCAACAGAATCACCCTCCATTTGTGGTGGCTATTGAAAAAATGAAGCATCTTAAAAAACCTTAAGACAAGCTATTTATTTAGCTTCTCTTAAGGTTTTTTGCATATTTTTAAGAGAATTGGAAAAACTGGGGTTATCATTTTTTACATAAGGAGATCTTTATGCCGAAAATCCAATCCATCAGTTCTTTTCAGCCTCCCTACTCTTATTCGCAGGACCAGGCCTCTACTTTATTAAAAAATTTATTTACTGACCATTATGATGATTTGGAACGGATGCTCAAAGTATTTGAGAATGGTGAAATTGAATCGCGACAATTTTGCGTACCCATGGAGTGGTTTGAACATCCGCATGATTTGGAAGAGCGGAATCGATTATACATTGAACTAGCTACTTCTTACGGAGCCTTAGCCATTAATGCCTGTCTTCAAAATCAGGAGTTCCTGAAAGAGCCTGTCCATCCTTCCGAAATCGATGGGATTTTATTTATTTCAAGTACCGGTTTTTCGACACCTAGTATTGAAGCCCGTATATTAAATCAACTTCCATTTTCAGATTACGTCAAGCGAATTCCGATTTGGGGTCTGGGTTGTGCTGGTGGTGCATCCGGTCTAAGTCGCGCATTCGACTATTGCCTAGCATACCCGAAAGCAAAGGTGCTCGTTCTCTGTGTTGAATTATGCAGTTTAACATTTCAGCCAAATGACTATTCAAAAAGTAACCTAATTGGCGCTTCATTATTTGCGGATGGCGTAGCTTGTGCATTGATTTGCGGAGACGAAGCACAGGTTCAATCCAATAAGCCGAGTCCTGCTTTTGTATCCACATCCTCAAAAACAATGTCTAACTCTGAAAATGTAATGGGTTGGGATATGAAAAACGATGGCTTGCATGTCGTCTTTTCAAAGAGCATCCCTTCTATCATTGAAAAGTGGCTGGAACCTTTCGTAACAGAATTTTTATCGGAGCATCAAATGTCTGCGAATGATCTCGATCATTTTATCGCCCATCCAGGTGGCAAGAAAGTACTGACTGCATATGAAAAATCACTGGGGTTTGGTTCTTCCAAAACTGAAATCTCAAGAGACATTTTACGAAAACACGGCAATATGTCTTCGCCAACTGTTCTGTATGTATTAGAAGCTTTCATGAAAATGGATTGTTCACCTGGAGAAAAAGGGTTATTGACAGCATTAGGGCCAGGATTTAGTGGAGAACTGGTGTTGTTGGAATGGCGATAGAATGGATTATTTTTTTCAGTGTTGTCGGATTTGTAATTGTCCAAAGAATTGTCGAACTGTTTGTCGCTCGCAATAACGAAAGATGGATCCGTGGACAGGGAGGTTATGAAGTTGGTGCGAGACACTATCCATATATGGTTGGCATACATATTGGATTTTTCATCAGTCTTATACTTGAGTTTGTAGCTTTCGACAGAACGCTCCCTCCTACTTGGACTGTACTATTTATTATTTTTGTCGGGCTTCAGTTGATGCGTGTTTGGGTAATCACTTCACTCGGAAGGTTTTGGAATACAAAAATCCTTGTATTACCTGGTGCCCATGTCGTAAAAAGAGGACCATTCAGATTTTTAAGACATCCTAATTATGTCGTTGTTTCTCTGGAAATTTTAGTGATACCCTTAATGTTCGGAGCATATTTCACAGCTCTGTTGTTTACCATATTGAATCTATTTATTTTGTCTGTACGCATTCCAATGGAAGAAGCTGCTTTACGAGAAGTTACTAACTATACGGAAGTTTTTTAATAAAAGATGTAACAAGAAAAAGGCTGACTCCATTGATGAGTCAGCCTTTAAACGTAAGATTTTATTTCTTAAATACAATTTCACCGGCAATGATTGTTTTCACCACTTGTGCTTCAAGAACTTGTTCGTCTGGACCATTAAATAAATCACGATCAAAGACGGTAAAATCAGCATCAAAGTTTTCTTGAATGTAACCCCGTTCCTTTTCCTTGCCTATTGCCCATGCACTGCCAATTGTATATAAAGCAACCGCATCATATCGACTCAGTTTTTCCTCTGGTTGATATCCCCCATGAATTTCGCCAGGGTTTTTCCTTGCTATGGCAGCATATAAGCCAAGTCGCGGATCTACCTCTTCAATTGGAGAATCTGAGCCTCCGCTGCATTTAATTCCACGGTCCAGAAGCTTTTTCCATGCGTAAGCCCAGTCCAGTCTCTTTTCTCCCAATCTCTCTTGTACCCAAGGGAAATCTGAAGGAACGAAACTTGGTTGAATATCCAAAACGATGTCCAGTTTTTCTATACGCGCAACTAAATCCTCACGCAATACATTGGCATGAATCAACCGGTCTCGTTTCCCTTTTGGTACAGGATGTTTTTCAATAGCGGACACAATCATTTCCATCCCCATATCACCAATTGCATGTACAGCGACTGCTTCATTAAATGAGCGTGCTTTTGATACAAGTGCATCTAGTTCTTCCTGAGAATGAATGGACACACCTGAAGTTGAGTTGTCGTCAGCATATGGCTCACTTAGGAGGGCAGTCCGTCCACCAAGCGCACCATCAATAAAGATTTTCATCGCACCTGGTTCAATCCAAGGTTCCTCGTATGTTGCTTCATGCATCATTTTTTCAAATACTGTATGATGGCGCAGTAAATTCACACGGAATTTGCGGTCATTTCCGATGACTGTTTTAAATGCTTCCAACGGCCTGGTGTAATCTCCGTAATAACTCATATCCTCTGTATGAACGCCTGTAAAGCCTCTAGAAATCAAATCTGACAATGAAGTTTCCAATGAAGTAACTAATTGTGCGACAGAAACTTCAGGAATTTGCTTTTCTACAAAAGCCATTGCTCCATCCATCAAGTACCCTGTTGGTTCTCCATGCTCATCTCTGATAATGACACCATCTTCTGGGTCTGGTGTATCTTTGGTTATTCCTGCTCTCTTTAATGCTGCAGAATTCACAATCATGGCATGTCTACATATTCGCTTCAATACGATTGGCGAAGTAGATAGCTCGTCCAATTCGTATCGGGAAAGGATTTTTTGATTATCGAAATTATTTTCATTCCAACCTTCCGCTATAAACCATTCATCTTTAGGGTGATTACTCAGAAGGTTTTTGAGATTTGTCACCATTTCACTAGGGGACATATATTTTGATAAGTCAATATAACGCAATTTATCTCCGTGACCAATCATATGTATATGACTATCTACAAATCCTGGATAGACAAAAGCCCCTGCTAGATCAATACATGTATCGGCGCGCTTTTCCATGTCCTCAAAGAATCCAGTTTCGATGATTTTCCCGTTCTCAACTAATACTGCCTCAATTGTATGTCGTGAATCTCTCATTGTATAAAATGTTGCGTGATGAAAACAAATCTTCGTCATGATGACACCTCCACTTTGTATAAGCATAAAACAAAAACCGTCTCATTCACAATGGAATGAAGACGGTTTTCAATTATTTTATTCTTGAGCTGCTTGTTCAACAGCTCTAGCGACTACTTGATGCACTGTCGGATCTAGTGGATTTGGAATTAAATCGCCAGGTTTTGTATGATTGGCAATGGCACGGGCAGCTGCCACTAACATCGGATAACTAATATCACTTACACCTGCATTCAAGGCACCACGGAAAATTCCAGGGAACCCCAATGCATTATTGACTGATCTTCCATCCGCTGCAAAAGCAGCACCTGCAGCCAATGCATCCTCAGGAGTTATTTCCGGATTTGGATTTGAAAGAGCCAAAATAATTTGACCTGGACGAACCATTTCAGGCTTAATTAGACCGGCAACTCCAGTGGTTGCTACGACGATATCACATGTCGCCATAAGCTTTTCTAAAGACTCGAGTGTTTGCCCACCATAGCCCTTGAGGCGCTCCAAAGCCTCAACTTGACGATCAATTCCGTACACTTCTTCCACGCCATAAGCCATCAACATGCGACAAATTGCAAGTCCGGCAGCACCTAATCCAATTTGGCCAATGACAGCTTTCTTCGGATCCACTCCCGTTGAACGGCAAGCAGATAAAACAGATGCCAAAGTGACGACTGCCGTTCCGTGTTGATCATCATGCATGACTGGTATGTTCAATTCTTTTTTCAGGCGTTCTTCAATTTCGAAACAATGTGGTGAGCCGATATCTTCAAGCAAAATGCCACCGAAACCTTGGTGAATATGTTTAACCGTTTCTACCACTGCGTCTGGATCACTTGTATCCAGTAAAATAGGAACTCCGCTTATGCCAGCGAACTGATCAAATAGAACGGATTTTCCTTCCATTACCGGCATCCCAGCTACTGGACCAATATTCCCAAGACCTAAAATAGCTGTTCCGTCTGTTACGATGGCCACAGTGTTGCCGATACTCGTGAAATAACGTGCTTTTTGAGGGTTTGCTTGAATATCTAGGCAAACGCTAGCAACACCTGGCGTATAAATACGTTGTAAATCGCCTAAAGAACGAACATCAATCCGGCTCTTCATTTGGATTTTTCCGCCTTCATGAGCTTTTAGGACATCATCCGTAATGGCATGAATTTTCACATTTTCCAGTGCTCGGACATTTTCAATTACTTGCTCCAATTGTTCAAAGCTTTCGCAATTCACACTGATGTCCCGAATCGTTGAAAGTGTACCGTTTTTGATTGTCGTGATATCTCCAATACCTCCACCGGCCGCACCAATTGCCGTTGCCACTTTAGCAAAGTTCCCTGGTTTTGATGGTGTTTCTACAATTAACGTACGTATTATATCTTGAAGTGCCATAATTTCCTCCTATAATTTCCTTACTCAAGTAAGAAAAAGTCATTCGTCCATTATAGCAAAATAGACCGTGTATTATTAGTCCTGTTTACATTCTTTTTTAAGTAGTATAGGCCAAAAAAATAAAAAGGCTCTTTGGTGAGCCCTTTTAATATAACGTATCACTTTTTTATTCATCTAAACTATTCCAGTGCTTTTTTCGCAATATCGGGACTGTAATTTACCTCCGGACTATTTATCTGTTGATCAGTTAATGTATCTGAAGGGTTGTTCAGTACTTCTTTATTTGAAGATGACTCATTGGTTTGTTCAGTATCACGAAATGGCGGTTCATCTAACAAGGCTGATTGGTTATTTGTTGTAAATACTTCAGATTGATTGTTGTTGGCATTTTTATAATTAACCAGTCCATTAACCATTATCTTTACTTGCTCTTCACCAAAACGATCGAAAGTCGCTTCAATGTTTTCCTGTGATGCAGCAATAAATACTTCAACTTGTTCTAAAACTGTTTGAACTTCAATTATGGATGTATATCCTAACTCGAGAGATTTCTTTTTTAATGTATCAATATTCATTACAGATGGTTTGGTATCTATCCCTCCCGTTCCAAAAATAAAACCTGAACTAAAGAATAGAATTAATAGAAAAATAATAGTAAGATATTTCCTCATCTTTTATCACACCTTTCAACCAACTATAACCATTATTGACAGATTTATATGTATTTATAACTAAAATTAACTGATATAAAAAGAATCTCTAAAGAACCTGTTTAAGTTTTCGAGATTAATGACAAAATTAAAAGACTCTCACAAGAGAGCCTTCGAAGTTACTCGTTATTTGATCCCTCAACGGATGATGAATCTGATTCAATCGATGAAATCCAAATCGCAAGATGGTTATACCTATCTCAATTAAGATATAGAATTAATCAGCAAATTAACAAGAAGAAAACCAATGACTATGATAGTCATCGGTTCATTTAGTCGGATGTTTTTAAGTTTTTAATTCCAAGGACAATCTGTGCAATGAACGCCAATCCACAAAAGACAATCGCTAAATAGCCGATACAATCTAGTTGGTCATTCATTAACGTACGGCTGAACAGCAAGCCCATAAGTAGAGCGATAGAGAAGTTCACCAGATAAGTTTTACTCGTATGTGAAAATTTTTTCATGATAACAAACACAACTATTGCCGAGATGATGATAAGAAATGTTAAGGTCGTAGCCATTATTAATCCCCTTTTTCTTTAACTATAACAGAAAAAAACATCGCCCAACCTGAGTTGGGCGATTGTACATTATTTCTTCAGGTTTTCATTGTTTAAGTTGTCATTGTATTCGACCCAGAAATCTGCATTTTTAATGCCTAATTTTCTCGGATCAAATACAGGGTCTTTGCCTTCTTTTTTCTGTGCTTCATAATCTTTTAGTGCAAGAAGAGCTGGTTTCGCAATAATAAGAATCGCGATCAAGTTCAGCCACACCATTAAGCCCAAGCCTACGTCACCAAACGCCCATGCCAATTTCGCTTCATTGATTGTTCCATAGAAAGCGGTAATGAGGATGACGATTTTCAGTACAAAGATTCCAATTTTTTCTGCATTGCCTTTTAATAAATAAGCAACATTTGTTTCTGCCATATAGTAGTAAGCCATGATTGTTGTAAAAGCAAAGAAGAATAATGCAATTGCCACAAACCCTGCTCCGATACCAACTCCTGGCATTGCATAATCGATTGCAGCTTGCGTGTAGCCAGCTCCTGCCTCAACTCCAGGAAGATTTTCTACTACAAATTCCCCTTCGCCATCATCCAACTGTACATTATACATGCCCGTGAATAAAATCATGAAAGCTGTTGCCGAACACACTAGTAACGTGTCAACATACACTGAGAATGCTTGAACAAGACCTTGTTTCGCAGGATGTGATACTTCAGCAGCTGCTGCAGCATGTGGTCCAGTTCCTTGTCCAGCTTCATTAGAATAAATACCACGTTTAACGCCCCATGCAATAGCCGCTCCAATCATTCCACCAAAAGTCGAATCAAAGCTAAATGCGCTTGAGAAAATTAATTTGATTACACCCGGTAACTCGGTGATGTTCATTCCAATAATGATGATGGCCATTAACATATACGCAATTGCCATGAAAGGCACAACTAACTGTGCAACATTGGCAATACGTTTAACCCCACCAAGGATAATAATTCCTAAGATAACGACGATTGCCGCTCCAGTAATCCAACGTTCAAGACCGAATGCATTTTCCATTCCGATTGCAATTGAGTTCGACTGAATACCTGGCATCAGAATCGACATAGCTAACAATGTTGCAATTGCAAAAATTACGGCATACCACTTTAAGCCAATTCCTTTTTCTATGTAATATGCAGGACCCCCACGATACTGTCCTTGGTCTTTTACTTTATAAATTTGAGCCAAAGTCGACTCGATAAATGCTGAAGATGCTCCAATAAATGCGATTGTCCACATCCAGAAGATTGCCCCTGGTCCACCAAATGCGATCGCAGTTGCAGTACCAGCGATATTCCCTGTTCCTACACGGCCTGATAATGCGATTGCTAATGCCTGGAATGAAGAAACACCGGCATCAGACTTCTCACCTTTAAAGATTTGAACTACCATGTCTTTAATTAACCGAACTTGCAAGAAACGTGTAAGGATTGAAAATAATAGACCTACTGCCAAACACCCGTAAATCATCCATGGGCCCCATAAAAAGCTGTTTACTTGACCAATAAACTCTTCCATCCTATTTCCCCCTTTGTTAGTTCACAATGTTTTCACACAATTCACTATATTACATATAGTTTATGTGTACAAGAAAAGTAGTATAAATAATTTTCTTGATTTATTAAAATATTTTGTGTAGTTCTGAGGCTTTATTCCTCAAAAATTGTTATCAAGTAAACGTATGTTACCAACCATAAAAGTAGAATAGTAGGTCGTAATATACTTAGATTTAACAGATTTAGGAAAAATGACTCTTATTTAAACAATGTCTTTTCTACACAGAATAAATTTTTAGAGTGTAGATATTTGATAACTATGATTTAAAAACCTAAGCACCACTAGACTATAGATACTTACTCAAACCAGCTTTTTACATGGAAAGATTTTTCTATATCCGCAAATCCAGTCAATGAAAAAAGCCTTCTAATTTTATCATTAGAAAGGCTTTTATTTAGTCCTAAACCACATATCCTAGAGATCGTAACACATTATTCATGAATGAATTGGTGTAATAGAATACCTCTTCACGCTCTGGCTCATGAAACAAATCATGAAAACAGTTCTTCCACTCTTTATATTGTAGTTCTGAAAGTTGTTGTTTTTGAAGCCAATGCTTTGCATATAATGGATCTGTTATTTTGTCCCGCTCTGCACTCATCATCAATATAGGGATATTTTGAATGCTTTCTTGTTTGGCAGCTGTCACTTTCATCAAATGTTGCAATTCGCGATACCATTTTAATGTAATCGTTGTGTTATACAGTTCATCGTCTTTATCTTGCGTATACACATCATAGTTTCTTGTCAGTTGTTTGACTGTTACTTCATGAGTACTTTTCACATTTTCAGCAAGCTTACCCATAGTGGCCAATGCACTTGAAAGCTTGGAAGCATGAATAAGTAAATGCATCCAAGGAGATGTAAGGATTACTCCAGCACATTCAATTGATTTCTCCTGCAGTAAATGCATAACTAATGTTGCACCTAGTCCATGTCCCATTATAAACACGGGTAAGTTATATGTGAGTGACGCCTGAACCAATTGATCGATATAAGCGCCGTAAGATTGAAAATCCTCGTCATGAGCTTGTTTATGCATAGCGACTTCGCCGTGACCCGGCAAATCCCCCATTACCACATGAAATCCAGAACTTCTGAATTCCTCTATTAACCAGGCGTACCGGCGATGATGTTCATACGCGCTATGTACAATGGCGATGACTGCTTTTGCTTGTCCATCAGCTTCCCATTTCCACATAATCATCGCTCCTTTACTATTTCTATTTTCAATGATGTCATCCTTTTATAGTCCCTCTTTTTTTGTATAATGAAACCATACGGAAAGAAGAAAAGAGGTTTTGGAATGATTTACCCTTTTAAAGATAAAACACCCGTGATTGACCCATCTGTATATATTGCTGATTATGTCACAATCAGTGGGGATGTGACAATCGGTCCAGAGTCCACTATTTGGTTTAATACGATTATTCGTGGAGATGTCAATGCAACTCGTATTGGCCGCAAAGTAAATATTCAAGATTTGTGCTGTCTGCATCAAAGTCCAGCCGCTCCTCTAGTTTTGGAAGATGAAGTGACAATTGGACATCAAGTGACTTTACATAGTTGTACAGTTCGCCGTGGAGCCTTGATTGGCATGGGCTCTATCGTATTAGACGGGGCTGAGATTGGGGAAGGCGCTTTTATTGGCGCAGGCAGTCTGGTGCCGCCCGGTAAAGTGATTCCTCCTGGAATGCTCGCGTTAGGTCGTCCGGCAAAAGTTGTCCGTGAATTGAATGAGGAAGACAAGCTGGATATGGAACGTATTGTAAGAGAATATGCTGAAAAAGGTCAGATTTATAAGGAAATGCAACAACAAAAATAAACGATAGTAAAGACCGGGTGAATTAAGCCTGGTCCTTTTACTATTTGAAAACTCATTTCGTTTTATTCCTGTTCATATTGATTTGTTCCCTTTCATTGTTCATTTCTTCCTGTTTAAAAGCAGTTTGTTGCCTCTCACTTCGAGTTATTCCGATTCGCAACTAATTGCTTCCCTTACTAACAATAAGTAAAAAAGCCATTCAAGGGAATTCCCTCGAATGGCTTTTCCTAATATTAAACGCCTGCTTTTTCTTTCAAAGTAGCCGCTCTGTCTGTTTTCTCCCATGGTACATCCAAATCTGTGCGACCGAAGTGTCCATAAGCAGCAGTTTGCTTGTAAATAGGACGACGTAGATCTAACATCTTGATGATTCCAGCTGGACGAAGGTCGAATGACTCGCGAACAATTTCAACAAGTTTTGATTCTTCAACAGTGCCTGTACCAAATGTATCGATTGCAATTGATACGGGTTGTGCAACACCGATTGCATAAGCAAGTTGAACTTCACAACGGTCAGCAAGTCCTGCTGCAACAATGTTTTTCGCTACATAGCGAGCTGCATATGCTGCTGAACGGTCAACTTTCGTTGCATCCTTACCAGAGAATGCGCCGCCACCGTGACGAGCATATCCACCGTACGTATCAACGATAATTTTGCGTCCTGTTAAACCAGCATCCCCTTGTGGTCCACCGATTACGAAACGGCCAGTTGGGTTAATGAAGTATTTTGTGTTTTCGTCGATTAATTCTGCAGGAACTACAGGATTGATGACATGTTCTTTCAAGTTGCGTTGAATTTGCTCAAGTGTTACTTCTGGGTGATGTTGAGTAGAAATAACGATTGTGTCAATACGCAATGGTTTATTGTTTTCATCATATTCAACAGTTACTTGTGTTTTGCCGTCTGGACGTAGGTATGGAAGAATTTCCTCTTTACGTACTAAAGCTAAACGACGAGCTAACTTATGAGCCATACTAATAGGAAGTGGCATTAATTCCGGTGTTTCATTACAAGCAAAACCGAACATTAAACCTTGGTCACCTGCACCGATTGCTTCGATGTCTGAATCTGTCATCGAGCCTTCACGCGCTTCAAGTGCTCTGTCAACACCCATAGCGATGTCAGCAGATTGCTCATCGATTGCAGTCAATACTGCAGAAGTCTCTGAGTCAAAACCATATTTTGCACGTGTGTAGCCGATTTCTCTAACTGTTTCACGTACTACTTTTTGAATATCCACGTATGCTGAAGTTGTGATTTCACCGGCAACAAGTACTAAACCTGTAGTTACAGTCGTTTCACAAGCAACACGTGCATTTGGATCTTCCGTTAAAATAGCATCTAAAATTGCGTCTGAAATTTGATCGCAAATTTTGTCCGGATGCCCTTCTGTTACTGATTCTGATGTAAATAGACGACGAGTTGTCATTAAAAATTCCTCCTATATCCTTCGAGATTGCTCTCGGAAAATTCAAACGGTACTCATTTCCCATGTCCAGCTTATTCATTCGAATAAAACCTTCCGCCTTTTCGGGCTTCTGCACACGAGGATAAAGGGAGATGTCATAAAAAAAACCCTCTCTCACGTAAAAACATGAGGAAAGGTATTCGTTAATGGGCACCTTTCACTCTTATCATCCAAGGAATACACCTTGCTTCAGGTTCAGCACCTTTGCCAATTACTACTTGGTTCATAACTGCAGGTTGCCGGGTTTCATAGGGCCTGACCCCTCCACCAGCTCGGGATAAGAGTATCCGTTCAGTTTTACATCATAATAAACTAATGCTGGGTTGTCAAATATTTTTTTCATTCTATATAAATGTTCGAAAATCAGAAAAAATTAATTAGGCTATTAGTGTAGATTAATAAGCGTAATGTGTTATACTAATTTTCGAATAAAGCATAAACCCGATATAAGGGTAATATACGATAAAGGAAGGTACATATACATGAATTCAGTGAACACGATGAACGAGCTGAACGACTTGTTAAATGGCCAAAACGTGCATGTACAACTTTCAGTCCCACAACTTGTGGAGAAAGCAACATTACGTGGAGAAGCTGTCTTAACATCAACTGGAGCTGTAAAAGTAGAGACAGGAAAATATACAGGACGTTCTCCTAAAGACAAATATGTTGTTGTGGAAGATATCTCGAAGGACAAGATTGATTGGGGCTCTGTAAACCAACCAATATCATCTGAAATTTTCTCATCTTTATATAAGAAAGTCGTTAATTATTTAAAAACTAAAGAAGAGTTATTCGTCTTCAATGGCTTTGCAGGTGCGGACAAAGAATCTCGCCTTTCCCTGCAAGTGATTAATGAGTATGCTTGGCACAACCTTTTTGCACACCAATTATTCATTCGTCCAACACAAGAAGAGTTGGCTACGCATGAAGCTCAATTTACGATTGTATACGCTCCGACATTCAAAGCGGATCCTGCAATTGATGGTACTGGTTCTGAAACGTTTATCATTGTTTCAATGGAAGAACGCATCATTTTAATTGGTGGTACAGAGTATGCAGGCGAAATGAAGAAATCAATTTTCTCTATCATGAACTACTTACTACCTGAGCAAGGCATCCTGCCGATGCACTGTTCTGCAAACGTTGGTGAAAAGGGCGATGTTGCTTTATTCTTCGGATTATCAGGTACAGGTAAAACAACATTGTCTGCAGATGCAGATCGCAAATTAATCGGTGATGATGAGCATGGATGGTCGGATAATGGCGTTTTCAATATTGAAGGCGGCTGTTATGCGAAAGCAATCAACTTGACTCGTGAAAATGAACCACAAATTTTCGATGCTATTCGTTTCGGATCGGTATTGGAAAACGTAGTATTAGACCCAGAAACACGTATGCCGGACTACGAAAATATTTCGTTGACTGAAAACACGCGTGCAGCTTACCCATTACAAGCGATTGATAACATTGTTGATCCTTCTGTTGCTGGTCATCCGAAAACGATCATTTTCTTGACTGCTGATGCGTTTGGCGTTTTACCTCCAATCAGTAAGTTGACGAAAGAACAAGCAATGTATCACTTCCTAAGTGGATTTACATCGAAGTTAGCTGGTACAGAGCGTGGAATCACATCTCCACAAGCAACATTCTCTACTTGTTTCGGTTCTCCATTCCTTCCCCTTCCTGCAACTGTTTATGCAGAAATGTTGGGTAATAAAATCGACGAACATGACGCTCAAGTCTTCTTGGTTAACACAGGATGGACTGGTGGAGAATATGGCGTAGGTAGCCGTATGAAACTTTCTTATACACGTGCGATGGTTCGTGCGGCATTGGAAGGTAAATTGGACAACGTTGAAACAGACAGAGGTTCGGTATTCGGTCTAGCGATTCCTAAGGAAGTTCCAGGAGTTCCAGCTGACGTATTAAACCCACGCGATGCATGGTCTGATTCAGCAGCGTACGATAAAAAAGCTCAAGAATTGGCTAATCAATTCCGTGAAAACTTCAATAAGTTCGGATCTGTGTCTGAAGACATTATCTCTAAAGGCGGTCCAATCATCTAGAATAAAAAATGGCTTGCACTCCATGTGCAGGCCATTTTTTATTCCATGTATTCAATAGTAGTGTTCTCAGGAAAAAAGGATTCTATCTCCTTTGCATCCTCAATACTAATTTGGTAGAAAAATAATTCAGTCCCATGTTGTTTAACAGTGCAAATATGTGAACCATTTCTCTTAAAAACTAATCGAAACCACGGGATGACTCTATTCCCTTCACTAACCTCGTACAACAATAAATCTTTTAACCTATAATTTAATGGCATTGTAAATATAACAAAGCCACTTTCAAATCGAATGGTATGGGCATACGGTTTAATTTTGTAAATCGCTTCTTTTTCATCCTCACGGCAATGCACTTCTACTTCCGTAAACACTGGCAGTAACTCCGTCATTAATGGAAACCAATATGTTTCATTGGATTGCAATGTGGTATCGTACTTAATATAAAAATTCCCCATGCCTCTCCCTCCTCTGCTTACATGAGGTGTTCTTTGAAGTATTCCGAGTGTTCGATTTCAGGGAATAGTGCTTCAAATTCTTCTGCATCTTTTTCATTTACTCCATACAAAACAATCTCTGAACCATATTGTGCAATTTCCAGCATTTGAATATCTTCTTTATAAAAGAATAAAGTAAACCATTTTAAACCGCCATCTGCATCTATTGAATGATTACGTAAATAGTTACAATTTTCTTCGTTTAAAGTAATGGTAAAGGATTTAACAAGCCCTTGATCCACTGAAAGAGCTGAGATTTTGGCCAATTCCTCAATATGATGCACTTCTTCCTGCCAACAATGAATTTCCACTGAGGCATAGTCACTTGTATATGTATCCCACAACTTATTCCAATATGACGTGTCATTAGGAATGGATGTTTTTGTTGCAGTACTGGTAGTCTTTATATAAATTCGGATATGTTTCATCTATTAAACTCCTTGTCGTTTCATCCATTCAGTTAAATCTCTGACTGTCTGTCTATTGATTTTAGAGGGGAAATAATGCGTGTGATCTTTAAAATACCATGTCTCGAATTTTTTATTTTCTTCAATAAGTGCTTTTTCAAGTCGTAAGGCATGCTCAAATCCGACGTTCCCGTCTCTTCTACCATGGATTATTAAAATAGAAGCATCAATCGCATTGATACGTTTGAGTGGTTGACGTTCTTCATATGCATCTGGCACCTTCGTTGGTGTGCCGCCAATAACACGTTTCATCATTCTGCGCATATCCTCCCGCTCCTCATAGGTGAGGAGAATATCAGATACACCAGACCAAGTGACCACTGAAGTAATATCTGATCGCAAAATAGCTGTCCACAATGCCATAATTCCTCCACGGGAAAAAGCAAACAAATGGATACGATTTACTGAAAGAAACTGTTTTAATACTTCTACTCCATTAGTCGCATCAAAACGATCTTCCCCAGCAAATTCATCTCGCCCTTCTCCACCTCTGTTCCCACGATAGTAAGGAGCAAATACAACGAATCCTTGTGTGGCAAACTGAGCAATTCGAGCTGCTCGAACCATGCCTATGTTTTGTATACCTCCGCGTAAATAAAGAATTCCATCATAATTGCCTATTTTACGAGGCTCTGCAAGTAATCCTTTGACCCTTAATCCACATGACCAATAAACGATTTCAGTTAATTTAACATGTGGATTTGGACTCGGATATGGAAGTGTATGTTCAATTGTTCCGTCTACTTTCATCTAACATCACCTGTTCCAACATTTTTCTCATCCCGTCATCAGTCATATGAAAACTAAGATTAGTTGCTTTGAAAAACTCCTGTAACGTCATCCATTTTGGTCCTTCGGTTTCAAATAGTTCAATATTATCTTCAATTGAATCAACTTTTGCACGATATACGGCTTTGCAAAAAGGTTTGAGGTCATGCACCATATATTCTGCAAACCATTCTAAATTTGAGATTATAGCACCAGTTTCTTCATATACTTCCCGTTTTGCAGCTTGTTCTAACGTCTCATTTGGCTCAACTTTACCACCCGGAAATTCAATTCCTCTTCCTGGATGTTTCGTGAATAACCACTGGTTTTGTCTATTCGCTAACACAAGTACGTGTGTGGTAGGAATTGAAAAGGAATTTTGTTCAAATGATAAATTAACTTTCAACTCATTCTGATCTACAAAAGAAAACATGCCTACTACACTCCTTTCAAATAGTGTAGCGAAGGCATGCACAGCATTCAACTATAATAAGGCATGGTTTCTATCTGTTGTTTTGCTTCCTCATTTCCGTACTCATGAATCACGGCATAAAGCTTTTTCAATCTTAAATCGACCCCATCGTTTTCCGGGTCTAAATGGTAAGGAACATAAGGCGTTTGAGCTCTCCAAAATCCTTTCCATTCAAATGATTCTTTTTGATCGAATAATTGATCAAGGACATTTAAAACTTCTGGTTCTGCTTCAATCTCATATTCCCATGGTGAGTCTTCTGGATGAAAATAGTACCTGTGATGAGCGACGGAAACATATACTTTTGTCATTTGATTCAACCCCTTTTTCCTAGCATGGCATTATACAATCAATTCATGCATAGAGAGTAGGGAGAATTGAAAAAAGCAAATTCCCTTTTGGGGAATTTGCTGGTCTGCTTATTTGTTTGTGTCTCCTAAGAATGCATTCAACATCCATTGGTGTTTCTCAATAGATTGGTACACTGCATTTAAAAGATCTTCTGTCATATCGTCTTCATCTTTTGCAGCTTCGTCCATCCCTTTTTTCAGCGATTTCATAATTTTATCGAAATCTTTTACGACAGTCTCAACCATTTGTTTGTCACTTTCTTTTCCAGTTGCTTCAGTCACATCAGATAGTTCTAGATGCTCCTTCAACGTCGCAACAGGTTGACCACCTAATGTTAATAATCGCTCCGCAATTTCATCCATATGTAGCGTCGCTTCATTATAAAGTTCTTCAAACTTCGCATGTAATGTAAAGAACTGAGGTCCTTTTACGTACCAATGGAAATTATGTAACTTCGTATACATGACTGACCAAGTTGCTACTTGTTTATTAAGTTCTTTGTTTAATGCTGCTGACATAAAAATTTCACACTCCTAGGTTTTTTTATAGCTCCGATTACTTTCAATTTACCACTAAGTTCTCTACAATAAACATACAGAACGAAGTGGAGTGAAAAAAATGTTATTATTTATGGTCATCATCTCAGTAGTAATGGTCATCGGCATCACGATGATGTTTCTTCTTGCAACAAAAAAAGCATATAAAATTGAACATAAAATTGATCCAGTTCCGACTCAATCAGTCGAGGATCGAGAGCCCAAATGAAATTCCTGGTGATTGGGATTTTCCGTTTCTATCAGAAATTCATTTCCCCGATGACCCCACCGAGCTGCCGATTTTATCCAACATGCTCTCACTACGGAGTTGAAGCTGTTGAAAAGCATGGTGCCTTTAAAGGGATCTACTTGGCTATCAGCCGAATCCTTCGTTGCCATCCTTTTCATGAAGGTGGATATGATCCTGTTCCAGAAGAATGGCCTCCAAAGAAATGACTTTTATAAAAGTCATTTTTTTTGTGTTCTTTTTTCTTGTATTTTATTGATGTATCTTGTATGATAAGAAAGTTCTTTACACAAATCGTAATCGTTACTATTTAAAAGGGAGATACACATGAAAAAATACTTATTATATAGCTTTATTACTTTGCTTGCTTTAATTACTGTCGCTTGTGGGAAAAGCACTCCAACGACTGGGGAACCTGAAAATCCTGACGCATTAACTGTTTATACTACCGTATATCCACTTACTTATTTTACCCAACGTATCGGAGGAAATAATGTTCATGTAGAATCTGTTTATCCAGCCGGTTCTAACGAGCATACATTTGATCCGACTCAAAAAGATATGATGGATTTAGCAGATGCGGAATTATTCTTTTATGTTGGTCTTGGTCTTGAAGGTTTTGTGGACAATGCGAAAAAGACATTAGCAAATGAAGAAGTTACAATGGTCGCAACTGCCGATGAAGTGACAGACGAAGAATTAGCCATGAGTCAAGGACATGAAGATGACGGGCACGAAGAAGGACATGACGAAGGCGATGAAGAAGGCCATGAAAGTCATGACCATGGTGAAATCGATCCCCATCTTTGGATTTCGCCTCAGATCAGCATGAAGCTTGCCTCTTCAATTAAAAACTCTCTGATTGAAAAAGACCCGGAGAATGAAGCCACTTATACCAAAAACTATGAAGCGTTAATACTCGAACTTGAACAGCTTGATAAAGATTTCAAAGAAATGGCAGATGCTTCAAATAACAAAACTTTCTTTGTTTCTCATGCAGCATTTGGCTACTTGGCTCGAACATACGGACTTGAACAAGTTGCTGTTGCAGGCTTGAATTCGCAGGACGAACCGTCACAACAAGAACTCACTGAAATTGTTAAATTAGCTAAAGAAAAAAACATTACTACGATTTTATTTGAACAGAATGTCTCATCTAATTTAACAAAAGTGATTCAGAATGAGGTTGGTGCTGATGCAATGACATTGCACAACTTAGGCGTACTAACGAAAGAAGATATCGATAATAAAGAGACATACTTCACCTTAATGGAACAGAATTTAGAGACATTAAAGAAAGCATTGTCCTCTGCAAAGTAAAATAAAACCACGGAATGTTTTTCATTCCGTGGTTTTACTTATTTAAACAGCTTGTTTCGCACCTCGAACTGTTGAACAATCGATTGATTCCATTCTACCCCTACGCCTGGTGAGCTCGAGAGTCTAATACTACCTTCACAAATATCGATGAGGGGAAACGCCAGATCATCTTCCCAAAAATGTGACGATGAACTGAAATCCCCTGGGAATGTAACACCTGGCAAAGAAGCAAAAGCCAAATTGAATGCTTTTGATACACCGAATTCAATCATTCCCCCTACCCAAATCGGTACCTCTGCTTGAATACACTGATTATGAATTCGGAGTGCTGCTGATAGACCACCTACTCTGCCCTGCTTCATCACAATTATTTTGCCTGACTTACGTTCAATCATATCTAGAGCATCTTCATAACTCGCAATACTTTCATCCAAGGCAAAAGGCGTTTTCATTGTCTTTTGAGCTTCTGCAGAAATTCGATTAATCTGTTCCGAAAAAGGTTGTTCAATCAAAGCAAAACCACAATCGTCGAATGCGCGTAATTGATTAATTGTACTTTCTGTAAATGCCCCATTTGCATCGGCGAAAAATAATGTTTGTGGGTATTTTGCGATTATGGACTTCATGTCTTTAGGATTGGTGTTTTGAGAAATTTTGATTTTAATTCGTTTATATCCTTTTTCTACAGCGGCATCTATTTCTTCCTTCATTTCAAAATCAGTGGCAGCAGCAACTACGACACCGGCTTCGATTGTTTCTTTTATTCCACCGATTACTTGCCAAAGAGGTTTATTTAATTTCTTAGTATATAGATCCCAAAATGCATGATTGACGGCCGCTTTTGCCATATGGTTGCCTTTGATTGCGTTTAGAGCCGATTCCAGATGATCTGGATGTGAGAAGGATTGATTCAACATGGATGGAATGATCCATTTTTCTAGTGTGTTCCATGCAGTATCCACCGTTTCTTCGGTGTACCATGGAGAAGCAAAGGCTACACATTCGCCAACACCAATTATGCCATCAGTATCCGTCACTTCAAGAAGGATACTCTCTCTTTCTTTCACTTTCTGTAAGTGAGTATTAAAAGGATGTTTTAAAGGCACTTTCACGTGATGTAACGTTACGCTTTTGATTCGGATGTCAACCACGCTCTCAGCTCTCTTCTCAGTAATTTATTCGATGCATTTCTTGGCATAACTTTTACATGATACAATACTTTTGGCATTTTATAAGCTGCCAATTTATCTTGCAAAAACGCCTGCAATGATTCCAATGAAAGTGCCTCATCACCGACAATAAATGCTGCCGGTACTTGCCCCCACTTCTCGTCACTCATTCCGCAGACACCCGCTTCACGTATCATGGGATGCTGAAGAATGGCATTTTCCACTTCTGCCGGATAAATGTTTTCTCCACCTGAAATAATTAAGTCAGAGCGACGATCGACGACGTATAAATATCCTTCGTCATCAAAATAACCAATATCGCCAGTATGTAGCCATCCATTTACCTGTGATGCTGTGGAAGCATTTCTACCGATATACCCAGGGGTTACATGGCCACCACGGATGCAAATCTCCCCTTCTTCAAAAGGGTTTGTTGCTTGATCGATTTTAATAAAACTCAAATACAATGGCTTCCCAGAAGAACCAAGCTTTCTTACTGCATCTTCAGGGGCAAGTGTTGCCGTTTGTGAAGATGTTTCGGTCATCCCGTAGGTTTGCAGAATGGGAATACCACGAGCAATAGCTCTTTCTAAGTAGTTACTCGGAACAGGACCACCACCAACAAGCATCGTCAGCAAACGAGGCGATACACTAACGTCTCGATCCTCTAATTCGCGTAAAATCCGTTCTAACATAACAGAGACAACAGACATACGAGTGACCTCTCCATTTACTAGGTCGTCCACCACTTGACTCAGATCGAATTTTGAATACAATCTCACTTCCATTCCATATAGGACGGAGCGAATGAAGATAGATAATCCACTAATGTGAAAAACAGGCATGGTGCATAACCACACATCATCTGACTGAACCCCCATATTGAAGGCGGAGGCAGTCGCATTGGTTGTGTGGTTTTGAACCGTTTGACGAACACCTTTTGGATTACCTGTTGTTCCGGATGTATACATTATGGACATGGTACGTTCAAGCGGCCATTCGTCTTCTATTTCGAACTTGACGGAAGTTTTCTCCTTCAATACGTTCATGGTAACTGGTGAATGGATAGCCACTCTTTCTTCATAACCACCATCCACTAACAGTAAAGTCGGTTGAGCATCGTCAATTTGATAGGAAAGCTCTCCATCAGATAGTCTTTCATTTAATAACACAACCTCACAACCTAATTGCCAACAAGCATGAATCGTCACAATTAACGCTGGTTTAGATGGTGATAAAATGGCGATACGATCCCCATTCTCGACGCCAAAAGTTTTCAATGAGCCTGCTACTTCTAAAACTTCATCAAAGAGCTGTTGAAAAGTCCATGATTGTTGTCCAAATGTTAAAGCTTTACGATTCGGCGTCATTTTGACACGTTGTGCTAACCAATTAGGATACATTAATTTCAGCCACCTTTAGAAAAAGCTGTCCTCATAAAGGACAGCTTGAAAATTGTTATATCAAGGGAAACGTGGGAATTGACCGAAATCAGGTTTACGTTTTTCCTTAAAGGCATCGCGGCCTTCTTTTGCTTCATCAGTCGTGTAGTAAAGAAGTGTTGCATCTCCAGCCATTTGTTGAAGACCTGCTAAACCATCAGTATCTGCATTCATTGCCGCTTTCAGGAAACGAAGAGCTGTCGGTGACATAGAAAGCATTTCTTCACACCATTGAACCGTTTCATCTTCCAATTGTGCGTAAGGAACTACTGTGTTGACTAATCCCATATCTAATGCCGCTTGTGCGTCATATTGACGGCATAGGTACCAAATTTCACGCGCTTTTTTATGACCGATAATACGAGCTAAATAACCAGAACCGTAACCTGCATCAAACGATCCAACTTTTGGTCCTGTTTGTCCAAATATTGCGTTGTCTGCAGCGATTGTTAAATCACAAACTACATGTAGAACGTGTCCGCCACCGATCGCATAGCCTGCTACCATTGCAACAACAGGTTTAGGGATAACGCGAATCAAACGCTGTAAATCCAAAACGTTCAAACGAGGGATTTCATCTTCCCCAACATAACCACCATGTCCACGGACTGATTGGTCTCCACCTGAACAGAAAGCTTTTTCGCCTTCACCTGTTAATACGATAACGCCGACTTTTGAATCATCTCTCGCATAAGTAAAAGCATCCAATAATTCTTTAACTGTTTTAGGTCGGAAAGCATTTCTTACTTCCGGACGGTTAATTGTGATTTTCGCAATCCCGTTGTATGTTTCATACTTAATATCTTCATATGTACGTTCTGATACCCATTGACGTGTCATACTCTTCCTCCTCAAAATTATACTAATACTTGCTCCATTATTATTGTAGCAAACTGAACGGGATTTTCCACATGAATTGCATGACCCGCTTCTGAAACTTCTAGATGCTGACTGTTTCGAATCTGTTTTGTCATTTGCTTTCCAATATTCTTGAATTTTACATCAAGTTCACCCGTGATTATTGTGACAGGGATTTTCAACTCATTCAATCGGGACCAGTAAGAAGGTTGCCGACCGGTACCCATTCCTTTCAAACTATTTCCCAATCCAGTAGCAGTCTGTTGCATTCGCTCTTCTCTAATGGCTTGAAGCTTTATCTCATCTAATTTTTTCTGAGATTGAAATAACGGTATGTCCTGCCAAAAATCAATGAAGGATGAAAGACCTTCTCTTTCCAGCCTCATCGCTAATTGATTATCTGCAGCTATTCTGGCAAGTCGTTCAGCTTCTATATCTAGTCCTGGCGACGCACTTTCCAATACCAACTTTCGAAGATATTCAGGATAAGTAAGTGCATAAGCAAGCGCAACTCGTCCCCCCATTGAATAGCCCACGAGTGAAAAACTAGTTATGTTGAGAGTTTGGATAAGCGCATGCAGATCCTTCAGTTGTTCCCTCATTTCATACCGTTTGAAGTCTTTAGGGGATTCGGTGTTTCCATGACCTAATAAGTCAACCGTAATACAGCGTACAGTTTCAGGAAATTGCTCAATAATTGGACGCCATGTTTTCGTGCTGCCAGTAAATCCATGCAAAAAAATTATGGTTTCCAAAGCATCTTTGTTCGTAATTGAATAACTGACATTCACACCTCGGACTGTTGAAACTAGTTGTTCCATTTCCGGTCCAACTCCTCTATAATCCCGTTCCATAGTTGACGGTGTGCCAAAACGTTTTGTTGGCGATCCGTCTTCACTTCAATGATTCGCAAATCTCTTTGTTTTGCGGTTGTTAAAGCTTTTATGAAATCATCTTTTGACTCAACTGCAAAGTATTCTGCTTCGTACATCGTCGCTATTGAATCGAACGACAATCCGGTTGGTGTACCGAACAGTTTTTCAAAGTAAATTTCTTCAGATGACTGAGGCAAATATGAGAAAATGCCCCCTCCATCATTATTCATCACGACAATGGTGAGATCCGTCTCATGGAAACGTGAAACCAATAAACCATTGCTGTCGTGAAGGAACGAGATGTCCCCGATTAATAACGTGGCAGGTCGTTTTCTCGCCTGCTGAATGCCAAGTGCAGTTGAAACAACACCATCAATTCCATTTGTTCCGCGGTTAGCATAAATCGCAATGTCTTTACTTGTTTGATTAAAGAAAGTATCGACATCCCGAATTGGCATACTGCTACCTGAAATGAGGTCACTCCCATCGGGCAAATAATGGAATAGCACTCCGGCTAGTGCGCCTTCGTCGTGTTGCTCTTGAATATATTCCTCGACATGAGTTGTTGCAATTTTATTTGCCTCTGTCCAATTGATAAGAGCTTCGTTTTCATGAATGTTACTTAGCTCTTTCCAAAACACTTGCGCCACGGAATGGACATGGTGCGTCACCATCCCTAACGAGTCCCTGAACATTGGATCTTCATCGACTGCAATATAAATTTCAGGCTGAACTTCTTTTAGATATAGTGAGAGTGGCTTAGAAACTGGTTGAGCACCAAAACGAATTACTACATCTGGAATAACGGTCTGTTTAAAGTGTTCACTTTTCAGAAGGGCATCGTATTGATCGATAAGCAAGTGTAAGCAATCTTCCGGGACACCTGTCCGAAGTTGAGAAAGCGAATCTGCCAGTACAGGCCATTGAATGGATTTGGCAAAAGACCAGAAATCACTTTTAGGCGTATCTGCAGACAGTTCCCCAACGATGAGAAGTCCCTTTTTAGCGAGAGTAATCGATTTTTTAACAAAGTCGATTGTAGGCTGTGACGCAACAATCGTCCCTGATGTCGATTCTATGAAAGTGGAAGGTTCAGGTTGAAAGTCAAAATCCAGTAACAAAGGTTCTCGGAAAGGAATGTTAATATGAACAGGCCCCATTGGTGCCGCCTTAGCATGTGTAATGGCTCTCGCAGTATGACGAACAATAAATGGAATCGTTTCTTTATGTTCGTCTGCTAACGGAAAGTCGACACTCCATTTGACGTGTTTTCCGTACAGTTGAACTTGGTCGATGGCTTGAGGAGCTCCCACTTCCCTAAGTTCATGTGGACGATCTGCTGTTAACACAATTAAAGGTATTCTTGCATAGCTTGCTTCCACAATAGAAGGAAAATAGTTAGCAGCTGCCGTTCCAGAAGTACATAGCAAAAGCACTGGACTTCGATTAGCTTTGGCCATTCCTAAAGCAAAAAAACCAGCAGAGCGTTCATCAATTTGCATATATGTGTTGAATTCTTTAGTTTGACTAAATGCATAGGCAAGAGGCGTGGAGCGGGAACCTGGACTGATTACGATATCTTGAACGCCAGCTCGAAGAAAGGTTTGGACGATAGCGTGTACATATTCAGTTAAATTTGTACGGTTATCCATTTAATTTACCTCCAAGCGTGCGTAACATCGGCCTGAATTTCACTAAAGTCTCGGCATATTCAGAAGTCGGATCCGAATCCGCAACAATGCCCCCACCAGCATATAAATACGCATTCGTTTTGTTCAATAACGCAGAGCGTATAGCAACAGCAAATTCACCGTTTCCTTCAGCATCAATCCATCCCACAGGTGCGGCATAGTATCCGCGGTTCATTTGCTCGACCATCCTAATAATGGCCATGGCATCGCTTCTTGGTTCTCCCCCAAGAGCTGGGGTTGGGTGTAAATCTTTCACCAGTTGCAACAGTCCATGACCTTTTTGCAACTTCCCTTCCACTGGTGTATATAAATGCTGAATGTCTCTAATTTTCATCAGCTTAGGGTATTTTGGAACTTTTACGTCTTCACAATATTGATTAAAAACTTCCGTTATCATATCTACCACATACTGATGTTCTTCTCTGTTTTTTGAATCCTGCAACAGTTCAATGCCTAATTGCTGATCTTCGATTGCAGTTTGTCCCCTTTTGACAGAACCAGCTAAACAAGTAGACAGTGCACGTCGATTTTCTACTTTTACCAAGCGTTCCGGCGTTGCTCCAAAAAACAAATTATCTGCAAGCTCTAACCCAAACAGAAAACTTTCTGGTTGCTCTTTAGACATATGATACATGGCTGATGGTGAACTTACTTCTTCTGCAAAAGTCAGTTCCAATGAACGGGCAATGACAACCTTTTGAGCTTCACCCGCATGAATTAATTTCGTAACATGTGAAACCGCATCTAAATACAATTCCTTGAAACGCTCATCCATTTGAGTTAATTGCGGTTTTGCATAAGGTTTTAATTCTTTGACCTGTGCTGCATGAATCAGGTCATCCCGTTCTCCACGCAAGCGATCAAATTGAATTTGTGAATCTTTATCACTCGTTATTAAGTGGATACTAATGAATACTCTGTCGTCACGTATAACGAGTTGAAAAGAAGGCACAGCAAAGTACGCCGAAGGGAACATATCCCACTCGGAAGACAACTTGTTCGCTGGGTCAAAAGAAAACCCGCCAAACAATATCGGTTGTAAATCATGTTCTTCATTCACGATTTTAGAGCACAGTTCATTCCACTGTTGATCCACTTCAGCGAAGCGATTTTCTTCTGTGGTACTAGTGATGACATGAGCATGTCCAAGTCCGACCAATGTAAATGTTTTTTCACGGTTTTGCCAATAAAATCTTTGACCTTTATATGACTCTCCTGCTTCAAAGAAAGCAACAGAGGATAATCCATTTACTTCAATTGTTTCTGTATAAAAATGTACGGCCGAAGACTGATCTTCGACTACATATCCTGTGGATGTAAATGACTTTCGTTTCATCCAGTTTCCCTCCGTAATTAGGACTTCATAAACATATGAGGACCCTTTAATATCCTACCTTCTATCATACCTCTTTATTGACGATTCAGCACCCGTAAAGCAAACAATCTACACAGAATTAAGTGGATGAAGTACAATGAGAGAGGTGAAAAAAGAAGAAGGAGCGGAAACTATATGTCACACGATTTAAAAGCTGATAGTGGCTGGCGTATTTGGTGGCAATTAACACGGCCTCACACGTTAACTGCATCATTTGTTCCTGTATTTTTAGGTACAATGATTGCCATTTCCTATACAGATATACACTGGCCATTATTCTTTGCAATGCTGTTTGCAAGCATGCTGATCCAGGCAGCTACAAATATGTTCAATGAGTACTATGACTTTGCAAGAGGATTGGATAATGAGAAGTCTGTTGGGATTGGTGGGGCTATCGTAAGAAATGGCGTCCAACCAAAAACAGTTATGCAGCTCGCTTTATTGCTCTATGCAATCTCGATTATTCTAGGGATATACATATGTATTGAAACCACTTGGCTATTAGCAATCGTAGGTGCAGTATCAATGGCGATTGGCTACTTCTACACTGGCGGTCCCTACCCAATTGCTTATACACCTTTTGGTGAATTATTTTCTGGTTTATTTATGGGAATGCTGATTGTATTAATCGCATTCTATATCCAAACAGGAGAAATTACGTCCATTGCTCTGTTATTGTCTATTCCAAGTATGTTACTTGTCGCAGCAATTATGCTTTCTAATAATATTCGTGATTTAGTGGAAGATAAAGCAGGCGGACGCAAAACAATGGCTTTACTAATTGGCCGCAAACGCGCCATCAATGTATTGCTTGGATTGTTTATCTCTTCATATTTATGGATTCTTGCATTGGTTGTCATAGGAGAAATCACTCCATGGGCACTATTAGTTATTTTGAGCATTAAAAAACCGATTCATGCCATTCAGACATTTAAAGCTCATGAAGACCCGCTCAAAGTGGGCCCCGCAATGAAAGATACAGCACTTACAAATACGATCTTCGGTTTCCTTCTCGGAATCGGTTTGCTGATCGGATATATCTTATAGAATAGAACAAACCGCATGTGCCTGGAAATCGGCAATGCGGTTTTTTTATGTATTTATAATATAGAGAAGTTTTCAAGTAGGCTCGCAGGTGTTCGGTCGAAACCCCAATTCAATCATTAATTTCACAGAAACACCTACCAAACGACCGTATTAGAGTCAGGGTGAGTATTATTATTTCAAATTCTAATAAATGTGGCCTCTCTCCTTGTTCGACAGCATTCTTGCGTATCACTTATTTTGAGAATGTGCTGTTTTTCAGACGTCAACCACGTTTTTTCAGACGTGATGCTTCATTTTTCAGACGTCGACTCTCATTTTTCAGACGTGAATGCCTAAAAGTCAGACTGAGCTCCCACAAATCAAATAACAGCAAGAAAGCCTACAGCTTGATAGCTGCAGGCTCAAATTTATCTTTAGTCAATTATGAGTAGACATAATATCCTATAATTCGACATTTCTCCATAAAAAAACACGCTATCCCGAAGATAGCGCATCTTTTTAAATGACCCCTACGGGATTCGAACCCGTGTTACCGCCGTGAAAGGGCGGTGTCTTAACCGCTTGACCAAGGGGCCTTATATCTGGCGGAGAAGGAGGGATTTGAACCCTCGCGCCGGTTGCCCGACCTACACCCTTAGCAGGGGCGCCTCTTCAGCCACTTGAGTACTTCCCCAGAAATAATGGCTCCGAAGGTAGGACTCGAACCTACGACCAATCGATTAACAGTCGATTGCTCTACCACTGAGCTACTTCGGAATGGTGGGCCTAAATGGACTCGAACCATCGACCTCACGCTTATCAGGCGTGCGCTCTAACCAGCTGAGCTATAGGCCCACATAAAAAATGGAGCGGGTGAAGAGAATCGAACTCTCATCATCAGCTTGGAAGGCTGAGGTTTTACCACTAAACTACACCCGCAAATATGGTGGCTCAGGACGGAATCGAACCGCCGACACAAGGATTTTCAGTCCTTTGCTCTACCGACTGAGCTACTGAGCCACAATTGAATTGTACTAAGCTGCGAATCTCTTTGCTTAACCCAATTCTTAATACTTCAAGAAAAAATGGCGGTCCCGACGGGAATCGAACCCGCGATCTCCTGCGTGACAGGCAGGCATGTTAACCGCTACACCACGGGACCATTTGGTTGCGGGGGCAGGATTTGAACCTGCGACCTTTGGGTTATGAGCCCAACGAGCTACCGTGCTGCTCCACCCCGCGATAATATTATTGTTATAAACATAATTGCTTCAACACTTATTTGTGTTATGAACACCTGCATTTAGCGAGTTAATATGTATGTTTATATTTGCTAATCTTACTTACACCACACACTTAGTAAAAATGGAGGAGGTAGAGGGATTCGAACCCCCGCGGGATTTGACTCCCCTGTCGGTTTTCAAGACCGATCCCTTCAGCCAAACTTGGGTATACCTCCGCGATATATAAGTGGTGGACCTTGCAGGACTCGAACCTGCGACCGGACGGTTATGAGCCGTCTGCTCTAACCAACTGAGCTAAAGGTCCTAAAAAATGGCGGCAGAGGGGATCGAACCCCCGACCTCACGGGTATGAACCGTACGCTCTAGCCAGCTGAGCTACGCCGCCAGGATCTTTATAAAATGTTGGTGGAGCCTAGCGGGATCGAACCGCTGACCTCCTGCGTGCAAGGCAGGCGCTCTCCCAGCTGAGCTAAGGCCCCATAAAAGGGATGAAATAAACTGGTCGGGAAGACAGGATTCGAACCTGCGACCCCTTGGTCCCAAACCAAGTGCTCTACCAAGCTGAGCTACTTCCCGAGTCAAAAATATGGCGCGCCCGAGAGGACTCGAACCTCTAACCGCTTGATTCGTAGTCAAGTACTCTATCCAATTGAGCTACGGGCGCTAAATATAATGTTTTATGAAAGATGGTGCCGAGGACCGGAATCGAACCGGTACGGTAGTCACCTACCGCAGGATTTTAAGTCCTGTGCGTCTGCCAGTTCCGCCACCCCGGCATTAAAGAAGTTATGGAGCGGAAGACGAGGTTCGAACTCGCGACCCCCACCTTGGCAAGGTGGTGTTCTACCACTGAACTACTTCCGCTTATATAACATTGTGAAAAATGGTGCGGGTGAAGGGAGTCGAACCCCCACGCCTTGCGGCGCTAGATCCTAAGTCTAGTGCGTCTGCCAGTTCCGCCACACCCGCAACTTAGTAAGAAAATGGTGAGCCATGTAGGATTCGAACCTACGACCCTCTGATTAAAAGTCAGATGCTCTACCAACTGAGCTAATGGCTCTAACAATGGTGCCGGCGAAAGGAGTCGAACCCTCGACCTACTGATTACAAGTCAGTTGCTCTACCAACTGAGCTACACCGGCACGGTGTTAAAAAGAATAATGGTGGAGGATGACGGGCTCGAACCGCCGACCCTCTGCTTGTAAGGCAGATGCTCTCCCAGCTGAGCTAATCCTCCGGAATAAATCGCCCAGCGACGTCCTACTCTCACAGGGGGAAACCCCCAACTACCATCGGCGCTAAAGAGCTTAACTTCCGTGTTCGGTATGGGAACGGGTGTGACCTCTTTGCCATTATCACTGGACTGGGTATTCTTTTTTCAGACAAGATTTATTATAACAAGTCTGACGAGATTTACAAGTGTTTTTTATTTTTTTAAAAAAACATTTTTGTTCACTCAAAACTGGATAAACGGGTCATTGAAAACCATTCAAATTCATTTTGGTTAAGTCCTCGATCGATTAGTATTCGTCAGCTACACACGTCACCGCGCTTCCACCTCGAACCTATCTACCTCATCGTCTTTGAGGGATCTTACTTACTTGCGTAATGGGAAATCTCATCTTGAGGGGGGCTTCATGCTTAGATGCTTTCAGCACTTATCC
>NZ_JAMKBJ010000030.1 GCF_027563315.1 Paenisporosarcina quisquiliarum
TCGACTTTGTTGCTGGCGTCAAATTAATGACGTTTATAATGAACGTTTAAGTTCAAGTTTTGCTTCCCACACCGAAGTGTGTTCCGCTTTATTGTTGACGTTTTGCTGTTCAGTTTTCAAGGTTCATGGTGGAGCCTAGCGGGATCGAACCGCTGACCTCCTGCGTGCAAGGCAGGCGCTCTCCCAGCTGAGCTAAGGCCCCATTAAAGGGATAAAATAAACTGGTCGGGAAGACAGGATTCGAACCTGCGACCCCTTGGTCCCAAACCAAGTGCTCTACCAAGCTGAGCTACTTCCCGAAGTTTAAAAATATGGCGCGCCCGAGAGGACTCGAACCTCTAACCGCTTGATTCGTAGTCAAGTACTCTATCCAATTGAGCTACGGGCGCTAAATATGATGTTTTATGAAAGATGGTGCCGAGGACCGGAATCGAACCGGTACGGTAGTCACCTACCGCAGGATTTTAAGTCCTGTGCGTCTGCCAGTTCCGCCACCCCGGCATTAAGAAAAAATATGGAGCGGAAGACGAGGTTCGAACTCGCGACCCCCACCTTGGCAAGGTGGTGTTCTACCACTGAACTACTTCCGCTCGTATAACATAATTATGAAAATGGTGCGGGTGAAGGGAGTCGAACCCCCACGCCTTGCGGCGCTAGATCCTAAGTCTAGTGCGTCTGCCAGTTCCGCCACACCCGCAACTTAGTATGAAAATGGTGAGCCATGTAGGATTCGAACCTACGACCCTCTGATTAAAAGTCAGATGCTCTACCAACTGAGCTAATGGCTCTAACAATGGTGCCGGCGAAAGGAGTCGAACCCTCGACCTACTGATT
>NZ_JAMKBJ010000031.1 GCF_027563315.1 Paenisporosarcina quisquiliarum
GGGTGAAGTCGTAACAAGGTAGCCGTATCGGAAGGTGCGGCTGGATCACCTCCTTTCTAAGGATAATCACGGAATACAAACCTTGGGTTTGTAAGTTGACGTTTTGCGTTCAGTTTTGAAGGTTCATATATCAATTATATGAATTTCCTAAGAGGGCCTATAGCTCAGCTGGTTAGAGCGCACGCCTGATAAGCGTGAGGTCGATGGTTCGAGTCCATTTAGGCCCACCATACTTCTTAGGGGCCTTAGCTCAGCTGGGAGAGCGCCTGCCTTGCACGCAGGAGGTCAGCGGTTCGATCCCGCTAGGCTCCACCAATATACTCTTCATTGAGTATTTTATTTTTTGCTCCTGCGATTACTCGTAGAAAAGCAAACCTTTGTTCTTTGAAAACTGGATAAAACGACATTGAAAGCAATAACATTCAAGTAATTCAACATACAACTTCGGTTGTATGCGTAAGAACTTTTTAACTTTTAGGTTAAGTTAATAAGGGCGCACGGTGAATGCCTTGGCACTAGGAGCCGATGAAGGACGGTACTAACACCGATATGCTTCGGGGAGCTGTAAGTAAG
>NZ_JAMKBJ010000032.1 GCF_027563315.1 Paenisporosarcina quisquiliarum
GCCGTGGGTGTTTGCTTTTCTTCTTGCGCTGCGGCAAGAGGATACCCATCTCTTTACAGAGGCGATACACCTTCTTTGCGTTGATTTTTAAATCATACACAGTCTTTAAATGGTGGGTAAGTTTTCGGTAACCGTACACGCCTTCTTCCCCCTCAATCGCTTCCATCAGAAACTCTTGAATTTGTTCATCCGAAATTCGCTCTTCCTTGTTCGTTAAGGAAAAACCAGGACAGGGACGTCCACGCTCTTCCGCTTTTTCAGGGTTTTGAGCGACTGGCTTATAGTAAAACAGGGAACGGCTTAAACGAAGGAACTTCATCAACCGTTTAATAGAAAACCCTTCTTCATGCCATTCTTTTACCATCTCCAACTGTTCATCTATACTAAAGTGTTTTTTTTTACGATTTCTCGCAAGAAGGCGACTTCAAGTTCTTTTTCACCCAATAGCTTCATGGCCTGATCATATTTCTTCTGGAGTTCGTCATGTGTAGGCTCATCCGAAAGGATGGAAATATCCTCTTTTTCCATTT
>NZ_JAMKBJ010000033.1 GCF_027563315.1 Paenisporosarcina quisquiliarum
CCAATATTTCATAGGCATGATCAAAACATTCAAAGTCTTGTTGCTGAAAACATTCTCGCTCCAGGATGCTGTGAAATGATTCGATAAACGCATTTGAATTCGGCGATTTCTTTGGAATTCGTTCATGATAAATCCGTTGATCCTCACAAAAATCGCCAAAGTGTTCGCTTACGAATTGTGGACCATTGTCTGTCCGAATGATCAATCGTTTCTCTTGTTCATCGTCCTTGGGACGAGGGACGTTACGACGTATCAAGGAATCTTGAATCATATTGGTTATACTAGTAGCTTTACAATCAGATCCTCGATAATAGCCAACGATAGAACGATCAAAAACATCAATTGCACTTGCAACAAAGAAGAAACGACCACTTTGTTCGATAGATCCATATTTAATGTCTAATTGCCACATCTCATTTGGACCTGTAATGACGTGATTTCTTGCCAAACGCCGTGGGTGTTTGCTTTTCTTCTTGCGCTGCGGCAAGAGGAT
>NZ_JAMKBJ010000034.1 GCF_027563315.1 Paenisporosarcina quisquiliarum
CAAGGTAGCCGTATCGGAAGGTGCGGCTGGATCACCTCCTTTCTAAGGATAATCACGGAATACAAACCTTGGGTTTGTAAGTTGACGTTTTGCGTTCAGTTTTGAAGGTTCATCTTCTTTATAGAAGGCGATACTTTCAAAACCTTGTTTTTGTGATTACTTTCACAAAGCAAACTTTGTTCTTTGAAAACTGGATAAAACGACATTGAAAGCAATAAACATTCAAGTAATTCAACATACAATTTCGGTTGTATGCGTAAGAACTTTTTAACTTTTAGGTTAAGTTAATAAGGGCGCACGGTGAATGCCTTGGCACTAGGAGCCGATGAAGGACGGTACTAACACCGATATGCTTCGGGGAGCTGTAAGT
>NZ_JAMKBJ010000035.1 GCF_027563315.1 Paenisporosarcina quisquiliarum
GCGGCTGGATCACCTCCTTTCTAAGGATAATCACGGAATACAAACCTTGGGTTTGTAAGTTGACGTTTTGCGTTCAGTTTTGAAGGTTCATCTTCTTTATAGAAGACGATACTTTCAAAACCTTGTTTTTGCGTTTATTTTCGCAAAACAAACCTTGTTCTTTGAAAACTGGATAAAACGACATTGAAAGCAATAAACATTCAAGTAATTCAACATACAACTTTGGTTGTATGCGTAAGAACTTTTTAACTTTTAGGTTAAGTTAATAAGGGCGCACGGTGAATGCCTTGGCACTAGGAGCCGATGAAGGACGGTACTAACACCGATATGCTTCGGGGAGCTGTAAGTAAG
>NZ_JAMKBJ010000036.1 GCF_027563315.1 Paenisporosarcina quisquiliarum
GCGGCTGGATCACCTCCTTTCTAAGGATAATCACGGAATACAAACCTTGGGTTTGTAAGTTGACGTTTTGCGTTCAGTTTTGAAGGTTCATCTTCTTTATAGAAGACGATACTTTCAAAACCTTGTTCTTTGAAAACTGGATAAAACGACATTGAAAGCAAGAAACATTCAAGTAATTCAACATACAACTTCGGTTGTATGCGTAAGAACTTTTTAACTTTTAGGTTAAGTTAATAAGGGCGCACGGTGAATGCCTTGGCACTAGGAGCCGATGAAGGACGGTACTAACA
>NZ_JAMKBJ010000037.1 GCF_027563315.1 Paenisporosarcina quisquiliarum
GTCGTAACAAGGTAGCCGTATCGGAAGGTGCGGCTGGATCACCTCCTTTCTAAGGATAATCACGGAATACAAACCTTGGGTTTGTAAGTTGACGTTTTGCGTTCAGTTTTGAAGGTTCATCTTCTTTGTAGAAGACGATACTTTCAAAACTTTGTTCTTTGAAAACTGGATAAAACGACATTGAAAGCAATAACATTCAAGTAATTCAACATACAACTTCGGTTGTATGCGTAAGAACTTTTTAACTTTTAGGTTAAGTTAATAAGGGCGCACGGT
>NZ_JAMKBJ010000038.1 GCF_027563315.1 Paenisporosarcina quisquiliarum
TTAGGGGCCTTAGCTCAGCTGGGAGAGCGCCTGCCTTGCACGCAGGAGGTCAGCGGTTCGATCCCGCTAGGCTCCACCAATATACTCTTCATTGAGTATTTTATTTTTTGCTCCTGCGATTACTCGTCGCAAGCAAATACTTGTTCTTTGAAAACTGGATAAAACGACATTGAAAGCAATAACATTCAAGTAATTCAACATACAACTTCGGTTGTATGCGTAAGAACTTTTTAACTTTTAGGTTAAGTTAATAAGGGCGCACGGTGA
>NZ_JAMKBJ010000039.1 GCF_027563315.1 Paenisporosarcina quisquiliarum
AGCGAGAATGTTTTCAGCAACAAGACTTTGAATGTTTTGATCATGCCTATGAAATATTGGATGTATTTATCGATTTTTACAATGAACGACGATATCATGGAAGTTTAAATTATCTTTCACCTTGCCAGTTTTTAAGACGTTTTCAAGAAAATAATGGCCATTCACAAAAGATTAGTCTTTAATTTTTAAAGATGGTGTCTAAATAGAGGGGGCCAAACCGT
>NZ_JAMKBJ010000003.1 GCF_027563315.1 Paenisporosarcina quisquiliarum
ATTATTAGAAAAGAGTTCAAAGAAAAGAGTGATGAAAATATTTTTCATCACTCCAAAGATAGTTTAAGCGTTGATATAGCAACATTCATAGAGGGAGGCTCACGGACCGCCCGCGGAAAGCGTCCGCATGAAACGGAAATCCACAGCGTTATTTTGTACAGAGCCATTTTAAATTTGAAAAGAGGAGCTATCCTCAAAAGTCATTTTTCTATGACTTTTGAGGGAACCCCTCGGTGTTTCATCGATAATCGATGTTGTATTCTTCTTTAATGACACGAATTGCATGTTTCTCCAGCCTTGAAATCTGAGCCTGGGAAATACCCAGTTCTTTGGCTATTTCAGTTTGGGTCTCACCGTAATAATACCGTTTAGCCAATATTTTTTGCTCCCGAATATCCAACTTGCTTATGCTTTCTTTCATGAAAACATAAGTGGACCAGGACTCTTCGGATACTTGCTCATCTTTTAACTGATCGAGCATAAAGACTGGGTCTCCCCCGTCGTGATAAATCGGCTCCTGTAACGAAATGGGTTCCTGAATGGCATCCAAAGCAAATAGAATATCTTCATGGGGAATATCAATCATCTCAGACAGCTGCTGTAACGTAGGTTCATGCAAATGTTCTGCAATGTACTGCTCTTTTGCTTTCATTGACTTATACGCAATATCACGAAGAGACCGAGATACACGTACTGGATGATGATCACGCAAATGTCTTCTGATTTCACCGATTATCATAGGCACAGCATAAGTTGAAAAACGCACATTGTGTTTTAAATCAAAGTTTTCAATAGATTTTATCAGGCCGATACAGCCCACTTGAAACAAGTCATCCGCCTGTTCTCCACGATAAGCAAAACGTTGGACTAAGCTGAGAACCAATCGTAAGTTCCCCATCACTAGCTCTTCTTTTGCTGATTCATCTCCACTTTGTAACCTTATAAAAGTTTGTGTCATCACTTCGTTTGATAAAACAGGTAGCTTTGACGTATCTACACCGCATAATTCGACTTTTGTACGTACCATCGCTTTTTCCTCCGAACTGTTTAACACTGTGATTCTTATCAGTGTGTCCGCCTCGAAAGAAACTATGCGTTATCAAATACGTCCAATTTCATCCATTAAGCTGTTGGTTGATTCAATTCTTCTCTCAAATCATGAATAATTTTCTTTTCCAATCGGGAAATATAAGACTGTGAAATTCCAAGCATATCCGCAACTTCTTTTTGTGTCATCTCTTCCTGACCATTTAACCCAAAACGACATTCCATAATATATTTCTCCCGTTTATCCAACAAGTCAATTGCCGAAAACATAAATTGACGTTCAATCTTTTTCTCAACATCTTCAGCGATAATATGTTCGTCCGTGCCTAAAATATCCGAGAGCAATAATTCATTACCATCTGCATCTGAGTTCAATGGTTCATCAAAAGAAACTTCAGATTTTAAACGACTCGTTTTGCGAAGGTGCATCAGGATTTCATTTTCAATACAGCGAGATGCATAAGTGGCAAGTTTGATTTTCTTTTCTGTGTTGAAAGTTTCAATCGCTTTTATAAGTCCAATGGAACCAATGCTGATTAAATCTTCTATATGTGTACCCGTGTTTTCAAAACGTCTTGCAATATATACGACAAGCCTCAAATTTCGTTCAATCAGTGTATCTCGAGCAGAAAGACTGCCATTCATAAATGCTTCAATGGTTTTTGCTTCTTCTTCACGATTCATTGGATGTGGTAAAGACTCACTGCCGCCAATATAGTATGTTCCTTTACTACGCCATCGACTCCAAAGCGCAATCAGTTTGTTCCAAATTTTCATTAACATAGCATTCGCCCTCCCATGATTAGCTGAATAATGTTGAAGCATGCAAAATGACATCTGTTTGACGTGGAAAATGTTTGCTGTTTTTCGTCAGTACGATATAACACGGTGACAAGAATTGCTCTTTATTGGTTTTCAAACGGATATGATCTACTTTTATCCCAATAGCCCACGTCGATTCGTTCTGGACGGTCTGGAGACGAATTAAACGTAATTGTGAGCGAAATGGTAAAGGAACATCTTTAAAACTTTCTGATGAACTTCCTTCAAAATCATGAAGGTATTGCCACAAATCCATTGGAAGGTATGATTTCATTTTTTCAGCAGAAATAAAATGAACAGGATTGCCTGACAACGGTTCTATACATTGGTTGCCAGTGTCAGAATATGAGGTGAGTTGAAATTCTTGTTGAAAAAGACGAATGGTAACTTGACCGACATACGAATCTTTCAGAGCAGTCAGATTGACACGGAACCAATTTTTCCGGACCCCTGTTAAACTTAGAGCTAGAACACTGCCTGCAACCACCAAAACTACATACCAGCTCGCATTAGCTAGGAGTGGTTGAATAACAGTCAGTAAACCGCCGGCAAATAGTGCCCCTATTAACGTATTTGTTGCGGCGAGTATCCAATTGGAGCGATTCATTCCAAAAGCAATTGTCGTCATAAAGACAAAGGTTGCAACGATTGAAAGGAAACTACCACCAAATAGAACAATACTTACTCCACCAATAAATGCACTGAGCCATAATCGCCAAGACTTTTGATGAAAAGAACCCATTTTGTTTGAAAAGGAAAGCAATGAAAAATTAATGAGTGTATTAATCGTGATCAAGACTTCAGCATACATTTTCTCACCTCCTATAAATACGGTATCACTTGTCCGGTGCAAAACCTGTCAGTTCTTGTTCCTCTATTAAAAAAATCTACGACAAAAAAAGCCCAATTTAAGTAGCGATATAAGCTACTTAAACTGGACTTTTAATATGATATTTTTTATGTCTAAGTTCAAACGGCCAAAGTGCACGTACGGTTACACATTGCCAAGGAATCCTTGTCTACAACGTGGGAGCGGTCACTGTGGCCATCTTCACTTTTCGATATTAGTTTCTTTTTTGACGATTGCGCAAGAACGTTGGAATGTCTAACGTATCTTCTTGATGTGAAGTTTGTTGCTCTCTTCTTGGTGCGTCTTGTTGATAAGAAGGTGCTTCTTCACGTCTAGATTCACGAGTTGGAACATGTTGTGGTTGTTGAGGAGTTTGAGCTTGTTGAGCACGTCCTGCACTAAATCCACCGCTTCTTGTTGTACGATGAGTAATTTGTTCCTCGTTAAATCCAGTAGCAATTACTGTTACGATAATTTCATCTTTCAAATTATCATTGATTACAGAACCAAAGATCATATTAACATCTTCATCAGAAGCAGAAGCAACTATATCAGCCGCTTCTTGTACTTCGAATAAGCTTAGGTTTGAACCACCCGTAATATTCATCAAGACACCTTTTGCACCGTCAATTGACGTTTCAAGAAGAGGACTGGAAATCGCTTTTTTCGCAGCTTCTGCAGCACGGTTTTCACCAGAAGAAATACCGATACCCATAAGTGCTGAACCTTTGTTGGACATGATTGTTTTCACATCAGCAAAGTCCAAGTTAATCAATCCAGGTACTGCAATCAAATCCGAAATACCTTGTACACCTTGACGAAGAACATTATCCGCTTCACGGAATGCTTCCAACATCGGTGTGTTCTTGTCAACAATTTCAAGTAAGCGATCGTTAGGAATAACGATCAATGTATCAACTGCTTCTTTCATTGAGCCAATACCGCCGATTGCTTGGGTCGAACGTTTACGGCCTTCAAACGTGAATGGACGAGTAACAACACCAACAGTTAATGCGCCAATTTCACGAGCGATTTGAGCGATGACAGGTGCTGCACCTGTACCAGTTCCGCCACCCATACCAGCAGTAACGAAAACCATATCAGCTCCACGTAAAGCCTCTTCAATTTGTTCTTTGCTTTCTTCAGCAGCTTTTTTACCAACTTCAGGATTAGCTCCAGCACCAAGTCCACGCGTCAATTTCGCGCCGATTTGTAACTTCACTTCTGCTTTTGATAAATTCAATGCTTGTGCATCTGTATTAACTGCAATAAATTCTACACCTTTAACACCGTGTTCAATCATACGGTTTACAGCGTTATTTCCGCCACCACCGACACCAATTACTTTGATGACGGCAAGTTGGTCTACACTTGTATCAAACTCCAACATCGCATTTCCTCCTTCAATTACAATTAGTCTCTACATTTTTTATTCGAAAAATTTATCGAGGAATTTGCGAGCTTTCCCCATAACACTTTCTTTGTCTTCTTCTTTTGTCTGCATTTGTTGTTTTTGTTTTTTAGGAGCCGGCGATTGTTGTTCAGGTTTTTTTGATTGACCTAAAGCACTGTTTCCACCGAAACGGTTAAAGAACTGGTCTTCCATATGAGCGTAACGTATTAACCCGACTGCTGTCGCGTAACCCGGCTCACGTACTCCAATGTACTCAGGGGTATATAGTCTAACGCGAGTTTGCAAAATGTGACGAGCCAGTTGTGAAAGCCCTTCTAATTTTGCAACGCCACCTGTAATGACCACGCCACCTGGTAAATCCTGAAGACCCATGCGATAGAATTCCTCTAAGACTAATTCAAATAACTCTTCTAAACGAACGCCAATAATTTCTGAGATGTATCTCTGACTATATTGTTCTTTCATTTCTGCACCAATCACAGGAACTTCAAACAATTCATCATCAGATGCATCATCATAAAAGGCATGTCCATATTGATGTTTAATTTTTTCCGCTTGTTCAGTCGGGGTTTTCAGGACAATAGATAAATCTTTTGTCAAATGATCCCCACCAACAGGCAATACTGATGTGTGTGTTAAATGACCATCTTGGAATACTGCAATCGTAGTTGAACCGCCACCTATATCGATGAATGCGGTACCATGATTTTTTTCATCTTCTGATAAAGCGAAATAGCCAGAAGCGAGTGGTTGTAAATATATCTCACGGATTTGAAGACCCGCACGCTCCACACAACGTAAAACATTATGTAAAATCGTTTTCGATGTCGTCATCATGGTTCCATCCATTTCTAGACGGATGCCAATCATGCCGCGTGGATCTTTAATTTCATCAAGATGATCCACAACAAATTGTTTAGGCACTAAATTGACTAATTCTCTTTCAGGGGGAATTGACATCACTTGTGCCGAATCGATCACGCGATCCAAATCATCATCGGTAATTTCACGATTCTCACTATTAACTGCCACCACGCCTTTTACATGATGCAACATGGCTTGATTAGCAGGAATTCCTAATACTACTTCGTTTATAGACATTCCGATCATTCGTTCAGCTTGGTCAATTGCTTTTTTAATGGACTGCACGGTCGCATCAATATCGACAATTGCACCTTTTCTAATTCCATTTGATTTAACATTCCCAACGCCAATGACGTTTAGGGAACCATTCGTCATCTCTCCAATAAGAACCTTAATTGATGAAGAACCTATATCAAGAGAAACATATAATTCTGTCTGATTCAATCCGTGGCACCTCCTTCAACAACTCTTTACTCATCATTCTATTGCATTCTATCAAGCTTGTCTAAGCAAAATCGTTAAAAGTTGTAAATTTTCCTTCTATTCGACTGTTTTTTAGTCAATAGTCCCTTTTCTTTCAGTCCACTTTGTTAATAACATACGTCGAATGACCGCTATATTCTGGAAAAGCCTTACTCCAAAAGCAAAAATAGCTGCCAAATACAAATCAACGCCTAAATGTACCCCAAGAAAAGCAAGACCTGCAGCTAAGGCAATATTGAAGAAAAATCCAGATACAAATACTTTATCGTCATAGACATGTTGCAGTTGGGCACGAATCCCTCCAAACAAAGTGTCTAGCGCTGCTAAAACTGCTATGGATAAATAGTTTTCATACACCGAAGGGATTTGAATATCCGTTAGTAATCCGAGAGATATTCCCAAGATTAATCCTAGTAATGGTAGCCACATATGTTAGTCCCCTTTCGATGTATTTTTCAAATAATTGTTTTCAATCGGCTGATCATAGGCGGGAATGCTTATTTGATCTTTCGGTTCCTCTATTGTCAATGTCAGGTTATCGATGAAAAAGTCATCTGCAATCATTGAAGATTGAAGATGGTTGTAAAGCTTTTCAGCATCCTCCATCGTCTCGGTTCCAATTCTGATTTTAAATGGTGGCGTTCGGACATTTAAACTATTAACCGTCGTCTGTCCATTTATATCTCTGATTGGCGAGGAATGAATGATTCTTTTTCCATCGATTGAAACATCATGTCCGTTAAAACGATTAATTTCATTAAGCAAACGAACTAGTAAATCGGGTGAGATTCCCGAAATAGTTTCACCAAGTGCGATGCCTTCCAATGAAGGTTCAATCACCAACTCAAGTCCTGGACCTGTCACTATAGTCAATCCTGCTTTTTCTCTTAATGTTTCAAGCGTTTCGTTTAAAGCTTGTGCAGGGCTTTCCGACTGCAAATTCTCGTACTTAGTAATGGTCTCATTGACCTCTCTAATATCCGACAAAAGTTCTGAGTGCAATTGTTTTTCTGCTGAAAGTTCCTGTCTGATTTCCCAAATGTCTCGGGTATCCCGTGACTCTGGTTTTTGAACCGTATTGTATTGTACCGCAACCATAAAACCTACAATTAATAAGATAAACGTGAAGCGGACATAAACGCCTTGTTTCATCGAACCGCTCCTTCCTTTCATGTAAAGAGGTTGTCCATGCTTTCCATACCCTGCGAGAATTTTCTATGTCTAGCTCCAAGCGCCAGCCCACACCTTAGCTTCAGACCCTCATGCGAAAGCAAGCTCTCGAATCGGGGTGCTCCTGCGGTTACTCGTCGCAAAGGGGCCTTGCTCCTGCGGTTACTCGTCGCAAAGGGGGCCTTGCTCCTGCGGTTACTCGTCGCAAAGGGGGTCTTGCTCCTGCGGTTACTCGTCGCAAAGGGGGCCTTGCTCCTGCGGTTACTCGTCGCAAAGGGGACCTTTCTTCCAGCGCTGGAGTCAGGCTAGAGTGGCGCTTTCCGCTTTTCTTAAAGCGATGGCATTTCTAGTTTTGATTTTTCTTCGATTGTTACGACAATATTATCGTTGACGAGCTGATCCAATACGCCACCTGTTAGTTTAAGCGATGGTACTAATACAGATGGATCACCAATTGCTTCGATGACGAATGGAGCAGGGAATTGCTTGCCATCAACCGTAATGACAGGTCCATTGCATTTTATGTAGGAGTTGGCTTTTAAGCGTTGGCCATTGATGGCTATTGCTTGTGCTCCGGATATTTTCATTTCATTCAGTACTTGGAATACATGACTTTCATGAACAATATAATCATTTGGATTGACAGACGCCGGATCATATTCTGCATCTTCCAATTGAACTTTAACTCCTGTACCTGTAGAAGGTAGAACGCCAAGCAGTAGGCGTAAATCTTCTGCTTCTTGTATCAGACTCTCGTATTGCTCTTCACTTCCTGAGAGCGATTTTTCAATCTCTCGGACTTGTTGTTGTCTCGCCACTAATTCGGTTTCCAACTCTTTGTTTCGTTCTTTCTGCTGAATTAGATCTTCTCGATAGCGTTCTTCTTGTTCGAAAAATTTGCTGTTGGTTGGCTCACCGCTTATTTTCTTGCTGCTGGATAAACTATAGGAATAGGCTAATATAAAGCCTAGTACAAGGCATACTAACGAAAAAATAATGCGTTTGTTCACAACCGAGCGATCAGGTTTATTCTGAAGTTTCTTCAACTTCCTCCTCCTCCTTAGGTTGCGGATTATACATATCTACATAAGTCTGAAAAAATGAACCCACTTCTATGTCTATGACACCTTTTTCAGATTCTCCTATTTGCGCAATGATCGAGGGATAATAATTCATCTTTTCAGCAAAAGACGGAATAACTGCCCTGATTTCAAACCCATCATTCATGAATAATCGAATTCTGTATGGATCTGACTTAGACGGTACAGATTCAATTTGCGAAATCATAGACAGCACTTCACCTTTTAGTTTAGCAAGTTCCTTAACCATTCGATTCAGTGCTTTCGGATTTTCAAAAGAATTTAATACAGGAGCATCAACAGGTGCCATTTTTTGTGTAGAATGATACACTGTCCCATTTTCAAGCACCAGGTCAAAGCCTCCTTCTGATTGAATATAGGCAGCTTTTTTCCATTCTGTTACTTCAATAGTTACGGAAGTTAATCCAGTTCTCTTAACCGTAACATCTTGAAGCCAATCATTTTTAAGTAAAATTTCTTCAGCATTGCTTGTCCGAATTTCCCACATGGATTGGCCTTCTTGAATACCAGTTCGTTCAATATATTCGTCACCGGTCGCCAAGTTAGCCCCTTTTACGACAATACTTTGAACATGACTATAAGGAGATTGAAAGTAGAGGAGACCAAGTAAAGTAAATAGGAAAATGACGAGTAATAACGTGAACTTGCGGTTTGTTCTCTTTTTTCTGCGCTCTCTCAGCGTTGGTATACGGTCTTCAATATCGATGATTTTATCCACGTTATTCACTCCTTTCCTAATCTATCAGTCTTTTGAAAATCGAAGAATGAGCCCGACAATGAGCCAGGTTGAAAGTAAAGACGATCCACCATAACTAATGAATGGCAATGTTACTCCTGTAACAGGAAATAAGCCAATGACTACCCCAATATTTAAAAATATTTGGAAACCAATCATGGATTGAATCCCTGCAATTGCATAAAAACCTACTTTGGTTGGTGCCAAAACAGCTAAACGATAACCTGTGTATAAGAAAAGGCAGAATAATCCAATCAATAAGAAGGCACCGATAAAGCCCATTTCTTCCACGATAATCGAGAAAATGAAATCATTTTGAGGTTCAGGCAAATATAGAAACTTCTGTCGACTCTGACCGAAGCCATGTCCAAACAGTCCAGATGGTCCAATTGCCATTAGGGATTGCGTCCCTTGAAATCCACTGTTCAATGCATCTTCCCATGGATCCAGAAACGCATAAATCCGTTTTAATCGGTATGGAGCCGAAATGATTAAACCAGCAAGTGCCAGTACTCCCATCGAACCGATGGCTACAAAGAACCGTACCGGAAATCCGGCGATAAACAACAGGGAAAAGCCACCGACAATTAATAGAAAAGCAGAACCGAAGTCCGGCTGGACCAATATGATACCAGCTGGCACCAAGCAAACCAGAATCGGCTGGATGTATCTTCTTTTGAGACCTGTTGACTTTTGTGCCAACATACATGCAAGAAATCCAATGACTGAAATCTTAACGAATTCTGCAGGTTGCAGGCTGAAACCAGCAATTTGAATCCAGCTTTGTGATCCATTTCTGACAATTCCAAGGCCTGGAATATAGACAGAGAAAAGCAGGAGAATGGACAGAATGTACGCTAGCTTCCAGAACTTACGATTGGTTAGGAATGTCATTTTAGACATAGCCAAAGCACACAACATACCTAACGTTCCATACATCGCTTGTTTCCAGAAGAATGGCAAACTGTCCTGGTAATGTACTTTCCCCCAGTAAGAGCCGGCAGAGTATACAAAAAAGTAACCAATGACCGTTAATAGTAAACTAGTAAACAGAAAAACATTAGTCGGTTTATTCTGCAGTTTTGGCATCCCTTCATCTGTTATTCTTATTAGTTAATTTGAAAGACTGCTTCTATAAAATCGTCTCCACGTAACTCAAAGTTTGCATATTGATCCCAGCTTGCGCATGCTGGTGAAAGTAGAATCACATCATGTGGCTGAGAGAATTTGGTTGCGATTTTAACGGCTTGCTGAATATTTTCTACTTTTTCCAAACCTTCAACACCGCATGATTTGGCAAATTCAATGAGACGATCAGCCGTTTCACCAAATGACACAATGGCCTTCACGTTCCCCATATAATCACGCATCTCTTCAAATGAATGTCCGCGATCCAATCCACCGGCAATTAAGATAATAGGTTCATTGAATGCCGCAAGTGCACTCTTAGTCGCTAGTGTGTTTGTAGCTTTAGAATCGTTAAAGAATTTGCGTTGCTTCCATTCACGAACGAATTGTGTACGATGTTTCACTCCTGTAAAGGACGTCAAAACATGCTCAATTGTTTCTTTTGGACATGACATCAAGATGGAAGTAGCAACTGCAGCCAAAATGTTCTCAAGATTATGTTCTCCCGGCAAAGCTATGGATTTTCTTTCTAGGTAGGGTTCACCGAGCCAATAGATTCGCTCAGCATCGGCACTGATTCCTTCCTGTTTACGACCTTTAGTCGAAAACGGCAAAAGTTTTGCATTCGTCTTGTTTGCATATTGAACCACGGCTGGTTGATCTGCATTGTAGATAAAAATATCTTCGGATTTCTGATTTTTAGTGACTGCAAATTTTGCATCCCCATACTCTTCGAATGACCCATGATAGTCTAGATGTGCCTCATACAAGTTTGTAAGAATCGAGATTTTAGGTTTGAATTGATCAATTCCCATTAATTGAAATGATGATAATTCCGTTACAATGACCTGGTCCTCTTGCGCTTCTTGAGCAACTGAACATGCCACCGTTCCGATATTACCTGCAATCAATGGTTTTTGACCGCCTTGATTAAGCATATGGAAAAGTAAAGTGGTGGTGGTTGTTTTACCATTTGAACCGGTAATTCCTATAAATGGAGCCTCACTGATTAAATAAGCCAGCTCTATTTCTGTCCAAACCGGTATTCCCCGGGAAATGGCGTCACTGATAATTGGGTTACGATAAGGAATACCTGGATTTTTAATGACATATTCAAATCCTTCGTCCAACAAATCCTCGGGGTGTCTTCCACAAATCACGGTGATTCCTTTGCTCAATAAATTCTGTGCATCCGGACTTTCTTCAAAAGGTTTAGCGTCGTTAACGGTAACAAACGCACCTAATTTGTGCAGAAGCTCTGCAGCAGCGACCCCACTTTTTGCAAGACCGAGCACAAGTACTTTTTTAGATGTAAATTGTGTAATGTGTTTCATTTATAATACCTCCATCATAACGACAATAAAGGCTGCGAGGAATGCTGTAGACCAAAATACGACGACAACTTTCCATTCAGACCAACCCGATAATTCGAAATGGTGATGAAGTGGACTCATTTTAAATATCCGTTTACCAGTTGTTTTAAAACTGATGACTTGCAAAATAACAGAAAGTGTCTCTGCAACGAAAATGATTCCCACAAGCAACAGCAAAAGTTCTTGCTTAACCAAAATCGAAACCATCGCAAGAGCTCCCCCAAGTGCCAGAGAACCTGTATCCCCCATAAATAATTTAGCGGGATTTGCATTGAAAATTAAAAAGCCTAGCAGTGCGCCAGTTACGGCAAATGCGAAAATCGCAATATCTTGCTGATTGTAATACATAGCCAATACGCCAAATGTCGTAAACGCGATTGAAGCTGTTCCTGAAACCAAACCATCCAATCCGTCAGTCAAATTCACTGCATTGGAGAAACCAACAAGCCAGAAAACCATGAATAATACATAAGCGATGCCAAGATCCATAGACCAGTCTGTAAAAGGAATACCAACTGTCGTTTCAAATGGACCTTGTTTAATCAAGAAGAATGAAGCAACCGCGATAATAATTTGCCCAATAAGCTTTTGTCTTGACGTTAAGCCTAAATTTCTTTTTAAAACAACTTTAATAAAGTCATCCAAAAACCCAATTAGTCCAAAACCAACAAACACGATGACTAATACAATCGTTTGCGTAGTCAGCATTTCCAAATAAAAAGCAACGCCTAACGTTGTGAGGACAATGGAAACAATAAATACCAGTCCGCCCATGGTAGGTGTGCCTGCTTTTTTCATATGGGATTGAGGACCTTCCTCACGGATACTTTGACCAAACTTCATCCGTTTCAGTGCCGGGATGAAAAGTGGTGTCAATAATACCGTAAGGAAAAAGCCTATCCCTACAATCATAAGTGTTGTTGCGAGTGTCATATGTATTCTCCTTCAAATAAACGATGGTTGTCGTTATTACTATTATTCACCTAAGTATAAATGAATCGTGCCGTCTACAGATAGTAAACTATCTGCTTTTGGAAGTTGAGATATGATTTTATTTCCTGTCCCGTGCCATTCAATTCTGAAAGGCTCTTCCATTTTCACAACTTTATTTTTATCGAGACCTACTAGTTCAGGAACATGCTGTTGTAATGCATCACCCCAGCGATACTCTTTTTCGAGTTGATCTTTGTTGTGTTTGAAACCAATAAAAGGTGCACTATCTTCAATGATTTGTCCGACAATCGGCGCAGCAATGACTCCTCCAAACTGTAACACATGTTTCGGATTATCGATTGCTACATATACCACGATTTCAGGGTCATTAGCAGGTGCAAAACCAATAAATGAAACAATGTATTGCCCTTCTACATAGCGGCCATTCACGGCCTTCTGAGCAGTACCTGTTTTCCCTCCAATGCGCATCGTGTCACGGAACGCATTTCGACCTGAACCATTTGCCACTACAGATTCCAAAGCTTCGCGAACTTGTTTGGATGTTTCTTCAGAAATAACCTGTCTTACTTTTGTCGGTTTATTTTCTTTTATTAATTCATTGGTTTGCTCATTGTAGATTCGTTTCACGACATACGGTTGGAACAGAGTACCGCCATTGACGGCTGCGGAAACTGCCTGAACTTGTTGAATGGGTGTTACAGAAATTCCTTGCCCAAAAGAGGTGGTTGCGTGCTCAACTGGTCCGTAAGCTTCCTCTGAAAACAAAATTCCTGTGGATTCTCCTGCGATGGAGGATCCTGTTTTTTTCCCAAATCCAAAATCTCGTATGTATGCAGAAAGTTTCTCACGTCCAACTCGTTGACCAAGTTCAATAAATCCTGGGTTACAAGAGTTTTCAACTACTTCCAAAAAACTCTGATGCTTATGCCCTTCCCTTTTCCAGCACCGCAATCTTGCGCCTTCCACTAATGCATAACCTGGATCATAAAAGGATTCTTTGTGCAAGTCCACTTTTCCTTCTTCAAGCGCAGCAGCAAGCGTAATGATTTTAAATGTTGAACCAGGCTCAAAAGTCATTGAGACCGGCAAGTTTTGATTATATACGCTTGGGCTCACTTTGTCATATTGTAAAGGATGGAAAGTCGGAAACGAAGCTAAACCCAATATCTCCCCAGTTTTGGGATTCATGGCAATGCCCATTGCCTGATCTGCATCGTATTTCTTTACTGCTTGTGAAAGTTCGCGTTCCATCACCTGCTGCACATCTAAATCGATTGTCAGGTCGACTGTTGAACCGTCTTTCCCTTTTCCCCATTCATCATTTACATGTGGCAAGGATTGACCCTTGGCGTCGGTAAATAATCTTAGGGTTGATTCAGTAGATGTCAAAAATTCATTGTACTGATATTCAATTCCTGCCAAACCTTGGTGATCGTAACCAGTGAACCCCAGAAGACGCGACAGTAGTTCATCATGGGGATAGTCACGTACATAGTCAACCCCAGTGTACAAACCCGGAATTTTTAATGATTGGATCTCAATCGCTTTTCCGAGCTCAATGTTCTTTCCTGCTGGCGCCAGTTTAATCAGAAATGTCTTTTTACTCATCTGCTCAACCAGTTTCTCTTCGTCGATGTTTAAAGCTTTGCTCAGTTTTGCAGCGGCGGTTTCAACATCTTCATTTTGAGCGGGCATAAAATATAGCGTCGGTGCCAACTTGCTTCCTACAATTAATTCACCATCACGGTCCCGAATATTGCCTCTAGTCTGTGAAAATGGAATTTCACGATCCCAATTCTCTTCTGCTTTTTCTGTAAGCCATTCATATTGGAAAAACTGCATGTAAATCAATTTCCCCAATGATGCAATACTTAAGCAAAAAAAGAGAAGCACCATAGTCCGAACTCTGATTTTCAATTGATGAGGCACTCCAGCCTTCATTTAACCACACCTTGTTTTTTAACAACTTATGATAAGAATGGAGTGCCTATTCAAAATTTAATCTTGTGGGAGTGTTTCTTCTCCATCTTTAACTGGTGGCTGTTTCTTTTTTTTATTAGTTTCTTCGGGTGTTTCCAATTTAATCACAATTGGGTTTTGTGCGTTCACAACAGAACCTTTGGAAACACTTTGACTTACGACATACCCTTCCCCGACAACTTCGATATTTAATCCCGAAAGCATTTGGTATACCCATACATGACGTTTCGACCAATTCGTGAAGTCAGGAATCGTGATTGGACCTTCTGTTTTTAAGAGCACCAGACTGCCAGGAAGAATTTCAGTACCTGCAGCTGGGAACTGTTCTTGCACTTTTCCATTTCCACCTATAGTCACTGCATTCATCTTATGTTCAAGCATAACACTTTGAGCCATCGCAACATTTTTGTCTTCCACTTTTGGTAATTTCACTGTGGGAATGGACTTCACTTGCTGAGGCTTAATATTCATGTATTTCAAACTGTTTTCAGTCACTGATTTGAATATTTCCGAAACAGGTATGGACCCGACTTCGGTGTCTTTCAACTTCGGTTTAGATACCGCTACATACACGACAAGTTGAGGATCTTCAACTGGTGCCATACCTAAGAAAGAATACAAATAATTTTCATAACCTTTTTGATAGAATCCATCCTTGTCAGGAATTTCGGCAGTACCCGTTTTTCCTGCAACCGTATAATCCGTCAGTTTAAATCGTTTAGCAGTACCCGCTTCATCCGTAACCGTAGAGGCCAATAAATCCCTCATTTTTTTGGCGGTTTCAGCAGAAATGGGTTTGCCAGCCTTCTCAGGTTTTGAGTCATGCATGACGGCATTTGTAGATGGGTTTACTATTTTTTCAATTACATATGGTTTCATCATGGTTCCATCATTTGCAATGGCCGTCTCAGCTTGGATCAGTTGCATAGGAGTCACCGTAGATCCTTGACCAAACGTAGAAACAAGTCGGTCAATCGGCCATTTACTAATAATTTTTCCACTTGCTTCATTTGGCAGGTCAATGCCTGTTTTCTTTCCAAACCCGAATTTGTCCAGGTATTCAAGAAAAGCAGTGTCGCCAAGTCTCTCAAGTAAATAAGCCATCGCAACGTTTGAAGAACGTTGGAATCCTTCTTCATACGTAATTGAGCCCCATCCAGTGCGGTTGTGGTCACGAATGGTGCGGTCAATTAATGTGTATTGTCCTGATTTGTACCAAGCGTTTGGATCCCATTTGCCCTCTTCCATGGCAGCAGCGACCGTAAATGTTTTCATCGTCGAACCAGGTTCAATTGTATTTTCGATTGTTTCATTCAACCAATTTGTTGTTAGCCCTTCACGCGTTTCTGGATCAAAGGAAGGACGCTGGCTCATGGCCAAAATTTTACCAGTCTTAGGATCAGCGACCATCGCCACAATTTTTTCTGGTTTATACTGTTCCTCCACGCGACTCATGGCATCTTCAAGGAAGTTTTGAACAGTTTTATCAAGCGTTAGATGAATATTGTATCCATCCTGTGCAGGTGTCACCATTTCTTCTGAATTAGGCAATAAATACCCCCATAAATCACTTTCATATTGCACTTTTCCATTTTTACCTGTTAATTGTTTGTTATAGATTGATTCAAGACCCATTTTCCCCACTGTCTGGAATTGCCCGGGTTCTTGTTCTTCTTTAACTGCAAAGCCGATTAAATGAGATGCAAACGTGCCACCAGGGTAAAAGCGTTTTAAATCTCTGACAAAAACAAGACCGGGCAGTTTGTGCTCCGTGATTTTCGTCATAACTTCATGACTGATATCCCTGCCTGCTGAACCAAATTCAACTTGATAAACCCCTTCTTTAGATAATCGTTCAACTAATTTCTCTTTTGACAAGGGAATGTATTCAGCTAGCACACTAGCAGTTTTCTCTACATCATTTACATGTTTCGGATTTTTGGCATTTGATGTTGCTTCTGGGCTTAGAACCGCCACTAATCGATAGCTCAAAGTATCTTCAGCAATAACTTCTCCGTGTTTATCGAGTATTTTACCCCGACTTGAATTTATCACTTGTTCTCTTTCATATTTAGCAGCAGCTTTTGCTGCAAGCGCTTGTCCATCCGCTTCTCCCGTGACTTGGATAAAAACCATCCGTGACAACAATAGAAAAAAGAGCCCTCCATAGAACAAAAACATCAGAAAGGCTCCCCATTGAAATCTAAATTTCTTCTTCATTGTCCCGATACTACCTTGACGTTTTTATCGTTCAATTTCAAGCCGAGTTCTTTAGCTTTTTCCCAAACGCGTTCATATTTTGATAGCTCACTTACTTGAATGGACAAATCCGTATTCTGTTTTTTCGTTTCATCAATTTGTTGTTCAATTGCACGTATGTCTTGTGATGAAGCATGTATGCTCGCCTGTGTCTGTAAAATCATCACGCAAAACAATGCAACAATTGATAAAAACGCTGCGAAAAGAATCTTTTCACCTTTAGTAAAAATTTTTCGTTCCGGTTTAATTGCCGGTTGGATGGCAGGCTGTGGGTTAACGACAGGCTGCTTTATGTAAGTTGATTGTGTTCTTGCGTGCATTGCCATTTAGACACGTCCTTCATCCTTTATTTTTGCAGCGATACGTAGTTTCGCTGATCGAGAGCGATTATTGTGAAGTAATTCTTCTTCACTTGGTAATATCGGTTTTCTTGTCACTAATTTCAACATAGGTTCCATGCCTTCTGGAATGACTGGTAAATTAGGTGGTAAATCCGGATATGAGGCTGCTTCTTTGAAAATGGTTTTCGTAATGCGGTCTTCCAGTGAGTGGAAAGTGATGACGCTGATACGTCCATTTAATGCAAGCAGTTCAAGTGCATCTTGAAGTGATTGTTCGGCCGCTCCCAGTTCATCATTAACAGCGATTCGAATCGCCTGGAAAACGCGTTTCGCAGGATGACCACCTTTTCTTCTTGCAGGAGCTGGTATCCCATCTTTAATCAATTCAACAAGTTGCCCAGTTGTTTCAATTGGTGCATGATTTCTCGCCTCTTCAATCTTGCGGGCGATTTGTTTAGAGAATTTTTCTTCACCATATCGGTAAAAAATACGAACCAAATCATTAAATTCCCATTCGTTCACAACGTGATAGGCCGAAAGTGGCGCTGACGTATCCATACGCATGTCCAACGGTGCATCATGGTTGTAACTGAATCCACGTTCTGGTGTATCGAGCTGAGGTGATGATACACCTAGGTCATAAAGAATGCCATCCACTTTCTCAATACCAAGTTCATGTAACTTTTCTTTTATATAGCGGAAATTCGCATGCACGAACGTTATTTTATGAAGATGGTCCGCCAGACGAATTTTCGCATTTTCAATTGCAATGGTGTCTTGATCAAAGCAAATCAATCTTCCTCGATCATTTAACTGTTGAACTAAATATTCACTATGTCCCGCTCCACCAAGGGTGCAATCAACATATGTACCATCTGGACGAATGTTCAATCCGTCAACGGTTTCATGAAGCAATACGGTTGTATGGTTGAACAATGGTTCGTCCTCCTAAAATTGTTAGTAATGTCTAGCTCCTCAGGGTTGGCCGCACCTAAGCTTCAAGTCCTCATTGGAAAACAGGTTTCCAATTCGGCCTTTCCAGCGCCGGTGTCGGCCAAGCACACCCTGCTCCGCATGGGCACACAGGATGTGGGTCATGAAGGCATCGCGACACGATGTCGCGTTCTTAGCCTTCTTCCCTTAAATATCAAAGCCAATCATGTTTTCAGCTAAGTCGTTAAATGAGTCCTCGGATTCATCGAAATAAGATGTCCAAGAATCTTTTGCCCAAATCTCAATACGATTTGAAACTCCCAGTACGATACATTCTTTTTCCACATTTGCATGGGACAGTAATGTACTTGGGATATTAATTCTGCCTTGTTTATCGATTTCTACTTCCGTTGCACCTGAAAAGAAGAATCGCGTGAATGCACGAGCATCTTTTTTAGTCACAGGGAGAGCTTTTAATTTTTCTTCGAGTTTTCGCCATTCATTCATAGGATAGCCGAATAAGCAGTTATCAAGACCTCTTGTAATAACAAATGTCTCTTCAAGGTGCTCACGAAATTTTGCCGGTATAATAAGACGGCCCTTCGCATCAACACTATGTTGATATTCTCCCATGAACATGCTACTCACCCCACTTATTGTCATAAATGTACCACATCCCCCCACTTTCCTCCACCATTTTTATATTTTTTTTTCATTACATAAAGAAATGTGTAAATAGTACTTGTTGAACCAGCCGAAAAACCTTTTATCCCATAGAAAAAAGCCGTCTCAATAAACTGAGACGGCTTTAAGTATTAATACGAAATGACTTTATGTTTTCCGTTAAATTCAAACGGTTGAGATAAAAGATCATCTATTAAGGTAGGACCCACTTCATTTAAAAATAATAATGGGCTAAACCATCGTTCTTGTAAGGTATACTCTGGGAAAATAAACCCTTCAATATGATTGTATTTTCGAAGCTTCACATCGTGACGCAACAAATTGGCATCCTCTATTTTACGGCTTAAGTAAGTAAATTGTTTTTCATGAATTTGTAAATTTTTTTCAGTTAGAACGGAAAATGCCGAAGCTGATTGTGTTGATGCTAAATGATCGGCAAGTTTTCCGTATTGCGCAACCAATGTTTTTTGGATTTCTAGAATCATTTCTTCCGCAACATCATCTTTAACATCATCCATGAATGTTTGCTTATGCAATTGCAGTTGTCCATCGAAAACACTTTCTAGTGGCAGACCAAGCTCATCCAAATACTGTTTGGATTTTCTGTCAATAATCGTAATAGATAAACGAGGTACGATAACAGGTAATTCCATATCAAAATGTTCGAACATCGTTTTGAATGTTGCCCAATACGCAAGTTCGCCCGGACCACCAATGAATGCTAAAACAGGAAACACCATTTCCTGCATTAACGGTCGTGTTACAACATTATTACTCAATCGTTCGGGATGATTTTTGGCAATGTCCAGTAATTCATGTTTTGTAAAAGAGAGACCCGCGGCTTCATTATGAAATACTCCATCCACCTGTTTCAATAAAAAGCGTTCTCCATTTTCTACGAAGAACAAGTTGGCACTGTCGCTCGAAGCTTGTATAGGTTGTCCATAACCTGCTTGTTGAAAACGAGTTTCTTGGTCGACAACTAGTGTTGCAATTTCTGGAGCCTGTTCTATCATCTTCTCAAAATAGGGAGATTCATAACGTCGAAGAGATTCGTATGCGGCGTCAATCATTAATAAACCTTCATTTGCAAAAAAATCATGCATCATGACGGTGAAAAATTGACTATACGTTGAAACTTGATCGGCAATTTTCAAATACTTTTGAAGCATTTCTTTCGTGTAAACCGTTTCAGTGAATTGTTTAAAGACGTCCTGAATAAAGGATTGTAATTTTTCAGTCTCAAGCATACTTTCTGACGCCATTTGCTTGCGATTCGGTCGATCGTTATAGGTTGTTTTGATTAAACTTCCACGTTGAGGCGTGAAAGTCGAGTTGATTTCATCTAGGTCATGGTCTTCTCCAGCAATCCAGAAAACGGGCACGACTGGAATACCTAATGCTTCACGTTGCTGCTTCGCCATGATCACGATTGAAATCGCTTTATGTACGGAATAGAGAGGACCGGTCAATAATCCCGCTTGCTGTCCACCGATAACGACTAGCGCATTCTCTTCCAACTCTTTTAAATGCGTGTCCACTTTTTCGCTATGAGTTAGATTCGCCATATATTCGCGGATTACTTTTGTCAGTTGTGTTCTATCTACTCGGTGCGATTTTAATGTCTTTGCCCGATTCTCAAAAGATCTCTGATTCGGCAAGTAATGAAAAAAGGTAGAAAGGTCTTCCTTTTGCGAATAGAAATCAGCCATAAAAGGACTGCTATTTGGTTGATTAATTTGGTCATATATCATCGTGGTAACCCCTTTTGCTTCTAAATACAAATCGAGTATATCATTTGATGGCACGCCTGGAAAAACAAACGACTTACATGGATTAATTCATGAATTCCATCACTTTTAATACGAGCCCAACACACCAGACAATAAAGTAGGCAAAACTGAGAACCAAAAACAAGAACCTCCAAATTTTACGGAGCAAAGGGATTAATTCAATCTCCTTCTTTGACTTCCATTCCAAAATTGTCAAGAGGACGCTCGTTATTATGGCAAAACTCAGAACAACTCCCATCACCTGTATTTGAAACAAAGACTTTATAGCGACTGGGACAGCCATAAATAGAAGAAAAGTAGTTATATCGGCTGCATGTCCAAAAGCTCTCGATGTTTTCTTTGTTAGTTTCAATGAGATGATATAAACCACAATAAACATGAAAATAGGAAATACGATGAGGAAACTAATAGTTGCTTGAATTATATTATTCATGAACCTCACCCTTCTCATCAAATGCCAACACGAAATGATAGAGCGTTCGCAGAACAGGCAAATCTTTTTTCCTACCCACAGCCAGTTGAAGCAAGGCTCCTACGATTGGTTCAATCTCAGTCGTACGACGATTAAGTCGATCCTGTAACATAGAAGAATTGTTTTTCGAAGTTTTGAAACAAAGTGCTTTGACTTCTTCAAAGGACAGTAAATTCGATATCTCCGGAAAAGCATTTTCTAACTCACTGAATACTGTTTTCATTAGCTCAAAGGCATGGGTGTTTGAAAGGAGGTCCCCATTTTTTATTTGTAAAATTGCGGTGATTGGATTAATACAAGCGTTTAATATAGCTTTTCTTAATACAATTCCATAAGCATCTTCCGCCAACTCGATTTGAAACGAATCGGACTGAAATATAGTGAAGTCCAATTGACTTGTATTTTTTATGTATGGAGCAATTTTTGTGACGCCGATTCCTTTATGCACAACTGTTGTTGAATCCTTTTTCATGGCACCATGTTCAATTGTCGCGATATAAATAGGATGATGTTTAAATTGGTCAATCCACTGTAAGTGAGCAATGCCATTTTGAATAAACAGAAGCGCTGTTGTTTCAGGTAAAGAATTCAACTCCACTTGAAGAGTAGATAAATGATGATACTTCACCGCAATAATCCATAATGCATCAGTAGGAGCTTGATTGAATTCTGTACTGGCAAAAACTTTTGTTTTCAAGGTCCCACCATCAGGTTGAATGCGTGTTATTCCTTCTTTATTAAGAATTTCAGCTTGTTTAGTTGTTCTAGTTATGTACGTAACTTCATGTTTTTGCTCACTTGCGTATGAGCCAATCAGTAAACCAATTGCCCCTGCTCCGACGATGACTACTTTCAATTAACATTCAACTCCCAAATGAAAAGCGCAATGCGCTATTATTGCAAGACTGTTACTTTAAGCTTATCGATTGTATAAGAAAAGGCCTACCAACAAACGGCAGACCTTTCGTCTTTCAAATAATTATACTGGATAAACTGGATGTTTACGAGGTGGTTGTGGAATATGTTTCGTACTATAGGCACGGTAACGCATCGCCAGAACTTCTCGTAAATTACTTGGTGAAACAATCTCATCAATAATCATTTCGGAAGCTAATTTGTAAATATCAATTTGCTCTTTATATTCCTGATGTTTTTCCTGAACGAATTTCAAACGTTCTTTTGGATCTTCGATTGCTTCAATTTTGTTTGAGAATACTGCATTAACTGCAGCTTCAGGACCCATTACAGCGATTTGAGCAGTCGGCAATGCGATACACACATCCGGTTCAAAAGCAGGACCTGCCATTGCATATAATCCAGCTCCATATGCTTTACGCACAATAACCGAAATTTTAGGCACGGTAGCAGAACTCATGGCCATGATCAGTTTGGCACCATGGCGAATGATGCCAGCCCGCTCAACTTTTGTACCAATCATAAATCCAGGTACGTCTGCAAGGAACAACAATGGAATTCCAAAAGCATCACACAAATTGATGAATTTCGCAGCTTTGTCAGCGGAATCAACGAATAACACGCCACCTTTTGCTTTCGGTTGGTTCGCAATAATTCCCACGGCCTGACCTTCAATTCGCGCAAGTCCCGTGATGATTTCAGGTGCAAACAATTTCTTAATGTCAAAGAATGATCCTTCATCAATTAATTGATCAATCGCTTCATACATATCGAAAGGAGCATTTTGATTTTCAGGAATAATTGCTTCCAGTGTACGTCCTTCTTTTGCCGCTTTAGGTTCCACCACTTTTGGCATTTCCGTATAGTTCGCAGGGAAGTAAGCTAAATAACGTCTAGCTTCTGAAATGGCTTCTTGTTCTGTAGATACTAATACATCTCCACATCCACTAACTGAACAGTGCATGCGTGCGCCACCCATTTCTTCCAACGTCACTTTTTCACCGATTACTTTTTCAGCCATTCGCGGTGAGCCTAAGTACATGGAGGCATTTCCTTCTACCATGATAACGATATCGCAAAATGCAGGAATGTAAGCACCACCTGCAGCTGATGGACCGAATAACAAGCAGATTTGCGGAACAAATCCAGACATACGAACTTGATTGTGGAATATCTTACCTGCTCCACGTCGATTCGGGAACATGTCTAATTGGTCGGTAATTCGCGCTCCTGCAGAATCGACCAAATAAAGCATCGGCACTCGGTTTTTCTCAGCAATTTCCTGAATGCGAATGATTTTCTCAACCGTACGGGATCCCCATGAGCCCGCTTTTACTGTCGAATCATTTGCCATCACGCAAACTTGTTGGCCACCGACTTTACCTGTTGCTGTTACAACGCCATCTGCAGGTAAGTCACCTGCTTCACAATTTGCAAATCGACCATCTTCCAAATATTCACCGTCATCAAACAGCAAAGCTAAACGATCGCGGACGAATAATTTATTTTGCTCTTTCATTTTTTCATGATATTTTGAATGACCACCTGCAAAAATACTAGACAACTTTTCTTCCAGGCGTTCGTTGTATGTTGTTTTTACCGTCATGTATGTTACCCCCTTTGTTTCAATCCCTCTTACCCCTTGTAATTTTTACTCGAATGTTACAAGTACATCGCCTTCGTTTACGAAATCACCGATTTGAGCATCAATTTTCGCGATTTTACCAGCTGTTTCAGCTTCAACTGGAATTTCCATTTTCATCGATTCTAAAATCATAACCGTTTGTCCTGCAGTTACTTCTTCGCCTTCTTGTACTGTGATGTTAAATACCGTACCTGCCATTGTTGAGTGAATTTGTTTCATGTTATTTTTCCTCCTTTTGTTGTTCAAGCCATTGTGGTAATACCGCTGTTGTATACGTTCCATTCATAAATGCATCTGCCCCTAAAAACTGCTGGAACAATGCAACATTCGTTTTAACTCCTTCAATCGTAACAGATGAAAAGAATTGCTGAGCTTTTTTTACTGCCTGCTCACGGGAATCTGACTGAATGATTACTTTTGCAATCATCGGGTCATAGAACGGTGTCACTGAATTTCCTTCTTCGTAACCGGCATCAATACGAATGCCTTCCAACGAACCCCAGTCCAATCTGCTGATTTTTCCTGGTGAAGGGAAGAATGTCTTCGGATCTTCTGCGTAAATACGGAATTCCAGTGCATGTCCAGATGACTGGATCTCTGACTGATTTATAATCGGAAGTGATTCCCCTTTTGCCACCTGTAATTGCCATTCCACTAAATCAAAGCCAGTAACAGCTTCCGTAACTGGATGTTCCACTTGAAGTCGTGTATTCATTTCAAGGAAGTAAAAATCATTATTTTCATCCACAATGAATTCCACAGTGCCTGCATTGCGATAATTTACAGCTTTTGCAGCATCAACAGCTGCTTGAAGCAACTTTTCACGTGCAGCTTGCGGGAAATTCGGTGATGGTGACTCTTCAATAACTTTTTGATTTCTTCGTTGTACGGAACAATTCCGTTCAAACAAATGAACAATATTCCCTTGGGTGTCACCAAAAATCTGTACTTCAATGTGACGTCCGCCAGAAATATATTTTTCCAAAAAGACAACGTCATCTCCGAAGTATGCTTTTGCACGTGTTTTCACGGAGACAAAATTCTGACTGAGCGCTTGCTCATCGTCACAGCGAATCATACCTATTCCGCCTCCACCACTGCTTGCTTTTAGCATAATCGGATAACCAATTCTTCGTGCTTCTTCCAATGCATCTTCCAGCGTTAGCACACCTTCATCCGTTCCAGGTACTACAGGAACACCGGCCGCCTGCATCGTTTGACGGGAACCGATTTTATCGCCCATTTTATCGATTGTTTCTGGCTTCGGTCCAATAAAAATCATGCCCTCTTCTTCAATCTTCCGTGCAAAACTCGCATTCTCTGAAAGTAGTCCATATCCTGGATGAATTGCGTCAACCCCTTCACGCTTAGCCAAGGCTAAAATGTCATCCACTTTTAAATAAGACTGCTGAACTTGACTCGGTCCGATCAAGAAGGCTGAATCCGCTTCTTTAACATATGGCAATTCTGCATCCGCTTCGGCATAAATTGCTACTGTTTCAATATGTAATTTCTTACATGTTTCGATAATTCGACGTGCAATTTCTCCCCTGTTTGCTATTAAAACTTTCTTCATATGTAGTCCCCCTATGCTGTTCAAACATGAAACCCCATCTTTAATAGTCTATACGAAAGATGAAAACGATTTCAACCTTTGAATGAAGAAATATTCAAACTACACAAACAAATATAAAAATGACCGTCTATTTTAAGATGTAATCCTAAAAGAAACGGTCTTTTTATATATTAATTTTTTTGGCTATTAAACGGACTTTCCAGACATACACGTTGAATTTGCTGAACGAAGGTTTTTAATTGTGCATGTTCTTTTTGAAGTCTATCATGCGCTTCCAGTAATTCCTCATAGCTAGACATCGCTTGTTTTAAGTGTGTATGCATGGGATGTTGGTATTTTTGTTTTGCATGGTTCAAGTCCTGTCCATACGTATGTCTCAGTGTTTTATTCCAGCGAAACCCACAAGCCTGTTTCGTTCGAGATAGTTTTTCAGCTGCCACTTCAAATGCATGAATTTGTGTGCCTCCGTTTTTTACTATCTCCAACACAGTAGTTGCTAATTTATGATCATCCTCTGCAGTCCATTGATCTTTTCTTTTAACTTGAGTCATATATTCTTCACCTCGCGCTTTTTTTCTACTATATGCGCGAATATAAAGAATAGAAGTTAAGGTTCAAAAAGTAAAAAAAATGTACCTGCAAGGTAACTTTGATGATTGCAAAGTATCATTATTTGGGAAGAAAGACAGCAATGTAAACCTATTTAAACAAACCTAACTTAGATTAATATACAAGTTTAAGAATTCGAACTTTCTTCTTTACACTCAATTAAAAAAGGTGGTCGGCTATTTCTTTCGCTTTCCGCGGACGAAACGCCAGCTGCGGGCCAACAGGATGTTGGTCACGGAGGCGTTGCCAAATTTCTTAGCTCTGCATTTTGCGACGAGTAACCGCAGAAGCAGCTCTACATTTTGCGACGAGTAACCGCAGGAGCAGCTCTACATTTTGCGACGAGTAACCGCAGGAGCAGCTCTGCACTTTGCGACGAGTAACCGCAGGAGCAACAAGATGTGGTGTTCTAGCCTCCGTTCCTTTATCTTTATTTTTTGCGGGAGAGGAATTTTTGAACAGCTTTGTGATGCTCCTCGGCTTCCCAAAGTAGTGAACAGTTTTTAACTTCTTCCTTGATTTGACCAAGTAGATTTTGACCGATCCATTTACGGATTAACATTTGTTTATATGCTCGGTGAACTGATGCCTCTACTTGTGTCATTTCAATTAGAAATGACTGTAAAGCTTGTTCTTTGTCACCGTCATATACTTGTGTAGCCCAACCTTTCTCAAGTAGAGCATCTGCTGCATAAGGTTTGGATTCACATAGCATATGCATAGCTATATCTTGTCTTGCTAATTTTTCAAGTAAATAGGTTCCACCGCCCCAACCACTTGTAATGGCTAAAGAGCCTTGAATAAACCCAGCCTTAGCCTTTGATGAAACCAGGCGGAAATCACATGCTGTGGCAATCTCACACCCTCCTCCTACCGCGTGACCATTGACAAGGGCAATGACAGGCACAGGAAGGGTGGCAACGTTATATAAGACACTTGCCATCCGATCAAGCATTGGAAAGGCTTCATGTGCTGTATGAAGACCGTGAAAGATCGATAAATCGCCACCAGAACAAAACGCTTCATCGCCTTCACCGGTGATAACGACAAATTGTATAGTTGAATCATTATGTACAGTTGAAACTAGTTTTTCAAGACCATCTATGACTTCATGATTGATTGCATTTCGAATTTCAGGTCGTTTAATCGTAAAACGTAGAATATTTTCTTCTCGATTAATGGCAAATGTCATTAGAGTTCCTCCTTGTAAATAGAGAAAAAGGCCACCGGAGAGCCATGGTCTCTCCGGTAGCCTTTATAGAACAAATACTGAATTATTTGCTCAATACTTCTTTCCCTTTGTATTGTCCGCATGATTTACAAACATGGTGAGCCAATTTTGATTCACCACAGTTTGGGCAAGCTACCATACCAGGTAGGGATAATTTGAAATGCGTACGACGTTTTCTTTTTACTGTTTTAGAAGTCTTTCTAAACGGTACAGCCATTGGTGGCACCTCCTTACAGATCGTTTATTCGTCTGTTTGATCAAAATACTTTGCTAAATCAGCAAGTCTAGGATCCGATTTTTTAGGTTCATTTTCTTCTTTCGCAGACAATTCCTCATCTGTTAAGTACGACCAGTTTTTGCCGCCAGCAATCGGTTGATGCTCAGCATCTTCCTTAAACACTTGCATAGGGATTTCTACTAGAATCAATTCTTCAAATACAGGGTCGACATTAACAACATCGCCTTCTACATAATGAATATCTCCATCGTCTTCCTTATGTGCTTCTGACCAACTAAAAATCTCATCTGTTTGAATATCAAACGGATACTCAACATCTTCCCAAGTGCGAGCACATGGTAAAGTGAGGGTGCCTGTCAGTTGAAAATGACAAGTCATTTGCGCTGCACCAAATGTGCAGTGCCCTTTTACATGAACGGGTGAAATTTTCCGGATGTCCGGGTTACGTTCCATCACTTCATCCAATTGAATCGTTTCATCAATTGGCATCCCGTCATGGCGATATTTAGATAGTTGATGAATTGCCCATTTCATTCGTTTATCACCTCAAGACAACAAAGTTGATTATATAATGCAGGAAATTAGATGTCAAGATAATTTCTTGTCACTCCTTTTTTAGACCCGTATAATCGAGAGTAGATGATAAGGGGGTCACAATCTTGAAAGCAACTGGTGTAGTCGTAGAACATAATCCGTTTCATAACGGACACTTCTATCATATCAAAGAATCTCGCAAGAAAACAGCCGCAGATATTATTATTGCTGTCATGAGCGGAAATTTTTTGCAACGAGGGGAACCTGCCCTTGTGGATAAGTGGTGCCGGACTGAAATGGCCCTGAAAGCTGGCGTGGATATTGTCATTGAGCTACCTTACGTTTTTGCTACCGCACAAGCCAGTGACTTTGCGCGTGGTGCCATTACGCTACTAGAAGCCATGGAATGCGATGCCTTTTGTTTTGGAAGCGAGGAAGGCACGATCGAACCTTTCACACGCTCCTACGAGGTCCTAACTACTCAACAAGAGGCTTACCAAAATTCGATCAAACAATACATGAATCTTGGATTAAGTTATCCGAAGGCTTTGAACGAAGCCTACGCTGATATTACAAAAGACTTGAACTTTTCATTTGTGGACTTATCTAAGCCCAATAATATTCTCGGATATCACTATATCGAAGCTGCCTTTCACATGAAGGCACGCATTCAGCCTGTAACTATTCAACGAATCGTAGCAAATTACCATGATGATGTCGATCAGAACCAATCCATTGCAAGCGCTACAGGCATTCGTAAGGCGCTTTTTGAGGAAGGCTCTCTTGAAGCATTGGAAAAGTTCATGCCACAGACGTCATTGGATCAACTGCTTAAATGGAAAGACTCTGTTAGTGTATTTGGCAGCTGGCAACAGTTTTGGCCCCTCCTTCGACACACAATCATTCGATCTTCCATACAAGATCTTGCTTCTTTCGCCGAGGTCACGGAAGGCATTGAGCATTTAATCTACGAGGCGGCTAAAGAAAGTGAAACTTTTGAAGAATTTATGATTAGAGTAAAATCGAAGCGTTATACATGGACTCGCATTCAACGTATGCTTACTCATATTTATACTGGCTTTAAATGGGAGACCCTTAAAGAACATCCGAAACCGACCTACTTACGAGTTCTAGGCATGACACAAAATGGACAGAAATATTTAAGTGAAAAGAAAAAAAACCTTTCATTACCACTCGTCAGTCGAGTTGCAGCAACAAAAGATTCTTTACTGGAAATAGATATTCGTGCTTCTGATTTATATCAGTTGGGATTACAATCATCAAAAATTAATACCCCGGTTGGGATGGACTATCGAAAACCACCGATTATTTTATAAATTTCTACTAAACGGTTGTTATAATGCGAAAGTCGAACTTTCTTTTCTCTAAAATCAACCGTAAAAATTAACACAGCATTTTATCATCATTTTTTCGGCTTAAGTTGATTTAAGTAAGCAAGTGCGTCATCCACTGTTTTAACGGGCACGATTTTCATCGTCGTGCCTATTTTTTCTGCCGTTTCTTTAGCATCCAAATAATTTGAACGGAGGGAAGGATTATTTTTCAATACTTCTTCAGGCAATTCATCGTCTGGTGCAAAGAAAATCTCGATATCTTCTTTATCGGCAGCAATGACTTTCAAATCAATTCCACCGATTCGTCCAACTTCCCCATTCTCCTGCATCGTTCCTGTACCCGCAACCTTATAACCTTTGGTTAAATCTTCATCCATCAATTGATTTAAAATTTCCAGTGTAAACATCAGTCCGGCGGATGGACCTCCGATATCATCAGCTTTGATATTCACTTTTGGTGTCGTAGTAATTTCTTTATCATCTGTGAACGTGATACCTAGACCGGCTCGGCTCTCATCAGTCGGGATAGGCTTCAACTCCACTTCAACGGAATCTTTTTCTCCGTCACGATCTACGATTAAGATAACCTTATCTCCTAACTTCTTTTGTTTCAAATAATCAATGATTCCTTGTTGTGCGTCACTTTTTATATCATCAATTTGTAAAATACGATCTCCCGGACTAAGAAGACCGTCTGCCGCTCCATTCGGCAACACATTTAAGACAAATACGCCTTTGGTTTTAATTTCATATGGTTTACCCGCTTTTTCAAATGCCACTTGGATTGCACTAAATTGAGATTGTGACATCAAGTGGAGTTGTCGAACATTATACTCTTCCTCATCCTCATCAGGATTTCTTACTTGATTAGTCTGCAATATTTCTTGGTGTTCGGATACTTTTGCCCAGGCATAGGTAAGAGGCGTCGCTTTTGCTAAAGCGATAGTCATTAAACTCATCGTTCCCTTATCATCTTCATCCCCACCTTCGATATTAACAAGTGGTTCAAGAGGATATGCTCCTCCAGGCTTTGTAATGTAAGCATCGACGGGATAAACCGTCGCGCTGATCAGTATAATACAAACAATAAAAAAGCCAATCGTACTTTTCTTTGGCATGCACCCTCACCTCCATGATGACAAGCATTCTTTTTGCATATACATAGTGTAGCACTTTCACTTTACTTCTGACAAAACGGTTGAAACGGGGAAATTTCGCATGCTACATAAGACCAATTTATTCATATGTTGGTTTCTCATGACTTTGTTTATATTCATGCCAGGGATAGCCCATCAAGGTGCACAGCTGGGACTGCAGGTTTTTCTTAAACGTCTGCTCCCTTATTTATTACCTTACTTAGTGGTTTCTCAATGGCTATTGTATGAACTGTACAAAAAAAATAAATGGCAGTCCCATGTTGGAAACAGCATTAAAGTTTACGCGATTGGAGCATTTGGTGGATTTCCTACAGGTGCCGCAACTATTTCGACCTTGTCGCAAGCTAGCATGATTAGTAAACGTCATGCAAGTCACTTACTAGGGATTTGTCATGCGCCTAGCCCAATGTTTGTGGTAGGCGTGGTTGGAAGCCAATTTTTGTTATCTGCAAACACAGGCATTCTATTAATGGTTATTTTACATACGATTAATTTATTATTTTTAGTTTTTCTTCATGTTTTCGTTCCTTTACCAACCATTTCTAAAAACGATTCCATTGCCAAACCTGTTACTTCTCCTTTAAGTGAAGGGATCCATCAAGCTGCTTCCATTTTACTTTTGGTTGCCACAACCGTGGTCTTCTTCACGACAGTAAGTACTGTTATCAGAGAAATCATGGGAATGGTTTTTAATGGGATCCCTCATCAAGTAACGGTATTTATCTATTCGCTTTTTGAAATGACTGCAGGACTTGAGATTGCATATCAATTGTTTAATATGTCGACCTTTTTCCCGATATTGGCCGTCATCATTCTTTCGTTCAATGGTTTAAGTATACATATGCAAATCATGGTGTTGGCGAAAACAGCGAAACTTTCATTAAGACCCTACGTCGTTTATCGACTGATTCATTTTCTATTATTTGTCGGCAGTTGTTATGTATTACTTTTCTAAAAAGAGATAGTTACCACTGCAGAAACCATATAAAAGCAACCTTTCCTCTTAAAAGCTAGTGCTCACATTAAGTGAAAAATAAAATGAATCACGCAGAAATGCGTGATTCAGATGACAAAACGATATTAATTCATATAACAGTAAAAAGTGAGAGTACTTTTTTGCCCTCATTCAAAAAGAGAAGGTGGTCGGGTATTTCTTTCGCTTTCCGCGGACGAAACGCAAGCCTCCTCGGCTCAGCTGTCTCTGACAGCTGAGCCTGTGGGGTCTAGCTTGTTCCGTTTTTTCCGCAGGAGTCTTCAGAAAAAACCGACCACTTTCCTTCTTAAATAGTTTCTGTTGATTGGAGTGGAGGCGGCGGAAAACAACTGCTCCTGCGGTTACTCGTCACAAAGATATTGGTCATTCGACCAATATCTTTTCAGCGGGAACAGCACGAGCTGAAGGCCCCGGAAGTTATGAAGGAACGAAGACTAAGAACGCCACTTCCTGTGGCAACGTCTTCGTGACCAACATCCTGTTGGCCCGAGGAGACTGAAGCCGTGCCCGCGAAACGCGTCCGCCGCAAAGGAAATCAACATTTTCTTACGTCGGCACTTTTAAATATAATCATATTAATGTTTGTCTACAGTCTGAATCAGGCAGAAATGCGTGATTCATTCAAATCCAAATTTCATTTTCAAGGCTGTTTCCACAGGCTTAGGTACCAGTTCGGAAATATCTCCGCCATATTTGGCTACTTCCTTGACGATGCTGGAACTCAAAAATGAATATTGGTTATTCGTCATAATAAAAAATGTTTCGATATTGTCGTCTAATACACGGTTCATGGACGTGATTTGCATTTCATATTCAAAGTCGGATACAGCTCTTAATCCACGTACAATGGCATGAGCGTTAACACTCTTTGCATATTCAACGAGTAAGCCAGAAAAAGAATCCACACGGACATTCGGCAATTTTGCAGTCACTTCACGAATTAAATCCATCCGTTCTTCAATTGAAAAGAGTGGTTTTTTAGAGGAATTATTTAAAACGACAACATGGATTTCGTCAAATACAGAAGCACCTCTTTTGATAATATCTAAATGACCGAATGTAACCGGATCAAAGCTTCCCGGTACGACTGCAATTTTAGTCATGGTGTTTTCCTTCTTCCTGTCGATAAATCGAAATAATAGTACTGCCATAAAGTTCTTGTCTTGTTAGAGTAAATGACCCATATGTATTTGGCAAATCTACGCCTTTTTCGTGTTCACACAATATAATTGCATCATCAGTCAATAAGTTTTTTTCCACGAACTGGTCAATTAATTCGTAATAGCCCACTTTTTGATAAGGGGGATCTAAAAACAGCAAATCGATACGGGCTTGTCGTTTTTCCAATGCCTTGATTGCACGTGTCGCATCTGCCTTATAAACCTCTGCACGTTCATCCAGTTTACATTTCTTCAGATTTTCATGGATCGTTTGAATCGCACGCGGGTCTTTCTCAATAAAGATACATGTCTCTATACCACGACTGAGTGATTCAATCCCGAGTCCCCCACTTCCTGCGAATAAATCCACAGCAAGCCCTCCATCAAAGTATGGACCGATCATATTGAAAATAGATTCTTTCACTTTATCAGTTGTTGGTCGTGTACCTGCACCCGGCACCGCTTTTAAAGGGAGACCTTTTTGTTCTCCGGAAATTACTCTCATGATGTTCCTCCTTCACCGATTCATCGGTTATGAAATAGCCATTGCTGACTTTTTTTACATATGCTTCACGGAACAAGCCGTGATAAGATGGCTATTGAAAGGATGTGTTATTTTCTCATGATTCAACGCTTTATTGAACTTGGAGAAGGTTATAGCGATATTTATGAATGGTTAGAGTTATTAAAAACAAATGAGCACCGTTTTCACCGTGTATGTATTTTGACATCTGTATCGAATGACGTCAAAAAATTAAGCGTAGCACTTATATTGAAACCTGTAGATGAAAGTAAATTCACGCCAATCTATTTCTGTCGTGAAGGTATTGAATATTCGGCGGTGAAAACAAGTAAACGTATCCAATTAGTCGAAAAGACGCTGCAGGAAAGAAACTATTCCCCACACCGTCTTGAAGTTAAGCATTCATCTTATTTTGCAGAACCCGCTTTGTACCATCAGTATTTAATCGGGTTATTTAGGTTGCATCACATTTTGCCGCCTCTAAGCTAGATTATAATCCCGTTTTGTAATCATATTCCTTGGCTTTGTCCGGTTTAGAATTTTCATATTCAGTTTTGACAAACGGTCTATAGGACGGGCTGACTTCTTTAACAAACGGGAGTTTTAGTAATTTCGTTGAGATCGCTTCAATTTGATCAAGGTCGCAATACATTACGACATACTTTAATTTTCGGGAAATATATTGAACATGTCCATATTTCCTTAGCGATTTAGCTTGTTTTAAATGATGTACATATACAACTAATCCTTGTCGTTCATTCATGCGAGTTCCCTCTTTTCTTAATTAAAAGAATACCATATGGAAGAAAACGTTCGCAACCGCTTGAAGCTGACAGTTTGCTATACTTTCCTTTATAATGGGTAAAGCAAGTTTGCTATAGGAGGAATTAGACATGGGAAAGAAAACGAAAGTAGCAATCGCGATCGCTGCAGCTGGGGCTGCTGCTTGGGCAGGCTCAAAAGCCATCTCAAAACCTCAAAAACGTGAAGATAAAGAAGCGCTTCAATATGAGCATCCGATTATTTTAGCTCATCGCGGAGGATCTTTAATTGCTCCAGAAAACTCAATGGCCGCTTTCAAAAAAGCCGCTGAACTAGGAGTCCATGGATTCGAAATTGATATTCGATTAACAAAAGATGAAGAAATCGTGGTTTTCCATGACGAATATGTAGATCGTACCACTGATGGTGCCGGTCGTATTGCAGATATGACGCTATCAGAACTCAAAGCTTTTGATCTGGGATACCAGTTTATTAATGAGCAGCAAGAATATGAGTTCCGCGGACAAGGTGAAACGATTATTACCCTTCGTGAACTGTTTGAAGAGTTCCCACAAATGTTGATCAATATCGATATGAAGGATTCTCCTGAAACATATGAAGGAAGTCTAATCCCTTCAAAATTATGGCGTTTGATAGAAGAACTTAGCGCTCAAAACCGTGTAGTTGTAACGAGTTTCTATGACGAGCAAATCGATCGTTTCAACTTATATGCACAAAATACAGTTGCACTTGGAGCAGGAGAAAACGAAGTCCGGAAAGCTTATTCTGCCTACACTAGTCAGTTCGGACATTTATATCACCCTCGTGCAGACGTCGTTCAAATTCCTGTGAAATCAGGTGTCTTCCCTCTTGATGGAGAAGGTTTCATCAACTTTCTGACCAAACTGAATGTTCCTGTTCACTACTGGACGATTAATGACCCTCAAGTAATGGAGAGACTACTGAAATCAGGTGCTAAAGGAATTGTTACAGACCGTCCTGATTTAGCGATTACATTATTGGCTGATCGGTTAGCATAAGAAAAAGGATGTGCACAATACGCGCACATCCTTTTGTTATGTCTGTCTCTAAGGTGCAGACGCACACTAAGATCCAATCTTTTATTTAAGCTGAACAGCCACAAGATCCACCAGTTCCACAACTTCCTGTACTACAAGAAGATGCTGCCGCGAAGAACGGATTGCTGACTGGGACCTTAACGGATTCAGATACAGTTTTGCCTATGAGTAAGCTGACTTCATCCAACAAATCTTGCAATTCATTTTCAGCCAGTTTTAAATTAGCGACACGTTCATTCATATCAAGTGCGCGTTTTTGTACTCGAATTGACTTCATCACGTGTTGATAGTCAGGATGATACTTTCCGAAGCGTTGAACATCTTCATATTGTTCTTTTAAACGAGAAAAAGAAGCGATTTGTCTTGTTAATAATTCGTCTGTGTAAACAGCGAAATATGCTTCTTTGAAGCGTTCTGCTTGCTCGGAGGATAAAATCATCTGAGTTAAACTATCACCTTCATCCATGATATTTGCCCATTCTGATGTCATCATCATCGGACATTCCTCCAATCTGTTCCTATCATAACAGATTGGACAAAGAAAATAAAAGACCTGTATTTGCTAAAAGTTAGGAGAAACAACATGAAAAATAACGTACGTAATCAGCTCGAACACATTTTGAATCAAGCGTCAAACGAAGATATCTCAACTTTATCAAAGTGGCTGGAAGGCTTCGAAAAGAAGCAAAGCGGAGATCTTTCCACTTATTTAGGTGCCACATTGCATATGGAAAAGAAATTAAGCGATGATTCATGCACGATATCCATTCCTATAACTCCGTATATTCACAATACTCTTCATATCCCACACGGTGGTATTTTGGCAGTCATGCTTGATACCGCAATGGGAGTCCTCGCAAATCATTCACTATCTGAAGAATTTGCTGCAGTAACAATGAACTTATCGATTAATTATTTAGCGACTGCAACGGAAGGTCACCTACATGCACATGCGACATTTTCACACAAAGGCCGTCAGACTATGGTGGTTACAGGTGAAATCACCGATGACAATGGCAAGAAACTTGCGGTTGGAAATGGATCATTTTTCGTAGTTCCACGTAACCGGTAAAGTCGATAATTTTTCAAGAACAGTTTGCTCATCTGAAAAAGGTAAAATCTGATTTCCAATGTGTTGTGTCGATTCGTGACCTTTACCTGCTATACACAGCAAATCTCCCGGCATGCAATGAAGAAGCGCTTGTTCAATCGCAGCTGCTCTATCTATTTCAATGTGAATCCTCGAAGTCTCCGGCAAATTCTCAACGATTTGCTGGCAGATTTTCAGTGGATCTTCTGACCGGGGATTATCTGATGTTACCCATACCCTGTCTGCATATTTTGACGCAATCTCCCCCATTACACTTCTTTTTGCTTGGTCACGATTCCCTCCACAGCCGAATACCACAAGTAACCGTCCTTCGGTTATTGCTGCTGCTGAAGATAGAAGATGCTCCAAAGCTTCTGGTGTATGTGCATAATCTATGACAACTTGAAAAGGTTTTTTCAAGATAAATTGAAATCTTCCTTGGGGCAAATAGATGTTAGGGAGTATTGGAACAATTGATGACATTGGAATACCCATTTGACGAACAGTCCCAATGGCAGCTGCTATATTTGATATGTTATAGACTCCTGTAAAACCAACTTCCACCGAATGGCCGTTACTACTGCCTTCGTCAAATACTTTCACATTCATGGAGAGTGGTTTGATTTCCTCCAGTTGAACGTATTTTTCTCCAAACCACTTCAGTTCTTTCTTCGATTGTTTTCCTTTTTCCAACCAAAAAGAATCATCTTCATTCACAACGAGTTTTTGGGTTAAATCCATCAATTTGCTTTTTGCTTTTTTATAGGCCTCGATGCCTTCGTGATCTTCCAGATGATCATGTCCAAGATTTAAGAAGACTCCTTGGTCAATGGAACAATGGTCCAGTCGGTGCTGTGCCAATCCCATCGATGAAGCTTCAATGATTACATGGGTAATATTCATTTTTATCAGTCGAGCGAAGGTTTGATGAAGATGAGGAGCTGACCAACTAGTTAGAGAAGGGACATTTTCTTCAACACGTATACCATTAACAAACAGTCCAAGTGTGCCAATTACAGCTGTTTGGAACCCAAGCAATGACAGAATTTGACCAATCAGATGACTGACGGTTGTTTTGCCATTAGTCCCAGTTACTCCAATCACATGCAAATTTTTTGAAGGTTCGCCATAGATACGGGAACATGCATGAGAAAGAAAGGTTCTTGTATTTGGTACGATACCAAATGCAACCTCTCCACACATTTCTTCATATTTCCGATCTTCTGCAATAATGCAGACAGCCCCTCTTTCTATTGCCTCTTTTATAAAAGTAGCACCATTGACATTTTTTCCTTTAATGACGACAAAAACATCTCCAGCTTGAACTTCTCTCGAATTTTCTTTAACCCCACTTATGAATTCATTAAATGATCCATGCAACCAAGTACATGGCCAATCTTTTAATAAATCGGCAATGACCAAAGTCATTGTACCCCTCCTACACAAAATGAAATTGACCGAATACATTACAGTCAAGGTACGTTCATCGTATGTAAGCATGCGGGAAAATGTCACTCATGATTAATAAGGAGCGGGTTTAATGATTGTGCAGAAATTCGGAGGCATCGCGATGAGAGACGCAGCATCGCGGGAAGTATGTATTCAACATATTAAAGAAGGCTTAGCAAAATATAAATCGGTTCTTGTCGTTGTTTCAGCAATGGGGCGTCATGGTGACCCCTATTCCACCGATACGCTGATACGGCTAACAGACGCGTTTCAAATAGCACCTGAATCTAAAGATGTTGCTGCAATATGCGGAGAGCTACTCGCCTCCTCCGTATTATCAGCTGAATGTTTAAAGCAACAAATTCCTTGTCAATTAGCTTATGGTATTCAGGCAGGTATCTACACGGATGACCACTTTGGGGATGCTTCCATAATTAAAACATCAAAAAAAGTAATTGAAGAATTGTTACAGCATGTGCCCTGTGTCATCGTACCAGGATTTCAAGGAATTACGACAGACCATCGTTTCACGACACTTGGACGCGGAGGAAGTGATTTAACCGCGATTGTATTGGCTTCGTTATTTGAAGCTGAGGCTGTCGAATTTTATAAGGATGTACCAGGTGTCATGTCTGGTGACCCTAAAAATAATGAAAATGTATATAAATTATCCAAGGTCTCCTATCAAATGCTTCAAAAGCTTTGTGAAACAGCTAAACATCCACTAATACAAAAAAAAGCAGTGGACATGGCGGCTAAGCACCATATACCACTGCATATTCGTCCATTTGGTTCATCTGAAGAAGGCACATGGATTAACTCCCATGTTCATTGATCTTCTAGACGATCCCTCTGTCGTTTCACAAAGTTTTGGGTATAGTATTTACCGAACGTCCCAACACCGAGATGCGTAAAATCTTCTCTTAGCAAAACTTCCCTATGATCGGCAGAATTCAACCAACCATGAACTACTTCTGCTGAATCATAATAGTTAGCAGCTAGATTTTCAGCGGCACTGTCATAAACGATTTGCTCCTCTGCCAAACGGTCTTCCAAGTCACCGTATTCCGGTGACTCATGTGAGAAATAATTTTGCAAAGCCATATCTTCACTATGTTTACTTGCAACGATACCGAGAGCGACATCTTCTATAACTGTTCTTACAGAGTGTCGTGAACGATATACATTGGTCAGATCCAAAATCTGACGTTCATTTGTTTCATCAATAGATTTTTGCATTGTCGTTGAAGGTACTTCAGAGGCTAAGTAGTCTCCTTTGTATGTCATTTCATATGGTTGATGGAGAACAAGTGTCTTGGGATCGGTAAAACGGATAGCTTCCACTTCCCTATCTTCTTCATCCACATAGATTTGTGCAAACAGCCCATTAAACTTTACTAATAAACGGTTTTTCATATCTTGATCATTTATTGTGAATGTATAGACATTTGTATCAATTTGGACGGTTATTTCCGATTCAATTATTGTAAAACGGTATAAATCATCTATGGATTGCCCAACTTGATAAGGGGAGGCATCCAGGCTCTCTCCTGCAATGTATACTTGATTAATGGTTTCCCCGTTAACGCCAACCATCAAATATGAATCGAATGCCTTATTATACACCCACCATTCATAACCGAATGCGGAAGGCTCGATTCGGTCAGGTTCCCCAAATGAATTCACCATTTTTTCTGTGTGTTGACCAATAAGTGTCGATAGCCCTTTTTCGGGTCGAGGAATTGAGTCTTTCCCGGACGGGGCTGTTAAGTTTTCCTGAGGCAATGCTTGACCCTTAGGACCTGGAGCTTCCAATAAATCATTTTCTTGAACAGTTTGGTCGGAATAAAAAATGACAGTCATGATAATTGCTAATAATATTAAAATTCGAACCAATACTTTCAATAAGACAACTCCTCACAAGGAAAATGATGAGTCTATTATATCAGTGTAAAGCGTATTGACACAATGTTGTCATTGCAACAGATGCAAAATTGCACTATTATAAAATGGAACGCGTTACTTAGGGTAAAGCATGTATAAGGAGGACGATTTTATGTATTTTGAAAACACAGGTATTGAAAATACAGCAGCTGATCTAGAATTATTAGATGAAATCATGTTAAATCATGGTCTTGTACGTGAAGGACAATGGGATTACGAACGTGTAACGTATGACAAAAAATACGAAATTAAAGAAGGCACATTCTATTTACGTATTTTCGGCTTCACTAAAGATGGCGATGTTGGCGCTCACGATGCAGTCATTACTTTGATGAAACCAGTTGTAGGTAAGCATTACTTCCCACATGGTGTTGAATATGGAGATCAAGAAGTCTTCCCAGCACATTTGGTTAAATCTTGTCAGCAAACATTGGCTGCTGTTAAAGCAGATATCAATGCTTTTGAAATTCGCGCATAATAGAAACGCCGAAGAATATAATTTCTTCGGCGTTTTTTCTATAGCTTTTCAAATTGGTCTTTGTTGTCTATACTTATACAATATGGAAAAATGAGGTGTTGCTGATGCCCAAATGGATAACTAAGAAGTTTTTAATTATTGCTCTATTGATTTTACTGTTTATCCTCTTTTTAACCTTTGTACTTCCGCTGGCTATACCTATTCTTTTAGCTCTACTGACTGCTTTTTTACTTGAACCTCTTGTTAAATTGAGCAAAGAGAAGTTTAAATGGAATCGAAAAACGGCCGTTATTACCGTCTTCATACTATTCTTATTAATCATTACAGCTACTTTGTATTTGTCGATAACCCAATTGGTTGGTCAAATCATACAACTGACGAAAATCGCACCTGATTACTTCAATACACTGTCTTTGTCATGGATGAATGTACAAAGCAAATTATTCAGTTTTACTCAGGGTATGCCGATCGAAGTGGTCTCTTCAATCAAGAATGAATTAGATGAATTTTTGAAATTCATGCAGGAAGCCATACTGGGGATCGTAAGCTACGATAGCATCAGTAAGTTGCTCACAGGGATACCTAATTTCTTAGTCAGTTTTATCGTATACATAATCACGCTATTCCTGTTTATGTTAGACTTAACGGATTTAAAGAAAATGGTCTTTCGTCATCTAACACCTGCAACTGCTGAAAAAGTTCGTTTTATGACTTCCCGATTAAATTCGGTCATCTTTGGATTTGTGAAAGCCCAACTACTCGCGAGTCTATTCATTCTTGTAGGTAGTTTTATCGGTCTATTATTTATTGCCCCAGAATACGCTATCATTATGTCTATCGTAATTTGGATTATCGATATTATTCCGATACTAGGTTCAATTGCCATCGTCGGTCCATGGTCCATCTACCAATTTATCATTGGAGACGTCGCGATGGGAACAAAACTGGCGATATTGGCTCTGGTGTTACTTGTCATCCGTCGCGCAGTAGAACCTAAGTTAATGGGTTCACAAATCGGGCTTTCCCCTCTAGCCACATTGATTGCGATGTTTATCGGTTTACAAATATTTGGATTCCTTGGATTGATCATCGGTCCATTTGTCGTCATTATTTTTACAACGGCGAAAGAAGCCGGGATTATCAAAACTAATTTCAAACTATAAAAAAAGCCAATCGCCCATATTAAATGGTGATTGGCATTTTTTATATTAATCTCCGTTAGAGGATATTGTTGATTTTTCGTTCCATGCGGACGGTCCACTAGCCTTTGTTCATTTATGATGCTCCTGCGGTTACTCGTCGCAAACGACTTATGCAAAAATAATTTTGCACAAGTCGCTCACTGCGGGGTCTAGTTTGGACACGCTGATTCCGCTGGAGTCGCCGCATTCTACTCCAATCATTATAGTAAACAAGGAAATGGCTTAACTTACGATTTAATGATATGGAGTAAAACAGTGAAGACTCCTGCGGGAAAAGCGAAGTGCTGAAATCCACTCGGACATTAAGTCCGAGTTAGTTCAGCGCAAGCCCGCGGAAAGCGCAGCTGTTTTGCGGAATATCAACAGCAACTTTAACATAGCCCTATATTAAAATCCTAGAATCGCTTTGAATACAGAAGTAGTTTCTCCACCCTGGTAAATGATATAAAGCAATAAATAGACCATAACCCCAGTGATAGCAGTGAAGAACCAGATAACACTAGTAATTGGACCTAGTTTGCGATGTCTCTGCAAATTATTCTTATATCCTGACCAGATGGTTACTAGTCCGAAAACAGCACCTGTAGTCGCAAGAATGATATGGAAGACTAAAAACGTTGTATAGAAAATTTTATATTCTTCCGGACCACCAAATGCTGTGTTCCCTATAAACAATGTTCTAGAAACATAAATAATGAAGAAGGTCAGTGCAGCAATCGCAGCTGCAAACATTGTTTTCTTATGTGCTTCAATTTTTCTTTGTTTAATCAAAGCCCAGCCTATCGCAACAAGGACGGCACTTAATGCAATAAAAAACGTACTGATAGTTGGCAATACAAGTGGATTCATCTTTTTTTCTCCTAACACTCACCTATTTATGAAAGTTGATTATTTGTTTGCTGCATACGCTTGGCGATCCAATAATGCTTGTTGAGTAATTTCATCAGCATTTTCCTGTTCTGAACGGTACCATTGGAAAAATACAATCGCCAATATAACTCCATAAATGATTTCTTGAATAATCTTCATAATTATTCCGCCTAATTGTTGGTCTTCCATTATGGGCATATTCGAAAATAACTCAGGACCGGACAAAGTTAACCCAGATAATGTGGATGAAGGAACACATAGCTCCATTGCTTTTAACCAAGCGTCTCCGTTCGAATAAGTATCATACATCGGATGGCTCGCGAAGATAATTAATGCGCAAGCAGGTGTAATCAAAATGGCACTACCAATGATGTAGCCAATTTTACCCAAACCATGAACTTGGTGTTCACCCTTTAATTTGTTCATGATTGGCCACCATAAAAGTAGAGCTGTCAGGAACAAAATGATGGTGAAAATGGTATGGTATAATTCATTCTGTTTAATCGTATCAAATACAAGTGGGATGTGATAGATAGAAAACATTCCACTGAACACGATTAAAGCCAGCAAGGGTTTAGTAAGAAATCTGAACGTTGGCTGAATATATCGCATTCTAATGATTTTTTGCCAGATCCAGCTCGGAACCCCTACAATCAATAACGGAGGAACCAACATTAATAATAGAGCCATTTGAGCCATGTGAACTGAGAAAAGAATATGACCCATTAAATCTGCTGGTGATCCTTTCACTGCGTAAAGCAACAGCATGGCACTAACAAATGCCGTGATTTCCTTTTTGGTAACAGGTTGAGTATCTTCAAACCAATGCTGCTTTTTGGAAGTGATATAAAAATATAGACCAATGACTAGTAGTGTGGTTAATATGAAAACCGGACTCCATAAAGCTTGAAATCCAAATATACTTAAAGGCATCGTTTATCGCTCCTTTTTTCTTCAGTACCCTCATTATAAGTCCCATCACCCTTAACTTCAATGAACGAACTATGAACAATGTATTCAAATAGAGTGAATTTCAGCAGAAAACGATTTATGTTTGCAAATTATTAGATTTACAGTGGCTGGAATGGTGTCGTTAATTTGTGTTAGCGTCACGTTCCGCTGAGCTAACTTAGTCATAAATAAAAAAACGAGCGAGGAAAAGATAAACTTTTCCTCGCTCGTTTCGATTTTAAATTACCACCAAACAATTGTTACGAATGTCAAGACTGTAATTAAACCTACAATTACACCACTGTATAAAAACATAGATGCAGTTTCATGTCCTTTGTGGCTCATGTGCATGAAGTAATACAGTTGTAAAATAACTTGAATCACCGCAAGTAACAAAATGATTGGTACAACTAGGTTTGGAGAGAAACCAGCATAAACTGCCGTAAATGCGATTAAAGTTAAGAAAATCATAATCGCAAACGTTGTCAATTGTCCGCGCATCTCATTTGCAGAACGGCGACGTTTATACTCATACTCGGTTTGAGATTTTACATGAGTGTGTACATCGTGTGCCATCTTAACCCATCACTCCCATCAAGTATACTACCGTGAAGATAAATACCCAAACTACGTCAATAAAGTGCCAGTAAAGAGAAGCTAAATAGAATTTTGGAGCATTGTAAAGATTCAAACCACGTTTCGCATTACGAACCATAAGAAGGATAATCCATCCAAGACCGACCAAAACGTGAGCTCCGTGAGTTCCTACCAAAATAAAGAAGGCAGAACTGAAAGCACTTTGATTAAACGTGAATCCTAAATGTACGTAATGACTAAACTCATAAATTTCGAAGCCAAGGAAGGCGGCACCAAGTAAAACAGTTACCATCAACCAAGCTTGCATTGCTTTGAAGTTATAGTTTTTCATGTGATACATTGCATAAACACTCGTTAAAGACGATGTCAAAAGTAACATTGTCATGATAAATACTAACGGTAATTCAAACAAACCTTGTGTTGTAAATTCCATACCACTTGGACCCTTGTTCTTAAGAGCAAGGTAAGTAGCAAATAAACTTGCGAAGGTTACAGTTTCTCCACCAAGGAAAAGCCAAAATCCAACAAATTTATTTTTACCTTCCAAAGTGGAATTTTCCGGATGATCCGGCCAAGATTGTGGGGTGTACTTAGTATTTAAGTCCATTAGTGTTTACCCCCTTTGTCATCCAATAAATCTTCTTTATGAACATGATATCCATGATCATCTTTTAATGAACGGTGGATCATAGAAGCAAATGTAATACCTAAGCCCAAGATGATAACAGGTACTGCCCAAGATTTTTCGCCATTGTATAAAGCACCAAAAGAAGCTACGAAAAGACCGAAAGAAATGACAACAGGAACAAATGAATTGTTTGGCATATGGATATCGCCAACTGGCTCTGCGTAAGTCATACCTTCTTTATTTCCTTCTTGTTTTTCAATCCAGAATGTATCTAGACCACGAACTAATGGTGTTTGTTTAAAGTTGTAGAAAGGTACAGGTTGTGGAAGTGCCCATTCTAAAGTACGACCATCACCCCATGGATCACGACCAACTTTTTCGTTTTTAACGATTGTCATGATGATGTTAACCACTAGAACAATTACACCTGCTGCCATGAAAATAGCACCAATTGAACTGATCATATTATAAGAGTCCCATCCTTGATCTGCAACGTATGTGAATACACGACGTGGCATCCCAAGTAAACCTAAGAAATGTTGGATAAAGAACGTTAAATGGAAACCAATGAAGAATAACCAGAACGTAATTTTACCTAATTTTTCATTTAACATCGTGTTGAACATTAACGGCCAGTAGAAATGTAAACCAGCTAATAATCCAAGTACTACCCCACCTACAATAACGTAGTGGAAGTGAGCAACGATAAAGTATGAATCGTGTAATTGATAATCAAGAGGTGCAGCAGCTTGCATGACCCCCGTTACGCCACCAGCTACGAAAGATGGGATGAACCCAACCGCGTAAAGCATAGGAGTCGTAAAGACGATACTTCCGCCCCACATTGTAAGTAACCAGTTAAAGATCTTAACACCAGTCGGAACCGCGATTGCCATTGTAGCAACAGCAAAAATTGCGTTAGCAGTTGGTCCCATACCTACTGTGAACATATGATGCGCCCAAACCATGAAGCCTAAGAAACCGATTAATACAGTTGCAAAAACCATAGCTGAGTAACCGAACAATCGCTTACGTGCGAATGTAGGGAAAATTTCTGAGAAAATACCGAAAGCCGGTAAAATTAAGATGTATACTTCAGGATGTCCAAAAATCCAGAATAAATGTTCCCAGATAATTGTATTACCACCCATTGTATGGTCAAAGAAATTACCTCCGAACATACGGTCAACAATCATGAACACAATCCCTACAGTCAATGGAGGGAAAGCGAATAGAATTAATGCTGATGCCACAAAAGTTGTCCAAGTGAACAATGGCATACGCATATAAGTCATACCCGGTGCACGCATGTTGATAATCGTAACAAGGAAGTTAATCCCTCCGATTAATGTACCGAAACCAGAAATGAATAGACCCAATGCATAAAAGTCAATCCCGTGTCCTGGTGAAGCTAATGAAAGTGATGCATATGAAGTCCATCCTGCATCAGGAGCTCCTCCCATGAACCAAGATAAGTTAAGGAATACTCCCCCGAAGAAGAATAACCAGAAACCTAAAGAGTTTAAGAATGGGAAAGCAACGTCACGCGCACCAATTTGTAGTGGCATAACTGCATTCATAAAGCCTAATAACAACGGCATGGCAGCCAGGAATATCATGGTTGTACCATGCATCGTGATAATTTGATTAAACATACCTGCACTCACAAAATCATTGTCAGGTTGTGCAAGTTGTATACGAATAAGCATAGCCTCGATACCGCCGACGATAAAGAAGAATCCACCGGTAATGAGGTAAAGGATGGCAATTTTCTTATGATCGACTGTTGTTAAATAGTCCCAAAGAGTGGCACCAAAGCCTTTTTTCTGTGCGATTGAACTCACAACTTTAACCTCCTTCTTGTCATTCTGTCTAAGATTATTCTTCTACAGATAGTCCCATTAAGTATTCTGTCAGAGCTGTGAGCTCTTGATCTGTGAAATCCTTGCCATTATTGATTTCTTTTGGTTCAGGCATAAGGTTTCCAGGTTTGTGTTTTTCTGGATTACTAATCCATGCTTTGATATTTTCCGGTGTATGCTCCATGAATCCAGCTACTCGATTACGATCGCCGAATGTCGCTAAGTTAGGACCTACCCCACCAGTTGAACCTGCACCTGAAACAGCATGACAAGCGATACAGCTAGTGTTGAAGATTTCCTGACCTTGCTGAGCAACGTCACCTTCTGGTGTTTCTTCTTTAGATGCTTTCATGTCAGCCACCCAAGCATCGAAATCATCACGATCTAAAGATTTCACTTTGAAGTCCATTAATGCATGGGAAGGACCGCAAAGCTCTGCGCATTTACCATAAAACACACCGTCTTGAAGACTTTCTGACGGATTGTCGAAAGTTAAATAGAATTTGTTTAGGTTATCAACGTTAGTATCCAATTTACCACCAGCTGCAGGAATCCAGAATGAGTGTTTCACATCTGCTGCTTTAAGGTTAAAGTAAACTTTCTCTTGCGTTGGTACGACTAATTCTTGAGCTGTAACGATTCCTAAATCAGGATACTCAAATTCCCACCAGTAAAGATTTGCTTTAACGTTTACCGTTACTGCAGTTTTGTTGCCTTTAGCATCGACTGTATCCATACCACTGACATCTGCCAATTTATATGTAGAGACTACAGTAGGAACTGTCAAAATCAATAGTAAAATAATCGGAACGATTGTCCAGATAAGTTCTAATTTATGACTTCCCTCTACTTGCTTTGGAATTACATTTTCGCCCACTTTAGAGCGACGGAACTTGACGATTGCAAGAACATAAACAATCATTACCACAATAATAACAAGTACCATGATTGCTGTTGAAAGCACCATTAAATCCAATTGATCTCTACCGACTTGTCCTGCTGGAGTAAGTGTAGATAAATGTTCTTCACCGCATCCAGACAAAAAGACCATTAGAGCTGTCAGCAGTGAAAAGAGACGCCACTTTTTGATCCCTTTCATCATAGCTTAATCAAACCCCTCTTTCGTAGTTGTATTCATGTGTAAATCGGACTGTGGTTCCATTCTATATGAATTCTATATTCAAAGAAAGAATCCCGATAGTTTAGCTAAAAATCGAGAAAATAATCATGGAAACAAAAATGATGGTCATGTAGTTTAATGAATAAATAAACATGCCTTTTGCCCATTTCAAATCATCTACCGCTTTAAAGCCTTTTAGTGCTAGTACAAGCCAGCCAATATTAAGCGCAGTTGCAAGGACAAGGAACCATGTTCCAAGTTCCATAAGTAAGAATGGAAGTGGGAAAAGAACGAGAATCCAAAGCAGCATTGAGCGCTTCGTATGTGCAAATCCTTTAATAACCGGCAACATCGGAATGCCTGCTGCACGATATTCTTCCGTTCGTTTCATTGCAAGAGCGTAAAAGTGTGGAGGCTGCCATGCAAACATGATGAGGAATAATGAAAGAGCACCCCATCCAAGTGTTGGCTCAACTGCTGCCCATCCAATAACTGGAGGAATGGCACCTGAAATACTCCCAACAATTGTATTGCTCACATGCTTTCTTTTTGACCACATGGTATACAGGACAACATAACTAATAATACCAGCCAGTCCCCATACTCCAGCTGAAACCGATGCCATAAATAACAAAATCTCACCAACAACTAAAAAGGTCAGAGCAACGGACAATACGGCAGTAGGTTTAAACCGGCCAGTTACAGTTGGTCTAGATTTTGTTCTCGACATAATTGGATCTATATCCCGGTCGATGAAGTTGTTCATTGCGGCAGAACCGGCAATAATCAATGCTGCACCGAAAAGAGTATAAAACATTAAGTCCAGCTCATCTAAAAAGTGACGGTTTGAAAATTGAAAAGCCAACCACAATCCCGTAAACGTAGTCACAAGGTTTGAGTTTACAATTCCAATCTTAATCAATGCAAGAAAGTCTTTAACAAATGATGTTGTTTCAAGATCCGCATCAGTTCTTGCAGTGATCGCGCGACCGTTTGACATGAAACTCCCCCTTTCAAAGTTGTAAGCATATTCCGCTACACTTACTATATCGAAAAACTTCTCTTAATTCTATAATTAAGTTGAAATTCGATAAAAAGCCGCAGCGGTTTACTGTCAATGTGACACAACATATCTATAGTAAAGCATTTTCTAAAAAGTTTTGTGAATGGAAAGAGAATTTTTTATGAACAATTTGTGAAATGGGTATCCTTACTGTTGTTGTTTATCTGTTTAACATTGTTTTTTATCATGTTCTTAGCTATTATCAAACATGCAGGTATCGCATTTTCGCGATCAGTATAGACAAAGTAGGTGTCATTCATGCAACAAAGTAAATACTTAAAGTGGTTTGCTGTTGCTTCTACTATCGGCATGTTGCTTATCCTTTTAGGTGGAGCACTTGTAACGAAGACAGAGAGTGGAATGGGTTGCGGCAGGCATTGGCCTGGATGTAATGGAGAGCTAATTCCCGACAAAATCACGACTGAAGTTTTAATTGAATTTTCTCACCGTGTCGTTACTGGCTCGGTAGGTTTTCTCATTCTGATCTTATCCGTTTGGTCATGGAAAGCAATGGGACATATACGTGAAACCAAATTTTTAGCTTTTATGGCGATGTTTTTCTTGATTTTACAAGCCTTAATTGGTGCAGCTCAAGTTCTTTGGGGGCAAGGAGATTTTATCTTAGCTTTGCATTTTGGTATTTCCTTATTATCTTTTGCATCCGTTTTGTTATTAACACTTCTGGTTTTTGAAGTTGATCGCAAATTTGATGCGGACAAGCTTAGGATTGGAAAGAAACTGAAATGGCATACAATCGGTGTTGCGCTTTACTCCTATGTGGTGGTTTACACAGGAGCCCTTGTTCGTCATACCGATTCTGGTTTAATTTGTGCGGAATGGCCAATGTGCCGCAATGGGGACTTCTCTTTACCAATGAACCTTTACGAGTGGGTGCAAATGGGTCATCGCGCAGCTGCCGGATTAATTTTTATCTGGATTGCAACAATCGCATGGCATGCATTCAAACATTATAAAGATCAACGAGTTTTGTATTATGGATGGATCATTGCATTCGTGATCGTTTCGCTACAGGTCATAGCAGGTATGCTCGTCGTACTCACGAAGCTGAACTTATACTTCGCTTTAGTACATTCGTTGCTCATCACTCTACTCTTTGGTTTATTGTGTTATATGATTTTACTCCTTTCACGAAGCCGCAACAAAAAACAATAAGATAAAAGCAGTTTCCGCTTTCAAGCGGAACTGCTTTTTTTTGCACAAATATTAGTAAGAATGGGACTAAGTCAGAAAAAAAGCATCAGTTTCGACCATAACAGGTCTAGCTGATGCTTAGATATTCTAAAATTAAATTTTTTCCATTTCAATCAACAAGTCACCCGTTGTAATAGAAGAGCCGGTAGTTACATGAATTTCTTTCACGATACCGTCATAAGGAGCCTGAACAGTAGTTTCCATTTTCATTGCTTCTGTGATAAGCAAATGATCACCGCGTTTCACTCGACTTCCTTTATCTATTACTACTTTCAACACTGTTCCAGGCATCGTAGCGCCAATATGATCTGGATTTGAAACGTCTGCTTTCGGTTTTTGTGTAATATCAGATTCAATCGTCATATCCTGAATAATTACTTCCCTTGGCTGTCCATTCAATTCGAAATAAAGGACGCGATTACCGTCAGATTGCGGTTGGCTGATTGAAACCAGTTTGACAAGTAAAGTCTTGCCTTTCTCAATCTCAACTTCAATTTCTTCGCCTAAGCGCATGCCGTATAAGAACGTTGGCGTATCCAATACGGAAACATCCCCAAATTTCTTGACCATATCAGAATATTCATCAAACACTTTTGGATATAGAGCATATGCCAATACCTCATGAATAGTAACAGGACGACTTAATTTATGGAACAACTCTTCTTTTAATTGCTCAAAATCGACTGGTTCCAATAATTCACCTGGACGTACTGTAATCGCTTCGCGATCTTTTAAAATCACTTTTTGCAGCTCTTTAGGGAACCCACCGTACGGCTGTCCAATGTATCCTTGGAAGAACTCGATCACTGAATCTGGGAAATCAATCGTTTGACCACGAGTCAGTACTGTTTCTTCCGTTAGATCATTTTGAACCATGAAGAGTGCCATATCACCGACAACTTTTGATGATGGCGTAACTTTGACAACATCACCAAACATTAAATTCACAGTCGAATACATTTCTTTTACTTCTTCAAAACGTTCTCCCAAGCCAACTGCTTTCGCTTGTTGTTGTAAATTGGAGTATTGACCACCAGGCATTTCATGAACATATATTTCAGAATGCGGACTCATCATACCAGATTCGAAATCCTGGTAGTATTTGCGAACATCTTCCCAGTAGTGGGAAAGTTGTTCTAATGCTTTAATATCCGTTCGAACTTCACGTTTGCTGCCTTTTAATGCATATGCTAGCGTATTTGTGCTTGGTTGGGATGTCAGACCTGCCATCGTTCCTAAAGCCGTATCAACAATATCTACACCAGCATCTATCGCTCTGCCGTACAAGTAAATTCCGTTGCCGCTTGTATCATGAGTGTGCAAATGAATCGGCAGTGAAACCGTATCTTTTAGTTCTGAAATTAATCGATATGCAGCTTCAGGTTTCAGCAAACCAGCCATATCTTTAATGGCTAAAATATGTGCACCTGCTGCTTCCAATTCTTTTGCCATTTCTTTGTAATAAGCGACTGTATATTTGTCACGGCTATCGTCTAATATATCACCGGTATAACAGATTGCCGCTTCCGCTATTTTGCCTGATTGTCTCGCTGCATCTATGGCAACTTCCATCCCTTTGATCCAGTTTAAACTATCAAATACGCGGAAAACATCGATTCCCGCTTCTGCTGATGTCTGCACAAATTCACGGATTACGTTGTCCGGATAATTTTTATAACCGACCGCATTAGCTCCTCGAATCAGCATTTGCAGCAACACATTCGGAATCATTTCGCGCATTTTAATGAGACGATCCCATGGGTTTTCTTTCAGGAATCGGTATGCAACGTCAAATGTTGCGCCGCCCCACATTTCAAAAGAAAATGCATCGTGCATGGCTCTTGAAGACTGCTCTGCAATTTCATACATGTCATGTGAACGAACGCGTGTAGCAAGTAAAGATTGATGTGCATCACGGAAAGTGGTATCCGTCACCAACACGTCTTTCTGCTCATGAATCCACTCAACCAGACCATCAGCCCCACGCTCAGTCAGGATTTGTTTCGTTCCAGCTGTCGGAGGAGTAAGCAAATCAATCTGCGGTTTTCTTGGCATAATAAACACTGGTTTTGATGCTTTTTCAATTCCTGGGAAACCATTCACTGTCACGTTTCCAATATAGTTAAGTAGCTTTGTTCCTCGGTCTTTACGGGTTGGGAACAGGAATAATTCCGGCGTGGAATCAATAAAACTCGTATTGAAATTCCCAGTAATGAAATTCTTATGTTTTACTACGTTTTCTAAAAATGGGATATTCGTTTTAATGCCACGAATACGGAATTCCTGCAAGTTCCGATCCATTTTAGCAGCCGCTTCTTTAAACGTTTTCCCCCATGTTGATACTTTGACAAGCAGTGAGTCATAATATGGAGAAATGACTGCCCCCTGGAAACCATTACCCGCATCTAAACGAACACCAAATCCTCCACCGGAGCGGTAGACCATTAATTTACCGGTATCAGGCATAAATTGATTCAATGGGTCCTCAGTTGTTACTCGTGATTGAATAGCAAACCCGAATAACGGAATGTCTTGTTGTGCAGGCATACCGATTTCCTCTTCATACAAAGACGAACCATCGGCTATGTGAATTTGTGTATGAACGATATCGATGCCAGTAATCATCTCGGTAATCGTGTGTTCCACTTGAATTCTCGGATTCACTTCGATGAAGTAAAACTCGTCGTCTGCCACTAAAAATTCAACCGTTCCGGCATTTATGTACTTTACATTATTCATTAATTGAACTGCTGCATCACAAATACGATCGCGCAATTCTTTAGATATGGAATTAGATGGGGCGATTTCAACTACTTTTTGATGTCTGCGCTGAATCGAGCAATCACGTTCATACAAGTGAACCAAATTACCATGCTTATCCCCTAAAATTTGAACTTCAATATGTTTCGGTTTATCCACAAATTTCTCTACATACACTTCATCTGATCCAAAAGCGGCTTTCGCTTCTGATTTCGCCCGTTCATAAGCTGATTCTAAGTCTGCCGCTGTAGGAACTACGCGCATCCCTCGACCGCCACCACCTAGCGAAGCTTTAATCATTAAAGGATACCCATTGGCTTCCCCAAATTCTTTTACTTCCTGAACAGATTGAACAGGGCCATCACTACCTGGTATTACAGGTATGCCGGCAAGTACTGCTTGTTCTCGTGCTTTAACTTTGTCTCCAAACATGTCCAAATGGGCAGAAGTAGGACCGATAAAAATGATTCCTTCCTCTTCACAACGTCTTGCAAAATCCACGTTCTCAGACAAAAATCCATAGCCAGGATGAATGGCGTCTGCTCCACTAGTTTTTGCAATTTGCAAAATGCCTTCAATATCCAAGTAGGCATCAATCGGCTTTTTCCCATCTCCTACTAAATACGATTCGTCTGCTTTGTATCGATGAAATGAACCATTATCTTCTCTCGAATAAATCGATACGGTACGCAAGTTTAATTCGGTACAAGCACGGAAAATGCGAATTGCAATTTCTCCGCGGTTAGCTACTAATATCTTCTGAATCGTTTTCATGAGACGACACCCCTTAGCTTCGCGTTTTTTCGTATTTGACAAACATGGACACATTTAGCAGAATGCCCATAGCTAAAGATAACAAAATCACAGAAGTTCCGCCATAACTTATAAATGGTAGTGGTACTCCTGTTAACGGAATCAAACCTAGCAAGCCCCCTAAGTTGATAAATGTCTGGAAGCCTATGAAACTACCAAAACCAGCTGCTATCATACGTGCATGAGGATCTTCTGCTGATAAAGCAATGACTAATGCACGCAATACGATAAAGCCAAGGCCACCAATTACAATCAATACGCCAACTATTCCCAGTTCTTCCGCAATGATTGCCATAATAAAGTCTGTTTGTGGTTCTGGTAAATAACCTAGCTTCTGTACGGATTGGCCAAGCCCAAGGCCTTTCAGACCCCCTGCACCGATAGCCAAATACCCATTTACCACTTGATATCCATAGCCTTGTTCATATTCAAATGGATTCAGAAAAGCCTCGATCCGACCTAATCGTCTTTCCGTAATGAATTTATCTCTTACTAAATAAAGCAGTGGCGTTATTAAGGCAAGTGCACCAATGATGATTCCACTTATTTTTACAAAGGTCTGGATACGGATACCACTAGCAGCCATTACAGATATGGCCGTGAAAAAGATAATCATGGCTGAACCCATATCTACTTCACTCAACACCAAGGCAACGGCCATGACAAGCACTGTTACGGGTGGTGCAATTGACTGGTTAAAACTATCAATCGGACCTTTTCTTGCTTTATTGGCAAATACACCGGCAAAATAGAGCACCATAATTATTTTTGCAAGCTCTGAAGGCTGGATATTTCCAAAGCCAAGATTAATCCAGCTCTTAGCACCACCGGCAGCATAACCGATAAAATGAACCGCTACTAGCAAAATAAACATAACAACCAACATCGTGATCATCATAGGTTTCTTACGATAATGCTTATAAGGAAATAGCGCACCGACCAAAAATACTGGTACCGCTAATATCAAATTCAAGATCTGTTTTTTGTAAAAGTGATCCGGCTCGAAATCGTAGCGATTGACGGACCATACCATGCTGGCACTATAAATCATCACCAAGCCAAACAGGCATAAAAACATATATGTAATAAATAAGGAGTAATCAAAGTTTTTTGCATAGCGCTTGATGTATGGGATCATTTTGAAACCTCTTTTTCTTTTTTTCTAGCAAAAAAACTCAAACACATGTTGAGTTTGAGTTTTTTACTTATTTCTCTGTATAAGCATCGTGCAACACAGATAATTCTTTTTCAAGTGTAGAAAGAATTAACTTTCCTTCTTCACGCTCAATAAGCCCTAATTTTACTGCGAAATCGATTTCTTTAGATAGACCGTACATTTGGGTATCTAAGACTTCTTCGTAAAGTGGGCATTGCGGCATCGTCAAATGGTCCATTTGAACCTTGATAAGTTTTGCTATTTTTTCCGCATCAGCTTTTAATAATTCCATAGCTTTCTGCTGGTACGATTGTTGAGATGTAGTATCCATGAGGACGCCCCCATTACCTTATATTGTCTTAGTAAAGTGTATCTTTCTAGTGACAAAAATGCAAGTATCGCTTCGACTGGGAATCTTTCTGAACTTAATTCTTTTTTACCTATTAGCAAAGGGTTATACTAGTAGAAGAAATGCAACTTGCAAGGAGGCACCAATAGAATGGAAACGATTATACCTATTAAAGGCAATGTAAAATTTAAAATAACTTTAGATCCTGGTGTGTGGATTTTTGATGATCGACGAATTGACTTAAAAACATTTTTCACAGAACAGCAGCTGGAAAAAAATGAGCTGGATGAATACACGAAAAATATGTCTGCCCATTGGTCACGAGAAATCATGGAGGGTGCAACATATCCTCCTACATTAAAAACCGAGAAGAAATACGAGAAGACAAAAATCCTGACAGGGACTTTTGGTATTTACTTAAAACATTTTCTAAAAAATGCCGAAGTCAATGAAAACGCAAAATCTGTCATTATCGAAACTGAGAATGGCGAAGAACATACTTTTACATTGGAACAAGCGGATTCGTTAATTTTTAAATATAGCCAGGACGGGAAACCTTTGCTTGAAGATGGACCAGTTTATGTACTTTTTGCAGATGGATCGAACTTGGAAAATCCCATCAAACATGTACAAGCAGTAAGAGTAGATTAGGAGGTCGTTTTGATGCGTGTAAAATGTGTCATTTGTGATACCATCAACCAATTACCTGATGATTCACCACAAGCAAAAAAATTGCGCAATCGACCAATTCACACGTATATGTGTGATCCGTGCCATGAACGTATAGGAGAAAAGACGGAAGCTCGATTGGCAACCGGTGACTTTATTTTTTACAAAAGTTCACGACGAATTGAAGAAGATTTCTAATGTTTACCCGTTCACATCTCGTCAATTCTCTTTACATTGGCATATTCAGCGGGATTTTATTGGGTCTCTTAATGAAATTTATTCAATCTGTAACGAATGTAAAAGTCTATACATTGTTGCTGAATGTTGACTTCATCCCTATTTTCGGTAAAGTACAATGGCCCGAAACGGTCGAATTCTTATTTCATGTACTCATCTCAATAGTGATCACTTTCGTCTTTATTACATTAGCGGAACGATTGCATATCCAAGACAGTCTTCCAAAGTTGTGGGTACTTAGTTTTTTACTTTGTTTACCAACGTTCGGTTTGTATTTTATTCTTAGTACACTCGCTATTAAAGAAGTTCCAGTGTGGAATGATTGGCAGGCATTTGGCTATTGGTCAATTGCACACTTGTTCTATGTTTGGCTACTTGCCATGTTATATAAAAAAAAGAGAAGCACTAGCTTGCGCTAGCGCTTCTCTTTTTTTCATTATGCAAACGAATTTTATACAAAATCAAAATCATTGCGGCAATAATTAATCCTTCTACTATTGGTAGGAAGAAAGCTAAAAAAGTAAGCATGATGCATCCGATCAACAAAAATAGGTAGATCACGATGTTTTGTCCCACTCTTAATTTTTTCGCAAATCCTAATTTGTACACTACCGCCGATAGTAAGAAGATGACAAGATACAATGCGTATCCTGCCACATCAAAGTTCGGAAGGATTTCATAAAGCCAACGTGCAACTGGGTACATCTTGTCATAGACAAATTGCTGTTCAGCCAAGATTTCTCAACCTTTCTATCGCGATTAACTATTTTCTGCAGTTTTCGCCTTTTTCGTTACACGTTCACGTTCGTTTTTATCAAGAACTTTTTTACGTAAACGAATCGATTGAGGTGTAATTTCACAGTACTCATCATCATTTAGGTATTCAAGTGATTCTTCCAACGTCATAATACGTGGTTTTTTACGTGTAGTTGTCGCTTCTTTGTTAGCAGAACGGATGTTGTTGGCAGCCTTCATTTTCGTAATGTTAACTGTTAAGTCATTATCACGAGTATGTTCTCCAACGATCATTCCTTCATAAATATCAGTACCTGGTTCAACGAAAATTGTACCGCGGTCTTCAATACCTAGAATTCCATATTCAGAAGCTTGTCCTGTAGCCATTGCCACTAGAACACCTTTACTACGTCCGCCTACGCGACCTTTTTGCATTGGTTGGTAGCTGTCGAAAGTATGGTTGATAATTCCGTATCCACGAGTTAATGTCATGAATTCAGTTGTGTATCCAATCAAACCACGAGCAGGAACCATGAAGATTAAGCGTACTTGACCTGAACCATTGTTGACCATATCAAGCATTTCACCTTTACGTTCACCCATTGATTCAATGATTGAACCTACATGTTCTTCTGGAATATCAATTTGTACACGTTCAACTGGCTCACAACGAACCCCATCAACTTCACGTACAATTACTTCTGGTTTTGAAACTTGTAATTCGAAACCTTCACGACGCATGTTTTCAATCAAGATAGACAAGTGCAATTCTCCACGACCAGATACAACCCATGCATCAGGAGAATCAGTTGGATCTACACGAAGAGATACGTCTGTTTCAAGTTGAGATTGAAGACGCTCATCAATTTTACGAGATGTTACCCATTTACCTTCACGTCCAGCAAATGGACTGTTGTTCACTAGGAACGTCATTTGAAGAGTAGGCTCATCGATGCGTAAGATTGGTAATGCTTCAGGATGCTCAGTTGGACAAACTGTTTCTCCAACGTTAATATCTTCCATCCCTGATACGGCAATTAAATCACCTGCAGAAGCTTTTTGGATTTCAACACGTTTAAGACCCATGAAACCAAACATTTTTGTTACACGGAAGTTCTTCACTTTACCGTCTAATTTCATAAGAGATACTTGTTGTCCAACTTCCATCGTTCCTCGGAATACGCGACCGATACCGATACGGCCAACATAATCATTGTAGTCAAGAAGAGATACTTGGAATTGAAGAGGCTCTTCTTTGTTGTCTACTGGAGCCGGGATATGTTCAATGATTGCATCATAAAGTACTTGCATGTTTTCATCTTGCTCTGCAGCTACTGATGAAAGACTTGCTGTACCGTTCATACCTGATGCGAAGATAACAGGGAATTCCAATTGATCGTCATTTGCTTCCAATTCAATGAAAAGTTCAAGAACTTCATCTACTACTTCTTCTGGGCGAGCAAAGTCACGGTCAATTTTGTTTACAACTACGATTGGTTGTAAGTTTTGTTCCAAAGCTTTTTTCAATACAAAACGAGTCTGTGGCATACAACCTTCGTAAGCATCCACAACAAGTAGAACACCGTCTACCATTTTCATAATACGTTCAACTTCTCCACCAAAGTCAGCGTGTCCAGGTGTATCAAGAATGTTGATTTTCACATCTTTATATTGAATCGCTGTGTTTTTAGCAAGAATCGTAATACCGCGTTCGCGCTCGATATCACCTGAATCCATTGCACGCTCGTCCACATGTTCATTTGAACGGAAAGTACCGGATTGTTTTAATAATTGGTCAACTAAAGTTGTTTTACCATGGTCAACGTGGGCAATAATTGCGATGTTTCTTAGGTCTTGACGTAAATTAGTCATTGTTTCACTCCATATTCTTTTTTCGAGTCCTTAACTGTGTTATTATAGCACATGTTGCAACTATTTGTCTGATTTAGAATTGTAAGAATATTATCGTTTTTGTGGAGGGTACTTTGTGAAAAATATTAAATGGGTATTTGTACTATATTCCCTTTTAGCTCTATTATCGATGTTTGCAATCGGAATATCTGTTGGATTACGCAGTGTAATTGGTATCTTGGCAAGCATTGCATTACTTATTATTGTCATGGGTTTCGGTTTTAAAACGAAAAAGAAAATGCGTGATGAAGGAACATTGTAGGCAAATTATGATGTGTAAAATATGAAAGGAAGGAATGGACTCACTCCATTCCTTCCTTTTTATTTCAGGGTAATATAATTCGCCAGTAATGAATCGTGCAAACTCTTACGTGCCACAATAAATGTGTCTTGCCCTAAAAACTTTAGAGGTTGTCCTTTCAAATTGGTCGCAACTGCTCCAACTTCTTCAGCGATGACAACACCTCCAGCAACATCCCAAGGTGATAAACGCATGGACATATAAGCATCAATCCGCCCAGTGGATACATAAGCAAGCTCAAGAGCTGCAGAACCATATGAACGGATTCCACGTACATCTTTGACTAATCGAATAAGTCCTTCATTTTCAATATGACGATTTGGAACCACCCAGCTCGCATTCATTCCAATAATTGCTTTGGAAATCGTCGTCGATTCCAACACTGGAATTGGCTCATCATTCAAATAAGCACCATGACCTTTTTGTGCACTATATAGCTCATCATTCATAACGTCATATATGTAACCGAAAACGCCAATACCATCTTTAAATATGCCTAATGAAATGGCGAAATTTCGTTGTTGATGAATAAAATTCATCGTACCGTCTATCGGATCCAACATCCACACATAACCATTCAATGACAGGAGATCGTCACCGAATCCTTCTTCACCTAAAATGGCGTGTCCTACATAATCTTTACGGATATGCTCAATAAAAAATTGCTCAATTTCTTTATCCATATTCGTCACCAAATCATTGGCATCTGCTTTTGATTCGATAACCAATTCATAAGTTAACGAGTGGCGAATCTTTCTGCCTGCTTCTTTAATTAATGCTTTTGCATAGCGATCGAGTTGTTGTAGTTCCAATGAAATTGCCGCCTTTCCAAATCTTTCTCTTCTTTTATTATAAACAAAAAAACACCTGATGTCAGAAATAGACGATCAGGTGCGTTTAAGTATAAGGGCTGGATTTCGTTCTAGTGTAAAGCATGGAGAGCCTTCAATTGCTTATGAATTTCGCCAAGCCTTACTTTGCTCTTGTCGATTTCTGCTTGATTTTTCTCTTGCATCGCATCGTACAAAGAGGCAAGTTCATAGTCAAGCTCTAATTTCAATCCGAAAACCATCTTTTTCTCTACGTCTTCTTTACGAATGATATGGACAACTTGTTTCATGTCTTACACCCCTTTTCTTTTATCTAAATATTCAGAATGTTTTATATACAATATGGCGTTAAGTTGTTTTTGTCAACTCCATAAAGCTTACTTACAAGATTTTTTCCCATTTTTTGATTAAAATAAACATAAGAAGTATGAAAGGTGGAAAAAAAGTTGAAATATAAATGGGAAAAGGATGACTTTGAGGTTTTTCAAATAGAAGGTTTAGAACATCGTATGCAAGCTTTGATAGAAAAAGTCCGACCAAAGTTCGAAGCTTTCGGTCATACATATGCAGCTTATTTTTCAAGTAAAACAGGCGGTGAATTCTATCCGCATGTCGCCAAGCATGCCAGGCGTTCTGTAAATCCACCAAAAGATTCGTGGGTGGCGTTTGCTCCATACAAACGAGGATACAAAGCACTTCCCCATTTTCAAATCGGTTTATGGGGTACGCATGTGTTTATTATTTTGGCTGTCATTTATGAGGCACCAGATAAAGTACAAATTGCAGAACGATTATTGAAAAAGAAATCTTTATTTAAGAAGCTTCCACAAGACTTTATCATTTCAGGCGATCACATGTCTCCTGAAGCAATGCCTCTTAAAACTGCACATAAAGAACAATTGCCTTCTTTATTGACACGTTTAAAAGAAGTGAAGAAAGCCGAGTTTTTAGTTGGACGCCATCTGCCAAGTGACCAGGCAGTTGAAATGTCAGAGGAAGAGTTCGCCTTGTTTGCTGAAGAAACATTTGAAGCGTTATTACCTGTATATTATGTGATGGTTAATAAATAACCGGACAAGAATGACTTAAAGAAAACGCTCAGAGAAATTTACACTCTGAGCGTTTGTTTTATTTTGTCGTATAATTACACTCGGCTTAAATGAGTGTCTTTAAAAGCCGTTGGGTATTTCAAACCATATCCAATCATTCGGTCCATTCCAATATGAGCAGACCAAATTAAACCAATCGCTAAGACAACATGGTTGTTAAATAGCAGACCACAAATAATAACAAGGATCGCGATGAAGTATGTATGAAATAAATTATATATAATTGCTCCAATCTTATTATTATAAAGGTAGCCAAGTATTGATAAATCTGGCGAAAATAATAATACAAAGAATAGAATCCAACTAAATTGGTTGAACCCATAAAAATATAGACTTATAGATAAAACGGCAAACCCTTCTAAATGTAAAAAAATCTTATTCAACTATTAACCCCCCTTTCACATTTTATTTGTCTAACCCTTTAAACATTCTTCGTGTTTTTTTAATCTCCTGCTATTTTTACTGACTCCTAATTTGATATTTTCTGGATTAAAAAAGACCAAATCGGAAGTGATTTGGTCTTAAAATTCTTTATTACAATCTAGCCGGCTTGGTTTATTTCCCTGACCCTTTAATGATTGCACCTTTCGTCGTTTCTTTCATTTTTTTGATGATTGGATAACAAATATAGCCGCTTTCTTTTTCGAATTCCCTGAAGTAGGTTTTCTCTTCCGCCATGGACGGAACGACCTCTTTAAATCGTCGATACTTTTCCATCAAAACTTCTCGGTTTACGCCTTGTTCGTAAGCGTATTCTATGACTTCAAAAAATTGCACGACAGCGATTATTTCCTCCGTCGACCAGTCTTTTGAAAATGGATATGCAAAACTCATGTTTATTCACCCTTTCCTTACTTCCATTTTAAGCGGAAGTCTTCTGCTTGTGAAATCATTCGAGTAATTAATTGTTCTACTGACGGGATATCATCGATTAGACCCGCTACTTGACCAGCCCAGCCAAAGCCCTTTTCAGCATTACCTTCGTAAATATATTGTTTGTTTGCTTCACCACTAATATACTCTTTTAAAGCCTCGTATGTTGGCATCTCAACTTCAATTTCGCGGATTTTTTCTGTCCAAGGATTGATCAAGGCTCGCGCAGGAGCACCTATCGATCGCTTGATTACTGTTGTTCCGGTTTCGGAACTATCGATTAAAGCTTGTTTATAGACATGTGAAGCATGTAAGCATTCTTTAGTTGCAATAAAACGTGTACCCATTTCAATCCCTTCCGCACCAAGCGCAAGCGCAGCCATGAAACCTCGGCCATCCCCTATTCCACCAGAGGCAATTACAGGAATGGATACAGCATCCACTACACGCGGGACAAGCACCATCGTTCCAACGTCATCACGACCCAAATGCCCTCCACCTTCCTGCCCAACGACCATGACTGCGTCAGCACCTAGTTCTTCCGCTTTTTGCGCTTGTCTTGTAGCAGCTACCAACACCAGTTTTTTTATATCCGTTCCTTTTAATTGATCAAAAATAGGGGTGGGATTTCCTCCTGTCATCGAGACAACAGGCACCTTTTCTTCAATCGCGACTTCTAGCATATTTGAAAACGGTCGACCATGATCCCCTATTGCAAAGTTGACTCCGAACGGCTGATTAGTCATTGTACGTACTTTATGTATTTCGTTTCTGAGTGCCTCAGGTGACTCTAGACTCATTGCCGTGATCTGACCAAGTCCGCCAGCATTCGAAACTGCAGCTGCTAAATCAGCATACGCAAGATAGGCAAGCCCACCTTGAATGATTGGATATTTGATATGTAGTAACTCTGTAATTCGTGTTTGCCAGTTCATATTCAGTTCCCCCCTATTAATTAATTGTACTATATTCAATTTTATTGTCGAAATCCCTCTAATATTTATGGTCATTCGCTATACTAAATGCTATAATTCACTTGTTTTTCATTTTCATTTTTAAATCGGTATTCCAAAATAGTTGAATGCCATCAAAAAGAAAGTTGAGGTGGTACGTCCATTGTCTCAGTTAGAAACCCCTTTATTTGATGTCTTGCTAAAACATCGCAATCGACATCCTATTCAGTTTCATATTCCCGGTCATAAAAAAGGAAATGGTGTCGACCCTGCGTTTCGTGAATTCGTAGGCGATAATATTCTTTCTATAGATTTAATCAATATTGCCCCACTTGATGATTTACACTCACCAAAAGGTGCGATTAAAAAAGCGCAAGAATTAGCAGCAGAAGCTTTTGGTGCCGACTATACATTTTTCTCAGTTCAAGGTACAAGCGGTGCCATTATGACGATGATTTTAAGTGTTGTCGGACCTGGAGATAAAATCCTGGTTCCGCGCAATGTTCATAAATCGATTATGTCTGCCATTGTATTTGCGGGTGCAAGTCCAGTCTTCATTCACCCAGAAGTGGATCCGGAACTTGGAATCTCACACGGTATCTCTGCAGAATCTGTGGAGAAAGCATTAGATGCTCATCCAGATGCAAAAGCTGTACTTGTTATTAACCCTACTTACTTCGGTTTTGCAGCAGACTTAACACGTATTGTTGAAATAGCACACGAACGTAATATTCCAGTTTTGGTGGATGAAGCGCATGGTGTTCATATTCATTTCCATGAATCTTTACCCGTATCAGCAATGGCCGCAGGTGCAGATATGGCTGCCACTTCGGTTCACAAACTGGGCGGTTCGATGACACAAAGCTCCGTATTAAATGTTCGCGAAGGATTAGTATCACCTAAGCGTGTTCAATCCATTTTATCGATGTTAACAACAACTTCGACATCTTATCCAATCTTGGCGTCATTAGATACAGCACGACGCCAGTTAGCCATTCATGGCCATGATTTATTGACTACTGCCATTCGATTGGCAAAAGATACACGCAAGCGAATCAATCAGATTCCGAACCTCCACTGTGTAGGAGAAGAAATATTGCGTACTTCTGCAACTTACGATATGGATCCTACTAAGTTATTGATCAGTGTCAAAAATTTAGGGATTACAGGTCATCAAGCTGAAGAATGGTTACGCGAAAAAGCAAACATCGAAGTCGAATTATCCGATTTATACAATATTCTGTGTATCGTGACAATTGCGGATTCCAAAAAAGAATTGAACTTGCTTGTTAATGCACTTCAGCGTATGGCCCAATCATTTGAAGCGGAAGCTGAAATCGTAGAAGCATTTGTAACAATGCCTGATATACCACGTTTAGCCATGACGCCTCGTGATGCGTTTTACGCGACAACTGAAGTCGTACCGTTTGCAGATTCTGTAGGTCGTATTTCAGCTGAATTTATTATGGTATATCCTCCGGGTATCCCAATTTTCATACCAGGTGAAATCATTACGGAAGATAATATTGCTTATATTCATATGAATATCGAAGCGGGTTTACCTGTACAAGGTCCAGAAGATGATGAATTGAAATTGATTCGAGTCATCAAAGAACATAAAGCGTTTTATTAAAGTAATTGAAGTGAAAAGGCTGAGTCTCCTTTACCGGGAGGCTCAGCCTTTATTGTTAGTCATTATTCGCCTGTTACACCTTGTATTGTCGAAGGGTCAATCATGCCGTACCCTTTTGCTCGTAAACCTTCTACTATGCCACCAAGGGCTTCAGCAGTCCATTTTCGGTCATGCATTAATAAGTTAGCGCCATCTGTTAAATACTCTGTATTTACCATGATATCTTTTAAAGCATTGGCATCTTGGTAATTTGATTCCCAGTCGTATCCGTAAGTCCAATTCATTAACAGCATACCTTGTTCCTTAACAAGAGCTTTACTAAAATCAGTATTCGCTCCGAATGGGGCTCTGAAAAATTTTGGTTTTTCCCCAATAATAGCTTCAATCGTTTCACTTACCTGCATGATTTCAGCACGCTGTTCATCTTCAGTCAGTTGTTTCAAGTTTGCATGCGTTTGCGTATGGTTACCAATAGCAAAGCCCATGTTATGTATTTCTTTCAAGACTGCTTTCTCTTCGTCACTATCCAAAAAATGTCCATTTACAAAGAAAATAGCAGGTGCATTTAAAGATTTTAACGTTTTTGCCATTTCTAGTGATCGTTTGTCAGGTGCGTCATCAATGGTTAATAAAACAACTTTGGAAGGCGCATCAGCAATTGGCTTGAACGACCAATTGGCTTCATTCAACGTATATAGAGGCTCCAATGGTGCAGTTACCTCTTCTGTCTCTTCTTGTGTTTCTTCTTCATCTTTTTCAACTTCTTTATCTTCAACTACCTCGTCCTCAACTTCTTGTTGAGTTGGAGCGGATGTAGTTGTCTTTGTTTCTTCATCTCCACAAGCAGCCAACATTAATGCTAATAAACTCATACTCATTAGTTTTGTGTATTTCATGATGTATCACCGTGACCCTTTCGAATGTCATTTTAGCATGATTTCCCACTGTCTTTCCAGCAGCTATTAAAAAAAGTCGTACAGGTTTAACCTGTACGACTCTATTATTAACTTATTTTGTAATGATATGAATCGGGTGACCCATTACTACTTCAGCAGCTTCCATTGAGATTTCGCCCAATGTTGGATGTGCATGAATTGTCATAGCAATATCTTCTACTGTCATTCCCGCTTCAATCGCTAAACCAAGTTCAGCAATCATATCAGAAGCGCCTTGACCGACGATTTGAGCACCTAACAACAAACCATCCGATTTACGTGAAACAAGTTTCACAAAACCGTCTGTTGCGTTTAATGCTAAAGCACGACCGTTAGCACCGAATGGGAATTTCCCAGCCGTTACTTCAAAGCCTTCTTTTTTAGCTTGCTCTTCATTTAAGCCAACTGTTGCAAGTTCAGGATCTGTGAAACATACAGCAGGGATTGCTAAGTAATCCACAACAGATGTTTGACCAGCGATAACTTCAGCTGCCACTTTACCTTCGTAAGAAGCTTTGTGTGCAAGTTGAGGACCTGAAACTACATCACCAATTGCAAAAATGTTTTCGATGTTTGTGCGAACTTGCTTGTCAACTTCGATCAAGCCGCGTTCGCCCATTTTGATGCCGATTTCTTCAAGACCCATTTCATCCGTGTTTGGACGACGGCCTACAGTTACTAATACATAATCCGCTTCGACTTTTTTCTCTTCGCCGCCTGCTTCGTACGTAACTGTTACGCCTGATTCTGATTCTTCGACGCCTTTTGCTGATGCTTTCACAACAACATTAACACCTTTTTTCTTCAAGCCTTTTTTAACGATTTGCGTCATTTGTTTCTCGAATCCAGCTAAAATATCGTCGCCGCCTTCGATAATTGTTACTTCAGAACCTAGGTTTGCAAATGCAGTTCCTAATTCAGTTCCGATATAACCGCCACCAATGACAACTAATTTTCCTGGGATTTCTCCAAGAGCCAAAGCCCCTGTTGAACTTAACACACGTTTTGTGAATTTGAATGATGGAATCTCAACAGGACGAGAGCCTGTTGCGATAATCGCGTTTTTAAATTTATACGTTTGTGCTGAATTTTCGTCCATTACACGAACAGTGTTAGCATCAACAAAGTATGCTTCGCCACGAACGATTTCAACTTTATTCCCTTTTAGTAAACCTTCAACGCCACCTGTTAATTTCTTAACAACACTGTCTTTGAAAGCTTGGGCTTTTGAAAAATCAATTGTAACTTCAGATGCAGTAATACCCATATCATCTGAATGTTTTGCTTGTTCAAAACGGTGACCGACTGAAATTAACGCTTTAGAAGGAATACAACCAACGTTTAAACAAACGCCGCCTAAATGTTCTTTTTCAACGATTGTCACTTTTTGACCAGTTTGTGCAGCACGGATGGCCGCAACATATCCGCCAGGGCCTGAGCCGATGACGAGCGTATCTGTTTCGATTGGGAAATCTCCTACTACCATGTTTTTACGCCTCCATTAATAAAAGTTCTGGATTGCTAAGCAAACGCTTAATGTTATTTAATGCGTGCTGAGCAGTCGCACCGTCGATCATACGATGATCAAAGCTCAATGATAATGCTAACACAGGAGCGGCTACAATTTCACCATTTTTTATGACAGGTTTCTCTGCAATACGACCAATTCCTAGAATCGCAACTTCAGGATGATTGATTACAGGTGTAAACCATTGTCCACCGGCAGAACCAATATTCGTGATTGAACAAGAAGCACCTTTCATTTCAGAAGGTGATAACTTCCCATCACGAGCTTTTCCTGCAAGTGTATTAATTTCATCTGAAATCGCAAATACAGATTTACGGTCAGCATGTTTGATAACTGGTACTAACAAGCCTTTTTCTGTATCAGCTGCAATCCCGATATTGAAGTAATGCTTTTGAATGATTTCGCCAGCTTCGTCATCTAATGAACGATTGAAGTCTGGGAAATCACGAAGTGTACTTACCAATGCTTTTACAACGTATGGTAAATAAGTTAATTTCACATTCTTCTCAGCTGCTAAATCTTTGAACTTCTTACGATGTGCAACAAGTTCAGTTACATCAACTTCGTCCATTAATGTTACATGGGGAGCTGTATGTTTCGAGTGAACCATCGCTTTTGCGATTGCTTTGCGAATACCTGACATCTTCTCACGAGTTTCAGGGAATTCACCTTCCAAAGCTGGAGCTGCAGGTTTCGCTGCTTTTTCAACTTTTTCTTCGCTTGTTGTTTCTTCATTTGCAGCAACTGCATCTTGTTCAGGTGCTTCAGTTGTTTGCCCACCATTCATATATGCTTCGATATCTTCTTTCATCACGCGGCCATTTTTACCTGATCCGTTGACTTGAGAAATTTCGACATCATTATCTCGTGCAAATTTACGCACTGAAGGCATTGCAATAACACGACCATTTGGGTCTTTTTCAGTCTTCGATGCTACTTCTGCTTTAGGAGCCGCTTTCGTTGGTTCAGCTGCTTCTTTTTCAGGAGCTTGATCTTTTGCTACCGGTGTTGCTTCTTTTTCTACTTCTTGTCCAGCTTCTGCAGTTGCTTGAACTTGAGCTTCTGTTTTCTCTTCTGCTTTAGGATCGTCTTCGTGACCACCTTTAAATTGAAGATCTTCATAGCCTGGTGCGTCAATGCGAATCAAGATTTGGCCAACAGTTGCAACTGTCCCTTCTCCAATAAGCACTTCTTCCACTTTTCCTGCTACAGGAGAAGGAATTTCAACGACTGCTTTGTCATTCTGAACTTCACATAAAATATCATCTTCGCCAATGGTGTCGCCTGCTTTAACAAACCATTTTACGATTTCGCCTTCGTGTATACCTTCACCGATATCCGGTAATCGAAATTCAAATGCCACAAAATTCACCCTTTCAGTTGTGAGTGTGTAATATCTTTAAATCCAAAAGACCAACAAGAAATCTTGCCTGGACTTTTGGAACTTACTATTAGAATGTCAGTACTTTTTTAGCTGTCGCTACAATGTCCTTCGAGTTTGGTAACCAAACCGATTCAGCTTGCGCGAATGGGAAGATTGTATCTGGTGCAAATACACGTAATACTGGTGCTTCCAGGCTTAGAATTGCACGTTCGTTAATTTCAGCCACTACATTAGCAGCAATACCTGCTTGTTTTTGTGCTTCTTGAACAACAACCGCACGTCCTGTTTTTTCAACAGAAGCAATGATTGTTTCAATATCCAATGGCTGAACAGTACGTAAATCGATTACTTCTACTGAGTAGTTTTCTTTTTCAAGTTCTTCTGCAGCTTTTAAGCTATCGTGTACCATTGCACCGTAAGCAATAATCGTAAGGTCTGTACCTTCACGTTTCACTTCCGCTTTACCTAGAGGAATTGTGTATTCTTCTTCAGGAACCTCTTCACGGAATGAACGGTATAACTTCATGTGTTCTAGGAAAATAACTGGGGCATTATCACGGATAGCAGAAATTAATAATCCTTTAGCATCGTAAGGTGAAGAAGGAATAACTACTTTCAAACCAGGTTGAGAAGCTACCAAACCTTCTAAGCTGTCCGCGTGCATTTCAGGAGTATGAACCCCTCCACCGAATGGAGAACGGATTGTAACTGGTGCACTGTATTTGCCACCACTGCGGAAACGCATACGCGCTAATTGACCGCTGATTGAATCCATTACTTCATAAACGAAACCGAAGAACTGGATTTCTGGAACTGGACGGAAGCCTTCAAGTGAAAGACCCACCGCTAAACCACCAATACCTGATTCAGCTAATGGTGTATCGAATACACGATCTTCGCCAAATTCTTTTTGTAAGCCTTCAGTCGCACGGAATACACCGCCGTTATTTCCAACGTCTTCACCGAAGACGAGGACGTTTTCATCATTCTTAAGCTCATTACGGAGTGCATCCGTAATTGCTTGAATCATCGTCATTTGTGCCATCGGTTACTTCGACTCCTTCTCTTTGTAAAGTTCATATTGTTCTTTTAAGTGATATGGCATTTCTTCGTTTGGATCATACATGATTTCCATTAAATCCGTCACTTTTTGTTTCGGCGCAGCATCAGCTGTTTTAATGGCATCCTTGATTTCTTCTTTAGCTTGTTCGATTACTTCATTTTCTTTTTCTTCATTCCAAAGATCTTTTGCTTCTAAATAAGCACGGAAACGAACCAATGGATCTTTCTTTTCCCACTCTGAATCTGTATCAGATGTACGGTAACGTGTCGGGTCATCCCCTGCCATCGTATGTGGTCCATAACGGTAACATAATGTTTCAATCAATGTTGGTCCTTCACCATTCACTGCACGTTCGCGAGCATCGCGTGTTGCAACGTAAACGGCCAATGGATCCATTCCATCAACTAGGATACTTGGAATACCTGCCGCAATCCCTTTTTGAGCGATTGTTTTAGCAGCTGTTTGCAATTCACGTGGAGTTGAGATTGCATATTGGTTATTTTGGACAATAAAAATAGCTGGAGAGCGGAATGCACCTGCAAAGTTAATACCTTCATAGAAGTCACCTTGCGAAGAACCACCGTCACCTGTGTAAGTCACAGCAACTGATTTTTTACCACGCTTTTGCATTCCAAGTGCCACACCAGCCGCTTGGATGAATTGAGCACCGATAATGATTTGAGGTGGGAATACTTTTACGTTCTCAGGAATCTGGTTCCCCATGAAATGTCCACGAGAGAATAGGAATGCCTGTGAAAGTGGCAACCCGTGCCAGATCATTTGAGGTACATCGCGGTACCCTGGTAAGATGAAATCTTCTTTTTCAAGAGCATAATGAGAAGCTAATTGAGAAGCTTCTTGTCCTGCTGTCGGTGCATAGAAACCTAAACGTCCTTGTCTATTTAAAGAAATAGAGCGTTGGTCAAGAATACGCGTATACACCATGCGGCGCATTAACTCGACTAATTCTTCATCCGATAAATTCGGGTCTGCGTCTTTGTTAACAATCTCGCCTTCTTCGTTCAAAATCTGAAACATTTCAAATTTTTCTTCGATGGCTTGAAGTGTTTCTACTGGTCCTAATTGCTTGGCATTTTTTGCAGCCATGTTAACACCTCTCCTTAAGTAACTGTATTAAAAAAACTGTAAAAATCGAGTGATACAATGTTCATTCTTCCCTAGTATACTCAACTTTATTTTGGTGGTCAATCATTGGAAACTCTAGTGAAATATGAGCTTACAATTGATAGATTATTCACTTTTCTCGAAACTGTACTAGTACAAATAAACTTCTGTATTATAAAACCTATTTATCTATCACCCTCTCTATCACACAAAAAAACGACCTCAGAGTGAGGTCGTTTTACTTTTCTTCTTGTAAAGAGTCATACACAGACTCTTTCTTTTCATTCAATTCTTTAGTGGCATTATTGAAAGCATTAATAGCTGATTGAACAACTTCGTTTTGTTCATTAACTTTGACAACTTGTTCTTGGAGTTCGGCTTGTTGTGTTTCTTCATTTGTCAGCATTTCATATAATGTACTTTGTAGATCCGTTAACTTTTGATATTCTGCGCTGACTTGGTCATGTGCTTCATATCGCGCATCCATCGCTTCTTGCAAATCGGAAACGGACGATTTGATGTGATCGTCTTTGGCTTCTTCTACTATTTTATCTAAAGAGGATAGTGATTCCTGTGCCTTTTCAATGGAATCATTCTCTTCTTTTAATAGAGTCAATCTTTCAGACAATGACGATTTTAATTCTTCAACTTTTACACTCACTTCTTCTTTTTGTTGTTGAGTAAGCTCCATCGTTTGATTAAAAGTAAGCTGTTCTTTCTTTTCTAATTCAGCCAATTTTGCTTGCGCATCACGATATCCTTGTTCTTCCTCGTAAACTTTTGTTAATGAATCTGATAATTGCTGCTCAGCAGAAGTTCCAATTGAACATGCAGATAATAAAAGTGAAGTAGACAAGACGGTACCAATTACAATTTTTTTCATTTTAATAACCTCCCAAATCTTTTTCTACTATAGACCTTCAAGTGAAAAATTTCAACTTGACTAAAGTAGTCATTTTCATTTGCACGATGGCTTACGTTCGATATACTAATTAAAGAATGAAAGTTGGAAAGGAAGACCACGATGTTTGTTATGAAAGATATTATTCGCGAAGGACATCCGACTTTGCGTAAAAAAGCACAAGAAGTATCATTTCCTCTATCTTCTGAAGATGCAAAACTTGCAGAGGACTTGTTGGATTATGTGAAAAATAGTCAAAATCCAGAAATGGTGGGACGTTATGATTTACGTCCTGGAATCGGAATTGCTGCTCCTCAAGTGAATGTATCAAAGCGTATGTTTGCACTGCACTTACCGGATGATGAATCCAAATTAAGTATAGTTGCCATAAATCCTAAAATAATCAGTCATTCAGTGGAAAAAACGTATATAACGGTTGGTGAAGGTTGTTTATCCGTTGATCGTTCGATAGAAGGATATGTGCCAAGGTATGCACGAATCACCGTCAAAGGCTTCTATCCAGATGGAAGTGAATTTAAGCTCCGATTAAAAGGTTTGCCAGCAATTGCTTTTCAACACGAGTTGGATCATTTAAACGGGATTATGTTCTTTGATCACATCAACCAACAAAATCCTTTTGCTGATATTCCTGATGCTGTTCCATATGAACGAAAATAAAGAAAAGGTTTCCGAAATGTTCGGAAACCTTTTTACTTTTTATTAAATGAGCTTTAAATATCTCATTGCATTTTCTAAACCATCTTCGTCAACATGGTTGGTCACATATTTAGCCCGTTTAAGTGCTTCTTCATGTCCGTTGCCCATACATACGCTATAACCTGCTGCTTCCAACATTTCAATATCATTCAGCCCGTCACCGAATGCAATCGTGTCTTCAATTGCAATATTAAGCTTTTCACACAAGAAGTGTATGGCATTGGCTTTAGATGCGCCTTTTGGCAAAATATCGACAGATACTCGATGCCATCTGACAAACTTCAGAAGCGGAAAATTTTCTTTATAAATCTGTTCTTCTTCTATAGAACAAAACACAAGTGCCTGATAAATACTTTGATTCCGGAAAAAATCATCCTCAATGGCAGGATGCGGGTACTTCAAGCTCCCCATACTCTCTTCCACATGTGGGTGAAATGCCATAGATGAAACCATTTTTTCGGCATTCATATATACAATGGGATGATTGTTGCTATCCGCATAGGCAGATACCGATTTAAGGAGTTCCAGATCGATTTGAGAATGCGATACCACTTCCCCTTTATGGACAATATATTGACCGTTAAAACAAATGTATGAATCAATCTCCAATTCTTTCAGGATACCTTGAATCATGAAAGGTGCTCGTCCAGTAGCGATAAAAACTTCATGGCCATTTTTTCGAGCTTGAAAGACAGCTTCTTTCGCCTTTACCGGTAACTTTTTTTCGGAATCATATAGCGTACCGTCAATATCGAAAAATAATACTTTTTTCAAAATCCTCACCCTTTCTCGTGTCCTTCAGTGTACTAAAGACACGGTTCCTTTACAAAAGTTGCAATTTTCTGTATAATGATGTATGAGGAGTGATTTGCCATGTTAAAGCGTCTAAAAAAGAAATTGTTGAGACGATTGGGCGGCATACTCGGGAAAAAATCGATTGCATAATTTTTTGCCCTGCTATTTATAGTAGGGCTTTTCTTTATTTTAAAAGGCGCTCGTGATAATATAAAGAGAATGAAATTATTTTGAACGTGAAAAAGGAGAGCAAAACATGATTTACAAAGTTTATTACCAAGAAAACGTGCTTGAAGTGCCAGTTCGCGAAAACACAAAAAGCCTTTACATCGAAGCATCCTCTGAACGCGAAGTTCGTTACGCGTTAAAGGACCGCAAGTATAACATCGAATTCGTGCAGCTACTCGAAGGTAACCATTTATCCTACGAACAAGCTAGCGAAAACTACAAAGTGGAGAAAATTTAAACCACATGAAATTTGTTAAGAATGATCAAACAGCGGTTTTCGCACTCGGCGGACTGGGCGAAATCGGCAAAAACACTTATGGAGTTCAATTCCAAGACGAAATAATTTTAATTGATGCAGGTATTAAATTCCCTGAAGATGATTTACTCGGGATTGATTACGTTATTCCTGATTACACGTACCTTGTGAAAAATGTAGACAAGATTAAAGGTCTATTTATTACTCACGGTCACGAAGATCACATCGGCGGTATTCCCTACTTGCTCAAACAATTGAATATCCCAGTATATGGAGGAAAACTTGCACTTGGGTTGTTGAGAAATAAACTCGAAGAACATGGTTTATTGCGTACGACAAAGATGCACGTAATCGCTGAAGAAGACGTGATTAAATTCAGAAAAACTTCGGTGAGTTTCTTCCGTACAACGCACAGTATTCCTGATGCTTACGGAATTGTCGTTAAAACTCCACCAGGTAATGTTGTACATACAGGAGATTTTAAATTTGATTTCACACCAGTTGGTGAACCTGCTAACTTAACGAAAATGGCTGAAATTGGCCGTGATGGCGTGTTGTGTTTACTATCTGATAGTACAAATGCAGAAGTACCCAATTTCACAATGTCGGAACGAAAAGTCGGCGAAAGCTTGTCGGAAATTTTCCGTAAAGTGGATGGTCGTATTATTTTCGCTACTTTTGCATCAAATATTCATCGCTTACAACAAGTTACTGAAGCGGCTGTCCATCACGGACGGAAAATTGCTGTTTTTGGACGAAGCATGGATAATGCGATTACAATTGGGCGCGAGCTAGGATACATTACTGCACCAAAAGAAACATTCGTAGATGCTCAATCATTAAATCGTCTACCTGCGAATGAAGTAATGATTTTATGTACCGGTAGCCAAGGTGAACCTATGGCAGCGTTATCTCGAATTGCAAATGGCACACATCGCCAAATTCAAATTCAACCAGCCGATACAGTTATTTTTTCATCTTCACCAATTCCAGGTAATCGTACAAGCGTTAACCGTACAATCAACTTGCTGTTCCGGGCAGGAGCCGATGTTATCCATGGTTCATTGAATAACATCCATACTTCCGGTCATGGTTCTCAAGAAGAACAAAAATTGATGTTACGTCTGATGAAACCTAAGTTCTTTATGCCGATCCATGGTGAATATCGCATGTTAAAAATGCATACTGAACTAGCAGTAGATTGTGATGTTGAGCCAGAAAACACATTTATTATGGAAAATGGTGATGTTTTGGCACTTAGCCAAAACCAAGCAGCTGTTGCTGGTCGCATTCCTTCAGGTGATGTGTATATTGATGGTAGCGGCATCGGAGATATCGGAAATATCGTTTTACGTGATCGCCGAATTCTTTCCGAAGAAGGTTTAGTCATTGTTGTTGTAAGTACAGACCAAGAACGTCAGAAGATTGTTTCAGGTCCTGACATCATTTCTCGTGGTTTCGTTTACATGCGTGAATCAGGTGCGATGATTAATGAAGCGCAACATATGTTAAATCGTCACTTACAAAAAACAATTCAATCCAAGGCAACTCCTTGGTCAGAATTAAAAAACGAAATTACAGACGTCTTGGGACCGTATTTATACGAAAAAACAAAACGTCGTCCAATGATTCTACCAATTATCATGGAAGTTTAATGCCATACAAAAAGCTGTGCGACCGACACGTAATGTGTCGGTTGCACAGCTTTTATTTTTGCATTTATGAATGATCCGCTTTATGGCCTGCTTCACTTTTCTTTATGTCTAGCTCCGCAGGCCAAACCGCACCTAAGCTTGGGCTCACAGGATGTGAGTCATGAAGGCGTTGTGATACGATGTCACGCTTTTAGCCTTCCTTCCTTAACTCATGCGGAAACAAGTTTCCGAATCGTTTCCTCCAGCGCCGGCGTCGGTCTAGCGTGGCCTGCTCCGCTTTTCTTTATGTCTAGCTCCGCAGACCAGACCGCACCTAAGCTTCAGAAACTCATGCGGAAACAAGTTTCCGAATCGTTTCTTCCAGCGCCGGCGTCGGTCTAGTGTGGCCTGCTCCGCTTTTCTTTAATGCATAGCTTTTTTTTCGAAGCGGATAATATCTGCGTCTGCACCGATGACAATCAGGACGTCATTGATTTGGATTTCTTCATCTGCTTGTGGAGAAACAAGAATGTCTGCTCCCCGCTTAATTGCAACGATGTTTATTCCATACTTCGCACGGATATCTAAATCGATTAATGTAGAGCCAGCCAATATTTCATTCGCTTTTATCTCCATAATTGAATGTTCATCCGATAACTCTAAATAATCCAGTACATTATTTGTCATGATGTTGTTGGCAATACGGATACCCATATCGCGTTCTGGATGGACAACTTGATCGGCACCAATTTTACGTAACACTTTTTCATGATAGTCATTTTGCGCTTTAACGGTAATTTTATTGACACCAATTTCTTTCAACATCAAAGTTGTTAGAATGCTAGATTGAATGTCCTCACCAATCGCTACGATTACATGTTCAAAATTACGAATCCCTAGTGATTTCAAAACAGACTCATCTGTCGTATCAGCAACGATTGCTTGAGTTGCAATTGATGCAAATTCATCGACACGATCAGCAAACTTATCGATTGCCATAACGTCTGCACCTTGTTCAATCAGTTCTCTTACAATACTTCCTCCAAATCGACCTAACCCTATAACTACGAATTCTTTCTTCATCTTTCAACCTCCGTTGCGGAACGAATGGACATAGTGTATCACAACTTTAATTGACGCTCAAATTCAATTTAGGGCTTCTCCAAATTGGGACATGACCAACTGGTGATAATGACCACGGTCTTTCATTAAAGAATCATGATCGCCAGATTCAAGAACACGTCCTTGTTCCAACACAATAATCTGATTCGCTTCACGGATAGTCGAGAGTCGGTGAGCAATCATTATGGCCGTCCGATTCTTAAGAAGTGTACGCAACGCCTGTTGAATTTGCAGTTCAGTTTCCGTATCAATCGAAGCTGTCGCTTCATCCAAAATGATAATTCTAGGATTTGCAAGCAATGCTCGTGCAAAAGATAATAGTTGACGTTCACCAACAGATAAAATGTTTCCGCGCTCTTCCACTTCTGTATCGTAGCCATTCGATAAACGTTCGATAAAACGATTGGCCCCCACAGCTTCTGCGGCTTTCATAACTTCTTCATCTGTTGCATGAGGATTACCGAAGCGAATATTATCCATGATCGTACCAGAGAAAATAAACGTTTCCTGAAGGACGATGCTGATTTGTTCACGTAATGCACTTAATGACAAATCGCGGATATCCATTCCATCCATTTTCACTACTCCGTCTGTCGGATCGTAAAAACGCGATACAAGGTTAGCAATTGTTGTTTTACCAGAACCTGTGTGACCAACCAGGGCAACCGTTTCCCCTGCCTTCATATCAAGTGAAATCCCTTTTAATGCTAAGCGATCTTTTTCATAACCAAATTGAACATTTTCAAATTCAATATGTCCTTGCAATTGATTGATTTTGGTTGGGTTAGCTTTTTCATGCACTAACGGCTGCTCATCCAAGAATTCAAATATGCGTTCAGAAGATGCCATTCCCATTAGTAATTGGTTATAAATCTGTCCTAAACGTGAAATTGGCTCCCAGAACATGCCTAGGTAAAAGGCAAATGCGACGAATGCGCCAAGATCAAGCTGGTTATTTTGAATTAAATACGCACCGTACAAAATTAAAACAACTGAACCAACCGCATTCGTCATTTCTACGAATGGTCGGAACATGGAGTTCTTTTTAGTGGCAACACGCCATGATTCAAAGCTTTCTTCGTTTATTCCATTAAAGAAAGCCATATTTTCATTTTCCTGAGTAAATGATTGAGTGATTCGCATACCTTGAATACTTTCATTCAAATGGGCATTGATTTTTGCTTGTTTCATCCTGACATCTTGCCATGAACGACGAATGTTTTTACGTAAAGTCGTTGAGATGAAGAACATTAACGGCAAAATAACAAGTACCGCTAAAGCGAGTGGTGGACTGAGTGTGAACAGGATGATTAGAACCCCTGCTAGAAGCAGTAAATCCATCAGCAAATTTATAACCCCGTTCGTAAACAACTCTTGCAAAGAGTTAATATCATTCATAATTCTGACGAGAATGGAACCGGCAGACCGTTGATCAAAAAATCGATGTGAAAGCCATTGAACATGTGTAAATAAATGCTTACGCAAATCGTATATCACATTTTGACCGAGCTCATTCATCCATCGTATTCGGTACCGGTTGGCAATCGTGTTGACAATATATAAACCGGCAATAGAGGTGACAACCACCCAAAGCATCTGTGCATCTTTGTTTTCCAATGCTTGATTAATGGCATACTCACCTATCAGAATAGGGATGATTAATCTGATGAGTGTTGTGATTGTGACGGCGATAAAAGCTTTTGGTAATAGCGTTTTTGAATAAGGTTTTACGTACGTAAATAGCCGAGCAAGTTGGGACCAGTTAAACGGTGCATCAATTACATCATCCGAAGAGTAGCGGAATCGTTTTAATACACTGGGATTGATTTGTTTAGTCATTATGATTCCGCCTTTCTATGCGTAAATATTTTCTAGTTGGTCTTTGTATTGAATTTCATAAATTCGTTTATACAATCCTTGTTGATTAATCAATTGATTATGTGTACCACGCTGAACAATCTTCCCATGCTCAAACACAATTAGTTCGTCTGCATGTTTTACCGAAGAAATTCGGTGAGCAATGATGAACGTCGTACGGCCTTTCATCACTTCTTCCAATGCTTGCTGAATGTGCAGCTCCGTTTTCATATCAACAGCACTAGTCGCATCGTCCAATACTAAAATGGCAGGATTTTGGCATAAGGCACGAGCAATTGCAATTCGTTGTTTTTGTCCGCCCGATAAACCAAGTCCCCGCTCCCCTAACATCGTGTCATACGTATCAGGTAGTTCCATGATAAATTCATGTGCATTGGCACGTTTCGCCGCATCGATGATTTCTTCCATCGTTGCATCGGGACGGCCATATGAAATATTGGCTTTAATCGATGAAGAAAATAAAAATGATTCCTGAAGAACAAAGCCAATGTTAGATCGTAGTGAAGTGAGAGAGTACTCATCGACAGCAATGCCATCTACTTTCACTGTCCCTATTGTCGGTTCATAAAAACGCGTTAACAGTTGAGTTAAACTTGTTTTACCTGAACCAGTAGCTCCTATTAGACCTACACGTTTACCAGCTTCTACCGTCAAATTCACGTCATCAAGAGCCAATTGATCTTCTTTACGATATTGAAGCGTCACATTTTCAAAGACTACATGTCCTTTCATATTAGAGCCATCCACTGCATCGACTTTTGATTGAATCGGTTCAGGTGCTTCTAGTACTTCAAGTAACCGTTCACCTGATGCTTTAGACTGGGAAAATAAATTGACCGTAAAGCCTAAGTTCATGATTGGAAAAATGATATAGCCAAGCAAGCTGTAAAATGCCACGAGACGTCCAACGCTTAATTGACCATCCATTACGAGGAATCCACCATAGCCGAATAAAAAGACTACGCTGATATTGCCGAGGAATTCCATCACCGGGAAGTACTTTGCCCAGATTTCAGTAGTAAATAAATAACGATCTTTATAATCACCATTTGAATTGTTGAATTTATTAATTTGGAACGATTCACGGGAAAGTGACTTAACTGTATGAATCCCGCTTATGTTTTCTTGAACATTGGTATTTAATTTACCGAAGGATTTACGGATGTCCCGGAATGCCGGATGCACCAGTTTATCGAATCGCAGTACTGCAATGACCAATAAAGGCATGGCAGCCATCGACACAAATGTTAATGATACGGAATAGTAAAACATGACACAAAGAGAAACGGATACTAGAAATACCAGACGGAACAACTCAACGAATCCGAACGATAAGAAGAATCTGAACCCTTCGACGTCTGCAGTCAGTCGTGACATTAAATCCCCTGTTTTTGCATTGTCATAATAAGAAAATGGCAGTCGTTGCAATTTTGAATATAACGCATTTCGTAATTCATAGACCGAGCGAATACCGAACATATCACCCGTGTATTGCCCAATATACGTCGCAATTCCTTTGATAATCATAAGACCCATAAAAATCCCAGCAAGTTTCCAAGCTAAATCGTATTGCTCTCCCTTAATAACACGGTCAATCGTCTGTTGCAAAATGATTGGATAAGCAACTGTAATTAACAACGTGATTAAGAGCATGAACAAGGACCAAAAGAATAAATGTTTATTTGGCCAGTAGTATTCTTTCAGTTTTTTAAAAATTCCCAAGCTATTTCCCCCTAATTCGAAAGACATAGTATTTAATATATCGGATTCCGAAATAAATGACTACCCCCTTTTGACTGATATTTTACATAAATTGAAATTTTCATTTTTATCTTCTGTTATTTCACTTCAATCAAATTTTCATAGACAACAAAAAAAGTGCCCCAACATGAAAGAATGACAGAGAACTTTATTTCTCTGAATTCCATCATGTAAAGCACTTTTTCTTCTCATAATTTAAAATGTCTTAAGAGTTACGAATTTCATCTAACACACGGTTAACACGTTTTTCAAGCATCTTCATTCCACTGCCACCCGCCTGGAAGTGACGAAGTTGACCTTCTTTATCAAAAACGTAATATGCAGGAACATACTGATTATCGAAAGCATCAGTCAATTTCATATCGTTGTCCACATAAATCGGCTGTGTAATATCATGTTCTGCGGCGCTTTTCTTAATTTCTGACAGATCCATGTCTTTCTCTGAACGTGGCATATGGACAGCTACTACATTTAGTTCATTCTTATATTGATCACGGAATGCATTTATTTCCGGCATTGCTTCTTTACAAAGACCACAACTAACAGACCAAAAATGAATGAGTGTTGGTTTTTTGCCAATCAATTCTCTTTTTGCAACTTCTCCATTTAGCCATGCAGTTGCGCCTGACAAATCAGGCATAGGTGAACGTAATTTCATTGTTTTTCCTCCTCAATGATACATGTAAAAAATCCCCACTGCGTATCGTATGCGTGGGGAATTTTGGTGTCTAATTAATAAAACACATGAAACAAGGTCTAATTGTAAACCTCTTTCAATTAATTAAAGAGTTTTTTGACCTGGACGCCAGTTTGCTGGGCAAAGACCACCAGTTTGAAGAGCTTGTAATACGCGAAGAGTTTCATCAACATCACGGCCAATATTATTGTGGAACACTGTTTGGTATTGCATTTCGCCTTCAGGGTTGACGATGAATAAACCACGAAGAGCAATTCCCTCTTCTTCAATTAATACACCATATTCACGTGATACTACATGGTTTGTATCTGCAGCCAATGGGTATTTCAATTCACCTAAACCATTGTCTTGACGAGCTGTGTTAATCCAAGCCAAGTGAGTGTGGATTGTATCTGTAGAAACACCGATAATTTCAGCGTCTAAATCTTCAAATTCATCATAGCGATCTGACATTGCAGTGATTTCAGTTGGACATACAAAAGTGAAATCCATTGGATAAAAGAACAACACTGTCCATTTATCGTTTTTCATGTTTTCTTCCAAGCTTACTTTACCGAAAGACTTATCTGCCAGCACTGCGTCCATTGAGAAACGGGGTGCTTGTTTACCTACCATACGTTCAGTCATGTGAAAACCTCCAAGAAGTTATTTATCTGCTAACGAATTGTATTCGTTATTAGCACAATTTAAAGAATAACAAAGTCCGTACTGCAAATCAATTCATCAGCTTTCAACTAGCAGAAGGAAAAATTTTTACGTCTAATTCGTGTCGAATGTTTAGTATGCTCATCTAGAGGTAAACTATTCAAGCGAGAAAAGTAGAAACAATATCATGATGTTTTTTTATAAACCAAAATAAAAAAAGACCTTCAACAACCTTATGTTAAAGGGCGTTTAGGTCTCAATTCACAATACTCACATGTTGGATCTGTGCAAGCTTCTTCTCGCCAAGCATTGCATGGCTCACAGTAACAAGCGTCGTATTCCTCATGATAGGATAAAACTTCAAAACAATCATTACAATAATCACTAATTTCGTCATCGGCAATGACACGGTTTTTCACCAAAAGAAAAGTGCCTTCAATTTGTTTTTGTGATTTTTTATGTTGTCGTACTTTAGGATCCAAAAATAACATCATGGTTCTTCCCATAACCGTCACTCCTTCCGAGTTTCATGGTAACATATATATATGAAAGAAAAAATAGTGGAGGTCTTGAAAATGGATTCAACTGCAAAAATACATCCTCTAACTTTGGATCAGGCTTACATGTCTTTTCTTTTTCCATTTTCATTCCATGAAAAAGAACGTGAAAACCTAGCTGATCATTTACGAAAAAATCACTTTACGTTTTTTTCATTAGATCAAAAAGATTTACAGCGTGGATTTTATGGTGAAGATATAGAAGTTAAGCATGAAGAATTGGATCAATACTTTTTACCATTCCTGGAACGAAAATTATTTCCCCAACGTACCGATCAACAAGGGTTTCTCCGCTTTTCCAAACGCGTCAATGAATCCTTTACTCTGGAAGTTCATGAAACCTCTTTTTCTTTTTTGGTTAACAGTATTGATGTCATGATTTGCCCATTTGGCATTGGCATAATAACAATCCGGACTGAAATGGACGAAGAACAAGAAAAATTATCTGAAGTGCTCGATTTTATGAATCATTTTCGGGTGCTAGAACCAAAACTCGATGAAGAAAAAGGAGCCACTATACGAAAAGATGATCGGGAATTCAATACAACGAATGAATTTGTATTTGGCTATCTCTGTCCTTCTCTCAAAGCTTACATCGTTCATGATGATAAACGGGCAGGCTATTTCGGCAGCCTTCCTTTCTTCGAAGACGAACGTATGCTATCTTCAGGTTTTTTCATTGCTGACGGTGAACATCCGATTAGTGGAGACCAGTTATACCGAATGGGTCAATTGGATGGAAAGAATCCGGAAGGACGCCCCTTCATGTCTAGTACGAATGCTGAGTACATCGAGCGCTATGTGCAAAATCATGTGCATGACCGTTGGGCACCCGATTCATATACAGTTACTTCCGACCATACCCAAATTACCGTTTCCATAAAATCACGTGAACAATTGGCGAGACCCCTTTCGCAATTCATGGGAACGCATCATTATAATTTATTGCTTCATTACTTCTACAAAATCATGTTATTGCGTATGTCATTCGAGTATAGCGAGATCCAATGGGAACAGGATGAAGATTATGTGGAAGAACTAATCGAATTAATTTCTAAGTTCTCCTCCAGATATTATTTTGGGGAAGTTTCTTCTCGTACTGAAGGAAAAGAGTTAACTAAAACATATCGAGATACGTTTCATTTGAATTCACTCTATGAAGAAGTTAAACAGACATTGCATGAGCTTTACCGCGCTCAAGAGAATCAGTCAAATAAACGGCATAATATGTTGCTATTTATGCTAACCGTCTTTACAGTAGTATCCGGTATTTATGGAATGAATCTGGTCATTGAAGATTGGAAAGGCAAAACTGATTGGTCCAAAGTGCCTAGCTATTCATTTTTTGAATGGATTTCACTAATTACCGCACTAACCGGCATTTCTCTTTCAGTAATTTTATTACTAACAACTGGCGGCAAAGGACTATGGAAGAAATTCCGAAAATGGAAACGTGATCAATATAGATAAATTTAAGAGTATATAAAATCGTATTCGTATTTAATGCACTCGGTCAAAAAAGAAGGTGGTCGGCTATTTCTTTCGCTTTCCGCGGACGAAACGCAAGCCTCGGGCCAACAGGATGTTGGTCACGGTGCGTTGCCACACGATGTGGCGCTCTAGCCTCCGTTCCTTTGTCTTAGCTCCTGCGGTTACTCGTCGCAAACGAATTGCGCACAATTCGTTGCCTGCGGGGTCTTGCATGTTCCGTTTTTTCCGCAGGAGTCTTCAGAAATAGCCGACCACTTTCCTACTTATATATTTTTAGAAAAACGTGATAATAGTGCCTTTCTATTGATTGGAGTAGAGACGGCGAAAACAAGACTGCTCCTGCGGTTACTCGTCGCAAAGAAATTGGCAAACCAATTTCTTTTCAGCGGGAATAGCACGAGCTGAAGGCCCCGCAAGAACGTAGTGATGAGGAGACTGAGGCCGTGCCCGCGAAACGCGTCCGCCGCAACGGAAATCAGCATTTCTTTCATTGGTTATTCTATTGTGTGTCTATAATCTGAAATCTCATCTTTTTAAGATGGGATTTTTTTAGTTGTTAAGTATTTCTTCTTAACTAAAATAAAACTCTTGCAAAATTTGGTGGAATTTGTATAATAAAAGACGTTTATAGTAAACTTAAAGTATTGTGATAGTAAACTTCAGAAAAAAATTTGTTTTTAATCACACCTGGGAGGAGCACCTCTTTATGCAAATAGGAAACAAAATCAAAAGCTTACGCATTAAGAAAGGGTTAACTCAGGAAGAATTAGGCGAACGTACTGATTTGACGAAAGGCTACATTTCGCAATTGGAACGAAATTTGAATTCCCCATCCATTGAAACTCTTTTTTCTTTACTTGAAGTGCTTGGAACAAAACCGAAAGATTTTTTTGACGATGAAAAAAATCAAAGAGTCGTTTATTTGGAAGATGACCAGACCGTTTTTAGTGACGATGAAAAGAAGTACCAAATCCGCTGGCTAGTTCCCGAATCAAACGACAAAGAAATGGAACCAGTTCTAGTGAAATTTTTAAATTCGGGAGAATTTAAGCAATTCGAGCCTTCATTATCCGAAACATTTATGTATGTCTTAACCGGCAAAGTAAGACTCATTCTTGGAACTCATGAGTATTTCGCTAAGGAAGGCCAATCCCTTTACTTTGAAGCTTCAGACCATCACCAATTGACGAATCATCATAACGGTGAAACCGAAGTTTTGATTGTTGCTACACATTCTTATTTATAATTCAGGAGGTCAATCATGACAGACAATACCATTATCCGCTTTGAAAACGTCACAAAATCTTATGATAGCGCGACACCTGTGTTAAACAATGTGAGTTTTGAAATTGAACGTGGGAAATTTTACACATTACTTGGTCCATCCGGTTGTGGTAAAACCACAATTCTTCGTTTGATTGCCGGTTTCATGGAACCTACAAGTGGTGACATTTATTTTAATGGCAACAAAATTAATCATGTACCAGCAAATGAACGTCAAGTTAATACGGTTTTCCAGGACTATGCCCTCTTCCCTCATTTGAATGTTTTTGAGAACATTGCCTTTGGTTTGCGAATCAAAAAGTTAAAAAAAGAAGAGATTACTCGCAGAGTTTTGGAAGCACTTAAGTTTGTCAATTTAGAAGGATACGAGAACCGTGAAATTGTCGAAATGTCCGGCGGTCAAAAACAACGTGTGGCTATTGCGCGCGCGATTGTAAACGACCCAGAAGTAATCTTGCTTGATGAACCATTATCGGCACTTGACCTTAAATTAAGAACCGAAATGCAATATGAACTCCGTGAATTACAACAACGACTTGGCAAAACCTTTATCTTCGTAACACACGATCAAGAAGAAGCATTGGCAATGTCCGATGAAATTTTTGTTATGAATGCCGGAGTCATTCAGCAAAGTGGCACACCAATGGATATTTATGATGAACCAATCAATAGATTCGTTGCAGATTTCATTGGAGAATCCAATATTGTTCCTGGAGTGATGATTGCCGATTATCGAGTACAATTTGGCGGAAAAGATTTTGAATGTGCGGATAAGGGATTATCTCCGAACGAAAAAGTAGATATTGTCATCCGTCCGGAAGACTTGGAAATTACGACTGTCGACCGAGGCAAAATGACGGTCAAAGTAGACACGCAACTATTCCGCGGTGTTCATTATGAATTATCGACTTTTGATAAAGATGGAAATGAATGGCTAGTCCATTCAACGAAAAAGGCTGCAGTCGGGGAAGAAATCGGTTTGGATTTTGACCCAGAAGCGATTCATGTCATGCGCTTGAATGAAACCGAAGAAGAGTTTGACAAGCGTCTGGAATCGTATGGAGAAGAGAACCATGCAAAATAACACAAACCGATCTTATTATTTAGTCCCTTATTTCGGATGGATGATGCTCTTTGTTATTGCACCACTCGTTCTTGTTATTTATTTTTCTCTGTTTGACCTACATGGTAATTTTTCATTCATCAACTATCAGAATTTCTTTACTTCCGTTTATTTAAAATTGACCTTGAGTTCATTTTGGTATGCTTTCCTTATTACTGCTTTCACTTTAGCCATTGCATACCCTACAGCTTACTGGTTGACGAAAACAAAACATAAGCAATTATGGTTATTGCTTATTATCATTCCATCATGGATTAACTTATTGCTAAAAACATATGCGTTTATTGGTATTTTTGGTGTAAAAGGTCCTTTAAACAAACTGTTTGAGTCGATGGGAATCGGCACTCAACAAATTCTCTACACCGATTTCAGTTTCATTTTCGTTTCCGTCTATATTTTTATTCCATTTATGATATTACCGATTTTTAATTCTCTCGATAAAATGAATCCAACACTGATTGATGCTGCACGTGATTTAGGCTCATCTACATGGACCACATTTACGAAAGTAATTTTTCCTTTGACAATTAATGGAGTAAAATCTGGCATACAGGCCGTATTTATTCCTTCCCTATCACTATTCATGATTACAAGACTAATTGCAGGTAACAAAGTTATTACGTTAGGGACCGCAATTGAACAACAATTCTTAGTGACTCGGAACTGGGGTATGGGTTCGACCATTGCTGTATTCTTGATAATGTTTATGGTTATTATCATGATTCTGACTGGCCAAAAAGATAAGGGGGCACTCTCAAATGAACAGATCAAGTAAATTATCAAAAGTTTATTTAGCCCTTGTTTTTATCATTTTGTACACACCTATTTTTTATTTGATTTTTTACTCATTCAACAGTGGTGGTACAATGTCCAGTTTCAAGTCATTTTCTTTAGAACACTATAAAGCCGTTTTTGCGGATACAAGACTTATCATGATTCTGATTAATACAATCATCATCGCATTATTGTCAGCCCTCATATCCACGGCAATTGGCGTGATTGGGGCAATCGGTATCGTTTATTTAAAAAACCGAAAATCGCGCAATGCACTATTATCATTAAACAATGTTTTGATTGTAAGCCCAGACGTAATCATCGGTGCATCTTTCTTAATACTATTTACAATGGTTGGCGTGAAATTGGGCTTTGCTTCTGTATTGATTTCACATATCGCTTTTAGCGTACCAATCGTCGTTATTATGGTTTTACCGAAATTACAGGAAATGAGCAGTACTTTAATTGATGCAGCTCTAGATTTAGGCGCTTCCAAACGCGAAGTCCTTAGCCGTGTAATCATTCCGTATATTAAACCAGGGATATTCGCAGGTTTCTTTTTAGCCTTAACCTATTCTTTGGATGATTTTGCGGTCACCTTTTTTGTAACAGGAAATGGGTTTACTACCTTATCTGTTGAAATTTATTCAATGGCACGTGCAGGCATCACACTTACCATTAATGCATTATCGGGTCTTTTGTTCATCGTCACTCTATTATTAGTTCTTGGTTATTACTTCGTGACGAATCGCACGAAAAACCCGCTTAGAACGGGGGTACCGAAATGAAAGAGATCATTCGTGCGGCAGTAGCAATACTGATTATTTGTGGAGTTTTATTCTATGTAAATAATCAGTTGGACAAATCTTCTGGAAGATCAGGCAGCGACACAATCAGTGTTTACAATTGGGGAGAATACATTGACCCCGAGCTTGTCGAGCGGTTTGAAGAAGAAACAGGAATCACCGTTGTTTATGAAACTTTTGATTCAAATGAAGCAATGATGACAAAAATTGAGCAAGGCGGAACCTCATATGATGTGGCAATGCCCTCTGAATATGCGATTGAAAAAATGAAAGAGAACGATTTATTAATTCCGATTGATCATAGCAAAGTCCCTAACTTATCTAACATAGACCCCTACTTCCTGGACTTGCCTTTTGATCCAGGCAATGAATATTCCATTCCTTATTTTTGGGGTACGGTTGGAATCGCCTTTAATCCTAAACTGTTGGATGGACAAACATTTGAAAGCTGGGAAGATTTGTGGGACCCTTCTTTAAAGCAGGAAGTCATTTTAGTTGATGGTGCACGAGAAGTCATGGGTATGGGATTAAATACTCTCGGATATTCGCTCAATACAAAAGATGAACAACAACTGCAGGAAGCTACTGATAAATTAAAAACACTCTCACCTAATATTAAAGCCATTATTGGGGATGAAATAGTGGAAACGATGCGACGCAGTGAAGCTGCTGTTGCCCTCGTCTGGTCAGGACAGGCTGCAGATATTATGTATGTTAACGAAGACATAGATTATGCAGTGCCAAAAGAAGGCTCAAACTTATGGTTTGATAATATGATTATTCCTAAAACGGCAGCGAACGTTGAAGGGGCTCATAAATTCATCAACTTTATGCTCGATCCCGAAGTAGCTGCACAAAATGCAGATTATGTTGGGTACTCGACACCGAATGAACAGGCGATTGAATTAATGGATCCTGAAGTAACTGGCGATGAGCGTTTTTACCCGACGGAAGAAATGCGGGAACGTCTTGAAGTCTATAAGAATCTCGGCTTGGAAACCCTCGGAAAATACAATGAGTTATTCCTGGAATTCAAAATGGATGCCCAGTAATGAACTGTTACTTTCCTTTTCAAAGAATTATCAAAAAACCTGTCCGCACGTTGGGCAGGTTTTTCTAATGGCTTTTTTTTAGTTATGTGATAAACTTTTAGATACTCGAAACAGTTTGAGCAAGAAAGAAGGATGTATATGGCGAGTAAATCAAATCGCTTTGCACTTTATGTGCTGATGTTTAATATGTTCATTGCTATGTCAGGCATCGGATTAATTATTCCAATTATGCCGGATTACTTGGAAACATTCGGAGTGGCTGGTCAAGCCCTCGGATTCCTAATTGCCATGTTCGCTTTTTCCCAATTTTTATTTTCTCCATTAGCTGGTGACTTATCAGATAAATTTGGCCGTAAATATTTGATTATTGTTGGACTAGTTATTTTCGGATTGTCTCAGTTAATGTTCGGAATGGCTTCAGATTTATGGATTTTGTATTTAGCACGATTCTTTAGCGGCGTCGGGTCGGCATTTATCGTTCCGCCAATGATGGCATTTGTCGCAGACATTACAACTGAAGAAGAACGTGGCAAAGGGATGGGGTTACTTGGGGCTTCGATGTCTCTAGGATTTATGATTGGACCAGCCATCGGAGGATTTTTGGCAGAGGTCAGTCTAAGATTCCCTTTTTATGTAGCTACAACTGCCTCCCTCGTGGCAGCAGCTATTTCACTGTTTGTATTGCCTCAGACAGCACCTCCAGTCGTTCAAACTGGCAAGCTCGCCAAACGTGAGAATTTGTTCAAACAAATGAAACGTTCAACCACAACCCCCTATTTTGTAATGCTAATTGTTATGTTCGTTTTTTCATTTGGTTTGGCCAATTTCCAGGCAACTATCGCACTTTATGTAGATAAAAAGTATGCTTTTACTCCTGGAGAAATTGCCGTGTTAATAACTGCAGGTGGATTTGTAGGTGTGATTGTCCAGACGTTTGTCATTAATAAGCTATTCAAGAAATTTGGCGAATTGAAAGTAATACTGGTAAATTTACTTGTTTCTGCTTTTGCCATGATTTCTGTTTTGTTTGTAGATGGATTCTGGCCGATTCTGATCGTTTCGAGCGTATTTTTCACCGCTGCATCTTTATTGAGACCAGCAGTTAATACATTGATTTCAAAACAGGCGGGAACTGAGCAAGGATTTGCTGCCGGAATGAACAATGCCTATATGAGTTTAGGTAATATGGTCGGTCCAGCTTTGGCGGGAATTTTATTTGATATTAATATGAGTTTCCCGTATATGGCTGGAACATTTATATTAATCGTATGTTTCTTCATTGCTTCATTAACCCAGAGAAAGCAATCATCTATCGTCCCACAATAAGAAAAAGGTTGTCCCTGGAAGTTTATACTTCTGGGACAACCTTTTTTCTTTTCATCCTTATAAAATTTGATATTCAAAATATGGTTCTTCTTGATTTGTGTCTTCGAACCACTTCATCCCCATAAATTGAAAACCGGCTTTTTCGAGTATTTTAGTGGAACTGTTGTTTTTGGGATCGGCAGAAGCAAAAATCGTGTGAACTCCTTTTGTTTGCTTTGCCAGTTCGATGCAGGATACAGCCGCTTCGGTTGCATACCCCTTCCCCCAGCTGGATTTGGAAAAGTGATAAATTAATTCAATCTTTTCTAACCCATTCGCTATATTAAACCCGGCAGCTCCAATTACATGTCCAGATTCTTTCTCTACCACTCCATAAACAGACAATCCCATTCTTTCATGGCACGCTTGATAGGACATGAGCACTTTCCCTAACATTTCATAGGGTGCAGCGCCGCCACATTGAACCATCACTTCGGTATCACCCCAAAATGATTTCGATGCTTCTTCATCTTCAAGTGAAAAAACCTTTAATTTCAACCTTTCACTTTCATGAACGATCATGGTTTATCCCCCAATATCTTTAGCGTTTCTTTTTACCTTTCAGCAATTGAGCAACATTCGTATCATTGACAGGTGAAACGTAATCATCTGTCGATTTCTTCATTTTAGACGCCAATCCTGAAAGCATACGCCAACCAAATCTTCTTAGTGTAATATCAATGAAAAATAACATCATCGCAATTAAGACGAGCCATTTTTGAATACTCTTACTTTCCGAGCTTTCAAATTCTATATTGCGCATCGCTTGTTCAGGACTAGTAAGCAATTTACCCCCTGTACGATTAGCGATTTCCTCCATCAGACCCTTATTAGGCGGCTGAATTTTGTATTCCTCACTGTAAGGAATTGAAAGTCCTGCTTGATACATACTGTTTTGTTCATTGGAAATCCTGAGGAAAATCAGACCTGGATCTGCATCGAATGAAACACGGCTTTTACCAGGAGAAATCGGTTCAGACAGACTTTCGATTTCTTCTCCCGCTTCGTTGACTGCTACTATATCCAAAAATGATGATTGACCTGATGGATCAGAAACGGCATAGGAGCCATCCTGAGATTTCCGAATGTCAAATGGGACTTCACTATAAGAAGGAAGTAATCGGGAAACTGCCGTATTCCAGAAATTCCCCCACTCACTGTAACGGGCAAAGTCACCACTCCACGCACCCGATGAATCCGAAGTATACGCAATCGTTCGTCCTAAACCATACATCCATTCCGCAATAACGGGATCCTCTTTTGTACTTTCCGCAACGACTGTCGCAGTTTGTTTAGCAGTTGTTGCAATATAGGCATTTAATTGAGGAACCCCTTCCGCAAATAAACTAGTCCAGGCTGCATCTCCTCGTATGATTGGATAAAAAGGATTATCTTCAATATATGTTCTTGAAATCATCACGGTTTCCCTTGATAAAATTGCAGGTATCGTGCTTTCATCACTGACATCATAGAAACGTCCTGTGCCGAATTGTGCTAATTCTTCAAGCAATACGCGGTCTGCATCTTGACCAATAGCAACGGTGGATAATGTAATTTTATGATCACCTAGACCTTCTGTAATCAGCTCTTCGTAATCGTTTTGAGTAGCAGACTGACCATCCGTCAATAAAATAACATGTTTTCGCTGTAATTTAAGATCGGAAAGACGTTCGTATGCTAGCTCCAAACCTGGATAGATTTCCGTTCCTCCACCTACAGATACGGAGAGGATCTTTTCGAGGGCTTCTTCCTTATCTGTCAATGTTTGCGCTTCAATAATCTCCCACGGACGATCGTCAAAGGCAATAAAGCCTAGGGTATCATCGTCACGCAATAATTCGACCGATCGCGCAGCTGCTTCTTTTGCAAGCTCAAATTTATTCCCATACATACTACCAGAGCGGTCCATAACAATAATGAGTCCAAGTGACGGCAATTGTTGCTTACCCTTTACTTCCATTTCAACCGGCAACAATTTTTCAATCGGTGTTCTGAAATAGCCACCTAATCCATAACTATTGTCTCCCCCAACCATCATAAATCCGACACCAAAATTTTTGACTGCTTGTTCAATAACAGTCATTTTGGCTTCTCCCACTTGATAGCCAGGGACGTTATCAAAAATAATGGCATCATAGGCCAGGTAATTTGATAAATCATATGGTAAATCTGAAGCTTGGATGGCCTCAACCTGAACCACTTGATTATCGATATAGGATGGAATTGGCGAAGTCAATTTGTCACTGCTAACAACCAACAAATGTGGTGCGCTTTCAACCATTGTTACACTCGTCAATTGATTGTTTTCAAGCAATGCATCCCCATGGACATTTAGTTGAACTTGATATTTCAATAAACCTTCTCCAACTGAAGCGTGTCTGAGCGTAAAGGTATTTGATCCCGGCTCAATTTGGACAGATTGTTTTGAAAGAAATTGGTCATTCTGAGACAGGAGGAGTTCACCTTGTACTGCTTTTGTTGATTCTACTTGAACTATCAGTTGTTGCTGTTCTCCTTCGAAAGCAACTGGAGGTGTTTCAAAACTAGTAATGGCAACATCGTCTGATTCAGGACGATTTAAAATATACGTATCAACTTCTACATTACTGCCCGTCATCCTAGAAAGCTGATCAGATATAGAACCGACATTTTCAAGTCCATCAGATAATAAAACGATGCGCGTCGCTTTTTGTTGATCTGCTAGATTAGTTGCTAATTGAATACTTTCAGAAATATTCGTTCTGCTTTCATTTTCAGAACCGATAAATTCCGGTACATCCTCGGTTAACAATGATAAGGGTACTTGTGTCTGGAATTTTTCATCAAACGAATAGATCCCTACTGATTGGTGATCTTTCTTTTCAGCAAGTGCCTTGATAAGAAAATCAGTGTACTGCTCTTCCGTTCCTGCAGTTGAAGCTGAGCTATCTACTACAAACAATAGTTGTTCTTCTTTTATTGGCAATAATAGTGTAGGCATAGCCAATGCGAAAATCAGGATGCTCACTGCTACGACACGGGTGAAGAAGATGAACTTGTGTTCGCGTGTAAATCGGTTTTTACTTTTCCACCATGCAAATGTAAAATAAACAGCTGGCAAGATTGCTAACAAAAGCCATGCTGGTGAATCAATTCGTAATCCCACGACGTCGCTGCACCTCCCATTCAATCATCAGCAATAATACAATGAGAAGTAATAACCACGGAACCATTGAAGTCTTGACGGTCTCCTGAACATCTTCTTGCGAAGCAGAACCGATTGCAAAAGACGTACCTTTTTCAATGTGTTTCTCTTGTTGTTCGAGCGCCACTGCAAATTGCTTTTCTGTCTTTCCTGATGTTAAAACATATAGTCCTGGTCGACTTGGTGCTGAAAATTGTCCGCCGTTTTGAATCGTTTTGATATATTCATTAGAGCTTGAAAAAACTTCCCACTCACCTTTTTCTTCATCCGCAACCAACGAAAGTGATCTGCGTTCATTTGGTGAAAATGTTCCGATATCTTCAGAATTCGTTGCCATTTGTTCCCTGGCACTCCACAAAAACAATGGAAATGATGGATGGAGCGGCCAATCTGTCATCTGAATATCGGAGAGTATGATTAAATCTCCCTTGTCCGACCGTTGGATGAAAGGCTGATCTGCAACTCGGGCAAGTGTCTCATATTCAGGAAATGGAGGGTACAAGCTACTGACGTAAATATCCGACATATCCGCGTATGCAAATACATCATCTCGCTCTGTGGTAATCGTGCCATTTACTTCTTTTGCATTTTCATCATTTCGACCGATCAATAGTACAGGTGATTCAGAAGCTTTGAGTTGAGATGTTTGGTTGGTTACAACTACTGCCTCATTAGGTAAGTCCCCTATCTGCTCAGTCGGAACAGAACTTACGGGAATATCCATGGCTTGGAATGCTGCTGAGACGAGCTCATGAAGATTCCCATCCACATAGGTTTGAGCAGATTGCTTTTGCATTAATACGAAAGACTCGTTATCAATCTTATAATCATCGGCAATTTGTAATGTTGCTTTCAAACCTTCCGCACTGGGTAATTCTTTGAAAGATAGCGACAGCGTATCATTTGCTGGAATTACGACGGACTCTTTCAGTAGTACTTCTTCATTTTCGATGGAGCGGATTTCCAGCGTACCTTTTTTTTCAGTTGCAGTTTCATTTTCAAGCTGAGCAAGTGCCGCTACTCCTTTTTCTGAAGCCGTGGCACCAAAACGTAAGATGGAGACGTTTTCCAGATTCTTTGGTGCTCCATTTACAAACCACGTGATATGTTCGTTTTCTAACGGGAGTTCGCTTCGTTCCACGTGATCCGTAAATAAATAAATGGCTGTTTCTTTTGCTTTCAAAAGAGACTTCGTGAAATCTAACATTTTAGGCAAGTTCTCTTGTTCATATTGAATTTCCAAACGTTCAATTGTGGATCGAATAACACTTAAGTTCGTTTCGTCACGCAATAAAATGGTCGGCTCTTCACCTGTTGTAATTAATGTTAAAGGCTTTCCAGCAAGTTGTTCAGATAGCGTCATCATTTCTTTCTTATGGGTGTCAAAAAGCGATTCCCCATTGTCTTCCGCAAGCATTGTGGCTGAAGTATCAACGACCCATATAATGTGCTCCCCTGCTATTGCCTGTGATTTCAGATATGGTTGCAATAAGGCTAACATTAGCAATATCAATGCGATCATTTGCAAATAAAATAAGGCATTTCGTTGCAAATACTGAAGATACGGAGACACTTTTGTTTCTTTCATGACGGTTTCCCAGAACATCGTTGAAGAAATCTTTTTTTCTATATATTTTTTCCTGAAAAAATAATAGAGTAGGACCGTGATTGGGATAATCGCCGTCCATAAAAATACTAGTTGTCCAAAGCCCATAGACGGCTCACCTCAATTTATCCAGTTTGACCGAATCATTTGATGGAAAAGGATATGACTGATATCATCTCTCGTTTCCACTTTTAAAGTGTGAATACCAAAACGACGACACAAAATATCGAGTTCCTGAAAATGCTGATGTCTTTTCTTTTCATAATCTTCCACAATTCTTGAAGAAACGGTCACATTCAACCGGTCATTTGTCTCGCAATCGACCAATTGCAAATCCCCAGAGAATTGTGGGGCAACTTCATCACTCGATTGGATAATAATCAACCGGATGTCCTGCGAAAATCTTGGCATAGAGCGCAAGCATCTTTCCCAGTCCGCAATTGGCTCCAAACCATCCGTAATGATAAATAATACCGTACAATCTTTAGCACTGTATTGTGCAGCGTGATTAGTGAAAGACGTGTTCATGTTTGGTTCGGAAAGGTTGGTTATGTATGATGAAAAAGCCTTTCTGTATACCGCCCCTTTTCTTCTGAATGGGGCAAGTTTCTCCTCAGTAGGCGTCGCAAACGATAGCCGATCGTCTCTCCCTAATACAAGATGACCGAGAGAAATGGTCAATTGTTTTGCCAGAAGCCATTTTTTTTCTTCTTGCATCGATTTTGTACTATCCAACAAAATATGCACTCGCATTTCTTGCTCATCCAAAAAACGTTTAATAAAATATTTATTTGTCCTTGCAAAAACATTCCAATCAATTTGCCTTACATCGTCACCAGGGTGATACTCCCTAAAGTCTGAAAAGTCGAGTGAAGACCCAAAGCGCATGGAGCGATGGGACCCTTTATGCTGACCACGCAATTTTGACTTCGTCGATATTTGTAATCGTCCAATTTTGGAGGACCAATCCTCCGGTAAAATGGAATCTTTTTTCATGTAGTTTGTCCTTGTTTGATGGTTTGAAGTAAATCTCTGAGAATGGAATCGGCAGTTTTCCCTTCCGCTTCTCCTTCGTAATTTAAGAGCATGCGATGACGAAGGGCAGGTATAGCCACTGATTTAATATCAGCAATCGAAACATGATAGCGTCCCGCAACGAGTGCACGTGCTTTAGCCAATCGAATCAAACTTTGTAGGCCGCGCGGTCCACTGCCATATTGTACATATTGTTTTACATCATCTGTTGCCTCATCATTTGGGTGTGTGGCAGAAGTTAAATCAATGGCATACGCAAGCATATCATCCGCGATTAACACTTCTCTGACCATTTTTTGTGCAATGATCAATTCTTCTGCATTCATCACTTTTTGAAGTTGAATATTCTTCGCACCAGTCGTTCTGATAACGATTTCTTTTAATTCCTCTTTTGATGGGTACGGAATTACTATTTTGCATAAAAATCGGTCCATTTGCGCTTCAGGCAGTGGATACGTTCCTTCCATTTCAATTGGATTTTGTGTGGCAAGGACAAAAAAAGGTTTAGCCATCTGTTTTGTATCACCAAGAACTGTCACTGTTTTTTCACCCATCGCTTCAAGCAATGCACTCTGCGTTTTTGGTGTGGCGCGGTTTATTTCATCCGCTAAAACGAGTTGGCTGAAAATCGGACCTTGTTTAAATGAAAATGACTGTTTGCCATCTTCCGATCGTTCGATTATGCTCGTTCCTGTAATATCTGAAGGCATCAAATCAGGTGTGAACTGAATTCTTGAAAATGATAAATCCAAGACTTCAGATATGGTTCGAATTAACATTGTCTTACCTAAGCCAGGAAGACCTTCAAGTAAAGCATGCCCATCTGCCAAAACAGAGTAAAGTGTAAAATCGACAGCCTCTTGCTGACCAACGATATATTGACCAATTTCATGTTTTACTTGGTTTAAACGTTGACTCATTTCTTCATAATTTATAGGTGTAAATGACATGAGAAACCTCCATTATTCGCTTGATTCCAGTGAAGAGAAGTAATCCTGAACGATTCGCTGTAAATCTGGTGGTAATTGAAGTCGTTCAGAACTTTTCAAATACGAATCTTTGTATGACCCAATTACAGACTCATATGGTTTGACTGTTCCTTTTGTTACAGGTACCGCGCTTTCCTGCTCTTCGGCGGAGGAACCTTCTCCAATTTTCCCGCTATCTACTGTAGACTGACTTGAACCTCCGATTCTAGACGGAACTGATAATAAATCGCGACTTCCGGAACCGGACCCACCTTTCAGTCCACCTTGACCACCTTGTCCTTGCCCTGCACCCTGTCCTTGACCTTGTCCCTGTCCTTGTCCCTGACCTTGTCCCTGACCTTGTCCTTGGCCTTGACCTTGACCTTGGCCTTGTCCTTGACCTTGACCTTGACCCTGTCCTTGACCTTGTCCTTGACCTTGACCCTGTCCTTGACCTTGGCCTTGGCCCTGTCCTTGTCCTTGAGCCTGACCTTGGCCTGAAGGGCTTTGTGTGCCTGACTGACCTTGTGCTGATCCTTGAGACCCCGCTTGACCATTGCTTGAATTGGAACTGGATGGATTGCTCTGACCTTGTGCTGTTTGTACAGGATTTCCATTTTGTTTTCCTAATTTACTTAAAGCTGTTTGTGTCTTGCCTGCCTGTTCAGCCAGATCTTTTGTGGCTTTTTTCAGAGCAGCCAATTCTTCTTTTTCCTCTGCTGTCAGTCCATCTTTCGGGTCCCCACTTAATTTGGCAGCCTCTTGTTTGTCAGTCAGTTTTTGCTCACGTAACTGAAGTTCTTTTTGTTTTTTGATTAATTCACGCAATGCCTCTTCTGTGGTTTCAGTTTCCTTTAAATCATTTTCTAATTTCTGAAGTTCCTTCTTCAGTAATTCCGGTGTGTTTTTCTTTATTGTCTTGGCTACTTCTTTCTTTATTTGTTTCACTAAATCTTTTTCAAGCTCGACGTCTTTAGCTTGAAGTTGAGTTTCAGATGGGAAGGCAATGAGGATCAGCAATACCATGGAAGCTATCCCAATGCCACTTAATGACTTCAATCGCCATAAATCCTTTTTTCTCAGCTTGAATAAATCAAAAGCCGCTTTCGTCATATTAGCTGTATTATCACGCAGAGATTGCAGTAAACCTGATTCATTATCGCTGGAATGTAATGAGGTAATCAGCAAATTCTCAGGAAAATATTGATCAAAGTTAAGCATGGAGGACGAATACGTCGGCTTGCTATAAACGCCCCAAACAAACACAAGTGCAAAGCAGATACCTCCCGCTCCTATTGCCCACTGAACATAATAAGGAAATACAAATAACCGAGAAGCTAGAAACACAATCGCAGTAATAAAAAGACTAAAACTTAATGCGGTTTGCGTAACTCGAAATAAATGTTCGCTTATCAATCTTCTATGAACTTTTTTTACAAAGGCTAGTAATTGATCTCGGCTATTCATGGTGTGCATCTCCTCATTTTTGTTTCTTCATATTGACACGTAATTTCTTAATTGAAATGGTAATCGCAGATGCAGCTAATAAAACGTAAAAAATGGTGTATCCTGCCCATACCGGAAAATCGATTTTTGTTGCTTCATTGACAAAGTCTTCCGTCATTGGATTTAACAATGAGAAAATTAAAATTCCGGGATTGATGCTTGCCCAGAAATGAGCAAGAGGTGAAGGACTTTGAGTTACGCCTGACCCCAACATGTTTACTTGTATCGTAATCATGAAGAAAAAGGCTGTAACACCAGCCAGGAAAATCATCGTCCCATATGTTGCAATCATGGATACAATCGTCTTTCTGGTAATGGTCGAAAACATTACGCCAATGCTACCTACAGTTAGCATGGTCAAAAAGAAGAATAGGAAAATCAAACCTAATTGACCTGGTGATATTCCACCGAATAAGAACACCAAACTATAAATTGGCAATCCTGCAATTAGCATCAATACTAAAAATGCAATTGATGAAGACAATTTGCCAAGTATAATCTGCATCGAACTTTGTGAAGTCGTCAGTAAAATATTCAGTGTTTGCTTTTCACGTTCCGTACTAATTGTCCCTGCTGTCAAACCAGGAGTAATAAACAAGATTAACCCTAACTGGATGAACGTCAGTAATCCAAACAGGAAGAAACTCTCTTCTGGTCTAAAGAATCCTGTTCCTGTAAAAGCCGTTGTGAGAAAAATAAATCCAAACACGAAAATGCTCATAGCAATTAAGTAGAACAAAATACCAGTAAAACTTTTTAGAGACCGGAAGCGGAGCTTCACTTCTTTAACGAGAACAGGATTATTCATATTCATTCTCATACCGTCTCCACTCCTTTCGTTATTTCCATAAAGACATCTTCCAAGTCAGTTTCCTGCTCAGCAAATGACAAGATGGCCAAATTCTGTTCAATTGCATGCTTCAATAATCGCATTTGATCATCTTCTGATCCTCGATATTTAAAGGTAATCGTGTGTTCCTCAGGCTGTTGTTCAATTCCCGTAACAAATGGATCTTCTTCAAAGAACCTTGCTGCACGATCTGGTAAACCTTTAAGTTTTACCGTAATCAGACGTTCTCCTTTTAATTGAGCTTGAATTTCTGAAACTGACCCATGAGCAATTAGTTTGCCCCCGTCGATTACACCGATTTCATCACACATTTCTGCAAGCTCGGGTAAGATATGTGATGAGATAAGAATGGTCTTCCCCATGCCTTTCAGTTGTCTTAAAATATCACGCATTTCTACACGAGCCCGCGGATCCAAACCTGAAGCCGGTTCATCCAGAATTAATACTTTAGGGTCATGAATTAATGCCCTTGCTAGACATAAACGTTGTTTCATACCACGTGATAGTAAATCAACATATTCATAGCGTTTATGGGACAAATTCACAAGTTCCAATAACTGCGGTATAAGTTGAGCTCTCTCAGCTTCAGGTATGCCGTAACTTGCACCATAAAAATCAAGATACTCATCTGCTTTTAATTGATCATATACTCCGAAGAAGTCCGGCATATAGCCGATTTGTTTACGGACTTCGTGTGGCTCAGTTTTAACACTTTTTCCATTTATAAAAGCATCTCCAGCAGTTGGTTGCAGAAGAGTGGCTAATATAGAAAAGGTTGTGGACTTCCCTGCACCGTTGGCTCCTACAAAACCAAATACTGTCCCCTCATTTAGAGTTAAATTTAAGTCATTCAATGCGTAGAATGAGCCGTATTTCTTGGTTAGCCCTTTAATCTCAATCATTTTTGGACCTCCCCTTTTAAACGCAATTCAGGCAAACGCGTATAGTCGGCACCATTTGTGGCTTGTTTATTCACTTTAAACTGGACTTTCCCATCTGCTGAAATATACTGATTAACATTTTCTTTAATTGAAAAACGTCCGCTTGTTACTTCCTCAAAAGTCTTCGATGTAACATTATAAATTTCCACTGAAATAGACGAAGTATCCGTATTTGCCAATTGAAGTTCTGTCCACTTGACTTGTTGGATCGGAATGTTTTTTGGAATCGTCCAATCATACGTATAAGTACCATTCGCCATAAACCATTCAAATTTACTTTCATTCATTTGATTATAATAGCCTGAGGTTTCTTCCGTGTTCACTGCAATATCAAAAGCGGAAGATGGTAAAGTAAACTCACCTGAAAAGATGGTTTCCGGTGTGAAAGTCTGATAAATCATATTGATTGCTGACATTTCTGCACGTGTATCCATCAACGAAATAGGGACGATTGCATCTTCAGTATGCGCAACAATGGCCGGTTGTGTCTTTTGAACACCTGTCATTTGCGACATACGAATTAAACTATTTTTACGTTCTTTTGGTAGGTCAGTTGCTTTCATTGCTGTACCGTACCCCATATATTGTGATCCGCTGTTCATTGCAATTGGCACCAAAAGCGCCGACCCTACCGGTTCATTTACTTCGACCGACTCATTCGAGTCTAGATTGCCAAGTTTTATCATTTTTGTTCCTGACCAGATTGCAACATCTTTAAGAGCAAACGGGAATTCGTTTTTCACGGTTCCTCTAACAATGCCAGCCTCAACTTTCAAATCGATGGCAAATTGACCAACTTCTTTTATATTGGATTCTCCAATGACAGAAGACACAGACCAGTAACCTACATCACGGACTGTCAGTTGATCGTTGTCTGCCTGTTCATTTAAAATCGATGATGCTTGAACATTCCCTGAGTTGTTTGAGAATGCATTCATTCGTTTAGAAGCAACCATGTTCGTTCCATTTTCAGATTCAAATGTGAAATTCCCACTGCGATTTGTAAGCAGAGACTCTACATAATAACCAGAAAGACTTCCATCTGGCTGTACTTCATAAAAACTGGATTGCTGAATTTGCGGACGCACAAGGCGGTCTTTTGCGCCATAAGCGAAAATAGCTAATGAAGCTAAAATGGATATGGCTGGGATAATCCACCAAGCATGCTCCCGCTTATCTTTTCTTTTGAGTAAGAAATACAGTAATGGACCCACCAAAATAATGTAAATAATGACAATGGTAATCATTAATGGTGTTGAAACTTGGAATGATGGAAACAGCTCATTCATTTGTGCTACTTCATACGTCATTTGTTCTTTTACGTTTTGACCACCATAATTATTGACCTGTTGATTGACATTCGCTTTTTTGATTAGGTCTGTTAAAAGAAATGAATAATTGGCTTGTTTGGAAAGTGGTTCATCTCCTAATGAAAAAGCCGTTTGAATAATCGCACCTTTGCCAATTGGATTGCTCGCCGCCAGTGGTTCATTGTCTGATTGCATAAGCACACGAGAACCTTCTTTGACGTTTGCTCCAAAGAAGGCGAGATCTTCGGTGAATTCCTTGTTGCTGGAAAGAATCGTTAATTTTTCAGCTTGAAGTGTTTTTCTTTCATCAGACAAATTTAGCGGTAATTTTTCTGCTAATAAACCGAGTTCAGCATTCGTATTGTCTGAAGCACCAATCAGAACCACACCACCAGTTTGAACCCAGTCAAGAATCGCTTGCTGTTGTTCCTCATTCAAATCACCTAGAACATATTCATCAATTACTAAATAATTCGCTAGATCATAAGCTGCAGGATCTTCAGGAAACTGGAAATCTTTAATTTGACCCAAGTGGATGATTTGTGAACCACCCATTCCCCCCATTTTCACTGTTGATAGTGCACGTAGTCGATCGGCACTCTCAGTTAAAGTAAGAAAAAATGTTGTATCTTGCCCAAAAGAATTAGGTCGGATGGTTTTATTACCTTTATACGAAATTTCTTTTCCATCTTCCCAATTACCTTCGTAAAAATAAAACATTTGATAGTCTGAGTTATAGGACATTTCTTCTGATAATCCCGGTAAAGCAAGGTTTATCGTTTTCGTTTCTCCTTTACCAATCGTAAACGGAATGGCCTTAGCCGATCCGATTGCATAACTCTCAGAGTAGTCGATAACCAAGTCTCCCGAAAATTCATCACCAGAATTTACGACTGTCACTGACAGCGGTAACCCTTCTCCATATTTAATTTTATTTTGAAAGCCTGCTGTAGCTTTCACTTCCAAATTTGGTGCTGCAGATGCTTCAGACATCGTCACAAAGCTATGCAAAAATAATATGCTTAATGCAAAACACCACCGAATAAATTGCTTCATTCTCTTTCCCCCTTATCTCTATATTAATTAGTACGAATTGTCTATCTATAAGTTCCTTAAAAAACAATAAAATCCAATAAGAATGAAAGAATTTACCCCTAATAGAATCCTCTTCCACTGTTGTAGTTGTAAATCATTGACAAACATGATTAGACATAAAAAAAGTTTTAGCATTAAATAGTTATAAATTAAATAGAAAGGAAGAGATCCCATGCCCAAAAAACGTCCCAAACGACATTATAAACACCCTCTGCCTCCACTGACTTCGAATCCCCCAGTACCACAAGAACTTCTTGCAACTGATTCAAGTTCCAAAGCAAAAGCTGTTTTTGACGAAGAAATATGTATTGAAGCAAAAGTGACCATAAACCCCCATGTTTCAGTTGGACAAATTGATATTGAATGCTTGGATTCGTCAGTTGAGCCATCTTCAGAAAATATAAATTCTTCGGAAGAAGAGTGTACAGTCATTGTGAGTCAATTAATTCGAATTAGAATTCCAGTTCATTTTAGTGCCGAAGTTGATGCAGAGAAGAACGAAGTTGGTTGCAAAAAACGTAACAAGCAATGTGATTGCTGTTGAAAATAGAAAATAGAGGAAAAAACATCAATTTCAATTAAATTGATGTTTTTTTCTTGCAAGTTAATTTATCACATATGGTGAAACGATATTTAAGTAGATTTATTTCTTTCAAGAAATCTATTAATTCTCCAAAATAGGTGAACACACAAGCGTTTGACGATAGATTCGAATTAAATAAAGAGTAGTTTAATTTAAACGTGAAAGGAGGTGATTATATGACAATAGAAAAAAAACCTTGTGGTTGTGGAGGTGATAATGGAACGAGCGCTGGCGAGATTAACCCTGTTGTAAATGCACAACAAGTTCTTTTACCTGGATGTACTCCTACAGTCAGTGCAGAAGTTTGTGTGGAGGCTGAAGTAACGGTGACTCCAACCGTGGTTGCTCTTCGTCCAACAGTGAACTGTGTAGGAACTCCTTCTCTAACACGTTGTAGGGCCCTTGGGTATACTCCAAGTCCAACAGGTACATGTACCTTTACCTTCTCACAAGTGCTTTGCGTAAATATTCCAATTACGTTTGATGCAACTGTTGAAGCAACAAGAGGGGTAGTTGCGTGTGGTAATGCCTTCCCTGTGGCAGGATGTCCTGATGACTCAACACCCGCTTGATCCTACTAAAGTAGTGTAACTCAGGTAGGGAAAATTTTAGATAAAGGAGGTGAAAATTTAATTATGACGGAAGAAAATAAAAATATTGTAAATGCACAAGAAGTTCTGTTACCTGGATGTACACCTACAGTCAGTGCAGAAGTTTGTGTGGAAGCTGATGTAACGGTGACACCAACCGTAGTTCCTGGTCGTCCGAGAGTGAACTGTGTAGGAACTCCTTCATTAACACGTTGTAGAGCTCTAGGCTATACCCCAAGTCCATCCGGTTCATGTACCTTCATCTACTCACAAGTACTTTGTGTAAACATTCCAGTAACGTTTGACGCGAATGTTAGCGCTCAACGAGGAGTTGTGGCTTGTGGATTAGCATCCCCTGCTCCAAACTGTCAAGAAGAACCAAGCACAGGTTGTACTTTAACACGCGGCATGTTTCAAACAAATACTGACTTGACATTAGAATTGCTTGCATTGGCTGGCGGTACAATCGTGTTAGGAAGTGGGAACTTAGGTTTCAGCTTTACAGTCGACTCACTAGCTGATATAACAGCTGTGTTTACTAATGCTGTCCCAGGAAGTCCATCCCCGCAATACAACCAATTATATGCGCAGTTATTGACGGCAAACCTTAACATTTTGAACGGAGCATCTTGTCCGGAGGCGCTTGCTTTAATCGCTCAAGCAAACTTGTTCCTTACAAACCCAGTTGAAGACAGTCCTGAAGCTTCAGATATTCAAGATCAACTTGCTATATTTAATGAAGGAAATTTAACTGGCTGTCCTGGTCACTGTTAATAATTTCGAGTTCAATGAAAAAAGACGTCCTGAATTCAGAACGTCTTTTTCTTATATATAATTTCAAAGAGATCGAATATAGGATTCCACAAAAGGAACAAGGTAATCAATCACTTTTTCATGCGGATTCAGTTTCGCATTATGCAATCCATAGGATGAATCCACTCCTGCCCAGAATAAAAAGCCTGGTATTTCTTGCAGGAAATAGCCAAAGTCTTCACCTGTCATAGCCGCATCGCAAACTATGGCATTCGTCGTTTCATCCCGATCGGCAAATGAAAGAAAGTTCTGGGTAATTTCTTCTGAATTATAAACTTGATAATAGGAAGAACCGTAATCGATTTTCACCTGACATTCAAAAGCAATTTCTGTAGATTTACATAGTGCTTCAATTCGTTTTTTTACAGTCTGCATTGTTGCTGCATCCATCGTACGGATTGTTCCTTCCAAGCGAGCATGTCCTGAAATGATATTCTGCACCGTTCCGGATGTCATTTTCCCTACTGTCACCACAGCTGATTCGAGCGGGTTGATTGCACGGCTAACGATGGTCTGTAGCTGCATCAATAAACTGGCTGCAGCTATCGTCATATCTTTCGTACGGTGGGGATAGGCTGCATGTCCTTCCAAACCAACTAAATCTATGAACAACTCTGAAGTATTCGCAAAAAGCAATCCTGGACGGGTAGCAATCGTACCAACGGGATATTCTGGCGCAATGTGAAATGCCAAAATTACATCTGGAAGCAGTTCCGGATGTTGATTTTTTAGCCATTCCCGCATTGGCAGTGCTCCACCTGGACCTTCTTCTGCAGGTTGAAACAAAAATACCATGTGGTCATTAATAGGCGTTTGATTCACCAATCTTAAAAGACCCAATGCAACCGTCATATGAATATCATGACCACAAGCATGCATAAAACCCGGATGAATGGATTCAAAAGAGAAACCCGTTTGTTCATTAATAGGTAGACCATCAATATCAGATCTCCATCCGATAGTCTTTTTTGGAGCGAGCCCTTTTACATGAACAACAATTCCAGTTTTCCATTTAACGACTTTTAACCTTTCTTGATCCATCGAATAAATTTCATTCAATAAATAGGCTTGTGTCTTGAATTCATGAAAACCGATTTCGGGAATTTGATGTAAGTCACGTCGTATTTGTTGAAGAGTTTTCATTGTTACTCCCTACAATTGGCGAAGTTCGTGCATGATTTCAGTTTTTGATTTTGTTTTATCATCAATCTCTTTAATTACTTTTGCTGGCGTGCCTGCCACTACTGTGTATGGAGGAACATCTTTAGTGACAATTGCTCCGGCCGCAACAACGGCACCTTTTCCGATTTTAACGCCTTCTAGAACGACCGCATTTGCTCCGACAAGTACATCGTCTTCCACAATTACAGGCATGGCTGAAGGTGGCTCAATTACACCTGCTAAAACTGCACCCGCACCAATATGACAATTCTTTCCGACAGTTGCACGTCCACCAAGGATTGCGCCCATATCAATCATCGTTCCATCGCCAATTACTGCTCCAATATTGATGACAGCACCCATCATAATGATACAGTTATTGCCGATTTCCACTTGATCGCGAATAAAGGCACCTGGCTCAATGCGGGAATTGATTCCCTTTAGATCCACTAAAGGGATTGCAGAATTTCGGCGGTCATTTTCTACGACCACATCTGTAATTTGTTCTTTATGTAATGTTAAAGCAGCTTCAATTTCAGACCACTCACCGAAAAGCACAAGAGAATTACCTTCACCGAAAATTTTAGTATTTTCACCGAAAGAAAGCTTTTGTAAGTTCTCACCATTTACATAAACCTTTACCGGTGTTGATTTTTTAGCGTGTTGAATATAAGAAATGATTTCGTATGCATCCATTTGTTTCATTGTCATTGAACTCCTTTCAAACTTGCAAAATATGGACTAATTGTACAGGAAATCTTAAAAGATTACATCATTTTAGTTTGAATAATCATGCAATCTTTTTGCATGTTCTTCCACAACATTCACAAAAGCTTCTACTTGTCTTAATTCAAAAGCCGACTCATATCCAATTAACCAAGTATCACGGGTCAATTCAAATTCTTCCGCTTGATTGGTTAATGGAATTTTATTTATTTTCTCCAGCCCACTCAATGTTATAGATGGAAGGATGGCATAGCCAATACCGTTTAGTGCCATTTGTTTACATGTTTCTATTTGATCTACCGTAATCTGGCGCCTTGGACTAGAGGAGAAGTGACGTTGCCACCATGCCTGAATTTCTTGATAGTAATTGGAATCACTTTTGAACTGTATAAACGGTCGATCGGTAGACAATACATCCTCTACTTCTTTCAGTTCCTGGTCAACCAAATATAAAGTGTCTCGGAAAAGATGAACTTTCGTTCCTTTCCATTCCGTATGTCCTCTGACAATACCGATGTGCGCCTCTCCATCATAAAGGGATTTAACTATTTCAGAGCTCCAGCCCGTAATCAGTGAAATTTTTGCTTCGGGATATTTCGTGACGAAATCCTTTAGTACCATAGGAAGCCAATTCTGTCCGACGATCGAGGCACATGCAATTTTCAATGTACCGTGTACTTTCGATGTCATCGATTGTATGATTTCAAAAATTTCTTCTTGTTTGGCGATGGTATCTATCGCGAATTGAATCACAATTTCGCCTGCTGGGGTTGCCGTAAGTCCTTTTTGCGAACGAAGAAACAGTTGAGCCCCCCATTCCTTTTCAATGGATTGAAGGCGTTGAGATAATGCTGGTTGAGACAGAAAAAGGCGTTCAGCAGCTTTTCTCATATTGCGTTCTTCCGATAAAATTTTTATAATTTGCGATTCATTGGTCGTCACGCACTTCACTCCTTTATTTAAAACTAATTGCAACAGAATATTATATCTAATAATTCATGAAGTTAAGACGAAAAAAGAAGACCTCCCATGGAGATCTTCTCTTATTTTTGCACATTACTGATTATTTTGATAGATATGTTTTTTTAATTGCTTCAAGACAACTCGTCGCGTTAAAATCCCGATAAATGTTTCTTCATCATCTACTACACATAGGAACGGATGATTGATCAAAAGGTCTAGGCCTTTTTTGAATTTTTCATTAATATGAATGGTTGGAACAGGTGACTGCATAACATCATCCACTTTTATATCCGGTAGACGTTCGTATTCAATATGGTCAAGACCCAAAATGGCATCCGTGATCATTTGCGTACTTACTAATCCTTTTAAACGATACTTGAAATCTAAAACCGGAACGGATGAATACCCAGTCTTTGTCAATACTAATAAGGCATGTTCTGCACTATTTCCAACTTGCACATGTGCTACTTTTTCTGATGAGATGATGAATTCTTCGATTTGCATATCCAAAAAATCTCTGCTTGTAACCGAAAGCATACACTTCTACTCCTTTATCTGTTCTAATTGCGAACAGCATACTGCTCTTTTATCATATCATATTCTGAAGATGAACATGGATGTAAACGTTTTCGGTCAAAATAAAACTTCTTCCTCTGATAATAGGAAGAAGTCAAATTGGAGACAAATAATAAAATGAATATAACTGCATACTTGTAAAGGTACCAATACAAGAAAATGTTGATTTCCTTTGCGGCGGACGCGTTTCGCGGACACGGCTTCAGTCTCCTCGTCACTGCGTCACTGCGTTACTGCGGGGCCTTCAGCTCGTGCTGTTCCCGCTGAAAAGAAATTGGTTTGCCAATTTCTTTGCGACGAGTAACCGCAGGAGCAGTTGTTTTCCGCCGCCTCCACTCCAATCAACAGAAAGCGCTTGTGTCAACGTTTTCATTCAAAATATTTAAGTAGGAAAGTGGTTGGTTATTTCTGAAGACTCCTGCGGAATAAACGGAACAAGCTAGACCCCACAGGCTCAGTTGTCAGAGACAACTGAGCCGAGGAGGCTTGCGTTTCGTCCGCGGAAAGCGAAAGAAATAGCCGACCACCTTCTTTTTTGATTAAGTGTAAAAAATTCGTTTACAGCAGGCTAAATTCCTTCTCTAATAAGAGGAAGAAGTGATGACGTAGTACATGATAATACTGAACATTAATATACCGGCAACGACATAAACCAAGATAATTGGATTGATAGAAGTAGGATGATCTTTTACAGTTTGAGCGATGGGGGTGTCATTTACTTGCTGTCGTCTACTCTCAAGTTTCATGACTTTCCAAGTTCCATACAATCCAATCAATGCGATCATAACAATAGCGATAATTAAAGGCAAAGTCCATATATCCATACTTATCCTACCCTTTCGATAATGAAGTAGCATTAGTATGGTTTAAATTAAGAATTCTAAGCTTAAAATGGGAATTTATTTAACCACTGCCCACCATCTAGCGTGATGATTTCACCATTCATATAGGCTGCTTTATCAGATAGCATAAATGATGCAAGATCTGCGATTTCTTCAGGACGTCCAAGTCGACCAAGTGGAACAGATTTAAGCGTCCGTGCGGCAGCTTCTTCTGATTCCCATAGTTTTTCAGCTCCACCTGTACGTTCAATCGGTCCCGGTGCAATGCCGTTAACTCGTATTCCATATTTATGGCCCCATTCAACAGCAAGGGTACGGGTTAATGACATAACACCTGCTTTCGCAGCTGCATTGTGTACTACACCAGCTCCAGCATTCCATGCATACGTAGCCAACATATTAAGAATCGAACCTTTTTGCTCTTTTTCAATCCAATAGTTGGCAACGGCTTGTGAACAATAAAATGTCCCATTTAAAACGATATCGATGACCGACTTCCATCCGTTTGGTGATAGCTTTTCAGCATGCACAATAAAATTACCAGCTGCATTGTTAACCAGGCCATCAATTCGCCCAAACGTTTCGTCTGCATACTGAACCATAGCCTGCACATGTTCTGGTTCGCGAACGTCCATCTGAAAAATTCCAACGCGGCTTAAATCATGAGAAATTGCCTTTTGAGCTGTTTCAAGACGTTCCATATTACGACCCGTAATCACAACATTGGCACCTTCTTCAACAAACCGTTTTGCCATATAGAATCCCATTCCACTGGAACCACCTGTAATAATAATCGTTTGATCTTTCAACAACATAACCGACACCCCTTTTAATTCTGAATATTCTTTCTTCCATTTCATTATGCCATTACTATTGTAAAAAAGTATAGTAGATAATATAAAAAACCTTATTCTCCATCATTTGATACGCGGTAAGCCAATTTTAATAGTTCTTCCTGACTGTTCCATACAGGCTCATTATTTTTTGGCAAACAATGATGGTACTCACCAGATTGATCCTGTTCTCTTGCCTTTGCTGTATCTTCCATTTGAAATAAGATCAAGTTCATGATTCGTTTTTTTATAGACTTTTCAAAAATCGGAAAAAGTATTTCCACTCGTTTGATCATGTTTCTTGTCATCATATCCGCCGATGATAGATAAACACGATTTTCGCCATTGTGGTGGAACCAGTAAATTCTCGAATGTTCCAAAAACCTTCCCACTATACTGATTACTCGAATGTTCTCGCTGATTCCCTTAATCTGTGGCCGTAAACAACAGATGCCACGAACAATCAAATCAATTTTCACACCTGCTATTGAAGCCTCGTACATCTTCATAATCAATTCTTTATCTGTCAATGAATTCATTTTTGCTCGGATATAGCCAGTACCAGTCTTTTTTTGGAACTCAATTTCTTGTTCAATCAGCTTAATAAACTCATTCCGAATATCATACGGAGCGACAACCAAATGATGGAATTTTGGTTTTTCAGTATAACCACTTAAGAAATTAAAGAAATTAGTTGCATCAATCCCGAATTTCTTTTCTGTCGTAATAATGCCCATATCTGTATAAATTTTTGCCGTTTGATCATTGTAGTTGCCAGTTCCAAGATGAACAAATCGTTCGATTCTTCCGTTCCTGCTTCGTACAATTAATGTGATTTTGGAATGCGTCTTTAAATTATGCATGCCATAAATGACGAGACAACCTGCCTGCTCCAGCTCTTTTGCCCAATGTACGTTGTTTTCTTCATCAAATCTGGCTTTTAATTCAACTAGAACCGTCACTTGTTTTCCATTCTCTGCTGCTTTTTTCAGTGCATGGATCATAGGTGAATTACCACTAACTCGATAAAGTGTCTGTTTTATGGCAAGAACATTGGGATCTTCGGCAGCCTCAGAAACAAAGTCTACGATTGGCGCAAAAGATTCGTAAGGATGATGGAAAAACAGATCCTGCTGTAACGCTTTTTCAAATAAATCCTCATCAGATTCCAAATCGTACGGTGGTTGTGGAATGAAATTCTCAAACTCCAGATGCTCACGCCCTACTCTTATATCTTTAATGAATGAAAATAAAAACGTCAAATCGATTGGACAATCAATTTCATAGACGTCGTCTTTATGTATTTCAAGCTCATTCAATAAATAAGATAAAACATTTGGGTTAATTTCTTTTGCCCGAACCTCAAGACGGCTTGCGGCTCCCCATTTCCGTTTCTTTAATTCTTTTTCAATTTCGACTAAAAGATCCCTGGCACCTTCTTCATGAATGGTTAAATCGGCGTTTCGTGTCATGCGAAATGTGTTAACAGCTTTCACTTTATAACCATAAAACAAGGTATTGATCTGATTGATAATTAAATCTTCCAAGTAAATATAAGCATCAATATTGTCTTTTGATGGAACCTTAATCATCCGTGCCAGAACAGATGGCACCTGAACGATTGCCACTTTTTGCTGGAGTTCTTCCTCGTTTTCCTGTTCCAACATAACAATGATATTCATGGTTTTACTTAGCAATGTTGGAAAGGGACGATAGGCGTCTACTGCCACTGGAGTTAGGACAGGGAAAACATGCTCTTCAAAAAAATGTTGTGCGAAAACACTTTGGGTCTTAGATAACTCGGCCATCGATAATACAACCACATTTTCTTTCTTAATGTGGTTATTCATTAGTTGCATGTACAATTCAGATTGTCTTTTTACGAGGGCATGTGTTTTCTTGGCTATTTTTTTCAATTGTTCTTTAGGAGTCAGACCCGCTTTGTTTTCAGGTTTTTGAAAACCTACCCGAACCTGGTCTTGAAGGCCTGCGATACGCACCATAAAAAATTCATCTAAATTTGAACTGAAAATAGCTAAAAACTTCAGACGTTCTGCTAAAGGATTCCGGTCATCCTCCGCTTCTTCCAAAACCCGTTCATTGAAAGCGAGCCAGCTAAGTTCGCGATTGTTGTAGTAATCCGGTTGATTAATATCTATTGTCGGGTGTTGTTCAGCCATTAGCTTGTCCATCCTTTTCAATAAATTCTAGAGTTACTTCACATTTACATAAACGTTCAAGATGTTTCTTTTGTTTTCCTGCTTGATATTCTTCCGCCATTGCATTTCCTTTAACAAAGATGTTCATTTTCAACCCTTCACCATATGACTCCATCTCTACTTTATTTACAATCGATCGTTTGGAACCATTCAAGCCATATGCAAATTTTAAAATAGCACCAAGTTCCCTTAAATGTTTCAAATCATCTTTTGAAAGCCATTTTTCAAAAGGTGCTGCATAACGTTTTAACGTATCTTTATTTTTGTAGGAGGCTACGAGAGCCAATTTAATTCGTTCCATATGTTCTAAGCCATCAATCGAACGATTGGATAGAATATAAAATGTATGCTGGCTTGCTGAGTCTGCGTCAATGTATTCCCCTAAATAAAATAAAGTCGCTGCTCTTCTAAGCAATATTAAACTGTCCTCTGATAATTGAATTTTGTGGTGACTTACACAAGCCTCATAAACTTGCTCCGCTAAAAATTGTAAGTGCTCTGCCTCATGCTCGTTCATTTCAAATTCTGCAGCTAGTGCCTTGCTACTTTGTGTAAAGACATCATGCTTATTGAGAGCATTTGGATGTATTTGGAGGACACGGTTCAACATGATTCCTTCCCGCAACCCTTTACGACTGAAAATGAATTCCTGAGATTGCACAACTTTCATTAATGCCCGGAACACTTCCAGTGCAGGTAAAATAATATCTGCCCTGTCACTCGATAAGCCATCAATTTTTGTTAATTCATTAATAGATAAGTCACCCAAAGTGTCACTTAGCGTGTATAAATCAATTACGTTCATATTATATTGATGTACATTGGAAATCGGATATTCCTTCCGTTGTTGGTCGATTTGCGCAATATTTCGTGCACTCCCTCCGATTCCGATTACGGGTAAGCTCACGCCATTAAGCCAAGGAAGTGATCGGAATTGTGCTTCGGCAAACAAAGATAACTGGTCTCTCTCGACGCTGGACATTTTCTCGCCTTTCATGAATTGTTGCTGCAACGAAACCACACCGAAAGGAAAACTATGTGTTTTTTGTAGTTTTTTATTAACAAAATACGTTATCTCCGTGCTCCCACCACCGATATCGATTGTTACAGCTGACTCAGTCGATACAGAATGAGCAACAGCTAAAAAACCAAAATAAGCTTCTTCTTCTTCACTTAAAATATCTAGTTCAAACCCGGTTTCTTTCTTCATACGTTCTACAATTTGTTGTTGATTGGTTGCCTGTCGAATTGCCGCAGTAGCTGTAGCAAGAACGTCATCGACATCATAGTCTTTAAGCATTTGTTGAAAGGATTGCAATATTTCCTGAAGAAGTTCAATGCCCTCTTCAGACATGGATCCGTCATTTTGAATAAATGTGCGTAATCGAGCTACTGTTTTTATATTTTCAAATTCCCGTAGTCCTCTAATATGATCATAGGAATATATGACTAATCGAATGGTATTTGACCCAATATCCAAAATCGCGGTTTTCTTTGTTTTCATATTTTTATCACCTTTTCCATATTTTTTTGTTTTCAACTATACAGATTGGTAAGGAATTGGTATGATAGTAGTTAATTGAATGCTCTGAATTTTTCTTGATTCTGGCTATTATTCTCAATTTTTCAAGATGCGAAGGGTGGGGTTTCATGAAACAAGATAGGACAGATGAACAACTGGCTTCTGCTATTTATTCAGTTAATCGTCATGCGAAAACAGCTACTGATAATAAATACCTGTATGAATTAAAAAGATTGACCATTGAAAAGATGATTGAAACCGGTCGTGCTAAAAAATTGGGATTGCATTTTGTGAAAAACCCTCGTTTTAGTCAACAACAATCTTCTGTCTTAGTTCAGTGTGCTGATTACTACTTTCATTTATTACCCAAAAAAGAAGATTTTCAAAGCCTTCCACATTTGGGACATTTAGATGAAAATTACCGTAATCCACAAAGACGAATGAGTTTGAATCTAGCCAAACAACTTTTAAGTGAGTACACAGGCTTGCATCAAACGATTATAAGTAAAAAACCCACACATGCATCCACCCCACAGTCTAGAAAACAACCAGTAAAGAAACGCACTTATACTTTTGGGAGCTCATATTTAGATTAAATTTATTTAAGAAAAGCTAGAGCGTGTCGATGACGTAATACTTGCTTATTTTGTCAAAAAGCCGGAACCACTCACATGGTTACCGGCTTTTTTGATTTTCTAGAGTGTTTAATTTACTTGGATGGATGAATCATGCTTTACTTTCAAATGAATAATCAATCCAATAACGGTCATGACAATTAAAGTAGACAAGGCAATTCGACTTGCTAGAGTTCCGTAATCCTGTAACTGATACGTAATCGTCCCGTACAGTGCAGGACCAATAATGGAAGACACTTTTCCGGAGAATGCGAACAATCCAAAGAATTGCCCTCTCTTGTCTTCAGGTGTCAATTCAATAATTAAGGTACGTGAAGTCACCCACATAGAACCGAGTGAAACCCCAAACATACTGCCAGCAATCCAAAACATCCATTGTTCAACAGCAAATACGGCTACAATCAGTGAAACAATCATAAGAACGGCTACAATCGTTACCGCATGTTTTGCACCGATTCTTTTGGTTATATACCCAAAGACAAAAGATCCGATGACAGTTGAAATTGTGGACACAAGATAAAGAATGATGAATTGTCCAGAAGAAAAACCGACGATGACAGTTGCATAAATGGCCATCATGGCAATTGTTGTTGCAATGGCATCATTAATGAAGAAATATGCAATCATAAATGTGAAAACTGATTTATGGGATTTCATATCTCTAAACGTATTGATAATTTCCTTGTATCCATCAAAGAAAGAACCTTTGATTCTCTGATTCTTAGGAATTGGTACATCTTTATTGATAAAAAATAATGGCAGACTAAATAGTAAATATAAAATAGCAGTAGGAATGAATGCTCTGTGAAACTCGCCGTCACTTACGAGCAGATAAACGAGTAAACCGACAATTGTACCAATGTAGCCGACAGCAACCCCAAATCCAGAAATCAATGGCATTTCTTGTTTTGTTCCCAAATCACTCATCATCGAATCATAAAACACAAGACTGGAATTAAAAAAGAATTTGGCAATAACAAAACTTATGACTACCAAGGCATAGGACATGGGGACTCCCCATATTAAAGAATTCGATTCCAATCCACCAAATACACCCATCATGAATGTTGCGAGAATGGAAATGGACGCGAACCACACAATAAAACGTTTCTTATATCCTGTCCGGTCAATCCATACGCCAAATAATGGCGCAAACATTACTAAGAAAAAACTGGCGACTGCATTTGCGTACGAAACGAACGTACTGGCCACTTGCTGCCTGGCTACACTTGTGCCAATTACTTCATCTGTGTAAAACGGGAAAAATACCGTATTAATATTTGATGAGAAAATGGTATTGGCAAAATCGTAAAAAGCCCAGGATAAGATCGGTAATGATAAATAAAGAGCTATCGGACTCCTTGGAGTCGTCGTCTGTTGTTGATTCACTCACAGCACCCCGCTATATTCTATTCTATTTTTGATAAGCCTTGATTAAACTCTGGGTTCCCTCATTTTCAAATCCTTGATTGGCCAATGATTGATACATTTCATACGCCATTTCAAGACCAGGCAATGTCAGATTCATTTTTTTGGATTCATCCAATGCAATTCCCATATCTTTAATAAAGTGTTTCATGTAAAACCCTGCTTCAAAATCGTCTTTTAACATTCGTGGTGCAAGGTTAGTCAAGGACCATGAACCTGCTGCCCCCTTTGTGATAGATTTCAAAACCAATTCCGGATCCAGCTTTGCTTCCTTCGCATAAGTAATTGCTTCACAAGCTGCTATCATCGTAGAGGCAATGGCAATCTGGTTGGCCATTTTAGTATGCTGACCTGCACCTGCATCCCCTTGATAGATGATATGCTCGCCAAACAGTTCAAATATCGGATATAGCTTATCGAAAACTTCTTTGTCGCCGCCGACCATAATTGATAATTTCCCTGATTTTGCACCTACGTCACCACCAGATACCGGAGCATCCAGTGAACTCATATTTAGTGTCTGGGATTTTTTATAAAGATCAATGGCTAGGGTCGGTGTTGAAGTCGTCAGATCCACCACAATTAATCCTTCTTTTCCATTTTCAAATATGCCGTTTGCGCCATTATAAACTTCCGCTACGTCGGACGGATATCCGACCATTGTGAAAATAATATCTACTTGAGATGCTACTTCCCCAGGTGTCTCGGCCCATTTTGCACCAAGTTCAAGTAAGTCTTCCGCTTTTTCTTTTGTGCGTGTATAAATGGAAACTTCGTGTCCACCTGTCAATAAATGTTTGACGATGCTTTTCCCCATTACTCCTGTTCCTACAAAACCGATATGTGCTTTTTCACTCATTATGTAACCTCCAAGTTGGAAAATTTCTGTAATTGATTATTAGTTTAACAAAGTTCCTGCATTTAAGCATCGAAACATTCGGAAAATAGTGAACTATTTTTTGATTTTGCTTTGTTACCCCTTATAACCTCAATGGGAGTTTGATATTCCGTAAACAGTTATGCTTTCCGCTGACTTGCGCACAAATAACTGCTTAAAAATTCTTTAAGGAGGACGATATGTGTGGACAAAAAAAGTAGGACACATTCCTTTCGGAAATGTGTCCTATAAAAAGGGGGAAATGAGAATGTTGCTGTGTTCAAATATACTTTCCCCCATATTCAAATAAATTAAACCTCATTAATCAAATATTTTTTTGAAAGTTTTTTCAGCTCATCAATAAACCACTTACCATCTTGTTCATTCATTAACCCTTCGCTATATCGGACAACATCGTAAACGTCATAAAAGTGTTCTGAGACGTTCCATCCTTCTCGTAAAAACCATTCTCGTATCGTTTCGTTTTGATGCCTTGTAAAACCTTTAGAGCTTGCATCCTTTTCAAAATCTCGGTACGCTTCTCTCACTATGTTGGTCTCCATCGAATAGTTCCATGCCAAATCTTTCTGTTCGTTCACATGATTTGACTTGCTTACATTTTTTTCGTATTCCACCTGATTATCGTCAAATTCTACAATTTGAGCTTTATTTTTGGCAAATCTCCATACAAATAAAATTACTATAATTATTAAAATACTGCTTAGAATCGCCACCCAAGGAATATCCAAACCGAATTCAGTTCCCTTAAAATTGTCTACTTCATTTTGTTGCAATTGTCCTTTTGGCTTGTCCGCTGATTCTCTTGCGACCGGTGGACTTATAAATTTACTGAAGATTGCACGTAACCCATCCATTATGATCCCAACTGGATATAAGATTAATACAAACAAATCATCTAATAATAAAACGATGGATTCTCGTGCTTTCCCCGCAAGACCAGCAATCACCGCAAAAGCAAATGCTGCAATGCTTATAATTCCCAAATAAAATAAAACAAGTTTATAAAACGGCACTCGATTCTCTTCTTTTGAGCGCTTCCATTGAACAATCATTCGATCCAGCATAAATAAAAGTATACCGACAATAGCCAATTGTATGGTCTCTCTTATCGCATCAGGTCTTCTTAATATGGTCGCTAAAAAATAGGATAAAGAGAAAAGCACAAGAAGCAGAGTCATAAAATACCCATCATGTGTGGCATCCTCTTGAATTTTAGAATATCGTTCCTGTATTCTCCACAATGAAAATGCTAGTATAGCAGCAAAAAACCAAAATGGAGCCCCGAATACGAATGCCAACAGACCGAAGATTACTGAAACTAGTAAAGAAATGGCTATTTGGTAGCCCGTCTTATAGAAAAATAAATTGATTACGATCGCTATTAACAATAAAATACCGATCCATAAGAATGGAAAGGAAATTGTCGTATCTCCTCTAATAAATATGAAAAGAAATGATATTAACCATACATCTTGAAGGAACTTTCCAAATGATTCGAATTGTACTAATGGCTTTGAAGAGACTGCTGATGCCATTTCACTTCACCTCCAAGACTCGATAGTCGAACATCCACTTGAGTTTGTTTGGCCCATTTCTTCACATATTTACCCAGCTCTTGCGAATCATGTGTAAATATAATGACTGTCATTGGAAGGTTTCCATGCATATCCAGATGCATCAACATACGGTTAAATGGAATCGTCAGTTCATTATTAGACAGGACTGATAATAATTCCATCGCATATTGACGGTGCTTTTGACCATCTCCAACAGGAAGATAAACATATGGGGTCGTTCCAAACGATCTGACATTGACCGTCAATGAAAATGGAATTCCTTCTCTATAGAAATAATCCACAAAGGAGGCAATTTCCTCAATTCTTTCTTCAAGATCAGAAATAATGGAATAGTGATTGACGACATTTAACACTAACAATACAGATTCATTTGCAACTTGAGTGAAAACTTTCGTTTGAAGTTGCTGCATTCTTGCACTGGCTTTCCAGTGAATATGATGAAATTGATCACCTGCCTGGTAATTTCTCGTCCCTATTGGTGAAAACAAGTCTTGATACAACGAATATTTATACTCATAATCCCCCGGTTTAAGTGGGGAAGGTTTTCTTTTGTCTTTTAATGAATGAATAGTTGGATAAACCATTTGTTCCATTCGTAAAAGCGGTTTATGTAGTAAAAAGACAGAGCCCTCACCGAAAACATGCGGAATCGTTAATTCCAAACTTGTTAGCTTTGATAATCCTCTCTTCTGCCCTTCAATTGGAACTTTCACTGTCACTATTTCTTTATAACCAATCGTCAGAGGAACGACAATTTCGATTAGTTTACTATGACTTGTATCCTTATCATTTAGTGGCTTAACTGCATCATGAAAATGTAACCTGAGTTGGCCGTTCCAAATGGGAAGCCCCTTATTTTCAAATGTCAGTTCCCATTCAGACCTTTCTCCTTTGAACATACGACGTCTATTTTTATCATTTACTAACGTCAATTTTTTTCCTACATTTTTCAAATAATAAATTTGCATGAACGTTACTACACCAAAGAAACCAAAAACGCCAGCTGCTACATATTGCGCAACAATGACTGACATCGTAAAGCATAGAGCAATAATTGTCAGAACCCAATTGGTCTTCATTGCACCGAAATATTCCCGTTGCCAGGTCATCTTGCCATGGCCTCTACAGGAGTTTGTACAGAATCAATAATGTCGTGGAGAATTTGTGCTGGTTCACGGACCAATAACCCTTCAGCAGATAATATAAGTCTATGGGTAGCAAGTGGTGGAACCATTTTCTTCACATCATCCGGGGTTACGTAAGTACGTCCATTTATGAATGCATAGCCTTGTGCTGCATGCAGAAGTGCCAGGGAAGCACGAGAACTTAATCCTAATTCAACGTGCGCATGTTGCCTTGTCGCTTGAATGATTTGTAAAATATACGTCTCTATATCTTCATGGACCGTTACGTTTCGGACTTCTCTACGCCATTGTTGTACATCTTCAATGTCTATAATCGATGAAGTTTTTACCTCTCCAGGATTTTGACTAAACTCTCTTAAAATTCTTCTTTCTTCCTCAAAGCTCGGATAACTTATTTCAATGCGGAATAAGAAACGATCCAATTGGGCTGCTGGCAATGAAAAAGTACCTTGTTGTGATTCCACAGGATTTTGAGTAGCAATTACCATAAACGGATTCGGAAGAACGATCGTCTCTCCATCAATTGTCACTTGCTTTTCCTCCATCGCTTCCAACAAGCTCGATTGAGTTCGAGGAGTCGCACGGTTAATTTCATCTGCAAGCAAAATGTTGGTGGCTACCGGTCCAGTTCGCAGAACAAATTCCTGTGTTTTCGGATCAAAGTAACTGATACCTGTTACGTCAGAAGGCAATACATCAGGTGTAAACTGTAACCTCTTGAAATTCCCTTTAAATGCATGTGCAAAAGATTTAGCCATCATCGTCTTCCCTGAACCAGGAACACTCTCAAGCAACACATGACCACCTTGAATTAAAGCAATTAACATAAAATCTATTTCTTTCTCACGTCCCACAATTGACTCATTTAAATTTTTTCTCAGCAAATTCAATTTTGACATTCTAAATCCCCCTTATTAACTATATAAGTATACCAAATATACCTATTATTCTGATAAAACCAGATAATAAAAAAACTAAGCAGAAACGCTTAGTTTTTCATTAATTCTTTATCAATCGACGGTTTATTTGGGAAGTCTTTTAATTGATATATGTTTAATAAACGATCTAACTTTTTACTAAGTCGGATAGTATTGACGTTTCCAAAACCATTTTCAAGCGCTGACTTAATCATTTTTTCTCTTGTAAGTTCCACTTGCTCAAGAATTGATTCCGGCACGTGATACCTCCTTTACCAAACCCATATTATCCATTATTATACACCAATATCTTATCGTAAACACAAGTTTATTCCGACAAAATCCGACATTTTTATTAACTTCTTGCTTCAAGATCATAAGTATAGATAACAATTCCACCCTGTTTAGCAGTACCTCTTATATGTTTAAAGTCTTCCCTCTTAACCAAAACTTCACGAAATGCCAAAAAGTCGTCTTTTTCGATTGTAATAGAGGTTAGTTTACCAGTTCTTAATTCTTCCAATTGTTGTTCATATGTATTCATGGGTAGTCTCCCTTTATATAAAAATTTCAATTGATTTAAATATGTTTTCAGAAAATACTTTACGGCAGAAAAATTATCATGCACACTATTGAATATGACTGCATTAAGGAGCTGAATGTCTGTGGAAATAGCAACTGTAGGATCAATAATTGAATTTAAAGATGGCTTGCAGGGAATAGTAGAAAAAGTCAACGAAAACTCCGTCATTGTGAATCTTTCCATAATGGAAAATTTCGACGAACTCGAAATTGAAGAAAAAACAGTCGTTAATCATAAACGGTATAAAATAGTATACCTTAAAGAGCAAGAGTCTACACCCATTGCTGAAGTAGAAGAAGAGTGATTCCTAAAAATTTAACAGAGCCCAAAAAGTACTGGAGGTGTGTAAGTTGAATATTATGGCTTCTCATCTAAGATGGACTGTCTTACTGGTTATTGTCTATTTATTACTTTTTCTCACTTTTTCGTTCGAAGTAATTTTTTGGTATATGTACACATTCACTATGCTATTATTTATGGCCTTATCATTTGTTCTTGGTAAAATGGAAGACGAAGTTCAGACCTGGGAGTACTTAATTTTCGGAATTGGTTATGGTACACTCACTTATGGGCTAATTGCTACTGCATATCGATTCTTTTCAATATTTACGGATCAGGCAGCAGTTTCAGTCGAACGATTTTTGAGTGACTACGGCCCGACAACCGTTTGGCACTACTTGTTATTGATGCTGATTATAGCCCCTGGAGAAGAGTTATTTTGGCGCGGCTTTATTCAGCAAAAATTAAAAAGGTATATGAGCCCTTTCTTTGCTGTATTGGTTGCCTCCTTACTTTTCGGATTATCTATGGCTTTCAGCGGATTTTGGCTGGGAGTTCTTGCGGCGGTCACATCAGGGTTACTGTGGGGACTATTGTATGAGTGGAAAAAAAGTATGCCACTCATTATCATTGCTCACATTACAATGACCATTCTCCTATTTTTGGTTTTACCGCTCAACTCTTGAAACATATGACAATCACATCACGTCTACTACACAAAGGAGGAATATTTATATGAAAAAATCATGGCTATTATTTGCATCCTTGTCTCTAGCAATTACGATGCTTTCTGCCTGTAACTCTACTGATGAAGCAAATGGTTCTGAAAGTGATAAAACCACTGAAGTTGAATCAGATGAAACGACTGTTGATGAAACAGCTGATGAAGATAAATCAAAAGAGGAAACAGAAACTTCTACTGATACTGAAACTAGAGGACCTGAAAAAGCACTTTCCTATTCAATCGATGACGAAAAGAAAGAGGAAACAGCTAAGTTAACGGATAGTGACGAACAGAACTATTCGATTTACAAATTAGATGGCTATTCATTAACAGGAGAAGAGCCTAATAAAGATTCACTTTACTATGACGAAAATTCAGCCGTATTCATGCGTGTTGAAACGATTTCCAAAGATGAAGCTGACTACGAAATCATTAGAGATACGATGATTGAAAGTATTGCAGCTGTAAGTATTGGTAAAGAGCCTGTGAAAATTGATAAACAAGAAAAATTACCACAAGGCGAAGGCATTTCTAATCAAATTGGATACGAATCGAAGTTTGAATTAGGAACTGTTTCCGGTATGGTATTTGAACAAGGTAATTTGATTGTACGATTGACTATCTTCGATCAGAACAGTGTCAATTTAACGGATGCATTCTTGAAAATGGGCGAAACAATCGCTGCAAAACAATAAAAAATTCTGGCTCATCTATTGAGCCAGAATTTTTTTTAATAGGACAAATCTTTAATTGATAAACCTAGTTTTTTCAATAAAGCAATCGCTTGTTCTTTTTCTTCAATATTCAAGGCACCCATCATTTCATGCAACTGTTTCTCATGTTCAGGGAACAATTGAGCCATAAAAGCCTCACCCTCGGGTGTAATTTCAGCAAAAGTCACTCTTCGGTCAGATGGGCATGATACACGGTGAATATAACCTCTTTTTTCCAACTTATCGATAACATATGTAATCGATCCACTAGCAAGTAAAATCTTATTCCCTATTTTCTGTAATGGTTGACGTCCTTTATGGAACAATAGCTCCAATACTGCAAATTCAGTAGGGTTTAATCCATTCGCTTGAAAAAATTGAATTGTACATTCATGCAATGACTTATATGCCCTTGAAAGCACTATGAATAATTTTAACGATTGTGTCAGTTCTTCGGATTTCATCTCAATCACCTGTATTCCTATATCTCTAATTAAAACTAGTATATAGGGAATAGAAGAACTTTGTCAAAATGCTTTGGATTCAGTATGTTGCCGTTCAAGATCAATCAGAATTTTCTTTAAGGGTGTAAGAGATCCTGCGTACCCTTTCAATGAGTGATCTTTACCGATGACACGATGGCATGGAACGACTATGGGTAATGGATTTTTTCTATTCGCTTGTCCGACTGCCTGACAAGCTTTTGCATTTCCGATTCGATTTGCTAGTTCTTGATAACTGATGGTCTGTCCATATTCAATCCCTTTCAACTGATTCCAAACACTCTGCTGAAAAATAGTTCCGCTTGGATTCAGTGGCAAATCAAAATGTATTCTCTGTCCGCTGAAATATTCGTTTAATTGCTGCTTGGCATTTTCAAACACCATTTCATTCTGACTGTTGCTTGTCTCTTCGGAAACACTCTGTTCATGAAAGTGAATAGCTGTTAATTTTCCGTCATCAATTTGAAGATATAACTTCCCTAAAGGACTTTGTATGTCTTTGATCATGGCTGGTTTTCTCCTTACGTTGTGCCGATTGATAAATTGGAAGGATAATATGAAAAGTAGTACCCTTGCTTCTCTCACTTTCCACTTCTATACTCCCTCCATGATTTTTGATTGTTTGCATTGCATGTGCTAGCCCTAATCCGGTACCGTGTTCCTTTGATGTATAGAAAGGTAAAAAGATCTGATGAAGCTGCTCAGGTGTCATGCCCACCCCTTGATCTTTTACCGAAATCCATACCTGGTTATCGTCACGCAGAGTTTGAGTTAGTATCACTTTCCCCCCATGAGGCATCACTTCCATACAATTCTTTAAAATGTTCATGAATACTTTCTTCAGTTCGTAAGCATCACCCCAAATAAGATCAGCATCTTTTTCCCATGTGATGAATTCGAGTTCAATATTTTGTAAAACTCCCTGTGGTTGCATAAAATGAACGATTTCCGTAATGATGGAGGATACTGAAATCATATTGAAAGACCGTGTAGTCGGCTTAGATAATACTAAAAACTCATTGAGGATGGATTCCATACGAGTGAGTTCACTATTAACAATCTCAAGATATTGATGACCTTGTTCTGTGACTTGATTTGTGAGTAATTGAATAAAGCCTTTTAAGGAGGTCAGTGGATTTCTTACTTCATGAGCGATACTGGCTGCCATTTGACCGAGAGTGGATAACGATTTAAAATGTTCAATCTGTCTTTTTAATGCAAAATTTTCAGTGTCATCACGAATAAGTGTGATATACATTTCCAGATTCTCATCGAACACTGACGTAAAATGATAATTTTTTGGTTCACCATTCGCATCTATTTTTGATAGAACCATTTTCGCATTTCCTCTTAAAAAAAGTGTTTCTAAAAACTTTTTGGATTCTGTATATGAATGCGGAATCCGTTCGAAAATAATTTTCGAATTTCTGCCTATTACTTCATCAAGCGATACTTCAAAAAGGGTCTCTACTTTCAGATTGGCATCGACAATGATTCCCTCAAAATTTGTCAAGATCATTCCATCTGGAGCGTTTTTAAAGAGCGCTTTGTAATTGATTGATTCAGCACAATGATGATGGTTTACGAATTTTTCAAGGGTTTGCCTGAATCGAATAATATATTGGTCGGATAATTGATTGTAACATCCTTCAAGTTCGTAATGCATTTTCCGGTTTTCAAGATTATCTAAATAAATTTGACTCTTTGAATGGTTATAGAGAGTTGCATTCTTTAAAAATGCCCGCCATTTTTCGGAAGAGGTCTTGTCCATTTGATTAGCAATCTCTTCAGGATGATGGTTGGAAAAGAATTCTTGTGCTTTATTATTCATCTTGATGATCCCTTTGCCATTTTCAAAAAGGATTACTGGATTTTTCTCATCTTTATATAAAAAATCGAACATCTCAGTCATTTTATCGATAAACAATACCTTTCACCGACCTCTCTCATTCTTTTCAAACATAATATGCCTTGAAGTTTCAAGATATTCTGCAAAGGTCGAAACGCAAAATTACTTTAAATTCAGATTGTTTCATGCGATATATAACATCTAATGGGGATGAAAGCTTTATTGTTTGAAACAGTATTCCTTGGTAAAATAGGATGGTGTAAAAAAGGAGAATGCTTAATGAACATCGTCTTAGCTACGCTAAATGCTAAATATATTCATACTAACCTGGCTCTACGGTGCCTGAAAGTAAGTGCCCAACCTGAGTTTAATCCGACAATTGCTGAATATACAATCAAAGATCCATCTTTTAATATTGTTTCAGACATTTATTTGAAGAAACCAAAAGTGGTCGGTTTCAGCTGTTACATCTGGAATATCGAAGAGACATTAAAAGTAGTACGTCTTTTAAAAAGAGTGAGTCCAGAAACTATTATTGTACTCGGTGGACCAGAAGTATCTTACGACTCAAATTATTGGTTGAGACGTATGGAAGAAATCGATTTTATTGTTATGGGTGAAGGTGAAGTATCATTCAAACAACTGCTTCATTATGTCGAAGGGAATGTCTCCTTGCAAGAAGTACCTGGAATTTGTTACATGCAGGATGGCAAGTTTATGATTCATCCACAGGGTCCTAAAATTGATTTACGTGAGATGCCATCTCCTTTTCGTTTTGAAGAAGACATCCCACACTTATCTAAACGAATTACTTACATCGAAACAAGCAGAGGCTGTCCTTTCTCATGTCAATTCTGTTTATCTTCCATAGAAGTCGGTGTACGCTATTTCAATCGTGAAAAAGTAAAAGAAGATATTCGTTATTTAATGGATCATAATGCGAAAATTATTAAATTCGTTGACCGCACCTTTAATATCAGCCGGAGCTACGCGATGGAAATGTTTCAATTTTTGATTGACGAACATCGACCTGGTGTTGTTTTTCAATTCGAAATTACAGCAGATATCATGAGACCTGAAGTCATTCAGTTCTTAAATGATAATGCACCTGCTGGATTATTCCGTTTTGAAATCGGTGTACAATCCACGAATGAATTAACAAATGAATTGGTAAAAAGAAAACAAAACTTTGCCAAATTAACTCGAACAGTAACAATGGTAAAAGAAGGCGGTAAAATTGCGCAGCATTTAGATTTAATCGCTGGATTACCTGAAGAAGACTATGCTTCTTTTAAACAAACGTTTAATGATGTATTTGCGATGGGTCCGGAAGAATTGCAATTAGGCTTCTTGAAACTATTACGCGGGACTGGGTTACGTGTACAAGCTGAACAATATGGCTATGTCTACGTCGATCAGGCTCCGTACGAGATTTTTGCAAATAATGTTCTTACTTTCGATGATATGTTGAGAATCAAACAAGCGGAAGATGTTCTTGAAAAGTATTGGAATGCTCATCGACTTGATCGAACTGTAGCTTATCTCGTAACCGAAACTTTTGATACACCATTTGATTTCTTCCAGGACTTCGGGAGTTATTGGGAGGAAAAAGGCTGGTCAAGAATTGGTCACCAGCTTGAAGATTTATTTAAACGTCTAGAAGAATTCTTAATGCAAGACGGACGTGCAAATATGGACGTTGTCAGAAGTTTGATGAAAATTGACTACTTAGCACATCATCAATTCCAACCACGTAAACCTTGGTGGGAAAAAGAGATGCAAAAAGAAGCTCAGTCAGCTATTTACCGAAAAATCATAAAAAATCCACAGCTGGCAGGATCCACTTTCGCCGGACTTAACTTACATGAACGTGAAGTGTATAAACAAACACTACTAGTTCCTTTCTCTCTAGATTTGCATCAACTTGAACAAGAGCAAGTGGTGTCGAAGGATGGTTACTTACTGACGTTCTTTAAATCTGGACAAGCCCCACAATTTTCATTTATAGCAAAAGAGCAGGTATCCTGATTTTTCAGGACCTGCTCTTTTTTTATCACCCTATAATTACACGTTCTTTCGGATAATGGAACTTTGTTTTGGTGGTACGCCCACCGATTGTAAATAGGAACGAAATTAATCCCACTCGTCCTACAAACATCAGAACCATAATCAATATTTTACCAAACGTCGATAACTCATCCGTAATGCCTAAAGACATTCCGCAAGTACCGAATGCGGAGGTAATTTCAAAAACGATGGCTGTAATCGGTAATGTTGGTTCGGATATGGATAATGCAATCGTTGCAAACAGCACCATGAAAATCGCTAAAATAATTACAGCATAGGAACGGAACACATCAATCAGTTGAATCTCTCGGTTAAAAATTTGAATTTCGTTTTTTCCACGCGCAAAGTTAATGAGAAACAAAATTGCAATGGCAAACGTGGTCGTACGAATTCCTCCACCGACTGAACTTGGAGAAGCCCCTATGAACATCAATGCACTAATGAATATATTGGTCCCCTGTGCAAACTCAGTGATATCCATCGTAACAAGGCCACCAGAACGAGAGGAAACTGAATGGAACATTGCAGCAAATAAGGCTTCATGCCAAGACATGTCGCGAAATGATTTGAACATTTCAAGTGCAAGAATGACCACAGTTCCAACTAACAGCAAAAGACCAAATGTAGCGGTGGTAATTTTAGTGAAAAGTGAAAAACGGAAATTTTTATTTTTGCCTGACAAAAAGGCTTTGATTTCGATTAAAACTGGGAATCCAATAGCCCCTAAAATAATTAATATCATATTGATAATCTGTACAAAGTAATCATTATGGTATGGAATCATGGATTGACCAGTTATATCAAAGCCACCGTTTGTTGTCGCTGATACAGAGGCAAACAAGCCGTGTATGAACGCTTGTGAAAATGTTTCATAAAATTGAGTGAAATAGAATGTAAGGATAAGTGCACCTAATAACTCGATTAGCAATAAAATCTTGATGATTTCAATAATAAGATTGACTACCCCGGATAATGAATGCTGGTTATGATCCATCATGATTAATTGACGCTCACGCAAGCCAATCTTCTTCCCAACCAGTAACCACACGAATGTGCCGAGGGACATGATTCCAATGCCACCAAGTTGAAGTATCACCATTAACATGAATATCCCAAAAGTGGAGTAGGTTTCTGAAACATTTAATACACTGAGCCCTGTCACACTTACAGCACTGACGGCTGTAAACATACTATCAATAAATTTCACTTCGACTCCATCTTGATGTACGCCAGGTAAGTTTAGTAACCCTACTGATATACCGATTGCTAGGAAATAGTAGGAGACAATCGCCTGGGCGGGAGTTAAATTCCGTATGCGACTAATAATTGGATTCATAAAACGGTCAAGTCCTTTCAACAGACACAATTAGGTCATCTATCTATTCTAAAAAACATTTTGTGAAAAAGAAAGGAATAGTCGATATTCTCTACAAAAAAGTGCTTCTCATTACGAGAAGCACTTCTACTAACGTTTCTTTTTATACGGTTCTTTATTATGCTTACTATGATCTTTTTTACTATCATTGTTTTTTTGATTTTCGTTTGTTTGATTCCCGTTGTGTTTTTTATTATTTTTTTGATTAGCCTTGGAATTCTTATCTGAAGATTGATCATTTGGTTTAGATTGAGTTTTTTGTTTTTCGTCACTTTTCAATTCATTTTGTTGTTTTTTTTTATTAGCATTGGGATTCATATCTGATGATTGATTATTTGGCTTTGATTGAGTTTTTTGTTTTTCTTTAGCTTTCATTTCACTCTGTTGCTTTTTTTGATTTTGATGCTTCACTTCAGTTTTTATCGGTTTTTTTATTATATTGTTAGATTTTTTTTCCGAAGATTTTTCTTTTTTCTCATTTTGTTTATTAGGTTTCTGTTCATTATTTTTTGTATTTTTCTCTTTAGAGTTTGTGTTTGGTTTTTGGAAATTCTTTTTCTCTTGTTGCGGTTTTAATTTAGATTCATCATTTTGTTTTATCTTCTGCTGCTTTTCTTCTTTTTTATCATTATGTTCAGCTTTATATTTCTGAACAGATATACCTTCATTATTTGCAGCTTTTCGATCTTCTACTGAAGCTTCCTGTATATTAACAGCCTGTTGTTTTACAACAATTTTGCTTGTAGAATTCGTAACTGCAGAAATAATCACTTTTTCCAGATTTTCATGATTTTCTTCATTTTCATAAATGGTCGTAATCTCAATTTTCTCAGATTCCTCAATAATGGATTCCGTTCGATTTACAATTTGTAATAATACCCAATCTAAAGACTTACCTTTCCAAAAAGTAATGTCTCGTTTGATTGCATTCCCATCTTCATTTAGCCCTTTAAATGAGTAAACAGCACCTTTATTATCAATGCCCAGTTCTACGCTCGGGTTGATATCAATTTGTACATAAGCAGATACTGTTGATTGTGCCGGCAACAATACTGAAAACAACAAAATGATTGTCGCAACAACTGATACAATCGGTGCGGTCCATGCACGATTAAACGTGAATTTTTTCACGTTGTTGTTCACAACGGGTTTATAAAAGGCTTCTTCACCTAATTGTACAGACGAATTAAGTGGTATACCTTTTTCAAATACTCCATCTGCCGTGAAGAAGATGCTATATGAAGATGTATTCTCAAACACGATCCCTTTTCGCGTGTTCATCATGACATCCGTCCTTTTAAATAATCTTTAATGTAATGCAAATCGCTTTTTAGCAAAATAGCAATCGCTATAATATATTTGCGCTGTCTTTCCAGTGTCTTTCGAGATACATCGACTAACTCTTCCAATTCTTTTATAGGAAGTTTCTTTTTAGTTTGAAGCACTTCATAAAACTCTTCTGTTTCCGCAACAAGTTGAGCTATTTGTATAGCAGTCTTTCGCGAATCTTCATGTGAAGGTGAGATTTTTACGAGTTCTTGGAAACTCAATCCATAAGGTTTGAGCATGGATTCATAAACAGTGATTTGATGCTTTCTTTCTTCCGCCTGCTGCGTCGCTGTAAATTGTTCAAATGAGTTCGTAGATTCCAGGATTGAAAAAGAACTGGATGGATTCTCATCATCGTCAGTCATTTGACCTAGACTAATTTCTTTTCTTCTTGCTTCTTTACGAATATAGTCAATCAGTTTACGCCGAATCAGCAGATGAGCAAATGTTAAGAATGATGCATTTTTATCTTGTTCGAAATGCTCAATAGCATCGTGAAAAGCGGACATAGCAATGCTGTATTCATCATCTTGTTCACTGATAAAACGTTTACATACAAATGAAGCTGTTTTTTTCATAAAAGGAGTGTAGGAAGAAAGAAGCTCATGTAGAACTTCCTTATCCCCATCTTTAGCCTGAAGGACTAGCAATTCCAAATCGTTTTTTGATTGTCTCTTTGAAAAAAGTCCTTGAATCGTTGCTAGTATCACAAGCTCACCCCATTCCCGCACAATTGTTAAGTCTTATCGATTGTAACGGGTTATGGATAAAATGAAAAGACGTTTTGCATGTCATTTTCATAACAATTCATCTACTTAAGACTTGTGGTTACGGCCAGTATTCTATTTTTTATCTCCATGACCGTTACCTTTTTTATGTCCATCTTTTTTGTCATGGACTCGATCTTTTCGGTCTTCTTTTTTAGAATGATGTTCATCTTTACGTTGTTGTTTTTTTGCTTTACGTTCTTCTTTTTTGGCTTCTTTTTCAGCTTTTTTAGCCTCTTTTTCGACTTTTTTAGCTTCTTTTGCCGCTTGTTGTTCTGCTAACTTTGCTTCATAAGCCGCTTTTTCCGCTGCGATTTCCGCTTCTTTTTTAGCTTTTGCAGCTTCAATTGCTGCTAGTTCTTCAGCTTTTTTCGCTTCTTCTTTAGCTTCTTCCTCAGCTTTTTCTTGTGCAGCTTTTTCTAGTGCTGCTTTCTCTTCAGCAGTCGGTTCTTCTGTAGATGGATTCTCTTCCTTGTTTTCATCTTCCCATTTAGCAATCGCTTTTTCAATATTTCTCTGGATAGCCGCTTTTGCAGTAGGGTTATTGATTTTTTCAATATTTAAGGACAAAGCGAAAATATTATTTGCAAGATAACCTAAAGGAATATTTGTTGAAATGGTTTGTAAATCTTCAACTGAAGTCGATTGATCTTTCAAATTGTTCAAAGCGTCTTGTAGATTTACCGTTTCAAAATTGGAAGAATCTACTTTTTCAGTATCGTTTGCAAAAGCATGCAAAGAAGTTGATGCAACTAAGCCTGTTGCTAAAACAGCTGCAGAAATTTTTTGGAATTTTTTCAATGCTTTCCACCCCTTATAATTTTTACACTTTCATGTCTTCAAACTATTCGACATGACAAACCATTTTTAAGGGGGTACAAAAAAAGCTGTGTAAAATCTTTTCGATTTTACACAGCTTTTATAAAATTCTTCATATCCTATTTTTGGTGATTTTCTTCTTTCATTTCTCTTGCATCATTTGCATCATCAACTTCATCAGCCAAGGTAATAAGCTTACGATTTTTGAATCGACCTGCCAATACTACGCCAACAGTGACTAATGCAATCATAATCCAACCTACGTATGGATATGCTTCGAAGAAATCATGTAAAAACGGTTCATGTGTAATCATTCTTGCTGCAGTGAATGCCAAAACAGCAGAACCGATATAAATAATAATTGGGTATTTATCAATCAACTTCACGAAGAGTGTACTTCCCCACACCATAATTGGAATACTAATAATCAATCCAATGACAACCAATAAAAAACTGTGTTCTGAAGAAGAGTTCGCTGCACCAGCAACGGCTAATACATTATCTAGACCCATAATAGTATCTGCAATAATGATTGTAGTAATCGCTGACATCATAGTAGTCGAGGCTTTATGATCCCCCGCATCTCCGTCTTCAATTAATAATTTATAAGCAATCCATATTAGAATTAGTCCTCCAACAAGTTGTAGGCCAGGAATTTTTAAAATCCATACAATCGCAAGAGTCGCAAGAACCCGAACCACGACAGCTCCAGCTGTACCCCAAATAATTGCCTTTTTTCTATGTTGTTCAGGTAAGTTTTTTGCTGACATTCCAATAACAATGGCATTGTCTCCTGCTAATACTAAATCAATCATAATGATTGATAGTAGAGCAACTAAAAATTCAACAGTAAAGATATCCATAATGATCTCCTTTAAATAAGTTTTTGAAAACAAAAAGACCTCTGCCTTTTTAAAGGCAAAGGTCTTGCTAAGCACATTATGTAATGGCTATCATAACCGATGGCAAATGCCATGTAATGACGACTATGAAATAGGTTTCCCTATAGCTACTCCCCTTTGACAAATGTCAAAAGTCTATTATGTTTTCATGTACAATAATTATACCATATTGAACAGAGTTGTAAACAATCACTACTTAATCGGAATATGATATGATTGGTCTTTTTTGTGAAGCTCATAAAAAGCAAGCATACTTGGCAATGATTCGATAAAATCAGCACATTGGATTCCACTGCCGCTTAATACTTCTTCTGCTACAGCCGTATCGAACTGTGCCGTCCAAGTTAAATAGTCGAGTGTCTCTTTTTCCACACCCAATTTTTTTCGTACTACTTTTAATTGTAATCCCGCTTTCGCAAGTGCAAGAGGTATTCGCCCTTTTGGCCATTTCCCCGTAACATTCCAGACCATATGTCGATATACTTCCTCCACTGGATGAGGGTTTGGATCGGTCAAATGAATTGTTTTACCAATAGCTTTATCGTTCTCACTGCAATTCACTACTGCTTTTATAATAAAATCGATTGGTACAACATTTATCAATGATTGCGATTTACCGATATACGGTATTAACGGAAGTTTTCGTAGGTTATCAATCATATTGATGAAGAAATAAGGACCATCGAATTTTATCGTTTCCCCCGTAACAGAATGCCCCCTTACAATCCCCGGACGAATAATCGTAGTTGGTACTATACCTTTCATTTTTTCAACGAGAACTTCCGCTTCATATTTTGTTTCTTCATAATAATTTTTAAATGCTTTAGGACGGATTAATTCACTTTCGCGCAATAGACCGTCTCTGGTTCCTGCTACGTACGCCGTACTAAAGTACATATATCTTTTTAGATGCGGAAAATTTTTCACAAAATCATTTACATGATAAGTTCCGTGAACATTTACTTTCCATGCAGCATCTCTGGCCACCGCTAAGTCATATATCGCGGCTAAATGCCATACTGTATCGACTTCTCGATGAAGAGTTTCAAGTTCAGCGGTGCCAATATCTAATCCTGGATATGTGATATCACCTTCCACTAACTGAATGCTTACGTGAGGAGATAATTTCATGATTTCCTGGGAAATCTCTTTTGCTAGTTTCATTTGAGATGATAAGACAACTGCATAAATCTTCTCTACTTTATTTTGGTCAATCAACTCTTGCATAATCTGACGTGCGATGAATCCAGGAAATCCAGTGAATAATGGAATTTGCATTTATACTCCTCCGAAACTCTTAATAATTGAATAGTACGAAAATTATCACAAAAAAACAACGTCTATTTTTCAATAGGCGTTGTTTTTGGTTTATGATCTAGGTGCTTTTGCACTTTTACGTGTTTGACGATCAAAAAGACTATAAATAACCGGGATGACATATAACGTCAGCAAGGTAGAACTAATTAGACCACCGATTACGACAATCCCCATAGGTTGATTAATCTCAGTACCCTCACCAATTCCTATAGCGAGTGGTAACAAGCCAAGTATTGTTGTTAAGGCAGTCATCAATATAGGTCTTACGCGATCACGTGTAGATGAAACAATTGAATCGTAGGAATTGTACCCTTCTTCTTTTCGTTGATTAATAAAATCTACCAGCATAATCCCATTATTAACGACTATGCCTACAAGTACCAATAACCCAATTACTGCTGTAATACTGACAGGTGTTTGAGTGATAAACAACCCGAGTGCTACACCAATAATCATGAGTGGTACTGAAAACATAATGACAAAAGGATATTTGAACGATTCAAACTGTGCAGCCATCACAATATAAACAAGCACAATTGCAAGTACAACTGCTAGCAACATATCATTGATGGCACTTTCAAATAACTCCCGGTCTCCACCGAACTTGATTTCAACTTCTTCCGGTAACTTTAATTTTTCAATTGCCTCATCCACTTGATCAGACATTTCCCCTAATGAATAAGAAGAATTATATTTCAATGAAAAGCTGACTGAATTTGCTTGGTCTACTCGACGAATGGATACCGGACCCTCGGCAATTTCAATTTCAGCAACTTCCTGCAATTCAATAAATTGGCCCGAAGGTGTTCGCAATTTCAGTTTTTTCAACTGTTCAATGCTACTACGGTATTTCTCGTCGTATTTTACGTATACACCATAAACATCATCATTTTCAGAAATAATTTGGGTAGCAAACGCCCCCCTTGTCACACTGTTCACTGTTTGTGCTATTTGTGCAGGAGCCAGTCCAAATTCGGTTGCTGCATCCTTTTTAACTGTCATTTGAATTTCATCTATTGTCTCTTCCAGATCATTTGTCATTTCTGTAATCGAATCAAATTCACTTAAAGAATTCTGAATATCAGAGACTGCCTTCTCCAGACGTTTGTTATCCGAATCGGTAACGGTAAAAGATAATGAATTTGGTGTTGAACCTGCAGCGGTTTGTAAATTAAAACTTACTTCCGCGTCATCACCAACATTTTTTAATACTTTTGGTTGTACTTCATCCACAAAATCAAAAACGGAACGTTCACGTTTATCTAATGGAATGAGTTTGACATAAATTTCTGCTCTGTTCGCTTCTGAAGTTCCTTGTGATTGACCTTGTTGAGTCCCTCCAACGAGACTTACATAAACATCCACTTCTTTTTCTTTGTTCAATTCGTTTTCAATCTTATCCACAACTGCTTGAGTTGCATCAACTGATGATCCATTTTCCAGTTCTACACTTACACTTACAAATCCTTCATCAGTTGCGGGAAGGAACTCAGTCCCGACTTGGAACAATCCAAAGGCTGCAGCTCCAAGCATGACTGTTGTAATAATCATAACGATTAATCGGTGTGCAAGAGCCCATTTAATCGAGCGTTCAAAATTGTTGTACGATTTTGAACGTCTACGTTTTGCTTCTGCGTCACCTCTTGGTTTTTTCAACATTTTACTCGCTAGCATTGGAATAACTGTTAGCGCAACTACTAATGAAGCAATAAGGCTGAAAGAAATGGTTAAGGCAAACTCTGTGAAAATCTGGCCTATTAAACCTGTAATAAAGATAACCGGAACGAACACGGCAACTGTTGTTAATGTTGAAGCAGTAATTGCTCCAGCTACTTCCTTTGTACCTTCGCTGGCAGCAGTTTTTGAATCTTTCCCCATCCCTAGATGGCGTTCAATATTTTCGATAACCACGATGGCATTATCAACCAACATCCCAATACCGAGTGCCAGTGCACCAAGCGTCATAATGTTTAATGCGAAATCAGCAAAATACATCAAGACAAATGTAACGATAACCGAGTAAGGAATCGCGATACCAATGATGATTGGACTCTTAATTCCACGTAAAAACACAAAAAGTACAAGCATGGCGAAAAGCCCACCAAATGCGAGTGAAGACCCAATGTTGCCGATGGCTAACTTCACATAGTCACCTTGGTCGAATAAAATATCCGCCTCTACCCCTTTATATTCTTCTTTCTTTAAAAGTTCATCTAAAGATTCTTTAAACGAAGTAGAAACATCTGCTGTATTGGCTCCTGATTCTTGCAGAACAGACATTAAAACTGCTGGTTCTTCATTTGCACGTGTTTCAGTTATTGTTTCTTGTTCTGCTAACGCAACCGTTGCCACATCTGCAACCGTTATGTTTTTACCGTCCATCGGGTTGACGGTCACAACGAGATTCTTTATATCTTCTACAGTCGTCAACGTACTGACTATGCGAGTCGTTAATTGCTTTCCGTCCTGAGTTTCAATTGGATCTCCAGGAAAAGAAACATTATTCGCTTGAATCAATTGCACAATATCAGATTGCGCCAAACCTTTTTCTTCAAGTTTTTGCTGATCCAGCAATATTTGTACTTCCTCTACTAACGCACCAGAAACATTGACACTCGCTACTCCATCTGTACGTCGTAACTCTTTTTCCAACTGTTCTGCTATGACACGTACGTCTCCACCATTTTCAGGAGCACGTAGTGATAACTGAATGATTGGGAACTGTGCGGGGTCAAATTTCAAAAAGCGAGGCTTTTGAGATTCGTCTGGAACTGGTGTTTGATCGATACGCTGCATAATATCACTTTGGACATCATCAATATTGGTCGACCAATCAAATTGCATCAAAATAAAATTGGCACCTTCCTGAGAAGAGGACTGCAACGTTTTAATGCCAGGCAAAGTTGATAGGCTTGTTTCAAGTGGTTTTGTCACTTTTTCGCTGACTTCTGTAGGGCTCGCCCCAGGATAACTTGTCACAACCACTCCAATCGGAGGATTCAGTTCCGGAATTAGCGTAACCGGTATTTTCAAGAACGATACAATACCTAATATAATGACCAAAAACATGATGACTGTTGTAAAAACGGGACGCTTTATTGAAAAATCGCTTATTTTCATCTAGTGAATTCCTTTCCTGCCAAAACTTCTCTCTCTATCATATTCGTTACACTCACTTACTTCAAATGTGAATATAGCGAAACTTTATTCCGACACAGGATTGACAATAATTCTATTGTAATTCACTTTTTCAGCATTTCCCCCTCACTCGAGAAGACTTAATTTAATTAGAGAGCGTTTTTTACGTAGTCAATTGCCGTTTAGAGGACTAAGCCGACTCTTGGTTGTAAAAATCGACGTTGACGTAGGAATTATTGGCGTTCACGTAGGAAAAATCGACGTCCACGTAGGAATAATTGGCTCTCACGTTGTAATCGCAGTATAAGCGTAACCGTTATGCGAGGGAAATCTATCTTCCATTTGCTCCATATGAGCAAAATAAAAAACCTGTCGAATGACAGGTTCCTTACTTATAACAAACTAAATAGCTCGATATTTTCATTTTTATCTTGGAACCAGCGCATTGCAAAATCGTTTTCGAACAAGAACACATAACGATCGTAGCGGTCACGAACGAGCATGCTTCTTGGACTAGACATAGATTCCTTCACTTCACTTTCGTTTTGAATCCAACGTGCAATTTTGTTTCCAATGGATTCCATACGAACTTCAACGTTGTATTCATTTTTCATGCGGTGTTCAAACACTTCAAATTGAAGCTGACCAACTGCTCCAAGAATGACATCTTCCGTATGAAGTGTTTTGTAGTACTGGATTGCGCCTTCTTGTACCAACTGCATGATCCCTTTATGGAAATGCTTAGATTTCATTACGTTTTTGGCTGTAACACGAACAAATAACTCTGGTGTGAACTGTGGAAGTTTCTCATAATTAAAGGTCTTTTTTCCTCCGACTATGGTATCACCAATTTGATAGCTACCCGTATCGTGCAAGCCGATAATATCCCCTGCTACAGCTACATCTACTGTTTCACGATCGTCTGCCAAGAACTGAGTCGATTGCGTCAGTTTAAACGTTTTACCCGTACGTGATAACGTTACCGTCATACCTCGCTCGAATTTACCGGAAACGATACGCACAAAGGCAATACGGTCACGGTGAGCAGGATTCATATTGGCTTGAATCTTGAAAATGAAACCTGAGAATTCTTCAGATACTGGATTAATCACTTCTTCTGCATCCGTTTTTCGAGGCTGCGGAGTTGGAGCGAATTGTAAGTAAGTTTCAAGGAATGTCTGCACACCGAAATTCGTTAGAGCACTGCCAAAGAATACTGGTGTCATTTTTCCGTTTTTTAATTTTTCAAGATCAAAGTCATTACCCGCTTCATTCAATAACATGATATCTTCTAAAGCTTGTTTGTAATACGAAGTTTGCTTCATCGAATGATCGACAGCCAATTCACCTTCTTCATCCAAAGGCAAAAAGCGTTCCTTCTCATCTGTACGGAATTGTTCAACACGATTGTTAAAACGGTCATAAATTCCTAAGAACTCTTTCCCCATACCAATCGGCCAGTTCATCGCATACGATTCAATTCCCAATACTTCTTCAAGTTCTTCCATTAACTCTAGTGGTTCTTTACCTTGACGATCCAATTTGTTAATGAACGTGAAAATTGGAATCCCGCGCAAGCGACAAACTTTAAATAATTTAATGGTCTGAGCTTCGATACCTTTTGCAGCATCGACAATCATAACTGCACTATCTACAGCCATCAATGTACGGTATGTGTCTTCACTGAAATCTTGGTGACCAGGCGTATCCAAAATATTGATGCGGCAATCGTCGTAATCGAATTGCATAACGGATGAAGTAACAGAAATTCCACGTTGTTTTTCGATTTCCATCCAGTCGGATGTAGCAAATTTTCCGGTTTTCTTCGCTTTTACTGTACCTGCATCACGAATGGCTCCACCAAAAAATAACAGTTTCTCTGTCATTGTAGTTTTACCTGCATCGGGATGCGAAATAATCGCGAAAGTTCTTCTTGCTTGTATTTGGTCTTGAACTTGTTTAGTCATTATTAAGTATTCTCCTTCTTTTTTTCCTCTATCATCATATGGAGTTTTTCAAAAAATTACAAGTGAACAAAAAGTCGAAAGAACCGATCGGCAAATGTGATCGGTTCTTTGTTGCGGTTTCCAGAATTAATCGTCAACGTTCTTATTCTGCTAATCAAGAACGAGAAGGAGAATCCTGGAATTTCAATTTACCGGCCGCCAATGCGATATCTCCATCGCTATGTGGAAACTTAGTTCGGCCAATAATTTGATAATCTTCATGTCCCTTGCCTGCAAATATGATGATATCACCCGGTTCAGCAACTTCTATCGCATGCTTAACGGCCAATTCACGGTCACCAATACAAGCATAATTTTTGTGTAACATTCCTTTTTCTAAATCAGCAAGGATTGAGTCATATGGTTCATCGCGTGGATCGTCTGTTGTTAATATTACATAATCTGCTACCGAAGCCTTCTCTGCCATTGATGGGCGTTTTGAACGATCTCGGTTGCCACCCGTTCCGACTAAAAAGATCACACGGTTTGTCTTATACGGTAGAACTGAAGAAATCGCTTTTTCGATTGCGTCCGGTGTATGTGCATAATCAATAAAGATAGATATTGGCAACTCACTATCCAGCTTTTCCATTCTTCCTTTAACTGGAGAAATTTTTTCAAGCTGTTCAATGATTTGTGGTATCGTATATCCCTGTGTATATAAAGCAGCTGTTGCAGCTAAAGCATTATATACATTGAATTCACCTATCAAATTCATTCGAACCGGGAAAACTCCTTCAGGTGTCTTCATCTCAAACGTTGTACAATTCGACTGTAGCTGAATATTGTTTCCTTTGAAATGTGCATCCGTCTTAATGGCATATGACCAGACGGGATAACCGGTCATTTCTTTAAGTCGATTTGACCATTCATCATCCGCATTCACTATGGCATGTTTTGAGCGTTGTAAGTCCTGTCCTAATTGAGAGAACAGCAGACCTTTCGCTTGCCCGTACTGTTCCATCGTTCCATGGAAATCCAAGTGATCATGCGTCAAGTTTGTAAAAATGGCGATATCGAAGTCGACGCCAGTTAAACGCCCCAATACCAATCCGTGAGATGAGACTTCCATAATCATCGTCTTACATCCTTCACTTTTAGCACGATTGATCATTAACTGTGTGCTTAACGCATCACTTGTCGTATTTGCAGAATCATACAATACTCCATTTAAGTTAAAACCAATCGTTCCCGTCAAGGCGGATTTCACAGCGAGACCTTCAAGCATATTCTGGATGATGCCACTGACACTCGTTTTACCATTTGTGCCAGTTACACCGATCATCGTCATATCCTTGGAAGGATAGCCATAAAACTTGGCTGCTAATAACCCTACTGCTCGTGTTGTGTCGTCAACGACAACACATGCGACACGTGAGTAGTCCAATTCCAGTTGTTTTTCAGATACAATTATTTTTGCCCCGCTTTCAATTGCTTGCAAGGCGTAATCATGTCCATCTACGGTATATCCCTTAATGCAAATAAAAACACTTTCTGGTTGAACACTACGTGAATCAACCGCTATGTCAAACACTTCAGTGGGAAGTGAACCGTGAATTTCTTTAACCGGCAAGCAACTGATTAAGTCAATTGACTGCATTTGCTTTCCTCCTATTCTGTCTCCATTGGAGAGAGCACATATGCTTCTAGCAGTGCTGCAGTATGTTTCAATGAATCAATATGTGTTCGTTCATATGCATGGGATGCTTCAATCCCTGGTCCGAATAAAGCATGCTTCACGTCGAATCCTGCACGGATTGCAGCAGATGCGTCAGAACCGTAATACGGGTAAATATCTAGCTTATACTCGATGCCTTGCTGTTTAGCCAAATCAACTAAATGACGCGTGAGATCGTAATGGTAAGGTCCTGATGAATCTTTCGCACAAATAGAAACCGTATACTCATCGGATGTTTGCCCATCGCCTATTGCGCCCATATCGACAGCAATGTATTCCACAACTTCTGCTGGAATATTCGAATTACCACCATAGCCAATCTCTTCATTGTTCGAAATATAGAAATGAGTGGTATTGGGAAGTTTCAAATCATTTTCTTTTATTGAAGCTATCAATTGTAACAACAAAGCTGTACTAGCTTTATCGTCCAAGTGACGTGATTTGATAAAGCCCGAATCTGTTTGCTCAAATCTAGGATCAAACGAAACAAAGTCACCCACTTCAATACCCAGTGCTCTAGTTTCATCAGCATTTGTCACTTTTTCATCTAACCGAACTTCGATATTCTCAACGCTGCGTTCAGCAGAGCCTGCATTTTTGTATACATGAACTGTCGTTTGATGCATCAGAATCGTTCCACGGACTCTTTTACCAGAGGCTGTATGTATATGACAGTATTCGCCTTCTACAGCATTCCAATTAAACCCACCGATCATCGATAGTTTAAGTCGTCCACTTCCTTTGATTTCTTTTACCATCGCACCGAGGGTATCAGTATGTGCTGTTAACAATCTATGTTTAGAAGTATCTTTCCCCTCAATCGTAGCAATTAAAGCGCCTTTGTTTGATAATTGGTAAGTTACTTGCATGTCGTCCAATAATGAAGCCATAAATTTCATGATTTCTTTCGTATATCCCGAAGGACTTGGGATTTCAACAAGCTTTTGTAGCAATTGAATTGTTTCTTTCTCTTTAAACACGCTAGACATGATTAACCCCCTGTATGATAAATATCATATCAAAATTCAGCATGTTCGCACACCGCCAAATCATGTATGATATAGGAATAACTCTTGATTATCGAGGTGAAGAATGGACAAATTATTAATCCTGACAAAACGTAATCGTTTGTTTATTAATTTATTTGCAATCGGATTACTTTTACATACATTATCAAGTCTGTTTATCCCTTTTCAATATACAACTTCCATTCCATTTTTCGCTATATTTTACTGCATTCTATTATATACATTCCAAAGAATGAACATAAATAATCACGTCTTGCAGTTCCTAATATTAGGTGGTATGAATGGATATGTTCTCTATCTAAATTTAGATACACCGTATTACATACATATTTTACTATTTGTTTATCCACTATTCATCGCTTCATTATACCATTCAATCATTTCAAGTTTAATTCTTTTAATGATTACTGGACTGGAAGTCATTTATATTTTTCAAAAGCACTTTAAAAATTTCCAAAACACCATTGAATTCGGTGATTTATATGTTTTCCTGATATTGTTGATTTTAATGAGTTTGACAGCAGTTGTCCATTCACTCTTTATGCGGAACACATGGGAACGCGTAGAAGAACAACAAGCGACACTGGAACGAGCCCTGGATTCAAAAGAAGGCTATTTACATATGTTCTTTGAGAATGCAAAGGATGGAATAGCCGTATTCGATTTAGATGCTCGAATCATTGCACTAAATCCAGCATTTGAATTGCTATACGGATGGAGTCGGGAGGAATGCATCGGTAATCGAATTCCGCTTGTCCCTCCTGAGAATGTTGCTGCAGCGAACGAAAGAATCGAAAAAGTTTTAAAAGGAGAAAGTTTTTACTCGTTTGAAACGAGAGATATGAAAAAAGATGGAACCTTCTTTGATGCGCAATTGACGTTGAGTCCTATTTATGACAAGAGTGGAGATATGGTGGCCATGTCCGTTATCACGCGTGATATCTCTTATCGCAAAGAAGCCGAGAAACTTATTGTCCAGACTGAAAAGTTAAAACTGGCTGGAGAAATAGCCGCAGGTGTCGCCCACGAAATCCGTAATCCGATGACCGTGATTTCAGGTTTTATTCAAATGATGAATACGGATGATCAACACCCTTATCAGACGTATACAAAATTAATTGAGTCTGAACTTGAGCGAATCAACTTGATTATTAGCGAGTTTTTGATTCTTGCAAAACCTCATGTAACGAAGGCAAAAGAATTTCATATAGAAAAGATTCTTCAAGACGTCGTTCTTCTCTTCAGTCCGGAGCTTAATTTAAGAAGCATATTGCTTAAAGAGTCCTGGAAAGCGCGTTATGCAATTGTTGTTGGTGAGCAAAATCAAATTAAACAAGTAATTATCAATATCGTAAAAAATGCAATAGAAGCCTTGAGCAATGGTGGTTCGCTTGAAATTTCTACAGACTTAGAAACTCAAGGATTCGTGACGATTCATATACGTGATAACGGTGAAGGTATGACGCAGGAAGTTGTGAATCAAATATTTGAACCTTTCTTTACGACTAAAACCACAGGAACTGGTCTTGGGATGATGATTTCTCAAAAAATCATTCAGGAACACGGTGGTAAGATATTGATCAATAGCCAACTTAATAAAGGTACGGTTGTCTCCATATTGTTACCTTACACACAATCAGAAAAATCAGCGTCATCCAGTTAAATGGATGACGCTGATTTTTTTTAGTTATATGTTTCTATATCAGAAGCTACGAGCGAAACATCAAATAAATCATGAAGATCGTGTAATTTAAAAATCCTTTATTTAAGAAGTGTCTTTACAAGTTTCACTTTGTTCTTATAGGGTGGAAAAACAATATTCACTGGAAATTTCGTGCTTTTTTTCAAAATTGATTTGGCATGTGTGAATGCTTCAAAACTATATTTTCCATGATATGCATTCAAACCGGATGAACCCACTCCACCAAATGGCAAATGAGCACTTCCTACATGCGTTACAGTATCATTGATGCACCCTCCTCCAAAAGGCAGTTCATCTAAAAAGTACTGAATGGCTCTTTCATTTTCCGAAAACAAGTAAGCAGCCAATGGCTTAGGATATTTTCTAATTTGGCTAATGGCACTTTCCAATCGATCGTACGTCATAATCGGTAAAATGGGGCCAAAAATCTCATCTTCCATGGAAGGGCTGTTCCACGAAACACCATCGAGAATTGTCGGTTCAATATATAGATCACTTTCATCCATATTTCCACCCAGGGAAATGTGGGCTCCCTCATGTCTAATCAACTGTCTTAAACGATCGAATTGTCTTGCATTAATAATGCGTCCATAATCTGGACTTTGTTGGACGTCATTTCCATAAAACTCTTTAATCGTTTTTTTCAATAGCTTAATGAATTGGTCTTTCACTTTGTGATGCACCATTAAATAATCCGGAGCAACACAGGTTTGTCCAGCATTAACGAATTTCCCCCACACTATACGCTTCGCAGCAACTTCTAAATTCGCAGTATGATCGACAATTGCCGGACTTTTCCCGCCAAGTTCCAATGTCACAGGAGTCAATCTTTCAGCCGCGGCTTTCATGACGATTTTCCCGACTTGAACACTTCCAGTAAAGAAAATTTTATCGAACGGTGCATGAATCAATATTGACGTCTCTTCACGTTCACCCTCCACCACTCGAATATATTCTGGTTGAAATGTTGATTCAATAATTTTTTTGATAATGGCAGCCGTATTGACAGCCGATTCAGAAGGTTTGACAACCGCACAATTCCCACCAATAATCGCCCCAATAAGGGGTTCCATGACCAACTGGAAGGGATAATTGAATGGTCCGATAATTAAAGCAGTGCCATAGGGTTCGCGGATAATGAAGCTTTTTGCGGGTTGTAAATGGAGAGCCGTTTTAACAGCTTCCGGTTTCATCCATTCCTCTAAATGCTTCAACATGTATCCGATACTATCTAAAACAAATCCAACTTCTGTCGCATAAGCTTCAAACTCGCTTTTGTGTAAATCTTTATAAAGCGCTTGTACGATTTCTTGTTCGTGAAGTTGTATGGCTTGTTTTAACTTACTTAATTGTTGTTTGCGAAATGCTGCTGATTTAGTGGCACCTGTAAAGTAGAATTCATGCTGTGCCTGAATCATATGGTCAACGTCTTGTGCTGTGAAATTCATTCTATCACTCCCGTCATCTATAACATTATTGTAACGAGTAGAATCTTGCTAAGCAAAAAAGACACCTTAAAAAAGGCGTCTTCATTTGAATTTCATTTATTATGCCAATCAACTCAATAATTCATCAATCCAACGCTGTACAATCAAACCTTCTTCGAATGATACAAGTGAAGCTTCTTTTCCCAATCGCGCATCATGACAGGCGTCCCACAACGTTTTTGGAGTGAAATTCGTCTCGATTTTCATTTCAGGTTCATCCTTTTTACTTTCCCATAACTCTGACCAATTTTTTATTGTTATTACTTTTTCTGATCCGAACACTTTAAATTCCAAGCGTTCTTCATGTCCCGCTCCACTCAACCCATTGAGCAGAATTGGTATACCGTTGTCCGTTTTGCCAATTGCAAATGAACCTGTCTCGGACAAATTTTCATCTTCGGGAAAATGTGTCTGATGAGCTGAAAACGAAAAATTTCCAAAAAGTCGATACATGATTTGCAGATAATGTGGAAATACTTCTCTTATAAATCCACCTTGCGCACGAGAACCAATCCATGGATTTTGCTGCCATTTTCTTGGCCAATGCGGGAAATATGTATGAAGTTCAACACGAAGTATTTCTCCTAGAGAATGGTCCGCAACTTCATTCATTAAGGTTTGAATTGCCGGACTGTACATTAGAGGAAAATGCATCGCCGTTAAAACATTAGCTTGTTTAGCACTTTCAACCATTAATTTCCCACTTTCAACATCGTGAGCAAGTGGCTTTTCAGATAAAATCAAGCAACCTATTTCAGCTGCTTGTAAAGCAAGTGAGGCATGGCTATTAGGAGGTGTTCCAATATACACCCAGTGTGGTTTCGTCTCAAATAATTCTTCAATGGAATTTGCTATTGGCAACTGGTACCTTTCTTGCATTTCTTGTAATCGTTGTGTATTCTCATCGAACGCACTGACAATTTTGCAATTAGGATTCGCTAATAGTTGATTAATAATACGTTCTCCGACAATTCCGGTGCCTATAATCGCAAATGTTGTTTGGTTCATATCGCACACTCCTTCTTATAGTTTTGCATCATATTAAGGTCTTAAGAAGTATTTATCAAAAAAGTTGTTTAGATGTGTAACTTTTTAGGGTAAAGAACAACTAAATCATTTAAGACAATAAAAGGAGGAAATAACATGTTAAAAACAGAAACTTGGTGGGAACCTATCTTCTCGGGAAACTTAAGCTTAGGAATCAATAAGGAACGTTTAGCTGAACTAGAGGAAGAATCCTTCATCTATTTCAACGATAAAGAAGAAATTGAAACTCCGGAGCAATAAATTTGCAGAAAATAATCCGAATCCAACCTACATAAGACCGCTTCCCTTTAAAGATTATGGAGAAGCTGTCTTTTTTTGTTCGAACAAATAAAACATCCAGTAGTAAACAATAGCACTTATTATGGCTAATATCGCAATGATCATAAATGTCCAAAAGAATCCGAACCAAACAGTTAATGGAATGGATAATGGTGCGATCATTCGGCCAACTGTGTAGCGTAAACTTGCCGCCGCAAAATATTGACCACGCATATCTTCAGGCGCCAGTTTGGAAATAAAACTTTGCTGTAAACCTACAATCATTAACTCACCAAATGTAAAAATAGCCATTGCTATTAGGAAGACCCAAAACAAGTCAAATAGCGAAAAAACAACCATGGCAATAGCATACAAAATCGAAGAAATGAAGAAAATATTTTTTTCTTTAAATGAAACGACAAATCGTGTAACTGCAACAGTCAACAATGCCACAAGCAATCCATTCTCAGAGATGAGTGCACTAAAAGCTAGCTCACCAGTAAGCTTTACATCTGATCCGAACCAATTCCCTAAAGATTGTTGTCCAATAACTTCTTTGACATACACCGGCAGCAATAAATCCAGTTGCATAAACGTTTGTGCACTCAGAATTCCTGCAATGATGAAAAGAAGGAACAATTTGTCATTTAAAATGACACCATAATCTTTCACTTGAGTTTGTATAGCATGCATAAAGCCCCTTGGTGCACCTTTTCCTTCAATAGATGTACGAACTGGGTTTGTCTCTTCCGTATACTTAATCAAAATCCACGCCAGCAATATACATACCAGCCCAGCTGTAACCATTAATCCGAACCTGTAGCTGAAGAAGAAAATTCCTCCAAGGATTGGTCCAATCACAACTGCAATGTTTATGGACGTATAAAAAACGGCAAAAACATCACTGCGGTGTTCTTCAGGTACGACATCGGCTACCATTGCCTGACTTGCTGGCCAATATAAAGAACCAAATATACTGGCGATTGTAAATGCGATAAACCCTAAACTAGGCGAATCTAAAATAGGTGAATTCGCAAGTGCAAACAGGAAAAATGATCCCCCCTGACCAAATGAGGACAATACCATCATCGTGCGTCGACCAAATTGATCTGCACAGTATCCGCCTACTAAATTGGCTCCTACTGAAAATACTTGCGACAGAATCAGCAATAAACCGGCAGTAGTTTTCCCAAACTCCTCGGCAAAATAGATCGCTAGAAACGGGAAAAACATCCAAAACGTAATGTTCATAAACGCTTCCCCGATTAACCTCGCTTTCAAACTTCGATCCCAATCTCTAATTTTCATGTTGTCTACTCCCTAAGATCATTGTTTAATCTTAAATTATTGTATCATTGGGAGCATTAAATGAAACATACCTATTTCGGAAAGAGTCCTGCTCAATGCTTCTCCACAAATAAAGTGATGCGTAGCTTAAATATGGAGACCATTCTGGGAAATGGGAAGAAATTTCAGCCGCCTTCGGTTTATCTGCGACTCCCCATAGTTTTTTCAACGCGTTCTGCAATCCAATATCAGCTAGTGGGAATAAATTGGGCCTGCCCAATCCGAAAAGCAAAAAACTTCCCGCTGTCCATGGACCAATGCCGCGGTAGTTTACCAGCGTTTCAATAATTTTTTCATCATCCAGCAATGCAAGTGATTCAAGATTCAATTCTCCGCTTGCTATGGCGTTGGAAACACCGATTACATACTCAGCTTTTCTCGTACTGAATTGTAATTCGCGCAAGTCTTCCACTTGAAGTTTACCCACTAGTGCTGGTTCTGGATATATCCATACCCCTTCGACTTGCTCGCCAAATGTATGAACGAAACGGGTCGTTAATGTATGTGCAAAAGATAGATTCAATTGTTGGTGGATAATGCTCTTCATTAACGTTGCATACAAAGAAAATTCCCGAATAATAGGTGTTCCACGGTGCTCTTCAAATATGGAAGAAAGATTAGTAGTAGCAAAGTGTTCATGAACCGGCTCCAGTGAACGATCAAAATGAAATATTTCTTTAATTTTCCGGATTTTTTTTTCGTCTTTCGGACCAACTATATTAAAAATAGGCTCATCTGTCGTACCGATAGCTTCGACTTTATAAATTTTGCGGTCCTCAGTCGGTACCATTACGTAACGCTCATCATTGTTCAATGATATTAATGGATCCATTGATAATCGCTCGAGTACGCGCTCGAAATCATATGGGAAATCTAAACGAATAGTTATAGTTTCTATCATGGTCGTTTCCTTCCTGTTCAGTTATATTTAATAAATACATATTGGCATTAAGAATCGAGGATATACAAATGAAAATATGGATATGGCTCTTCCTAGCTCTAGTAGTCTTGACGGGCTGTGAAGAGACTTCAAATACTACTCTATCATCAACTAGCTCGGACGGAATGATTCCTGTGGAATTGATTAATGTCATTGATGGAGACACCATTAAAGTAAAGTATAACGGAAAGACGGAAACTGTCAGGTATTTATTGATTGATACACCTGAGGTACAGCACCAAACGCTCGGAAATCAACCTTATGGAGATGAGGCGAGTGACCGCAACAGCCAGTTGCTATCAAACTCTGCTATTTCCCTGGAGTTTGATGATGGAGACCGCTACGATGACTATAACCGGTTATTAGCTTATGTCTATGCAGACGGAAAATCCGTCCAAGAAACGTTATTAAATGAAGGATTGGCTCGAGTTGCTTATGTATTCCCACCAAATGACAGGCATGTAGAAGCTTTTGAAAATGCGGAAAGAAAGGCTCGGAACGATGGTTTAGGAGTCTGGCAGCATGAAAACTATGTAACAAATAGAGGATTCGATGAAACAAAAGTAGAAATGGATGTAACGGGTTTAACAAAAGAAAACTCCAATGACTGCTTAATAAAAGGCAACATAAACCGGGAAAACAAGAAAATTTATCACGTGCCTCAAGGGAAATATTATGAGCAGACAAAAGCGGAAAAATGGTTTTGTACAGAGCAACAAGCGATGAAGGCAGGATTCAAAAAATCTGGAGAATAATAAAGGAGAAATGAATATGCAAGTATTAGTGTTAAGATTTGACTACAAACTTTCAACTAAATTGGAACATGACAGTAAAGACTTACATTTGGCTTCAAGTCGCGGCAATGAAACTCCGCTCCCACCACATCTCAGCCTATTTTCTTTTGAGCAAATTAATCCAGTCACTTTAAGTGAACAAGTTAAAAGCTGGGTTGAACAACAAAAGACTTTGGACATTTCGTTTTCATCATTAGGCTTCTTTAAACAAAATGGAACTTTTTTTGCGGCACCTGTTGTGACTAAAGAATTGGTAACGTTCCATCGGGAATTGTATTCTTTAATATCACATTTACATACGAATGAAATATCCCCCTACCTTCCTGGTAAATGGGTTCCTCACTCCACTTTGATTAATAGAGTTCCTCTTACAACTTGGGGTCCTCTTTTCCAAAGAGCCAGTCTGGCCTTTGAACCTCAAACGGGCAAAGCTGTTGCGGTGGAATGCTGGTCAATTGTAAATGGACGCGCACAAACGGAGTGGACCTATTTCTTAAAGTAAAATATTCGCATATTTCTTTGCTAGGTCATTGACTATTATATTGTGAACGATATAATAGAATTTGTCCTAGTAAAAACGATCTTGTAGCTCAGCTGGGAGAGCGCCACCTTGACAGGGTGGAGGTCGCTGGTTCGAGCCCAGTCGGGATCATAATAGAAAGAGCCTTTAAACGTTGATACATCAATGTTTGAAGGCTCTTTCTATATGTATTCTTTTTAACCGATTACTTTATTTTTTCTTTTCTAAATTTACCATTATTTAATAATTGTTAGATAAAGAAAGCCACAATGTGTTAGTAGTTATTTAAATAACATTTCAAAATCAAAATTCTCTATCCGGACAATAGGTGCTTCAATATATCTTTTGATATTCGTTTGTGGTCTGGGATGTGGCGCATAGTACAAATTGAGATGTTTATACTTTTTATCATTAGACTTCAATACTTCATAGGCGTATAATTTTTCTTTCTCTGTGTCGAATATTTGTTTAATAGAAGGCTGCATTTTCAATTGATCTAGGATACCCAGTTGTCCTTTTACTCCCCATCCTAAAAGTACATAATCGGAGCGTTTCATTGTATTTGAAATAAATTCCCAATTTACTTGATTATATTGAAAATGAGTACCTTTTATATTCTTACTGTTCCCATCAATCAGACTAGAAACATTAACTACATTTAATGCGTTACAGCCTTTTTTCTTAGCAACATTTATTAGTTGGTCAACAGTTGGATCAGAATCATTATGAGCCGCTTTACTCGGATTCATCATAAATGCTGTCAAAACACTTCCAGCTTCTGCCCATCTCTTCTCTAAAAAAGAACGATTTTGTTTATCTGGATCAAAGATAGCAATTCCGTTAATTCCTTTATGTTCCCCTCGATAAATCATTAACTTATTAGCATCAGCAATGTCAACTATCCACACAAACATTCCACCTTTTTATTTTTACAGTTTCACACGCACTTGCACTTGTAAATCCCTTTAGAATTCCTGCCAACTCATTTTTGCAAATCTTCTTTCAAGCCTCCGTCATCCAAGATTTCTAATTTTTCCACTGCATCTTTAATCTTTGCAATCCCCTTAACGGTAGCGGTCATTTGTTCGCCGCCGTCTTTTTTATAATGAACGACGACCGAGGTGCTATAGCTTGTTGGTTCATTTTCATCTTGATGTACTTCAACTTCCCCAACGCTTAATTCATATCCATTTTCAGCGGCAATGGCTGGATAGACAAACCCGAATAAGGTAATAAAATTTTCCAATCCATCCTTTGAAAAGGTACTATATTTTTTATTTAAATACTCCACAAGTGGTTTATTATCCATTGGATTTTCGGAACCGGACCACAACTTATTCAGCTTATGATCGGTCTTGTCAAACTGCCCCTGCAGAATTCCCAAAGCGAGTGCCCCATTATCGCGACCCACGTTAGAAATTTTGATCATCTCTTGATAAAATCCACTATCACTTAAGCTCTTGATTCCACTGATTTTACCATTCTCAGACATTGTGATGAATCCGGTCAGTGTTGCGACGTTCTTCTCTCCGCCTTTTTCAAATGTTACATCTACTTGATAGTCATAGTTCCGCTTAAAAGCTTCTTGTTGATGAATCTGAATTTGATCGGTCTTGAATGAGTATCCGATTTCATGTGCTAGATAATGATATGTGTATACATGATTTTTTAAAATTAACTCTTGAATTTCCTCTTCTTCTACATAAGGGCTAAAGGTTTCATTCATGTAATCTGTATACTGCTCTATTCCAGTCTTTTCAGAATCAGTCGTCTCTTCGAACATGTCATTTCGTACTTGTATAGCTTTTTCATCCGGTCCATTAAATTCAATTTCTAAGTACTTTTTAATCGTTTCGATATTTGGATCTTCAACCGCTTCTACTTCAATCTTCTGCTCCGAACAGCCTGTCAGAAACAAAGTCAACAGAAGTAAAATGCCACCTGCCTTTTGAATGATCATGAAGATTCCTCCTTCGTAATAGGTACATCCATTACCTTAATTACGGCTACAATCTGTGAATGGTTTCACTTTTTGGTATATTTACCTAATCCCTTCAACTTTGTCTTTGATGTATTCTTTTGCTCAATTGCAACATCAGTTTAAAGATTTACAAAGCTCTATAAAGTACAATCTTTTACGGGTAAGTCTTAATCCCTTCCCATTTTTTCAAAACGTCTCCAACGATTACGTTGAAAAAAGGTTACGATGAACAAGGCCCACAACTGGACAGTTAAGAAAAGAATCATCCACAAGAGCGAGTGATCCCAAAAAGCTAACCTCACAATAATCGTGTGAACCAGTACTATGATAAAGCTAATCCCAGCTATCCCTCTGTTTCCCACTTCAGCCATAATAATTCCAAAAAAAATCACTAAAAAAATCGGCAGCCAGTACATTGGTTTCACCTCACTTTTTTGATAACATCATGAATTCATTTAACAATTTTATTCTTTCCTATCAACTGACACCAAAGTAAATTATATAATTATCCAACATTATACCACGTTGGATATTTTTGGTATATCGTATTAATAACGATAATTTTCTTGTTATATTAAGTGAATAAAACTTTAAAACTATTATTGTCGGATAATTATCGCATTGCGTTATCACGTCTATCGTGCTATACTTCCTTAATAACGTTGGCACACCGTTTTACAATGATTTGACTTCCAATAATAACGATTGTTTTACTCCTTAACCTTGACAGAGGGAGGAGATTATAAGTTTAAGCCCAGTCGGGATTATTGGGTGCCAAACCCACGAGAATCTTTAAGGAACGAAAGATTCTTCCAAAAAAAGCATCATCTCTTATGAGGTGATGCTTTTTTCTTCGTCTTAAATTTCAATTTCAACATTTTTGTATCCAATAAAAAACCCTCACTCCTATGAGTGAGGATAAGAAACTACTTTAATTGGGTATCGCGATTATCAACTATTTTTTAAGGTTTAGTAAACCGACTAATCCCATCTATACAGCCAGCTCCAATTTCATTAAAAATGTACAAATAGATCTGCTGAAACTGCTTCATTTAACACCCATTTAATTGGTACTTGATCGGCAGGATATAAAAAGTGAATATCTTCTTTAAGATCCAGGTCGACTACGTACAATTTCACGCCTGTTTCGACAGCAATTTCAAGTAATTCATGAATGGATGGAGCATTAAAATCATTAAGAGCATTGGAAAGATACTCAATCCCTTCAGAAGGGACTGGAATATACTTTTCATCTAAAATATTAACACCTTTCCTCGAAAAAGCTAATATGACGTCAGCACCAGAAGAAGCAGCACCGACAGCAATATTTAAGGGTGGGTAAGCAGATTCTAAGGCGTCATGAAGAGCTAAGACAACTACTTTTTTGGGTTCCATCATTTGTACCCCTCTCAATAACTCAGTACGGCATCTGCTTGATATGCTGACTCTAAAAAAGTAACGACTCCCGCGAGTTCAGCACCATCAACCAATTCCAAACCATCTGCAATTAAGATATTCATCTGGCATCCGTAAAGTTTAATCCCCAATTGACTTGCCGAAGTTAATAATTGAGCTAAATCCTCACCATGTGTGCGATCAAGCTTTCTTAAGTACCTTCGATCCAATATTCTTGCGCCATCCAAATCAAAAAATATAGCCACTTCATTGTTTTGGTCAATCATTTCGATTGCTTGTTTTAATACATTGATCGCATTTGAGCTTAATGATACAAAAAAAACAAATTTTTTGTTTGCCATTTCAACCCCTTCTTCCCGATACAAGCATTAGATACTGTTAACTTATAAGATATCCATCCAAATCTTCACTGCAGTAGCTAGAATCAATACAGCAAGAATGACTTGCAATACTTTTGTATTCATCTTTTTCCCTGCCATTGCGCCAAGTGGAGAAGCAATCAAGCTGGCTACAACCATGATAGCAGCTGGATAATAATCTACTTGTCCAGTAGTTACTTTACCAACCGTAGCGCCGATTGAAGAGATAAATGTGATGGCTAATGATGATGCAATCGTCATCCGAGTAGGAATTTTCAACACAACCAACATGATTGGAACTAGTAAAAACGCTCCTGCAGCTCCTACAATACCCGCTCCGATACCAACGATTAAAGAAAGTGAAGCAGCAATCCATTTATTGAATTTCACTTGATCAAGCGGAATATCGTCTATTCCTTTTTTAGGAATAAACATCATAACAGCTGCAATAGCCGCTAAAATACCGTAAATCAAATTAATTCCATCTTCACTCATTAATTTCGAACCATAACTACCAACAAAACTACCAATTAGAATACTGACACCCATATAAAGTATTAATGATTTGTTTAAATATCCACCTTTACGGTATGCCCATACTCCACCGATTGTTGCGAAGAATACTTGTACCGCACTGATTCCTGATACTTCATGTGCACTGAATGCTGCTAATCCCAACATTGGTGGAATATACAGGAGCATCGGATATTTAATGATTGAACCCCCAATTCCGAGCATTCCGGAAATATATGATCCTACGAATCCAATCAAGAAAATGGTAATGATAAATCCTAAATCCATGATTTTTCCTCCTTTAAGGAAAAGGAATCCTCAGGCGGATTCCTTTCAATTAATATCACTGATTAGTTGTTCAAATTAACGTACGGCACAGCGATTTGGTCCGATTTCCATTTCACGCTGTTTTTCATCATCTGGGCTAATAATACCCATGTTTGTTTGACGAATCTCTTGATAAGCATTTGGTTGTGGTGGTAGATTTTCTGTTACTAATTTTCTAAATTCATTCTCATCATCAATATTTAAACCATGATTTTGAGCATATAATGTACCTAATTTTTCAGACACACTTCCATCCTCATTCAATTCATCGATAATCATGAAATGAGCAGGAAGAACAATTAGCTCTTCAGATAATTTTCTGTAGCGTTCGTACAGACTTTCTCTTAAATCTTTTACCCAATCTTCTGCCATACCAGCTAAATCTGGTCGCCCGATTGAATCAATGAATAAGATATCCCCTGATAACAAGTATTTTTCATCTACAACAAATGAAGTTGATCCAATCGTGTGTCCTGGTGAATATAACGCATGAATATTAATCGTTGTGTGACCGATTGTTACATCATTCCCATTTTCCAACGGTTGGTATTCAAAAATTACTTCTGTCGCATCCTTCGGTGGTAACCAATATGTTGCTCCCGTGTTTTGAGCAATTGTGCGTCCACCTGAAATGTGATCAGCATGCAAATGTGTATCAAACACATGTGTAATTTTCGCTCCCAAACCTTCTGCAAATTGAATATAAACATCAGTCATTCGAGTAGCGTCTACGATGGCTGCTTCGCCATTTGACACGACCATATAAGATAAACATCCTTTACCAATACGAACAAATTGATAAAGTTCTCCGCCATTTTCTAAATCGCCAACTTTAACCGGTTCTAAATGCTCGCTCCACGCTTTCATTCCACCTTGTAAATAAGAAACTTCAAGTCCTTCATCTGATAGCATTTCGGCAATCATGATAGATGAACCTTCTTTAGCACACACTACCAGGATTTCTTGATCAGAAGGAAGTTCATTCATGATTTCTTCCACCCCATCCAATAAATCGAAGTATGGGATATTTAGATAACTAAAGTTTTCACCTTCAATTTTCCAATCTTGAAAATCACCTTCGTTGCGGACGTCTAAAACAAACAATTTTTCTTTGTTAAATACTTTTGTTGTAACTTCTTTTGAAGTCATTGCTTTTACAGTCATTTATTTTTACCCCCTACGGTATTATTTTAGTTAAAAATTAAGCTATGTTAAACGATACTGTTGTATATTGTACAATTGAGGTTGCACTAGTTTTTAACAGTATTTTTTAACATAACTAAAAATTAAAATGTTAATGTTACTTCTGCATCTTTAGCGAATTCAAGGAATGTAACAGCTCCGCCAACATCGATTCCATCAACAAATGATTCTTTTTCAAGACCCATAACATCCATTGTCATTTGGCAACCGATGAATTTTACATCAAGCTCTTGAGCCATTGCAACCAATTCAGGAATAGCTGGTACGTTTGCATTAGCAAATCCTTCTGCGAAGTGCTCTTTTCCTTCAGGCATTGCCAGTTGTTGATTTGCTTCTTTATGAATCAAATTTAATCCTTCAAAAGTGAAGAAGATAGCTACTTCTTGATCTGTTGCTGCTGCTGCAGTTGCGATATTAAAAACTTTATATGCATCGAATAATCCACCATTACTTGCGATAATTGCTACTTTACTCATTTTAGTTCCTCCTAGTTAGTTGTAAATTTTCGTTTATCGTTATGCGATTAATTGTTAATACTTTTCGTTTCTCCAGTCCATTGGCTCATCCCCGGCAGGACATTAATTACGTTCGTAAAGCCGTTTTCAGCTAATTTTTGTGCAGCGAAATCACTGCGATTACCTGTGCGGCATACTACATAAATTTCATCTTCTTTATTTAATTCATTTAGTCTAGATTCCAGTTCACCCATAGGAATAGATTGGGAATTTGGAATATGATCGAAAGCATATTCTGCAGCTTCACGTACATCCACTACCACAATGCTGTCATTGTTTTGTAATTTCGTTAGTAGTTCATCGTTAGTAGCAACATTCGGATGTTTTCGTTCAGTCGCTTCCTCACCAGAAGACTTTCTTAAGTAATGTTTTAGTACATCTCCATCTTCCAAAGTGCCAAGATACTGATGACCAGTACTTCCAGCCCAAGCTTTAATATCCGCTGTAGACCCTTTATCTGTAGCCAAAACTTCTAGAACTTGCCCAGCTTCTAAAGTAGTCATTGCTTTTTTAGTTTTCACGATTGGCATCGGACATGCTAATCCTTTTGCATCTAAAATTAAATTTGCTTTAATTTCATTCATTGTATTACCTCCACATTTATACCACTAAGGGTATTTATAGTCAGAAAAAATTATTGTACTTGCCCTTCGTAAGAAAGCATGCCACCAGTCATATTGATAACTGAGTATCCGTGGCTCTCAAGAATTTGAGTAGCACGACCGCTTCTGCCGCCAGAACGACAAACCATGACGTACTCTTTTGATTTATCCAGCTCGTTCATGCGAAATTCAAGTAATCCAAGAGGAATGTTTACAGCACCCGGTATTTTTCCAGCTGCTACTTCATCCACTTCACGGACATCAATAATATTTAATGTTTTACCTTCAGTGACGTTCATTTCAACTTCTTTTGCTGTCATTTCTTTCATGAATAAATCCTCCTCAAATGTTTTGTTTATATTATTAAATGAATAGGTTCACATTGCCATCTTGTGCATCTGCCAAGTAAGCTGCTACCCCTGCATATTCAATGTTGTCCAATAGCTCCGCTTGTTGAAGACCTAATAAGTCCATTGTCATCGTACAAGCAACCAATTTAATGTCTTGTTCTTGCGCCATTTCAATCAAGTTTGGTAAAGACATCGCATTATGCTTTTTCATGACATCCTTGATCATCTTCGGTCCAAAACCAGCAAAGTTCATTTTTGAAAGGCCCATTTTATCTGCGCCTCTTGGCATCATTTTGCCGAACATTTTTTCCATGAATCCTTTTTTAACCATTACATTTTCGTCTTTACGTAATGCATTTAAACCCCAGAATGTATGGAAAATGGTTACTTCGTGATCATACGCAGCTGCACCATTCGCAATGATATATGCTGCCATTACTTTATCGTAATCTCCACTGAATAAAACAATGGTTGTTTTTTTCTGTTCACTCATTTTATCTCTCCTTTGAAGTCACTAAATACCCATAAAGGTATTTTTCTTGTTAAAAAATTAAGCTTTTTTAATCCAGAACTTAAGCACATCATTTTCTTCAAGATGTTGTAGCATTTCGTGGCCACCTGATGCAGCCCAAGCTGTTAAATCATTCACAGCGCCTTTGTCTGTTGTATGAATTTCCAGTACTTGCCCACTTTCAAGTTCTTTCATTGATTTTCTAGTTTTAACGATTGGCATCGGACAAGCCAATCCTTTAGCGTCCAAAAATTTATCTGCATTCATTATTGTATTCCTCCTTTGAAATGTGAAAGGTAATTTAATACCTCTAGGGGTATATTACAAGAAATAAAAATAGATGTCAACCCATTGTCTCGATGTTTTCACTTATACCCCATTATGTATATTATGTACCCTGTAAAAGTATGTGAATAAACTTCAAAGAAAAAGCATCACCCCGTTTGAGATGACGCGTCTTCTACAATTATTAAGCTCGCCAGACACCACGTTCCCACTTCTCTATAAATTGCTCAAACGTAAGACCATAGCGTTCTCTAATTTTATGATACACAAAATATTGTCCCAAGCTTTCAATGAGTCGATCTTCCATTTAAACGCCTCCTGTTGATGTTGATGGATTCATTTATTCTATTCATCTTTAGCTTGTCCCTAGACATTAAATCATATTCAAGTAGTAAGAATTTTTGCTCGTACATTTGTTTACTTTCAAATAGAACCAATGATTTTACTTCTTATTAATTAGTATCTGCGTTTATCCGTACAAATAAAAAAATCGCAATGAGCACGAGAGGCTCACTGCGATTTTTTAAATTTCCTAAATTGCTGGTACAGCTTTTTTCTTATCATGACTCTTATCACGTGTGAAGTATTGGATGGCAAATAGAGTGATAAACATTACCAATCCAATGATGTCGGATAATCCTTCTGGATAAATAAGAAGCAATCCCGCAATTACAGCTAAAATGCGTTCATACCATTTTACGTCTCGATACCAATAACCAATCATACCTGCACCAATTGAGATCATACCAGATATAGCAGTAATCAAAACCCAAATCAATTGAGGGATTGTCGTATCAATCATTAATAACTCAGGTGATAGTACGAACATATATGGAATAATGAACGCTGAAATCGCCAATTTGGCCGAAACAACTCCTGTTTTTATCGGATCTCCGCCAGACACTCCAGATGCCGCAAATGCAGCCAAGGCGACAGGTGGCGTAATATCGGCAATTATACCAAAGTAGAATACAAATAAATGAGCCGACAAAGCTACTGCCATCGGTACCGCTGCGCCTTCAGGCAAATCTAGCATCAATAACGTGATGATGGCAGGTGCTGCTATCGTGGACGTGATAACATAGTTTGCAGTCGTTGGAGACCCCATTCCAAGAACAATTGCTGCGATCATCGTCAAGAATAGTGTCAATAAAATATTTCCACCTGAAGCAGATACCAAACCGTTCGCCAAACTTAAGCCAAGGCCTGTTTTAACAACTACACCGACGATAATACCGGCCGCTGCAGTAGCGGCTGCTACAGCCAATGCTGTTCGTGCTCCATCTACCAGGGCTTCAATAATATCCTTAAAACCGAGTCGTGTTTCTTTATTAAATGCACTCACTAAAATTGTCAGGAGAATCCCGTATAATGCCGCTCGCATTGTCGGCACACCTGTAAGTAAAAACAAAATAATCCCGACTATCGGTAATAATAAGTATATTTTCTTTAACACTTCTTTGCGATTTGGCATTTCTTCTTTTGACAATCCGCGTAAACCTACACGTTTTGCTTCAAAATGCGTCATAATCCAAATCCCTGTAAAGTATAAAAGTGCGGGTATTGCTGCTGCTTTTGCAATGTCCCAATATTTAATACCACCAATGAATTCTACCATTAGGAAAGCCGCTGCTCCCATAATTGGAGGCATAATCTGCCCTCCCGTTGATGCAGCCGCTTCAACTCCACCAGCAAATTCTTTTTTATAACCTAATTTTTTCATCATTGGTATGGTGTATGAGCCTGATGTCACCACGTTAGCTACTGAACTCCCTGAAATGGTTCCTTGCAAGGCACTTGAAAAAATCGCAACTTTGGCAGGTCCACCGATCAAATGACCCGCAAAAGCAACCGCAAGATCATTGAAGTACTGACCTACACCTGTCTTTACCAGAAAAGCTCCGAATAACAGGAAGACGAAAATAAATGTAGCCGATACACTTAACGGCGTTCCTAATATACCATCAGTTGTGAAGAACATAAGTTGAACGACACTTTCTAGTTCTTGTCCACGGTGCGCCAGGAAACCTGGGAAATAGCGACCGAAGAACATGTAAATAATAAAGATGGAAGCAATTATGGTAATCGGTAAACCAACTGCTCTTCTCGTAGCTTCCAATACGAGCAAAATAGCCAATACCCCAACTATTAAGTCGAGAGGAGTTACATTACCTACCCGGAATACCAGATCGTTATACATAATAGGCCAGTATAAACCTACACCAACCGATAAGATGGACAAAATATAATCGTAAAAAGGAATCTTGTTCCTTTTAAGTTTGCTTCCTCTTTTAATAGCAGGGAACAGTAGAAAAATAAGGGATAGTGCAAACCCTAAATGAATTGAACGTTGAATGTACGCAGTAAATTGCTGAAAAATAGCCGTATACAATTGGAATAGAGAAAAAGCCAAAAGTCCAAAGAACACTACTTTTAACATAACCCCTTGTAAATGTCGTGTGTTAGATTCAGGGTCGTATTTTTCTAATATTTCACGTTGTTCCTCATCAGTTAATTGTTCAAATTGTTCTGGTTGTTCATTGCGCTCAAGTTTTTCACTCACGAATCTTCACTCCTCTCAACTGGTCAAAAAGCGACAAGCGCGCAACTTGGAAAGTATACGTTTCGCCTCTTTTTAAAAACTTTTTCAAATCAAATTCATTGTCTTCATATCGCAAAGCCAAATCTCGATCAACATCCCCCACCATAATATTAAATGAAGGGAACACTTGCGACATATTGGTTATGTAATACTTCCCTTCTTTTTCGACAAATTTTTCTCCTTTTCCTGCACCGGATGGCATGCCAATAGCAAAATCTTCATATTCAAGGGAAGATAGTTGAATAGCATGGTTCTCTGTCACTTTATATGTTTCAATGACATCCGATAGATGGATGGAATGTGTGTAGCGTATGCGGAAAGTCTTCTCTTGTTCGAGAGGAAGATAGGCAACGGGATGGGTTGTCCGTTGCTCGAAGAATACGAAACTCCATTTGTAAGGAATAAATGCACTCAATAGGATACTCATGATTGAAAAAACTATGATAATCATTTTCAAGCGTTTATCCATCCGATTCATCCTTACTCTTGAAAGAAGAAGAACGATGAAGCATAATGCTTCATCGTCTTATCATCAATTATTTATTTTCCTGCGCCAACTTCATCAAAATATTTTTGTGCACCTGGATGAACATCGATATCGATTCCATCTAAACCAGTCTCAGATTTGATGAATGCGCCTTTTGGATGTGTAATTTTGTCTGTGTTTTCGTAAATCGCTTTTGTAATGTCATATACTAATTCGTCTGGAAGCTCTTTGCTTACCGCTAACATAGCCAATACAGAAACAGTTGGAACTTCTTTTGTAGACTTGTAAGTGTCAACAGGAATTGTTTCTTTAGCATAGTATGGATATTTCTCAATTAATGCATCTGCCTTATCATCTTCTACAGGTACAATGACCACATCAGTAGTTGCGCTTAATGCCTCAACCGCTCCCGTAGGTGTACCAGACGTAATGAATGCTGCATCAATTTGACCTGATTGTAGACTTTCAGATGACTCACCAAAATCCAAGTTTTGTGCATCAATATCATCCATCGACATACCATGGATTTCTAACAATTGTTCAGCATTTGCAAATGTCCCTGAACCAGGAGCACCAACAGATACTTTTTTACCTTTAAGATCTTCATATGAAGTAATACCTGATTTTGCTGTCGTTACTAGTTGGATTGTTTCAGGATATAGTGCACCGATAGCAGCGATGGAATCAATTGCATCTCCCTCAAACATAAACTCGCCAGCAGTTGCATAGTAAGCAATATCCGTTTGAACAAAAGCAATTTCAGCTTTGCCATCTTTTAAAGCTGTCATGTTAGCAGCAGAAGCCTGTGAGACTTCAGCAGTTGTTTCCACACCTGTTTCATCCGTAATGATCTGAGCCAGTGTGCCTCCAAGTGCATAGTAAGTACCAGTCGTTCCACCAGTAACAATACTTAAGAATTTGTAATCTTCTTCGCCCCCTGAACTACATGCGCCTAAAATTAATGACGCAGATAAGCCTAGTGCAGCAAGAATTCCCAATTTCTTCTTTTTCATTGATTCATTCCCCCTAGTCTGAAATAGTTGTACACCTAATATTCTAACATGAATCATTATTCATTAGTTAAATATTGTGAAACTTCAAATGGGGAAAATACACATTTATCAGGTCGTTGTTCCTTCAATTTTAGTTTCTGGAGCTGTTTCTTCCGGTTCGATGTCTGCAAATGTTTCATTATGTTCTTCTAAATCACGCGTTCTATGTGCAATGCGTGAAGAAGCACAAGCAGCTATACTCGCTACAAGATCATCCAAAAACGTGTGAATACCTTCTCCGATTTTTGTATCCAGTTTTTTAATAATACCGATTTTATTTTTGTCCAAGTGACCGAATGTGGTGACGGCTATACTTCCATATGTAAATACAGAGCCTAACGCAATCGTTTCATCAACACCAAATAAGCCTTCATCCGCTTCCACTATCTGTTGTAATGGTGCTGAAAGCATTTTCTTCTCGGCCAACTCATCAAGCTCAATGCCTACTAATATGGCATGTTGCATTTCTCTCTTTTTCAATACACTTTCAACTGATTCAATACAATGTTCCAATGTAAGACCCACATTGTATGCTATTTGCATTTCATAAACGATTTTTGCGATTTCTTCAATGGAAACCCCTCGACGTTCCAATGCCTGTTTAGTAGCATCAATAACTTGTTGCGAATGTACACGTAATCCATTTTGATCCATTATGCCATCTCCGTTTCATTCGTTTCTTGTTGTCAATATTCATAATTATACCTTCCAACTGCAGTATGGTACAATTTCTGTAGCAAGATTTAGAGGAGGTTAATCCGTTGTCTAAAGGTACAATCCAAGACGTTACGCTATTTAGTGACGCCTTACAAGAAGATATGCAACTGCTGATTTATATACCAGCAAATTATTCACCACTTTATAAATATACAGTTTTAATTGCTTCTGACGGAAAAGATTACTTCCAATTGGGAAGAATGTCCCGTGTTGCGGATGAGTTACTCGAGAATAAAGAAATTGAAAATATGATCATTGTTGGTGTTCCTTATAAAAGCGTGGAAGACCGTCGTCGCAAATATCACCCATCCGGTGAGCAGCATGATGCGTACTTGCGTTTTCTTGCACATGAACTCGTCCCGTATTTGGATCAAACTTATCCAACCTATCAAATCGGGATGGGACGAGCATTGATTGGCGATTCATTAGCAGCAACCGTTTCACTTCTCGCCGCTGTTAAATACCCCAATATATTCGGAAAAGTTCTCTTACACTCCCCGATGGTGAATGATGAAGTATTAGCAAAAGTTGAAAATGTTCGGACTCCTCATTCATTCTCGGTTTACCACGTTATTGGTACGGGCGAGGATGTAGTAAAATTAACCAATGGTGAAACTGAAAATTTCCTGGAACCTAATCGGGTTTTAAATTCATTGATGAAAGACAAAGGATTTTCGTTGTTCTATGACGAATTTGAAGGAGACCATACTTGGAAGCATTGGCAACCGGATTTAAAGCGTGCGATTAAAATGAATTTTGGACACTAATCGTCAAATGAAGCCTTATCCAGAAAATTTGCTATACTATAAGTATGTAATACTCAACTAAAAAGGAGGTTTTTAGGATGAAATATGGAGTCGTTGCATTCCCATCTAAAAAACTACAAGATTTGGCAAACTCATACCGTAAACGTTATGATCCACATTATGCACTCATTACCCCTCACATGACGGTCAAGGGCGTCTTTGAAGCAAGTGACTCTGAAATTGAACAACTTTCTACAAGCATCAGCAACGTAGTTAAACGTCACAAACCCTTCAAATTACACGCAACTCGCGTTAGTTCGTTTTCACCAGTTACGAATGCAATCTACTTCAAAGTAGAACCGAGTGAAGAATTGATCAATTTACATGAAGATTTACATTCGGAAGAAATGGGTGGCAAAGCGGAATATGCATTTGTCCCACATATTACGATTGCACAAAAAATGTCATCTGGTGAACATGACGATATTTATGGTCAATTAAAAATGGTTGGCGTCGATCACGAAGAAATAATTGATCGCCTACATTTACTTTATCAACTTGAAGATGGCTCATGGACGGTATACGAAACATTCCGTTTGACTGGAGCTGAAAATTAATTTGATTACGACCAAACGAGTGGTAACTCCAAAAGAACTCGAAGATGCGTTCTTTGTTCGTCAAAAAGTTTTTGTGGATGAGCAGGATGTGCCCGTACATTTAGAAATGGATGAACATGATCAATCTGCTGTTCATTTCGTGGCGTATGATGATGAAATGCCGATCGGTGCCGGCCGTATTCGAGAACCTGAACCAGGGGTTGCGAAAGTGGAACGTGTTTGTATCTTGCCTCAATATCGTGGTAAGCATCTAGGAAATTTGATGATGGAAACGATGGAAAGTTATGCGAAGGAAGCTAATTTAACGACCGTTAAACTTAATGCACAGTCTTATGCCGTACCTTTTTATGAAAAGCTCCTTTATCAAATTACTTCACCTGAATTTATGGATGCGGGTATCCCTCATCGTGCCATGCAAAAAAAACTATAACAAAAGCACTTGTTCATATGAACAAGTGCTTTTATTTATTCGTTTCTTGGGTTCATCATGTTAGCTATCTCATTAAGATTTAGCTTGTTTCCTTTTTGAACAACCGATTTAACAATTTGGTCTTCGAAATCGCTTGAAATCTGTTTTCCAGCAATTTTCGATACTTTTCGAACGATTTTTTTCACTTGGCGTTCATCTGAAAAATCAGCATGCTGGATTGCATTGGCTAATGTAAAAACTTCGTCCATCGAAACGCCCGTTTTTTGCTCGATCTTCTTAAAAAATGAGTCGTGCATTTATTCTCCTCCTATCGTGATGAAACTACTCCCTACGATGATTAATAGGATGAATAGTACAACTATGAGGATAAATGTTGACCCTTGATAAGGAGCACCAGCTGGATACATTTGTGGATAACCACCGCAAGGATTATAACCTCCGCACATACGATTCCCTCCCTTCCCATTCGAATTAGGATATGCGAACGGGTTTTAAAGAGGAGGGCATTTTGCTCAGGACACTTTGCCTTTGGACCTGAAAATAAGTGCTGCTACAACGCCGAATATTATGGCTGCACTGATACCGGAACTTGTCACTTCGAACATACCAGTTAAAACACCGATAAAACCATGTTTTTCTGCTTCTTGCATAGCACCATGTGTAAGGGAATTACCAAAAGAAGTAATCGGAATGGTTGCTCCTGCTCCTGCAAAGTCGATGAAAGGCTCATATAAGCCAAACCCATCTAGAACAGAACCAATGACTACTAATAAACTTAATGTATGCGCTGGCGTTAATTTCGCCACATCAAAAAGAAGTTGTCCCACTACACAAATGAGTCCACCAACGATAAAAGCCGTAATGACTGAAAAGATCATATTGTCACCTCATTCCATTGACAATTCAACAGCATGCGCGATGCATGGAATCGATTCACCCTGTTGAAATGAAAGCGGGGATAATAAAGCACCAGTGGCTACAAGTAGGATTTTCTTATATTGCTTCGCTAATAATTCCGCATAAATTGGTCCCAGATAAACAGTCGCTGAACAACCCGCTCCACTGGCTCCAGATAAAAATTTATCGTTATTTCCGTAAAATTCTGCTCCTGCATCGCGATATTGATCAACAAGATAGGAAGAAACACCACTTGTTTTGATTAATTCCTGCAAGATGGCCGAGCCCGTCTTTCCAAGATCCCCTGTCATAACAAAATCATATGAAGTTCCTTTATTTTGAGCTAAATGTCGCTGAATTGTATCAAAGGCGGCCGGCGCCATGGCACTTCCCATATCAAGGGGATCTGTACATTCGCAATCCACTACTTGACCAATTGTCGCTGACTGGACAAAAGGTTTACCAACTTGATTGTGAGAAAGAACGCCATAACCTGCTCCAGTTACGGTCCATTGGCCTGTCGGGGGTTTTTGTGTGCCGTATTCAATTGGATATCTGAACTGTCTCTCAACAGCATTATGCTGGCTGGCTGCACCAAATAAAATTCGGTCCATTTGCTTGGTTTCAAGAAAGAAACTCGCTGTAATGAGAGAGGATATGCTTGTTGCACAAGCAGAAAACATCCCCATATAGGGAGTAGCAAGCTGTCGTGCCGCAAAATTTGTTGGTGTCATTTGATTGACTAGATCCCCTCCAAGGAACAAATCAATATCCGGCAGTTGAAATCCACCTTTCATGATAGCCAAATTACAGGTATCTTCTATTAACTGGGAATGTCCTTTTTCGTTCGTTTCTTGTCCAAGACGTTCATCTTCATAGACATGGTCGAAATGGGGATGAAAAGGACTTTCTTTTTCTAGAGGACCAACTGCAACGGCTGTTGAAACGATACTTGGCTTTGAAGGAAACTGATACGTTCGCGAATTCTTTACCAAGAAATCACCCCCATTTTAACCAGAATGGTTTTAATAAGGGTCACAACAAACGCTGAGAAAGTACCGTATACAATGACAGGTCCCGCGAGTTTAAACATATTGACACCGACCCCTAAAATGAAACCTTCTGATTTATGTTCAATCGCAGCCGAAATCACGGCATTACCAAATCCTGTTACAGGTACAGCTGAACCGGCCCCACCGAACTGGCCGATTTTTTTATAGATGCCGAATCCTGTTAAAAGCATCGAAATAAACACCATTGTTGCGACGGTTGGATTACTGGCCGTCCTCTCCGTAAAAGAAAAAAAGTACATATACACATATGAAATGAGTTGACCAACTGAACAAATGATTCCGCCTGTCACAAATGCTTTCAGACAGTTCTTTAGTACGGGCCGTTTCGGTGCAATCTCGTCCACTGTTTGTTGATATGAATTGGGATCCATTACGTATTCTCCTTTGCCAATGCTCGCAGTTCATCCAAATCTTTCTTTAAAGCATCTTCAGTCGGTTGTTTTTCAATGATTTTCTTCAGTTCCCAAGTAATTTTCAAATCACTGGATACAAACACCTCATGGTCTGGAAATAGTGATTTTACTTCTTTTTCAATTGAATTCGCAATTTTTTCTTTGCTGAATTTTGACAAAGGTTCTACTTGCAATGAGACAACCAGTTGATGATCAAAAAACACACCCGACGCTTCGCTTATTTTCATATTGTCATGAAAAACTTCTTTGAGCATTTCCACTTCTTCCTGATCATCATCCACATGATAAATAGATACTTGTGGTTTTTCATCAGAACACCCTGCCAATAGCAATAACATACAGCTCAACAGTCCGAATTTTTTCATTATCAATTCACCTTTTATCCTAGTATGATGTAAATTCAAAAGTTTATGTATAAATTGGTTACGCGCCCTGACCATCGACCATAATCGACATATTGTATAAAGAATCTGAAAGAGAGCGAGGTGAAAAAAAATGGGATGTGGGCGTAACTTGGAATCATCATCATCATCCGTTCATGGCATCAAGAAGAAAGATCAATGTATTTGTGATGTAGTTCGTGCAATTAAAGACATTCAAGATCAAGCAACGGACAACGACTGTCCGGTATGTCCAACGAATTGCTTCTTGGAGCCACTTGGTGGATTAGTAAGTCCTTCTCGTCATCAAGCTGATACTCGCGTATTCATGCTTTTGACGAAAGATGGTACACCTTTCAAAGCTTTCTTCCGCGATACTGATCGTAAAGACTGTGATTGCTTCTCTGTATTCTTCCGTGTAGAAGAAATATTCGATGGTTGCTGTGCAACACTTCGTGTATTAGAACCTTTGGATTATCATCACAAAGAAGTAGATCTTTTGAATGACTGTGGCACCAAACTGGATTTAAGAAAAATCTGTAAAGTGCGAGATTTCCGACTTTCTAGCAGCTGTATTACCGTTGACTTGAATTGCTTCTGCGGCATTGAATGTGTGGCAGACGTATATCTAGGTGTTTGTGACTAATCATTAAACACGTCAAGCGAGCAGTGTCTAATTAGCTCGATTTCCTTCATAAAAGGAAGTCGGGCTTAGTTTTTGTATATCGACAGATTGTGTAAAATGCTGAAATTAATTCTTTTATTTGGTGAAAATTTAAATTTCATTTATTTAATATGGTTGATTTCCGATTCACTTTTTTATTTTGAAGCAAACAAGCGATGAAGAAATAGAGCCAAAACCGGCGCAAGTTTTCTAATGTTTTGAAGCATCACTGCGACCAGTAATCACAGGAGCCCAAATAGGTAGACGTACATAACAAAAAAAAAACATCCATTGTCTTAAAATGGATGTTTTCTTCGTAACTATTCAGAGACGGATTGGGAGTTTTTTACCTCCCCACCAAATCTCTTTGATATCGTTAATTTCAATTGCCGTAATCACATCTGCTGCTGATTTAATGAGAACACTTTCGGAATGCAGTAGGTCGACGACACCACAAATTTTCTCACCATCTTGTAGTTGAAAACAAAGAGGTTTATATACATACTTTGCAAAATCTGTCGTCAAAAAACGCAACCTTTGCCACATTAACGGATCAACTTCGACTTTCGTTTCGACAGCTTTCACTTCTGGCTCCGGGAAGATTGAAGTACTTTCTTCTTGCCAACGAGACACCTTTCGAACATACCGATAGACTGGCGGACCTTGGACAAAAAGGAGCGGATCATTTTCCAATGAAATATACACACCCTTTTTGAAATAGCTTATGCAGCCGGTTTACAAAATGTGAAAGCCACTGTCACAGTGGATGGTTTCCCCAGTAATCCCGCGGGATAGCTGACTGAATAGGAATAGTGCCGTATCCCCGACTTCTTCTGGTGTCGTATTGCGGCGAAGAGGTGCACGCTCTTCGATTTCTTTCAACACACTGTTAAAATCACTTACTCCTTTAGCAGACAGTGTACGGATTGGTCCAGCTGAAATCGCATTGACACGGATGTTGTATCTTCCAAGATCCGCTGCCAAGTAACGCACTGACATATCCAGAGATGCTTTAGCAACACCCATGATGTTGTAATTCGGTACAACTTTTTCTCCGCCTAAATAAGTTAGGGTGACAATACTTCCGCCTTCTGTCATTAATGGCTTCACAGCTTTCGCTACGACTGTTAATGAGAAAGCACTTATATTATGCGCAAGTAAAAACCCTTCACGAGAAGTATCTGAAAAATTGCCAGCTAACTCTTCCGTTTTTGCAAATGCGATACAGTGAGCCAAACCGTCAACTTTGCCTACTGTTTCCCCGATTGTTGCAAAGCATCTTTCCACATCTTCGTCATTTGTTACGTCACAAGGAAGAACAAGCTCATGTTTTCCTTCCAATGTTGCCACTAAATCACGAACCGGTTTCTCGAAACGTTCACCTGCATACGTGAAAATAATATTCGCTCCCGCTTTATCCAACGACTGTGCGATCCCCCAAGCGATACTGCGTTTATTTGCTACTCCCATGATGACAAATGTTTTCCCCTGTAATGACAAAGACATATAAAAATCCCCCTATTAATCTTGTTTATTAATACCTGGTACTAATAATACATCACAAAAAAAGAAAGTGCAAAAAAAGATTATGAAATTAGCTTTTTAACATGGTCTTAAGGGGTGGCTATTCACGATTTCTGGGGTCTATTCGCGTTCCGATGACTTCTATTCGCGTTCAGCGCCACTCAATTCGCGTTTCGTGACACTCATAATAAAAAACCAGGGCCTCTTTTTAATATGAGGTCCTGGCTTACCATCGTTCTATAGTTGTGTGAGGAACATACTCGCCAATCCTAAATAGATTAAGATACTAATAATGTCGTTAAGTGTCGTAATGAAGGGTCCTGAGGCTACTGCGGGGTCGATATTCATTCGGTGAATAAGCAATGGAATAAACGATCCAGACAAGGTCGCCACGAAAATGGAACCGAAAATGGCAGCTCCAACTAATAGTCCTAGCAATAAATCATGTTGACTGAAAAATACAATGCCTACCCCAATAGTGGCACATACAACTCCCGTTATAAGTCCTGTGCCCGCTTCACGCATCAGCAATTTCAATTTACTTTGTTCCGCAATATCACCTGTCGCAATCCCTCGAACGGCTACTGCAAGAGCTTGTGTTCCGCTGTTTCCTGCCATTCCGGCAATTAACGGAATAAATACAGCTAAAATTGCTACTTGATCAAGCGTTTCTTCAAAAATCCCCATCAAGTTTGCCGTTAACATACCTAAAAATAATAAAATAATGAGCCAAGGCAATCTTTTTTTTGCTGCAGTCAATGGACCTTTATCGAAGGTATCCATTTCTGATACGGCGGCCAATTTAGAGTAATCATCATTTGCTTCTTCTTCAAGAACATCCAAAATATCATCAACCGTGATAATTCCCAGTAAATGATTTTGAAAATCCACGACCGGAACTGCCAGGAAGTCATAGTCTTTAATCATTCTTGCAACTTCTTCCTGATCTTCACTTACAGATACACTGACGACGCGCTCGTTGCGAATTGAACGTATAAGTGTGTCTTCTTCGGCAATAATTAAATCACGTAAAGAAACAACTCCTGTGAGCTGGTGATCATCATTCACGACGAAAAGGTAATAAATCGTTTCCGCTTCTGGTGCAGCGTTTCGTAAAATCGTCATCGCAGAGCGACACGTCGAATTTTCGGGTATTGCTACATATTCGGTCGTCATGATCGATCCGGCTGTATACTCTTCATAATGAAGTAAATCTTTAATTTCCTGCGCGGACTCGTCATCCATAATCGTCAAATAGCTGGCTACTTGATCTTTTCCCAGTTCATTCAGAACGTCTACAGCATTATCGGCATACATTTCGGATAACATATCCGCTGCATACGTATTGTCCATTTCTTTCAAAAAAGGTTCGTATTCATCATCATCAAGTTCAATTGACTGGAAAATTTCAGCCATTTCTTTTGGAGAGAGATACTGATAGATAATTTGCCTGCTGTCAGGTCCTACCTTTTCAAAAAATTGTGCCTGATCATACGGATGAAGCGCTAAAAATTCATCTCTGAATTCGTCCACTTGATGGTCTGTCAGAAATGCCAGTAATTGTTCGGCATCGAGTTGATGTTCTTCGTTATTTTTACGCTCTTCTGTCATGTATGCCCCCTCCTTTCTTCTCTTTTACTTTTCTACATTCCTCATTGTATGGGTTACACTGAGGGTATAGCAAACTATATCTTAATTGAGGTGATTGAATTGTCGTACGACATTATTGGTGATATACATGGTTGTTATGATGAACTGATTGATTTGATTGCAAAACTTGGCTATCAGAAACAAGATGGACATTTCGTTCATCCACTCGGACGCAAGCTCGCTTTTGTCGGGGATGCTACAGATAGAGGACCTAAATCCTTGGCAGTTCTGGAATTATTGTTTTCAATTCAAGATAAAAAGCAGTTAGTTTATTGCCCGGGAAATCATTGCAACAAACTTTATCGATATTTTAAAGGAAATAATGTACAAATAACGCATGGTCTTGAGACAACTGTGGAAGAATTTAAGCAGTTACCTAAGAACAAGCAAGAATTTTTCAAAAAGCGTTATATTGCCTTTTACGAAGCTCTACCAATTTATGAGCAGCTGGACAATGACCAGTTGCTCATCGCTCACGCTGGTATTCGGGAAGATATGATTGGTAAACCGATAAACAAACGTATTATTGACTTTACATTATACGGAGATATCACAGGTAAAACACTCGCTGATGGGCGTCCTGAACGGCGAGACTGGGCTAAGCATTATAAAGGTTCGGCATTTATCGTATATGGTCACACGCCAACTTCTGAACCTCGCTTCAAAAATCGAACAGTCAATATTGACACTGGTTGTGTTTTTGGAGGGAAATTATCTGCATTAAGATATCCCGAAATGGAAGTCGTTTCCGTACCATCACTTCAACCTTTTATAGAAGAAAAATTTCATGTATATGATCACTAAATAAGTAGTTTTTTCATATCTTCGGGCAAAGGACTTATAATAGTCAACATTTCCCCTGTTAACGGGTGTTTGATTTCAACAGATGCACAATGCAGGGCCTGGCGCTTGATTAAATCTAGTTTCCCACCATAAAGATCATCACCCATAATGGGATGTCCGATATGAGCCAAATGGACACGGATTTGATGCGTTCTCCCTGTGTGCAACAAGCACCTTACATGAGAAAAATGAAAACTTTGTCGAATTATGCTGATGTCAGTATGAGCAAAAAGTCCGTCTTCCCTAACTTCTCTTTCGATTATACTGTCTCCTTTACGTCCAATCGGTTCGATGATTTGCTGAAACGGTTTTTCGACTTTGCCGTGTGCGATGGCCTCATATGTTTTATTCATCACATGACCATGATTCATGATGTGATGAATATGTCGGTTTTTCACTAAACATACTAAGCCGGATGTATCCTTGTCGAGACGTGTTAAAATATGGACCGTCGAAGGAATCGACATCTTTTCATAATAATGGGCAACATAATTGGCTAATGTATGCGATGGGTGTTCCCTTGAAGGAATTGTGCTTTGGCCTGGTGGTTTATTGACAATCAAGAGAACATCATCTTCATAAACAATGTCCAGAGGGCCTTCTTGGCGTATCAGCCCTTCACTTACTTCTTCATAAGGAAAAAGAACGGTCACAACATCTCCCACCGAAAGAGAATGTCTGACCGTTTTTTCTTGCCCATTTACAAGTAAGCATCCTCCGTCGAATTTAATCGAAGTTAAGGTGCGTTTGGAAATTCCCCACAAAGCAAGAGCTTCACGAAGTAACATGGGCTCTGTTACGTTAAATACTAAATGAAATTGTTTATACATCGCTGTCGATAAATGAATCGTGCACACGTTTCCAGAAAGGGAAAGGTCGGAAACGGGCAAATCGAACTTTTTCTTTTGCGACACGATATTGAATGGATTTTACATCTTTATGAAGCAATTGCAAATGATCAATTGTCACCATGAAATCAACGGCTTTCACTGGCTTTAACACACATGTATGATGTGATGGCAATACTAGAGGTGCGCCGACAGTACGGAAGACCCGATTGTTGATGGACGCCATTTCCGTCAACTGCATTGCTTCTAAGGATGGATGAATAATTGCCCCGCCAAGAGCTTTGTTATAGGCTGTACTCCCTGAAGGTGTAGACATACAAAGACCGTCGCCACGGAATCGTTCAAAATGGCTGTCATTTAACTCGACATCCATCACCAATGTCACGTCAGGAGATTTAATCGTACTTTCGTTTAAAGCCAAATAAACGCTTTCTTCATCATTATTACGATAATTAATTGTCGCTTCGAGCAAAGGATACTGTATAACTTCGAATTCTTTTTTTGCAATTGAAATGACTAATTTTTCAATTTCGGCCGGTTTCCAATCAGCATAAAATCCTAAATGGCCCGTATGGATACCTACAAATGCTACCGTAGACAACTGTTCCCGATATCGATGGAATGCATGCAACAAAGTACCATCTCCACCGATAGAGATTACGATATCTGGTGATTCTTCATCCCACACCAGTCCAAAATCAGACAAGTAGGTTTTTGCACTGTCCATCAGTTCGTTCGAGTGTGCATCATTCCTTGATTGAATGGCAAATTTCATGAACGTTTCGACCTACTTTCTGCAGAGTTCGCTGGGAAATTCGCATTTCCACTCTCTTTATATTCACTAAAGTATTTTTGTGCTTCTTGAATTTCATCACGGATCAACGACATTTCTTCATCCAATCGAAAAGCTGCTTCAGCCGCACTTTGCAAACGGTTCTTTATTTCTTCAGGAAATAATCCTTTATACTTATAGTTTAACGAATGCTCAATGGATGCCCAAAAGTTCATTGCCAACGTACGGATTTGAATTTCCACTAAGATTTGGATTTTCCCATGGATGGTCTGAACGGGATATTCGACAATCATATGATACGAACGGTATCCACTTGGTTTTTCGTGAGAAATATAGTCACGTTCTTCAATAACTTTAATATCGTGGCGATCTCGCAGTAACTCAACCACCGTTTCTATATCATCAACAAATTGACACATAATACGTAATCCTGCAATATCCTGCAGTTCATGAACCAATATGGAAGAAGGTTCAAAAGCGATTCCTTTTTCAAGTGTTTTATCATAAATACTTGCCAGTGGTTTTACCCGACCAGTAACAAATTCAATTGGCGAGTTAGTATTTTCTATTTCATACTGTGTTCTCATACCCTTTAGTTTTATCTTCAATTCATCTACCGCTTGTTTATACGGTTCTAAAAAACGCTCCCATTGTCCCATGACCAGTCCCCCTTGCCATTGCTATCAACGTGTGTTTAATCTTTTTAATTTGTTGCAAGCTGCTCTTTAAATGCTTCTTCGACCGCATTTGCAAATTCTTCACCATAGTTGTGGTTGCCTTCGATATTAAAAATAAGCATAGTTAATTCTTCCCTGAAATTCTCTAGCACAATCTGTGTCTGCCCCAAAGCCAACACAGGCTCCTTTTCAGCTCCAAGTGAAACAGCCATTAGTGGCCAAACTGTTTTTGGAAATTGCACATATGTATACCCTTCGCCATCATCAAGTAAGTAGACGAATGCATTTTCATCTGTATCAGTGATTAATTGTCCCGCAGCTCTTACTTCATGATTTGTTGGATCTTCTTGTAATAAAAAACGAATATCGTTTTCATTTTGCACACCGCTGTCGACAATATATGTTTTACGCAAAATAAGCTCTTCCTTTCAATCTTTACTTACCTCATATTTTATCATAGCTTCCCATATGTTGCAGTTTGCAATTTTTTCAGGATAATAAGTAAGAAGGCGGTGTATCCCAATGTCCATTCAAAAAGAAATAGAATTTAAAAATTTATTGGAAAAAGAAGAGTTTGATACTTTATGCAGTGAATTTGGCGTATTAGAGGAAGATTTCCATATACAGACCAACACATACTTTGACACAAAGGACTTTCAGTTACGTGATGCTTTCATGGGATTTCGATTACGAGTCCTTGAACAACGCAATGAATTGACTTTAAAGGCTCCAGGAGAAAATCAACATACCATGATTGAGACTACCCGACTGATTACTGAATTTGAACGGGATGAAATTTTACAGAATGGCTGTATCAAGCCACAAGCTTTTGACGAATTCCTTTCATTACCGGAAGTTTTGTTCTCGTTTGGATCACTTCGTACATGTCGTGTGGAAATACCATATCAAAAAGGTGTGCTCGTCCTGGACCGCTCTGATTATTTGGGTGAAACCGATTATGAAGTCGAATTTGAAGTTACGGATTACGAAAATGGACGACAAAGTTTTAATACTATGCTTTCAACCCATCGTATTCCTGTACGTCCAACCCCGAAAAAAATTGCACGGTTCATGAAAGCGGCTCAGCATAAATAAACTTTAAGTAGACTAGTACCATTTGTACATTAAAAAATGGCTATTGCAAAAATGAATCTGAAATTAGATGGAAGAATTACCAAAATCGATTTGTTTGAGAAATATCCGTGAGGTTGATAGAATGGGAATACAGCGAAAGCAAAGGAGTTTATATAATGACCCGAAAACCTATTATTCCTTATGAGGAAATTGGTCCGGATAAATTGTCGCAACTTGTTGATGCGTTTTACGAGAGAGTCGCGGCACACCCAAAGCTTAAGCCTATATTTCCAGATGATTTGACGGAAACCGCTCGTAAACAAAAACAATTTCTGACTCAATATTTAGGCGGACCTAACATTTATTCACAAGAACACGGACACCCCATGTTACGTGCCAGACATATGCCATTCCCTATTACACCCGCTAGAGCACAAGCCTGGCTTGAATGTATGCATGAAGCAATGGATGAGGTGGAGTTAGAAGGAAAAATCCGCGACGACTTTTATCATCGCCTTGTACTAACGGCTCATCATATGACGAACCGGCCAGATCAAGAGGAGGAAATCGTGTGAATAACTTGCAGATTCCGCCCGAAGCGATAGTTTCTACGAGTTCAACAAAGCCAATTGAGCTTTATGCATTTATTGATCCACTATGCTCTTCATGCTTTGATTTACAGCCGATTTTACGAAAATTACAAGTCGAATATGAACAATATTTTACGTTACGAGTTGTTCTGAGTACGAAGCTCTCTACATTGAATTCAGTCTGTACAGACGATTCGTTGGATGCTGATGATTTTACCCATCCTGCCCTTCCTTCTGTAGCCATTAAAGCAGCAGAACTTCAAGGAAAACGAGCAGGAGTCCGATATTTACAAAAGCTTCAGGAACAGTTTTTCCTTGATACTAAAAATGTGGCTTCCTTCTCAAACCTTTTGGCTATTGCGGAAGAAGCACAGTTGGATGTAGAAGAATTCAAGTCTGATTTACAGTCAAAAGAAGCTACTCGCGCCTTCCAATGCGATCTTCACATCAGTCGTGAAATGGAAGTCAATGAGTCACCTAGTATGGTATTTTTTAATGAACATATTGAAGATGAAGGCCTGAAAGTATGTGGTGTGTATTCTTACGAAGTATACGAGCAAATTCTAGCAGAAATGTTGGATATGAAACTCAGCCGACAAGAACCACCTACACTTGATGAACTTTTCCAACGCTACCATACGTTGTCTACCAAAGAAGTCGCATCTATTTACGGTGTAACAAATTACGCTGCAGAGCGAGAACTAAAGAAACGCACTTTGCTCCAACAGTTGGAACGCATTCCTTTGGCTGATACGAATCAATGGAGATTAAAATCTTATATGCAAAAAGTATAAAGTTAAACTTTTACAAGAAGCCCCCCATGCGATTGAAACTCTCGCGTGAGGGGCTTTTGTGCTGGTAGGGCATATCATTAATTAATGAGTAATTTATAAAATAGGATCAGTCAATAAATATAAAAAACAAAGAACCGCCTTTCCATTTCTGGAGAGACGGTTCTTTTCACAAAGGGGATGGGAGAAATGTTCACGTTCAAACAAAGGGGTGTATGTTTGTATGTGATTTATTTCACATCTAAACGATATCATGACATAACGAATAAATCAATCTTTCACAATCTTTTTCACAAAATCGTCATAAGGTAAGCGCTTCCAAGGTATTCTTCTCATTTTCCTGTTTTACTGACATTATTTCGATATAACGAAAAGACCTCCACTCAAGAAAAGTGGAGGTCGAAATTATTATTTTAATAGAAGACTTTCAAGTTCTGTAAGCTTCTCTTCAAACACTTTACATGCCTCTTCAATCGGTGCAGCAGATGTCATATCTACTCCTGCTTTCTTCAGCACTTCAATCGGTGTATCTGAACAACCCGCTTTTAGGAATTGATTGATATAACGATCAACTGCTGGTTGGCCTTCAGATAGAATTTGATTGCTCAAAGCTACTGCAGCACTGTAACCCGTTGAATATTGATACACATAATAATTGTAATAGAAGTGAGGAATGCGAGCCCATTCAAGACCGATTTCTTCATCAACTACCAAATCATCACCAAAATATTTTTTATTTAAGTCATAATAAACTTCAGTTAGCCTATCTGCCGTCAGTGCTTCCCCGTCTTGATTCATTTTGTGAATTAAATGCTCAAATTCAGCAAACATTGTTTGACGGAATACTGTTCCACGGAAACCTTCCAACCAATAGTTCAACAAGTAAATGCGTTTTTGCTCATCCTCAATTGTCTTTAGCATATATTCATTCAACAATGCTTCATTGCAAGTAGATGCAACTTCGGCAACGAAAATCGAATAGTCCCCGTAAACAAATGGTTGATTTGCACGTGAATAATAACTGTGAAGACTATGACCGAATTCATGTGCCAACGTGAACAGATTATTCACATTATCTTGCCAGTTCATCAGAACATATGGATTTGTTCCATATGCCCCAGACGAATATGCTCCTGAACGTTTACCTTTGTTCTCAACAACATCCACCCAGCGGTCTTCTAATCCCTTTTTAGCAATGGATACATACTCTTCACCTAGAGGTGCAAAGCTATTTAGCATGATCTCTTTTGCTTCTTCATATGGAATCTCCATTTTCGCTTCTTTAACTAGTGGCGTGTATAGATCCCACATATGCAATTCATCTACACCTAATACTTTCTTACGTAAAGAGACGTAGCGTTGCAATAAGTGCAAGTTTTTGTTTACTGTATTGACCAAATTATCATAAACTTGCTCAGGAATGTGATTATCAGACATTGCCGCATGTCGGGCAGAATCATAATTACGGATTCGGGCATTCACGTTATCACGCTTGACATTCCCTGCTAGAGTTGAGGCAAAAGTGTTACGAAACTTCCCGTATGTCCCGTACATTGCACGGAAAGCATCTTCACGTACTCGACGGTCTCCGCTTTCAAGTAATCGGCTGTAGCGGCCATGAGTCAATTCCAGCTCTTCCCCATTTTCATCCTTAATTGTTGGAAATTCTAAATCGGCATTGTTCAACATCCCGAACGTTTCTGAAGAGGCATTTGCTACTTCAGAAAGTTGAGCCAGTAAAGCTTCCTGTTCAGCAGGCAAAACATGTGGACGCATTTCGTTTATTTCCTTTAATACTTGTTTGTACAATTGCAATCCTTCATGTTCCTCAAGATAGTTTTTAACTTTGTCTTCTTCCAAAGCCAAAAGTTCTGGAGTCATAAATGATAGACCTGTAGATACTTTTACAAGCAACGTTTTAATTCGGCTATCCATTGCTTGGTAATGGCTATTAGTAGTGTCTTGATCATATCGCATGTGAGAGTAAGTGTATAAACGATAGATTCGCTCCAAGACTTCATCTTTATAGGTAAAAGCATTGAAAAGAGCTTCTGCCCCGTTATTGAACGTCCCTTTAAATGAATCTGCCTTTTCAGCAAGCTCACTTACTTCTTTGTATTCACTTTCCCATGCCTCATCACTTGAAAAAATATCTTCAAGTTTCCATGTTAATTCAGTTGGTACTTCACTGCGTGACAAAATTTTGTTTTTTGTTTCTGTTGTCATTTCCGTTCCCCCTCAAATCGATTTAATAGAAAAATCGAATAACTTCTATATTTTCTCAATTTTCCTAACGTTTTGCAACTATAAACCTATGAAAATGTTCGAATAAATATGATTCACTTACTAATTGTTGTGAGACTAATTCAGTAAAATTATAATTAATACTCTGCAGTAATTGACAGTATTTCTGGATTACATCAATCGCCAGTTTTAAATCTAGTACTCTGCAGTGCTCAATTAGAAAAGCTTCAATCAAACTTTCATTAACATTAGCCAAATCTACTTGCTGATTTGATAGCCAGCAAATTAGTGCCAACTGCCATTCGGTTAAATGATGATAAAAAACTTGTGATCCTGGTATAGGAAAGCCAATATACAATGGCAATTTTTCAGGAAGAATCCGTTGAAGATAGCAATCATTTAAAAATTTATCCCTTGCTCCGAATTTGCTAGTAAAAATTCGATTGGTTAAAAACTTTAAACGTTTATGTTGATAAATTCTCCAATATTGTTTTTGTTCTATTTCTGTAAGTGGTTTTACACGTGCAAAGGCAAAAGTTTGGTCCTCAATTGATAAGGTACAAATCTTGGATATAAATGATGTACCGGTGATATGTACAAGATGGCTGAAGTAAATAAATTGAGAAATGGATGGATTATAAGTAATTAAAGTGGGATTAGATGAAGAATCCATCCCAATAAAAGATTGCTCAAACTTTGATAATTTGATCAACGTAACTCCACTTGTATTAAAATTATTTGGTGAACGGAGTATCCAAACAGTAGGAATTTTTATTCGTCTATAACCACTATTTCTTTTTTCAATATCCTCGATCGGAATGACACTACATTGAAATTCGATGGCATATAAACTTTTGTTTTTTCGAATTAATAAATCTGGGCGTTGGGAAATTTTAGGGACAAACGCTTCAACCTCTACGTTATAACCAATACGTGTAAAGAACTCGGCAAGCTGCTGTTTCCCAATTAAATGTGTGGGGGATTCTCTTTCAGAAAAAGAAGTAAAGCAATCAGTCAAAACGATATGCGCGAAATGTGGAGTAACGACTTTTCCAATTTTCAAGCGTAGGGGGTTTCCACATTGGGGACATGCAAATTGGCTTGTAGATCGTAAATGTACCAGGTGTTCTCTTGTCATTTGTCTTTCCAAAGTAAAAATTTTATCATTATCTTTTTTAGCCGTTAATATATACACTCCTCCTTTCCCTCATTTTACGAATATTTCGATAGATTAGCAAATTAGGGAAGCATCATACATAGAAATAAACATAAAAAAAACCTCCCCGTTAAGGGAGGAGTTTAACTGAAATATTTAATTATTTGTTCAAATACTTCATCGGCCATAATTTCTTTGCCATACTCTTTCATTCGGTGAACCGTCACGGTTGAACCTGACGTATATTCAGAAAGTATGCTGACCATATTTTCAATTTCCTCGTCATTCATTAGTTCCGCATCTGCTTTTACGTATAAGTAGTAACGTTCTTTATAAGCGAATAAAGACGTTGATACATACGAAGGCAAATCAATACGCTTAGCTAATGGAATCAAATCTTCAAAGTCATTCACTAAAAAAGTGAATTCACTTTGGGGTTCATTTGAATCAGTAAAAAGACCACCATATTCATCATATGATTGCGCGTCTGATGAACTCTCAGACATATTAGAAAAGTATTGACCCTTTTCATCCATTTCAAATGGAGAGTCTACTTTCTTTCCATCACGATTAATTTGTGCCCGAGTTACTGTCACTTCAAGTCCTTTGTCCATAGCATGAACTTGAATCCATAATGGACCTTCGACTTCAAAGTCCGATTCATCATTAATTTCATCCATCATTTCCCAAAAGAGTTCTTCGCTTTTATCTCGATTAAACCAAATTTCGTCTCGGCTGAAGCCTCTTTTTTCAATGTCGATGTATGAAATGTAGAATTTGACTGTGTTTTCATTAATGCGTTCGATATCCATTTTACACATCTCCCTTCGATCGCTTTTAAAGGGATTCCCCTTTTTTCAGCAACACTTCAAGCCGCTTACCGATACAGTGTCTGTTTCTATTGTATGACGGTCCAGAGGAAAATGAAAAGGATATGCTTCTACTCTGGAAAATACAATTTATTAGCATTGTAGTAGAGCGCGCTAAGAATGGCAAGCTGAAAAATGCAAAATGACTGACGATTTCTTCTCAATTAAAATTAAAAGAAGAATTCATCAGTCAATTTTCCGTAAAAATTTAGTTAACCATACGTTGAGCTTCAAGCAATTGATAAGCTCGAACTTTACGAGGTAAGAAACGACGAATTTCATCTTCGTTATAACCTACTTGCAAGCGTTTTTCATCCAGAATAATCGGACGACGAAGTAGCCCAGGATGTTCTTGAATTAATTCGTATAAACGTTGTAAAGGTAAGCTCTCCACATCAACATTTAATTTTTGGAATATTTTAGAACGAGTTGAAATGATCTCATCTGTACCATCTTCAGTCATTCGAAGAATTTCTTTAATTTCGCTAATACTTAGCGGTTCCGAAAAGATGTTACGCTCAGTATATGGAATGTCATGCTCTTCTAACCATGCTTTCGCTTTTCGACATGATGTACAGCTAGGAGAAGTAAACAATGTAACCATCATAGGAACACTTCCTTTCAAATGTGTAAACAAGTTCGAGTATATTGTAACGACTTTTAATTTAGAATTACTTTAATATAGGTTACTAAAATTTATTATACACCATTTTTGACCTTTTTAATATAGATTCTGAAGAAAAAGTCAAGTAATTTAATATTGGTTCACATTTTGTTAATAATATGTAGATACTGCATGCATTGGCTTGTTTCCTGATCCTACACATTTAAAATATACCCGCATCTCAACCATTTTAAACACTACATTTTCACAGCGTTTCCAATTCTCATTTAGAAAATGAAAATGACAATGTGTTTTTTATCTATATTAAATAATACGTTTAAAACACCCAAAAGGTTTCATTTTTCAAAAAAAAAATTCCCTTTCATTTGAAAGAGAATTTTTTTGTTATTATGGCGTGTAATCAACACCAGGCGAATAACGATTGCCGGCATTCCACAGTAAATATTCTTTGATTCCAGCTTCATTTAATGCGCGAATTTGTGCTTCCACTTCCTCAGCACCGTATTTTTGGTAATTACCTGCTCCCAAATAGGATGCTGTGAAATCTTGCAACCATGGACGTGAGATTGGTGGAGTTTTCAGTTTGCCCAAAGTAGCATTTTCTGCCTTTGCATATTCTTGAACAAGTTTGTACGGTTCTAAATCAGGCTTGGCAATGCCGAAATAAGATGTCCAGTGACTTGGGTAAATCATTGAAGAAATAACATCAACATTTTCAGAAATTTTCCCGAAATTCTGGCCAATTCCTGGCGCTTCCGGTAACGTCGCAGCATATCCGAAGATATCCACAGAAACCTTTACATCATAAGGTTTTAATTGTTCACGTGCATATGCGACAAAATCTGTAACCGCTTGTACTCGTTTCTGCACATCATCGTTCTTAGATGTTGCATAGTCACCTTGACCGTATTTCAGTGTATCTGAACGCGTTTCAAAGCCTTCTGGGAAGCGTACATAATCAAACTGTATTTCCTGAAAGCCCATTTTAGCTGCTTCAATCGCAATTGCGACATTATGATCCCATACCTCTTTCATGAAAGGGTTTACGAATGATTCTCCACGTCCATTTTTCCAGACTTCAGTCCCTTCTACAAAGGACAATTCAGGTTTCGCATTAGCAAGTTTTGAATCTTTGAAAACCACTACACGGGCAATTGGATAGACTTGTTTCTCTTCCAAAACCTTTAACATAGCTTTTGGATCTTTCATATACGGGTTACCAATATTTAATGATTTCAAAGGTGAATCATCAGCTGGAACATAGGTCAGATCACCGAAATCATCTTTAATATCAATAACCATGGCATTCAATTCTGTGGAATCCATTAACTTCAGTAAATCGTTAAAACGAGCACCACCTGCTGAGTGCCCTGTAACATATACCCCCCGAACAGCATCAGGGTAGGTAAATTTCAGTCCTGAATCATATCTGAACAATTTGGAAGCGGCAATCAGTTCTTCTTCGACTTCCGTGAAGCCATATGTACGTTCCGTAAAGTCTTGGTTATGTATTTCGTTTTCTGCTTGCACTGCAGATGGCATTAGTAATGCTGCAACTAAAGCACTTGTTGCTACGTATTTATTTATTGTCATAATTTGTACTTCCTTTCTATTCTCTACCATTTTAGCAAGTATACGTAGGCTTTTAAAGGTTCAATTGTCTTATATCAAACAAAAAAGCCATTCCTTTTGGAGGAATGGCTCATTTCATTTTCACTATCTAATACAGATAATTAAACGCGTGCAGCAGAAGTTAATTTTAACGACTCAAATTCGCGTTCTGAACAGAATACAAAGTGGCCAGGTGTAACTTCACGCATTGCGATTTCTTCGCCATCTTGATAATTATGAGACGCAGGGTCATATGATTTACGTACGCGTGTGCGCTCATAGTTAGGATCTGGAAGCGGAATTGCTGATAACAATGATTGAGTGTATGGATGCAATGGATTCTTATACAACTCATCAGCAGGAGCCAATTCAACTAATTTCCCGAAATACATAACACCGATTCGGTCGGAAATGTATTTAACCATCGACAAGTCATGTGCGATAAATAAATAAGTCAATCCTTTTTCTTCTTGCAACTCTTTTAACAAGTTCACGACTTGAGCTTGAATGGAAACGTCAAGTGCAGAAATAGGTTCATCAGCAATAATGAACTCAGGATCTACTGCAAGTGCACGAGCGATACCAAGACGTTGACGTTGGCCACCTGAGAATTCATGTGGATAACGGTTAGCATGTTCCTTGTTAAGACCAACTGTCTCAAGAAGCTCATGAACACGATCTTTACGCTCTTTTGCATTTTTAGTTAAGCCATGAATGTCTAATCCTTCTGCAATAATATCCAAAACTTTCATACGTGGATTTAAAGATGCGTATGGATCTTGGAAAATCATTTGCATTTTACGGTTAAAGATTTTTAAATCCGACTTAGATTTCTTTCCGTGAACATTAACTCCATCAAAAATAACTTCGCCGTCTGTTGCATTATATAGGCGGATGATTGAACGGCCAGTTGTAGATTTCCCACAACCTGACTCCCCAACCAGTCCAAGTGTTTCACCTTTGTATATATCGAAGCTAATGTCGTCAACTGCACGCACTTCATTAGCTTTGCCTTCATTGAAATATTGTTTTAAGTTTCTAATTTCGAGCAATTTTTCAGCCATCAGCGCGCAACTCCTTCATAGTATCGACTTCCCGGGAATTTCTTCATGCGCTCCACAATAGCAGCTGGCGGTTCGACTTGAGGTGCATCCGGATGTAATAACCAAGTTGCAGCGTAGTGTGTATCGCTAACTTGGAAAACGGGTGGAGCTTGTTCCAAATCGATTGCAAGTGCAAAGTCACTACGAAGTGCAAATGCATCCCCTTTTGGAGGATCCAACAAATCAGGAGGTGTCCCTGGAATAGCATATAATTTCTCATCTGCTGAATCCAAAGATGGCATTGAACTTAATAATCCCCAAGTATATGGATGTTGTGGGTTATAGAATATTTCATCTACTGTACCCATTTCAACAATGCGTCCACCATACATGACAGCTACACGATCCGCCACGTTTGCCACTACTCCCAAATCATGTGTAATGAAGATGATCGATGTATCGATTTTCTTTTGCAGGTCTTTCATCAATTCCAGAATTTGAGCTTGAATCGTTACGTCTAGAGCTGTTGTTGGCTCATCCGCAATCAAAATCTGAGGATTACATGCAAGAGCAATTGCAATAACAATACGTTGGCGTTGACCACCAGAGAATTGGTGAGGATATTGCTTAATTCGCAATTCCGGTTTTGGCATACCAACCATACGTAATAGATCAATGGCAATTTTCTTCGCTTCTGTTTTGCCTACTTTTTGGTGCTTTAACAATGGTTCCGTAATTTGACGGCCGATTGTCATTGTAGGATTAAGAGAAGTCATTGGATCTTGGAAGATCATTGAAATATCTTTACCACGGATTTTTTGCATTTCTTTATCTGAAAGCTTCGTTAAATCTTTGCCGTTGAACAAGATTTGTCCACTTTTGAATTCTGAACTTGATTCTGGTAAAAGACGCATAATTGCTTTTGTAGTTACTGATTTCCCTGAACCAGATTCACCAACAATCGCCAGCGTTTCCCCTTTTTGCAAATCAAAGTTTACACCACGGATGGCTTTAACTTCACCTGCAAAAGTGTGGAAGGAAAGCTGAAGGTCTTTAACTTCTAAGATTTTTTCCATTGTCGCTTTCCTCCTTCTTAATCTTTCATTTTCGGATCTAGTGCATCACGTAATCCGTCCCCGAGTAAGTTGAACGCAACCATCAATAAACTCAAGACAATCGATGGGAACATCAAAATATGCGGTTGGAATTTAATTAGTTTATAACCATCGTTAATTAATGTACCAAGTGATGCAGCCGGTGGTTGTAAACCAAGACCGATAAAGCTTAAGAAAGCTTCGAAGAAAATCGCACCCGGAATTGTAAACATCGTGTTGATAATAATAATTCCTAGAATGTTAGGAAGTAAATGTTTAGAAATGATACGGTTGTTACTTGCACCTAATGTACGTGAAGCCAATACGAATTCTTGGTTTTTGTATTTCAAAACCTGTCCACGTACAACACGTGACATCCCGATCCATCCAGTAATGGTAATGGCGATAATGATTGCCATAATACCTGGATCCATTACGAGAATCATTAAGATAACAACAACTAAGTTTGGAATACCGTAAAGAATTTCAACGATACGTTGCATGATATCATCTACGCGTCCGCCATAATATGCGGAAATACCGCCGTAGAGTACACCGATGACCATATCAATGATCGCTGCAACAAATGCAATGAATAATGAGATTTGAGTACCTTCCCATACACGTGAGAACATATCTCGTCCTAAACCATCAGTACCGAACCAGTAGTAAGTGTCTACTTTTTTCAGTTCGTATAAATCAACATCAGTACCTGCCATGTTCCCTACTCCATCCCAGAAACCAAGGTTTTCAAAACCTTGAACTTTAGGTGGTAAGTTTGCATGAGTAAGTGTTTGTGTCTCGGCATCATGTGGACTTAACATTGGTCCGATAAACGACATAAGGATAATTAAAATTAAAATTACAATGCTGACGATGGCCGCTTTGTTTTTACGAATGCGTAACCATGCATCTTGCCAGAAGCTTAAACTTGGTTTAGAAATACGTTCTGCTGCACTGCTATCGATCGTAATGCGCTTAAAAGAATCAGCAGGTAATTTATCTAGATTTTGTGTCATTAACTATTACCTCCTGATAAACGGATACGTGGGTCGATTACTCCATAAAGAACATCGACAACTAAAATAATGAAAATCAAGAATACAGAGAAGAACAAAGTTGTTCCCATAATAATTGAGTAGTCATTGATCATGATTGCTTTTACGAATTGCTCACCGATACCTGGAATAGCAAAGATTTGCTCGATAACAAGTGAACCCGTAAGTAATCCAGCAGCAACTGGTCCTAAAACTGTTACCAATGGAATTAACGCGTTACGGAAAGCATGTTTGAATGCTACTTCAAATCCGCTGGCACCTTTAGAACGTGCTAGAGTAATATAATCTGAGCTCAATACTTCAATCATTTCTGTACGGATGAAACGTGAAGCAATTGCTAGTGGTCCCATAGCTAATGCAATGGAAGGAAGCACACTGGACATCCAGCCGTCTTTCCAAAGTGCAACAGGGAACCAACCTAGTTGAACGCCGAACCAGTATTGTAGAGTTGTAGCAAAAACGAATGATGGAATGGAAATACCGATAATGGCGATTAATGTACTACCGTAATCCCAAATCGTATTTTGTCGTAATGCGGCAATCATCCCAAGGACAATACCGATCAGAACTCCTAAAATCATGCCTTGTGCACCAAGTAAGAAAGATGGTCCTAGTCGATTAATAATTAAATCAGTTACACTCGCTCCTTTGAACTGGAATGAGTTACCTAAGTCACCTTGTGCTAAATTTAGCATGTATTTACCATACTGAACTGGTAGTGGTTCATTCAAACCATATTTCGCCTCTACTACCGCTAGTTGGTCAGGGGTAAGTTTCGAAGCGGATGCAATAGGGGAACCTGGTAGCGTTTTCATTAAGAAAAATGTTGCCGTCGCAATCAGGAAAAGAGTAATGAACATATAAAAAACACGTCTTGCGATATACTTAGCCATTTTTGCACCTCCTAAGTGAATACGAGCAGAAATTAATCTACTAATCTATATAAACAGACGAAACTAGATGTTGTCAAAACCAATTTTTGAAAACAGCTAATTTTTGGTCAATTCATACTCATTTAAAAAGAGAGTATATGGCCCCATTGGATACCATATACTCTCTCTCTATGAGATTTTTTTATCTTAGTTAAAGATTACTCTTTACCTGAGATGTACGCCCATTTGTATGAGTAGTCTCCACCGAATGGGTGAGAAACAATACCTTTAACATAAGGTTGTACTAATGCCATTGTTCCGCGTTGGTAGATCGGAGCAATTGCATAATCGTCAGCAAGCAAGATTTTTTCAGCTTGAGCCATTGCATTCCAACGACCTTCTGCATCAAGAGCAAGTTCGCCTTTAGCTGATTCGATCAACTTGTCGAACTCTGGGTTAGAGTAAGACATTAAGTTATGAGAAGAACCTGTTACGAACAAGTCTACGAAAGTCATAGGATCTTGATAGTCAGGGCCCCAACCAGAAACTTGGATGTCATAATCTTGTGCTTCATCAAGTTCTAAACGAACGTTGAATGGTACTTCTTTAAGTGTAATTGTTAAACCTTCAAGGTTAGTCTCTAATTGAGATTTGAAGTACTCGTCCATTTTCTTAGAAAGGTCAGAGTCTCCACCTAAGATTTCAAGAGTTAATTCAGTAACACCTAACTCAGATAGACCTTTATCCCAAGCAGCTTTTGCTTCTTCAACGTTGTAAGTAGCTAAGTCGCCATTTACTTCACGGAAGTCAGCACCTTCTGCAGTGAAAGTGAATTCTTTTGGTACTAAGTAGTTAGCTGGTAATGAACCGTTAGCTAATACTACAGAAGCTAAATCATCTTTGTTGAATGCTTTAGCAAGAGCTTCACGAATGTTTTTGTTTGCAAGTGCTGTTTTTTCACCGTTACGTTCTTGGTTGTATTTGAAGTAGAAAATAGTTGGTTCTAATTCTTTTAATAGGTTTTCATCGTTAGCATATTGCATTGCGTACTCACCAGAAAGACCAGTACGATCTTTTTCGCCAGTTGTGTAAAGGTTAACTGCAGTAGCTACTTCTTTAACAACGTCGAAGTTGATTTGAGTAAGTTTTACAGTTTCTGCATCCCAATATTGTTCGTTTTTCTTCAGTTTCCAAGTTAAACCAGTGCCATCCCAATCAGTCATGATGAATGGACCGTTATAAAGAACTGTTTCAGAATTTGTTGCATATTTATCGCCTTGTGCCTTAACGAATTCTTCTTTCAGCGGGAAGAATGTTCCGAATGACATCAATGAGATAAAGTAAGGAACTGGACGCTCAAGAGTAACTTCAAGAGTTTTCTCATCTAGAGCTTTAACTCCAAGATCAGCAACTTCAGCTTTTTTCTCACCGATAGCAGTTGCGTTTTTGATTACGCCAGCCATCATGTAAGGACCGTATGGAGAACCAGTCGCTGGGTCGATAGCACGTTTCCATGCATACTCGAAATCGTTAGCAGTTACAGGTGAACCATCAGACCATTTAGCGTCACGTAATTTGAACGTGTAAGTTAAACCATCTTCAGAAATAGTTGGTTCCTCAGCAGCCATAGCTGGAACAGGAACATTTTCTTGATCTAAACGCATAAGACCTTCGTTTACGTTACCTAACATATCGAAACCAACTTGGTCTTCAACGATTGAAGAGTCCAATGATGGAATCTCAGCTACGTGGTTTAGGTTAAGGATTTGCTCCGCATCTAAAGCACCTTCAGCTGGTTCTTCTTCTGTTTCTGTTTCTGTGCCTTCGCCATCAGTAGTTTCTTCAGTGTCAGTTTCTTTAGCAGGTGCTGCTGGTTCATCTTTACCACAAGCTGCTAAGAAAACACTAAGAACTAGCATTAGGCTTAATAGCCAAACTAATTTGCTTTTCTTCACTTAAAACGACCTCCTTAAATATTCTGAAAAATTGTTACAAGGTTAATTATACATATTCAAAAAAATCTGTACAGTCTTTTTTTGAATATTTTTTACACTTATGTAACAGAAAGATTACAAGAGAATAACAAAACCGTTGGTAGTGTAAGGTTTTTCGAGAATTGTGAATAATTAATTCGTTTAGCGAAATTTTGATTTTTTCCGTCAATTCTTCTACAATGTGAGAAGGATTGAGGTGTTTTTATGAAAAAGAGTGTTATATGGTTTGTTGCTGCTCAGTTACTGATTATTGCAATGATGTTACTTATCTCGAAAGAAGTGTCCCTTACCTCTTATATAAACATGTCGTTTTTTGTGGGTGGAACAATCACTTTTATCGGCCTATTGGTTTATGTAGTATCGAATGGATTTTTCGATATTTTTACGATGAGCATGCGAAAAGTTTTTTCAACCAAAAGAAGTTTAGTGGATGCAGAATCCATGCGTGCCCCATCGGAATTACTTGATTTCCAGACGAGGCCTTTTTTCCAATTAGGTGGGTCCATTTTACTCGGAATGACCATAGCATTAATCATTTATTATTTGGGATAAATTGCACTTGATTTTGGAGTTTCTTCTATATTATAATGACAATCAAATTACATGTTAAATGCAAAGACGAAGAATAGTACTTTTGAATGGGTTGTCCAGAGAATCTGTATTTGGTGAAAACAGATCTTCCCATCATTAGGAATGGACTTCTGAGCATGGTTTGCGAACCGGAAATCGGTGTAGCTCATCACGTGTCTTCACGTTACGAAGTTAAAGAGGCCAAGATTCTTTGGCAATCTGGGTGGTACCACGGATTCACACATCATTCGTCCCTTTTTGAGGGAGAGTGATGTGTTTTTTTATTTTTAGCAGTGTTAAATTTTGTTGGCCATCTTCCGAAAAGACGTTTCATTTTCAGCTGTTCTACCACAAATTACTAAGTAGGAAACGGTATTCAATACGTGGGCTAGTAAGTAATTATAGTGAAAATCAGCGGAAACAGGACTTGGAACGGAAATCAACAACATCATTTAACAAGATCTCATTTTTGAGGAGGAAACCACTTGAAGAAAATTTTTTCTGGCGTACAGCCAACAGGAACGGTCACACTTGGTAATTATATCGGTGCGTTCCGTCAATTTACTACTTTGCAAGATGAGTATGAATGTATTTTTTGTATCGTTGATCAGCATGCGATAACAGTTCCACAGGATCGACTGGAGCTTCGTAAAAACATCCGATCACTTGCAGCCCTCTACTTGGCAGTCGGTATCGATCCGAAGAAAGCAATTTTATTTATTCAATCAGAAGTACCTGCTCATGCTCAGGCAGGATGGATGATGCAATGTATTTCATATATCGGTGAATTAGAGCGCATGACGCAATTTAAAGATAAGTCTTCGGGGAAAGACGGCGTTTCTGCCTCCCTTCTTACTTATCCACCACTGATGGCAGCAGATATCCTTCTTTATCAAACCGACATTGTGCCGGTTGGGGATGACCAAAAACAACATGTGGAATTAACACGTGATTTAGCTGAGCGCTTCAATAAACGCTACAATGATGTATTGACGATTCCAGACATTCGTTTGCCTAAGAATGGCGCACGTATCAAGGCTTTACAAGATCCACTTAAAAAGATGAGTAAGTCGGACCCAAACAAAAAGTCGACCATTTCTCTTTTGGATACACCAAAAGAAATTGAGAAAAAAGTTAAAAGCGCAGTAACAGATTCAGAAGGAATTGTAGCTTTCGATGTAGAGAATAAGCCAGGCGTCTCTAATCTGTTGACCATTGAAGCAGCTTTAACCGGTGTAACTATTGAAGCACTGGTTGAAAAGTACAAAGGTGTCGGATATGGTGATTTCAAAGTCTCCGTTGCAAAAGCAATCATCGATCACATCACACCGATTCAGGAACGTTATCAAGAACTATTGGTCTCTGATGAACTGGATGCGATTCTCGATGATGGTGCAAAGAGAGCACAAGCTGCAGCTTCCAAAACGCTCAAAAAAATGGAGAACGCGATGGGCTTGGGTAGAAAACGATAATTGTCATAAGAATAAATGATCCTAAAAATAAGAAAAAATCAGGTGTCTGGAATATAAATGTCCAGACACTTTTCCATGAGTAGCCGAGCGACAGATAATTTAAATACAACAAGATCTGCATCATACTAAGAACAATACATATGTAACTGATTAAGAACATTAACCATTTAATCATACAAGCACCCTTTTTCACTACTATATGAATCGTTTCTATCAAGTTAGTCATGCATGTTACTTTTTTATGGTACTTCTCATGCAAAAAAGACTCATTCCAATTAAAGGATGAGTCTTTTTTTGATAAGCAATGATAAAATCAATTTGAGGTTAATATTCCGCAAAACAGCTACGCTTTCCGCGGGCTTGCGCCGAACTAACTCGAACTGATCGTTCGTGTGGATTTCGACACTTCGCTTTTCCCGCTGGAGTCTACGCTATTTTGCTCCATATCTCTGAGTAAGAAGAAATTGCCGCTAAATGTTTTATGGTATGAGACAGAGAAATTAGGAGGAAAAGCTCTTCAATCATTGTCAAAATGTAGTGCCCCACAACCATCTATAGTAAAAAACGATTCTTTATGTGCCATCCACCATATCCATTGACTAACGCTAGATTGCCATAGAAAAAGACTCATCCTAATTAAAGGATGAGTCTTTTTGTTATCAATTAATTATTTAGAAGATTTAGCAGGGTCTTCAGAAATTAATGATACTTCGTTCCAGTCAAAGTTTGAAGAGTAGTCGATATCGTAATTCTTAACAGCTTTGTTAACTGGACGTAATTCTAAACGGTATTGAGTTGGAATGATTGGTGCATTTTCAGACATATATTCTTGCCATTCACGGAATTTACCTGCACGGAATTCAGGATCGAAAGCGTCTGGAGAGTCGATAGCAGCTAAAAGCTCTTCTAACTTCTCAGAAGTGTAACGGCTGAAGTTATATTGTGCAGTTTTTGAGTAAAGACCTGATGGTGATGGGTTAGTACCTGTACCCCATGCAGCCATGAAGATATCGATTTCTGGATCGTCAGCTTGAACTTTATCATAGAAGCTGTTGAATTCGATTGTACGACCTGTTGCAAGAGTTACATTTAAACCAACATCTTTCCAGTTTTGCAAGTAGAATGATGCGATATCTTCAGCGATATCTCCACCTGACATTGTAGCAAATTTAATTTCAAGCGGTTTTCCATCTTTGTTTTCACGAAGACCGTCGCCATCAACATCTTTGTATCCAGCTTCGTCTAATAATGCATTCGCTTTATCAACATCATATGAGTATCCTTCTAATGTATCATCATAGAATGATGCGAATACTGGTGGAATTAGTGAAGTTGCACGCTCACGTAAGTTGTTGTAATACACTTCAGAAACCTGTTCTACGTCGATTGCATAACCCATAGCTTGACGAAGTTTTACATCGCCCATCTTAGCATTTGGATCCATTACTACTTCGCTCTTCTCCATATCGTACTTACCAAGTTTGAAACCAATGTATTGGTAGTAAAGTTCTTTACGGCCAAGAATAGTAAGGTTATCGAAATCTTTAATTTCTAAATATTTGTCTGTGCTGAATGTGTTAGCTGTCATATGGTATTCCCCTGTTTGTAATGCAACAGAGATTGATGTAGAAGGAACTGTTTTAACTAATACAGCATCAAGTTTTGGAGCACCTTTCCAGTAGTTTTCGTTCTTCACGAATTGTACTGATTCACCAGGTACGATTTTGTCGAACTTGAAAGCCCCTAAAGTAACGATATTTTTACGTACAGCATCAGATTCAAGTAAACCTGCAACTGGAATATCTTTTAGGATATGGCTTGGTTCAGCTGAAGACCATAGACCGTCTCCACCACTGAAGATTGCTGGTGATAATTTTTTGAATGAAATTTCTAAAGTTGTTTCATCAACTTTTTTCAAACCAGAAATTGTGTCTGCTTTTCCATCATGGTATTCTACAGCACCAACGATGTTTTGGAAATCAGCGTCATAACGAACGCCTGTATAGTCTTTATGACCAATGATTAAGTATGGTTGCATTAAGTCTTCCACTTTAAGTGGCTCTCCGTCAGACCATTTAACGCCTTCACGGATTTTAACTGTTGCTTTGTTGTTGTCTTGATCAACTTCTAAACTAGCGATACCTTCGTCAGTCAATAAGAAGTCACCATCTGTTGCAAAAATTGCGTTGCTTGCAAATTGCATGATGTCTGCATCATAAGCATCTTCATATAATACTAGAGAGAAAATACCTTGGAAAGGTGAGTCATTAACTAGAGCTACTTTTAAAGTACCTCCATCCATTGCATCTCCTTCGTTCTCAACAGTCAGTGGGAATTGGGAAGTGTCTACTGCTTCTCCGCCATCTTCGCCATCTTCTTCACCATCTTCGCTTCCTTGTTCTGTACCTTCGTTATCTTTTGGAGAATCGTCGCCTTCGTTGTTGCATGCACCAAGTACAAGCATGAAAGCTAAAAGTAAAGCAAGTAATGTCCAAAGCTTTTTGTTCATTCCATTTCCTCCTTTTTATCTTTTCTTCTATATATCAAACGTTAAACGTTTAATACCAATATCACGTGGTTTTATCCTAATCGTTGTCTTGCATCCGCAGATCGGCGAATCGCTTGGCCGACATAGTTAATTGCCAACATCAGGAACAAAATCAATAATGCTGCTGGTAACCAAACCCACCATTTTTCGGAAAGTACAAGCGGATTATTTGCATAACTCACTAGTGTCCCCAAACTTGGTGTAGAAGGCGGTAAGCCGAATCCTAGATAGGAGAGGCCCGTTTCAATACCAACGTTTCCTGCGAAATTCAGTGTTAATTCAACAATTAATATAGAGCTTAAATTTGGCATCAATTTTTTAAGGATAATGCCACCGTCACTTGTACCCATTGTTTTTGAGGCATTGATGTAGTCTCTTCTTCCTTCTGATAATGCCTTGCTTCGGACCAATCGAGCAGTCCCTGGCCATAGAAATACACTTAATATCAGAATGAAAATTGGAATATTATATTTAGGTACAATCGTTACGAAAACAATAATAATCATTAATGATGGGATTGTTATAAAGAAATCAATGATGCGCATGAAGATATTATCAATCAGCCCACCAAAGTATCCTGTACAAAGCCCAATAATTATGCCCAAAATACCTGTTAAAACTGTGATTGCAATTGCAATCGTAATAGAATTTCTTGCACCAATAATTAATTGACCCAAAATGTCGCGGCCGCCTTGATCTGCTCCAAGGAAGAATTTCTCTCCTGGTTCTGCGAATTTATCTCGCAGGCTTACACGCATCATTTCTTGTTGATCAATTGTCAATGCCCAAATATAGATGGCTGAAATAACGGTTATTAGAGCTATCAAGGAAAACATAGCTAATTTATCTTTTTTGAATTCTCGAGCTATTACTTGAAATCCAGTAGGCGGAGAGCTTACTTGAGATTTCTTCTCTAAGCCTATACTTTCATTTATTTCATTCAATTGAATTCACTCTCCTTAACTATTATTTTCGTCAATCTATCCTAATACGCGGATCTACAATACTCATGATGATATCGGATAAAAGACTACCTAATAAAGTTGTGAATCCGAAGAGCATAACCAGTGCCGTTATGACACTATAATCACGTCCAGATATGGATTGAATAAAAAGTTGTCCCATCCCAGGGTAGCCAAAAATTGTTTCAATAAAAATTGATCCTCCGAGCAATCCCGTAATCGTGAATCCGAGGAATGCTGCTATCGGTAAAAGAGAATTTCGGAAGATATGCTTCGTATATACTTTGTTAATTGGAATTCCTTTACTACGTGCCGTGCGGACATAATCCATCGATTTAGCATCGATTACTTCCGTTCTTAAATATTGGATAACTCCAGTTGTACCAAGTAATGCAAATGTAATGGCAGGCAATAAAATATGATAAATCTTACTCCACAAGTATCCTATCGTGCCGGAATCATATTTAATGTCTACGGTACCACTAGTTGGGAACCATTGTAGCTTATAACCAAAGAAGAATAAGAAAATCAATGCCAGAACAAATACCGGAATTGCATAACTGATGAAGCTGTACAGGACGACGATTTTATCTAAAAATGAATTTTGGTAGCGTCCTGCGAGCACTCCTAGTGGAATAGCAATTAAATATAATAAAAATACACTCAGTAGCGACAACCATAATGTGTTCAGGGCTCGGTCACCGATTAAATCAGCAACAGCTACCTTGTATGTATAGCTTTTTCCGAAATCCCCATTTGCGGCATTCATAATCCAATTAAAGTACTGTTGGTACCAAGGATCATAAAAACCTGCTTCTTGACGTAATTCTTCAATACGAGCTGGATCAGTATCTGGAGTAATCATCCCAGTGAATGGATCTCCAGGCATGAATTTTGCCATGATGAAGATGAGTAAACTTAGCACGAATAACTGCGGAATCATGACCAAAACTCGTCGGATAATTGTTTTCCACATGTTAAATGCCCCCTTCCAGCGAATCCGTTTTCGCTACTTTATGCGTGTCGGAAATTGCTTGAAGATCATACACTCTTCCATTGGCATCAAAATATCGGTGATTTTCGACTTGGTAGCTTTTTTCGACATTTATTCTCTCAACTTTACGAACTGCGCGTGAAGCGGGTTCGATATTCGGAATCGCTGACAGTAAGCGTTTTGTGTAAATGTGTTCAGGAGCTTGATAAATGTCCTTCTTCGTACCTGATTCTACAAAACGTCCTTTATACATAATCGATATTTCATCACACATGTGTTTCACAACACCAAGATCATGAGATATGAAAAGGTAACTTAAACCAAACTCGTCTTGAATGTCTTTCAAGAAGTTCAATACCTGAGCCTGAACCGATAAATCCAATGCTGATACAGGTTCGTCAGCAATAATCAGTTTTGGGTTTGTTGCGATTGCACGAGCAATCCCGATACGTTGCTTTTGTCCACCTGAGAATTCATGTGGGTATTTATATTTTGCATCTTCTGGCATACCGACAATCGCCAAAAGTTCATTGATTTTTCTTCTCTCTTCTAAATCAGAGAGTTTCAAGAAATTGCGAATCGGTTCAGCAAGAATATCTTGCACTCGTTTACGTGGATTCAAACTTGAATGAGCATCTTGGAAAATCATTTGGATATCTCGGTTATACGCAGAATTTCGTTGACGACGTTGATTCGTCACATCCTGTCCTTCATAGAAGATTTTACCGGATGTTATTTTTTCAAGGCCGATAATTGCTTTTCCTGTTGTTGATTTCCCACAACCGGATTCACCTACAAGTCCGTATGTTTTGCCTTTTTCGAATTCCATATTTATGCCGTCAACAGCATGAACATGGTCAACGATTGTATTAAAGAAACCGCCGCGAATTGGATAATGCACACGCAAATCCTTTATTTCCATAAAACTCATGTCAAGCTTCCCCCTTCTTCACCTTCAAAGTGAAAGTGGTTCCAGCAGGTACATCTTACAAAATGTCCTGGTGCAATTTCGTGAAGTTGTGGATCTGCTTCGTGTGCTTCAGCTGGAATCCATGGAATCCGAGAAGCGAAGCGGCAGCCATTTCGAGGTAGATTCACTAATGAAGGTACTAAACCTTGAATGACTTCTAATTTTTCATTGTCACTATGTGTTTGTGGTATTGAGTTTAATAATGACCTTGTATAAGGATGCACAGGATTGCTGAACAACTCTTCAACCGTTGCTTCCTCAATTATTTGACCTGCATACATAACTGCTACTCGGTCGGCTACTTCCGCTACAACTCCTAAGTCGTGTGTAATTAAAATAATGCCTGACTCAGTTTCAGCTTGCAGATCTTTCAATAAATCCAAAATTTGAGCTTGTATCGTCACATCAAGAGCAGTTGTAGGTTCGTCCGCAATGATAATCGACGGCTTACAAGAGATTGCAATGGCGATAATAACTCGTTGACGCATACCACCTGAAAGCTGATGTGGAAATTGTCTGACGACTCTGTTTGGATTTGGTATTCCTACTTGATTCAACAGTTCTAACACACGATTCGTTCTCTCTTTTTTAGACATTTTCGTATGATAGATTAATGACTCTTCAATTTGATCTCCAATACGCATCAAGGGGTTCAATGCAGACAATGGATCCTGAAAAATCATGCCAATGTCATTTCCGCGTATGTTATTCAACTTTTCATCCGTCAATTTTGCTAAATTAAGACTTCTAAATTCAATTTCCCCGGTTATTCTAGTGTTGTTTGTATCATGAAGCCCAATGATGGAGGTTGCTAAAGTACTTTTACCGCAGCCAGATTCTCCAACAATCGCTAAAATCTCGTTTTTCTTTAAACTTATAGAAACGCCGTCCACTGCATTATAATATGTGTCTTTGACTCGGAAGCCAGTATGTAAATCTTTAATGGTTAAAAGTTCTTGAGTATTGTCCGCATGCTTTATTTTTGGAAGTTCTTGAGTCGTGTTCAAATGATTACTCCTCTCTGCAAATACTAAGTTGATTTGAAACTCTCTTACTCTTTTTAAAATAATCAATATTCTGTTAATTGTTCACCTAGTTGTAAATTCTATTACAGAATTATTACAACCGCAATACCTTTTTTGGAAATTTCCTAAATTTCCTTTAATTTGAATTGATGGTAACTCAATTAAACCTAGCAATATCAAGGTATTTGGTCATAAATTTTAAAATAAACAAAAATTAATAAAATAAATTAACATGACTTTTTGACTTATTCCTGTAATATTTCTTGGTTATTATTAGCTATAAAAAATTACGAAAATTTATTTCTTATCTTAATTATCTGAGAAACTAATGAAAATTATATGTACTCCTTAGGGAAATAATTTATGAAGCCGTAAAATTGGAAGAGGAATCAAGTTAGATGGCAACCAGTTGAGGATGTTAAAAAGCTGATCCAAAGGTAAGTTTCGCCTTTGAATCAGCTTCTATGTTTTATATTTTTTTAAACAATAGGGACGCGTTATGCCCGCCAAAACCAAGTGAGTTGCTCATTGCATACCCGATTTCTTTTTGACGTGATCCATTCGCTACATAATCAAGATCACAAATTGGATCTGGATTTTCCAGGTTCATCGTCGGAGGCAAAATACTTTCATGAATAGCTAGTGCAGTAAATACGGCTTCAATTCCTCCAGCCGCTCCAAGTAGATGTCCCGTCATGGACTTTGTTGAACTTATCGCAAGCTTATAAGCATGTTCCCCAAATACCGATTTAACTGCCATTGTTTCGAATTGATCGTTATAAGGTGTGCTCGTACCATGTGCATTAATGTAGTCAACGTCAGATGGAGAGATTCCAGCATCATTAAGTGCTTGTTGCATGGCACGTGCTGCACCTTCACCTTCAGGAGCCGGTGCAGTAATATGATGAGCATCCCCAGTTGAACCGTAGCCGATAATTTCTGCATAAATTTTCGCCCCACGTGCTACCGCGTGCTCATATTCTTCCAAAATAACAATCCCTGATCCTTCTCCAATGACAAATCCATCTCGATTGGCATCAAATGGACGTGAAGCGGTTTTAGGGTCTTGATTTAACGTAAGTGCAGTATTCGAACAGAAACCAGCAACTGACATATTGGTGATTGGTGCTTCTGCTCCACCAGAAATCATCACATCAGCTTCTCCGCGTTGAATTACTTTGAAAGCATCACCGATTGAGTTTGTGCCTGATGCACAAGCTGTCACGGTACATGAATTCATTGCTTTCGCACCGAAATGAATGGAAACTTGTCCGGCAGCCATGTCCGGAATCATCATTGGCACGAAAAACGGACTTACCCGGCGATAGCCTCGGTCAAGGAAAGTACGGAACTGTGCTTCATACGTTTCCATACCGCCAATACCCGACCCAATCCATACACCTGTACGAAGACCAAGTTCAGGTGATAACTCCAAATTGGCATCTTTCATCGCCATAATAGATGCTGCTAGAGCAAAATGTGTAAAGCGATCCATTTTTCTCGCTTCTTTTCGTTCTATATATGTTTCGATATCAAAGTCTTTCACTTCAGCAGCCACTTTTGCTGGGAAATCGTCAGGGTTGACGCGAGTCATTGGCCCGATGCCAGATCTGCCCTCTTTAATCCCTGCCCAAGTTGTTTCAATATCATTACCAAGCGGTGAAACCGCTCCTACACCAGTTATTACAACACGACGTTTTGTCATGATTTTATCTCCCTTCATGTTGAAACAAATTTATTTAAGATTAGCTGTCTAACATTCCATTCGAATAATAGGGTTGAATCCACTCCAATGGACAGTCCTTCAGAAAAACACTATCTTCCCCATTTTAAACAAATGGCCCCCCATGTTAAACCGCCGCCAAATCCAACAAGAACCACAACATCATCATCTTTCACTCTTCCTGCTAAAATATCTTCTTTTAGAGAGATTGGTATGGATGCAGCGGAAGTGTTCCCAAATTGGTTTATGGTTTTGGACATTTTCTCTTCAGGTAATCCTAATCGCTGTCTTGATGCTTCCATAATTCGAATATTCGCTTGATGAGGCACCAGGAAATCGACTTCGTCTTTAGTCAGGCCAGCTTTGTCAATAACATTCTCTGCAGATTCCCCCATTTGACGGACAGCAAATTTATATACCTCACGACCATTCATTTCAAGATAAGGTCCGTCTTGGAATAAATGTTTTCCACCAGAGCCGTCTGCACCAAGTTCGAACGATAAAATACCTCTGCCTTCAGAAACTTGACCAATGATAGCAGCTCCGGCACCGTCTCCAAATAAGACAGCTGTATTGCGGTCTTCAAAGTTCGTAATCTTTGATAGTTTTTCAACGCCCACAACAAGAACGTACGGGTAGACACCAGTTTCAACAAACTGCTTAGCTGTAATGACACCGTACATAAAACCAGCACACGCCGCCGAAATATCCATTGCAGCCGCATTCTTTGCACCGAGTTTTTCCTGAATCATCGTGGCAACAGTCGGAAAAGGCATATCTGGCGTAACCGTAGCCACTAAAATCAGACCAATTTGATGTGCTTCTATATCAGCGTCTTCTATCGCTTGTTTTGCTGCTTCGTAAGCCATATCTGATGTATTCACATCATCGTCCGCAAATCTTCTCTCTTCTATACCAGTGCGAGTTCGAATCCATTCATCGGTTGTATCCATTTGTTTTTCCAAATCAAAGTTTGTGACAACCCGTTCTGGCATATATCTTCCTAAGCCGATAATCCCCACACTCATTAGACACCCTCATTTCGCTTGTTATCTTATATTAGTACCTGGTGATAATCATAACGAATCAAACATGAAATATCAACTCATCGTCACGAATTTGCCAAACTTCGTGTATGTTCGCCAAAAGATTCTTTGTCCCATTCTGCTCTTGTGATATGATGGTAGAAGTAAATAGTCTGTCCAGAGGTGAAACAACATGAAATTTGTCATTGCATTAATTTGGTCATTTCTACTTGTTACAATGCTGAACTATGTAGTTAGCTCAGTAGCGGCAGTGCCATTCAACTTTGAATTGGGTGCCATTCTTTCACTTGGATTTGCAGCACTTATCTTCTTGATTTCTGCAATTATTCCAAACGATCCAGTAACTCATGATCATCACTAATTTAACAAAGTAAAAAACGGAGTCTCTGAAGCTTTCACATCAGAGACTCCGTTTTTTTATTGTTTTACGTTGACTTCCCCATTTTCAACAGTTACTTCAACCGTGCTTCCCGGCGTCAAACTCCCACCGAGGAGCGCTTTTGCTACAGCGGTTTGTACGTGTCGCTGAATGAAGCGACGCAACGGACGTGCACCAAATGCCGCATCGGTTCCCTCATTGACCACCCAATCAATCAATGTCTGCGAGAATGTAATTGTGACTTCTTGCTCTTTCAAACGTTTTGCTAATTGTGCCAAATACTTTTCAGTAATTGAAGTAAAGTGTGAACCTTTTAAAGAATGGAACAAGACAATTTCGTCCATGCGGTTCAATAACTCTGGTTTGAAATGTGTTCGAAGTGCTGTCATCACCAATGTTTCGGCTTGCTCTGTATCATCCAACAAATACTGTGATCCAATATTCGAAGTCAGAATCACAACTGTATTAGCGAAGTTGACAAGTCGTCCCTGACTATCTGTAATGCGTCCATCATCCAATAATTGCAGTAAAATATTCGCTACATCCGGATGTGCCTTTTCAATTTCATCGAGCAAAACCACTGAGTATGGATTACGTCTTACCATTTCCGTTAATTGTCCGCCTTCTTCATAGCCGACGTATCCTGGAGGTGCCCCAACAAGGCGCGAAACACTATGTTTCTCCATATATTCCGACATATCAATACGAATAAAATGATCTTCAGAATCAAATAAATTAGCAGCTAAAGCCTTCGCAAGCTCTGTTTTTCCTACACCAGTTGGACCAAGGAATAAAAATGAGCCAATTGGTTTTGTAGGATCCTTAATACCAGCTCGTGCACGCCAAACTGCTTCCGTTACAAATTGGACAGCCTGATCCTGCCCCACTACACGTTCCTGTAATGTTTCCTTCAGTCTGAGAAGCTTATCTCTTTCTCCTTCGACAAGTTTCGTCACTGGAATTCCTGTCCAACGGGATACGATAGAAGCAATTTCTTCCGAAGTCACTTCTTCACGAAGTAATCGATTTTCCGAAGTCGATTCAAGCGCAGACTCTAGAGTGGCGATTTCTTTTTCGAGCGTTGGTATTTTACCATGACGAAGTTCAGCAGCTTTATTTAAGTCATAATTATTTTCCGCCAGTTCCAGATCTCTACGGTAACTATCCAAAAGTTCACGCTTCTTTTGAATATGCTGCAGAGACTCTTTTTCTGTGGACCATTGATTTCGCATGGACTCTGTTGAGGTTTTTAACGCATCGAGTTCATCGCGTAATTTTGATAACCGCTGTTGACTAGCTTGATCTTTTTCTTTCATCAATGCTTGCTCTTCGATTTCCAATTGCATCATTCTTCGTGTCACTTCATCCAGTTCCTGCGGCATCGAATCAATTTCTGTGCGAATCATTGCACATGCTTCATCCACTAAATCGATTGCTTTATCAGGTAAAAAGCGTTCAGTTAAATATCGGTCAGACAGTTGTGCAGCCGCTACAATGGCCCGGTCATGAATCCGTACGGCATGATGCAATTCAAAACGTTCTTTCAGTCCACGTAAAATCGAAACCGTATCTTCAACTGACGGCTCCCTTACCAATACTTGTTGGAAACGTCGCTCCAGTGCAGGATCTTTTTCAATGTACATACGGTATTCATCAAGCGTCGTTGCTCCGATACAATGCAATTCACCACGTGCCAGCATCGGTTTCAACATATTCCCTGCGTCCATTGCACCTTCTGTCTTTCCAGCACCGACAATGGTGTGAATCTCATCTATGAACAGAATGATACGCCCTTCACTATCTTTGACTTCTTTTAACACAGCTTTTAAACGTTCCTCAAACTCACCACGATATTTAGCACCTGCTATCAATGAACTCATATCCAGTTCATAAATATCTCGTTCTTTCAATCCCTCTGGTACATCTTTGCGTACGATACGTTGTGCCAATCCCTCGACAATAGCTGTTTTCCCAACACCCGGTTCACCTATTAGGACTGGATTGTTTTTTGTTTTTCTGGAAAGAATACGAATCACATGTCTGATTTCCTGATCACGTCCGATCACAGGATCCATGTTCCCTTTTCGAGCCTGTTCCACTAAGTTACGACCATATAGTTCCAGTGGTCTTTTTTGTTCTTGTTGCTGTTGCATAAGCATGTCACTCCTTTGTTTGACCTTTTTTGACTAATTGATTTTATTATAGGATGTCGGGAGGAATATTGTAAAGAAATGTGCATGGAGTGTGGGATGAATTAAACGGGGTGAGTTAGGGTTTAATTGGGGTTGGACGGAGTTTAAATGGGGTAACTTTAGATTTATTTGGGGTTGGACAACGTTTATTTGGGGTAACTTTAGATTTATTTGGGGTTGGACAACGTTTATTTGGGGTAACTTGAGCTTTATTTGGGGTAACTTGAGCTTTATTTGGGGAGCGGTGTTTATTTGGGGTAACTTGAGGTTTATTTGGAGATCGGCGTTTATCTGGTGTAACCCAATCTTTAAATGGGGTAACTGGAGTTTTATTTGGGGGTGCACATCGTTTATTTGGGATAACTCAATCATTAATTGGGCTAAAACCATGTTTATTTGGCGTACTATTATCCACCTATTAATTGATTAATCTCCTCCAAATAAAAAACCACTCACTATTGTAGTGAGTGATTGAATAGGAAATCATTATCTGACACCGAGTGCCATTTTTGCGTAGCGGGACATATTGTCTTTTGACCAGCCTGGAGTCCACACAATATTGACATCGACTTCCTTAACTTCTGGTAATTCGTATAATGCAGTTTTAACTTGGTCAACAATCATTGGGCCCATTGGACAACCAAGTGATGTTAAAGTCATTGTCACAACGGCAAATCCATCTTCCGATAAATCTACATCGTAGACAAGGCCAAGGTTGACAATATCAATACCAAGTTCCGGGTCGATAACATTTTCTAGTGCACCCATCATGCTGTCGCGCATATCTTGATCCATGTTCATCCCCCTCTCTACCTAACATATATGTTCATCATAACAAATGCAGCTTATTCAGACAAATAGTGAGCCATGAAATTGGTTGATTCCAACATACCTTGTCTTGAAACAGCATGTCCTGCTGATTTATCCGTCATAAACTGGAAACGTTCAGGGTCATGATCATAGGATTCTCTCAATGCGTTGAAGAAGTTAAATGTCGGTTCATATGGGACCACATTATCTTGAATCCCATGCCAGAAGAATACTGGTCGTCCATTCAATGCACTCGGGTTTAACGTAATATCAAATTTACTTAGTGTCTCAAACATTTGCTTACGTTCCACATCAGTCACTGGTAATTTAAAGCCTCTTGCTTCATATTGTGCCATCTGTGCCTTCGCTAAATGTACGTAACCCGGAGAACCCATCATCACGGCAGCGGTGTCAATCCACGGATAGACATTTAGACATCCAAGTGTTTCAATGGCCCCCATTGATGTTCCGGCTAACCCTATTTTTGTTTGATCCTTCATTAAATTTCGTTCAATTAACTGTTCTCTTATCATAGCTACTTCTTCTATAGAAGTTAATACTATTTCCCAGAAGCGTAGTGACAATTGAACTTCATCGAGATTTTCCTGTCTTTCGCCATGCAAATGCGCATCCGGTAGTAAGACACGAAAACCTTTTTCAGCCAATTGATAGGCATAATGTAAGTTATGTTCTTTTGCACTCGTGAAGCCATGAAGAAAAATCACGACTGGAACTTGTTGTTCCCGAATCGATTCTTTATATACATGTAATAGTGGAATTTGTCCCCACCGCTCATTTTCAACGTTCACTTTGCCACTTCCTTTTTATCTAATACTTGTTATCGTAGCAAAACAAATCAAAAAGTTCAAAAACGAAGTTGGATTTTTTTGACTAATGGATGTCCATGACGATACACTTTACTATAGTAGGAAAGGAGTCTTTTATTATGCAACCTCATTTAATCGTTTTGGATTTGGATGGAACGTTATTAACCGATGAAAAAGTCATTTCTGAAAAGACTTTACATACGTTATTTAAAGCAAAAGAAAAAGGTCATGAAATTATGATTGCGACTGGTCGACCATACCGTGCCAGTGAAGTTTATTACCACCAATTAAAAATGCAAACACCAATCGTTAATTTTAATGGTGCATTTGTTCATCACCCCACTGATCATACATGGAAACCGATTCATGAACCCATAAACTTAAAAGTCGTCAACGAAGTAATTGATGCCGTTCATGATTATAAATTTCACAATATCATTGCCGAAGTGATGGATGATGTTTATTTGCATTACCATGATGAAAAATTGCTCGATATCTTCAGCTTTGGAAAACCCCAAGTTACAACCGGGGATATACGAAATTATTTAAAGTCTGACCCGACTAGCTTACTTATTCATGCAGAAGAACATGAAGTTCCTGCGATTCGCCAACACTTGCATGACGTTCATGCAGAAGTGATTGACCACAGACGTTGGGGCGCACCATGGCATGTTATTGAGATTGTGCGTAGTGGTCTTAATAAAGCTGTAGGTATTTCTCATGTATCGAAACACTTGAATATTCCACAGGAACGGATCATTGCATTCGGTGACGAAGACAATGACCTAGAGATGCTGGATTATGCCGGAACAGGCGTAGCTATGGGAAATGCTATTGCGCAACTGAAAAACATCGCTAATGAAGTAACATCTTCAAATAATGACGATGGGATTGCGGAGTTCTTACAGGAACGTTTAAACTTATAGAAATAGATGATTCAGGGGGATACAAATGAGAATATTTGCAGACAGTGCTTGCGATTTACCGAAATCTTTTTATGAAACAAATCAGGTCACGCTGATTCCTTTACGCGTGCACATTGATGATGCTGAATACTTGGACGTTATGACAATCGATTCAACTCAAGTTTATGCTGAAATTCGCCAAGGTAAGCAACCAAAAACCTCACAAGCCTCACCAGAGCAATTTTTAACGTTTTTTGAAGAACTGGCGAAATCGGGCGAGGAAGGATTGTATATTGCTTTTTCTTCCGAGCTATCTGGAACACACAATACCGCCGTCATGATTCGTGATCAGGTAAAAGAAGAATATCCCGAGCTTAAACTAACCATCATTGACTCGAAGTGTGCATCACTGGGATATGGGTTGCTAGTAAAAGAAGCCGTTCGCCTTAGAAAATTAGGTGAACCACTTGAACGCATTGTCGAAATCATTCGTTTTAAAGCACTAAATACGGAACATTTGTTTACAGTTGAAGACTTGGATTATATGGCTCGTGGCGGACGAGTGTCGAAAACAAGCGCAGTTATTGGCGGGTTATTAAATATTAAACCTCTTCTTCACATGGAACAGGGTAAACTGGTACCGATTGAAAAATTAAGAGGCCGTAAAAAAGTCATGAAACGAATTCTTGAACTTATGGAAGAACGTGGTGAGCGTTTACATGAGCAAACCATCGCAATCAGTCATGGGGATGATGAAGCATTTGCCTTGGAGATGAAGGCAATGATTGAAGAGACATTCCAACCTAAACAAGTTGAAATTCACATGATTGGATCTGCCATTGGTGCTCATACTGGACCAGGCGCGTTAGCTTTGTTCTTTTCTAATCAGATTCAGGCCTAAGAAACGGAGCGAATAAACATGAAGAAAATCGTGATCGTTGGTGCAGTTGCAGGTGGCGCTACTGTCGCTTCCCAAATTCGTTATTATGATAAAGAAGCGCAAATTGTCGTATTCGATCAGGATGATACGATGTCCTACGGGGCGTGTGGTATGCCGTATGTTATCGGGGGCAAAATTTCTGACCCTGAACATTTAATTGCAGCAACTCCTGATGAATTCAAGACCGAGCGCAATATAGATGTTTTCCTGAAGCATCGTGTCACGAAAATTAATCGCCAGCTCAAGTCAGTAGAAGTCTTGAATTTGGAGACCCAGCAATCTTTTAATGAATCATATGATTTTCTTATCCTTTCTCCAGGTGGGACGCCGATTGTTCCTGAAACACCTGGCATGGAAAGCGCGACTATGTTCACGTTACGCAACTTCAATGACATGAAAAAAATCAATCATTATCTAGCAACTGAAAAACCCAAAAGCTGTGTCATTGTAGGTGCTGGATTCATCGGAGTAGAAATGGCCGAAAATCTAGTTGAGATCGGTTTGAATGTATCCATTGTCGAAAAGTCCCCACAAGTCATGAATATCTTGGACGTGGATTGCTCTGCCCTAGTGGAAAAAGAATTAAGTGATCACGGTGTACGAATATTTAAAGATAATTTCATTACTAATGTAAACGATTCTAAAATCAGCCTCGATTCAGGCGAAACGTTAGAAGCTGATTTCATTCTCATGAGCATAGGTGTATCACCAAGTACAAAATTGGCGAAAGACGCCGGTCTAATCATTGGTGATACAGGTGGAATCATCACAAACGAATTTTTGCAGACGAATGATTCTTCGATTTACACAATTGGAGATGCGGCAGAAAACAAAGATTTCATCACCGGCGATGCCAAACGAGTTCCACTTGCGTGGCCTGCCCATCGTCAAGCATTCATTGTAGCGAAGCATATTACCGGAGAACAAATTCCGTTCAAAGGCTTACTTGGTACAGCCATTTGCAAAGTATTTTCACTAGATGTGGCGCTTACGGGTTTGAATGAAAAAACATTGAAGGATAGCTCTTTTGAGTTTAAAACAATTACTCAAAAATCTAAATCCAATGCTGGTTATTATCCAGACCATGCAAAAGTTTACTTGAAAGTTCATTATGATTCTCTGTCCCGTAAAGTATTGGGAGCACAAGCAGTTGGAGGAAAAGGCATCGATAAACGAATTGATGTACTATCCACAGCCATTTATGCTGGCCTGACAGTCGATGATTTACAAGCTTTAGAACTTGCCTACGCCCCTCCCTATTCTTCACCGAAAGATCCAGTGAATATGGTCGGTTACCGGGCTAAATAAAAAATCGCTTGAGACTTTAAATAGTCTCAGGCGATTTTTGTTTTGTTCTGATGTGATTGTCCGGGGGCTATCCGCATTTTTGTGATGGTCTATTCGCGTTCCTAAAAAAAAATGGACAGCTGCGGCCGCAGCTGTCCCAAACAAATCTATTCAAGTTTACCCACGTTCTAATCACGTTAAGGTAATTTCATCCTCATTTATCGACTATTCTTCATTTCCTCTGCCTTGCGTTGCTTTCCTTTACGCCAAACCAGATATATAAAGGTCATAAACAGAATGTAGACCAAGGCAAGAGCTGCTAAGTAGCCTTTATTGATTCCTTTATGATTCGTCACGTTATAAAATTCGGCAATTTCTCTGTCGACTACAAGTCGATAGTTGCCATCATCTCGTTGACGCAAAATGTCTCCTTCAAATAAACCTCGAAGTTCTTTCTTGTCACCAATCACTTCACGAGGGATATCAAAGCTCTGAGTGCCACCAGTGTTGTTGATGGCGACGATCCATGTTTCTTCGTCATTGGAACGTTCATAAACCATGAGTCCTGCTTCGTTATATAACATATCCATTTTACCGGTTCGAAGTGCTGCTGAATCATTTCTCAATGAATGCACATCTCCGATAAATTCAATTAGCTCTTCATCCGTATTAAAATCCAGGATTGGGTGAGAAGCTGGTGGCTTATCGCCGTTAACAGCAATTTCGGAACCGTATGTCATAACCGGAATACCAGGCATGGATAACAAAGTCGCCATGGCCATTTTCCAACGTGTCGGAGGAAACATATTTTCTTCAGCCGCATTGGCTGTGAATCGCTTGGTATTAATTGAATCTATTTGCTGCATAACAGGTTTATCTGTCGAAAACTGTGGCAATTTCGCCGTATCCAGATCTACATTTTTGAAAATATTGCGATACAAATCTTCTTGGCCACTGGCAACTTGCGCATCAAAATTTGCATCACTTGATTCGAGAGCAAGCACATATAACTTATCATTTTCTGTTTTAAGCTTCTCGATCAAAGAATTTAAAAATGCCTTGTCTATTCCATCAATTCCTGTCAAACGCAGACCGTCGACGTTATATTGTTTTACAAAATCTAAAGCCGCTTTTTCTACAGCTTGTTGAGCATCCTTATTAGTCAAATCCCATGAAACGGTCCCATTTTCATTTGAAATAACCCACGAAGCCTTGTCCTGATCAGTTGCCCAAATGTGTTTCGAACTTACTTGCTGGAGCGGGAAATCAACCACGACCCCTATATTCTTTTTATTCGCTTTATCGATCAGTGTTTTCAATTCTTCTGACGTCCCAAAATGACGTTCTAATTGACCATAATCCAAAACACGTTTCCCGTCGTAAGTCTCGGTTGAAAAGACTGGTCCCAGTGAAACCATCGAAAAGCCCATTTCTTGAATGTGATCGAGTTTTTCCACCACACCCATAAAGTCTCCGCCTGCGAATGCACTTGGCTCTCTTGTATTGACTTCGAAATCGTTTTCAATCGTTTTATTGAAATATCGGTCCACCAATAAATCGTATATACTTTCATCTTGAATGCTTTCTCTTGAAGCTGCTTGAGTGGTTAGCGGCGCAATCAAACCAATCAGGATGGTTAATGCCATTGTCGCCCGAATCCATTTTTCTTTTTTCACGTGAGGTCCTCCTCTAACGAATCTTCCTACGTTATTTTATCAAACCGAACTTAGGCTCGCCATGATTAGCAAAGAATTAACTTTGATTTACGTCAAAACTGTGAAAAGTCATGGGTGTGCTGAAGTAGCCTACATGCAACTCGTTTCCAACTAAATTGGCTGATTGTCTAACAAAATGCTCAAACTCTCCGACTAAATCTCAAATTCCTCCAACTAATTTTCCATATTCTCCTACTAAATCTCGCAACAAAAAAACCACTTGCCTTCAATTAAATGAAGGAAAGTGGCTTAATTTAGTTTAAGCTAAGAAGCTGCTTCCTAAAGGTAATTTGAACCCTAGGAACATTGTGATAAACAAGAAAACGAATAGTAATACCCAAAACATGGTTGTTGGCTTTTGTTTTTTCATGCGAGCCAAAATCATTTCCATCATTCCGATGATTACGATTCCACCAAGCAATTTAAATCCGTAAAGCATGCCCATATCGAAGTCCATGCCTGTGATGAATAATGCTACACCTGTCAAAATGATGAAAACGTAAAATAATCGTAACACCATCTGTGTAATTTTTTGCCCTTTGCTGCCGTTTACAAGTAATACTGCGACAAAGAACAAGATGATGCCTACTACCCAAGAAGTAATGTGTAAGTGTGTGCTAGCTAAAAAATCCAAAATCGTCACCTCATCTAATTAATCATTCGATTCTATCGTATCATATCTCGTGACTTAACAAACTCTTTTAGTCACTAGATTCAATTCTAATTAAGAAATTCTTCACTTAAATCGGTTTACCAACGTCCCGATCCCTTCGACCGAAACTTTCACCGTATCACCGGCTGCCAAAAATTTAGGTGGATTAAAGCCTTTTCCTACACCGGATGGAGTACCTGTCAAAATTACGTCGCCAGGTTCAATCGTAACCAATGCTGATATTTGAGCAATCAATTCTTCAACAGGAAAAATCATATCATCTGTACGTCCATTTTGGCGAACTTCATCGTTTACCTTCGTAACAACAGTTAGGTTCTGCGGATTTGGCAGTTCGTCTTTCGTTACTAAATATGGTCCCATTGGACATGAACCTTTTAAGCTCTTGCCAAGGAAAAATTGTTGGTGTTTCTTTTGTAAATCACGTGCAGTCAAATCGTTCGCAATCGTATACCCAAAAACATGGTCATACGCTAATTTTTTAGGGATGTTATCGCCTTTTTTACTGATGACAACAGCCAGTTCCCCTTCATAATCATACGAAGAAGTGACATCCGCATGAACGGGCAATGTTTCTTCATCAGCTGCAATCGTTGTCGGTGATTTTGTGAAAATCATTAGATGTTCAGGTGCCGCTTCTGATCCCATTTCTTTGGCATGCTCAGCATAGTTTCGTCCAACTCCAAAGATATTTTTCGGTGTACGGGGAATTGGTGATAACCATTCAATGCTTGAGAATGCACGTTTGAATTGATTCGGCTCTTCCGACTTTAATGCAGCATCTGCCAATTTCCGCATCTGCTCAACAAAATCCATTCCATTTGCAATTCCTTCAATTATTGTTTGAGGAAAAGCAGGTAATACTTGGAGCGTCTCTTGTATCGCTAAAACGTCCCACACGGCTTCTTCTTTTTTCACCTTAGGACCGAAACAAATTTTACCTTCATAGCGATATGACACGATTTTCATATACTGACACTCCTTCTGTAATGAAATTTTGTTAAATTCAGTCTACGATATTTCGACAGGATTTTCATCCGTTTTTTTATTTATTTTTCCGTAGGTAGCTCTTTTCCAAATCATTTCAATCGGACCCTGCTTAAATTTAGTAAACCAGATTTCGGCAAAAATTATCTGAAGAATAAAGATTCCGACTGCGAGCCATGTCCCAGTCAGGACATCCATTTTGCCATATAACCCGAATCCGTATGAATAAAAGATGGTAGTGGCAATGACGGACTGTGTGAGATAGGTCGTCATGGACATTCTGCCCACTTTTGCAACCGGCATCAATAGCTTACGGAACACAGTCACTTGGCAAATTAGCGTTATTAATCCTGCATACCCGATTGCCACAAGCGGCCCTCCGAAAATATCCTGGACAAACATTGTGAAAAAGTCCGCTCCAGATGTAAAAGGCAGTACTTTTATGGAATAACCAGCCGCTAGTGCAACCACCGTTAATATAGTCCAAAACATTTTCTTGTCTGATGTGCGCTCAATCAATTTAGCTTTAGCCGCTGCTGCTCCTATAAGCATATAAGGGAAAATCGTAATGAAGATTAAAAACAACGACCCGGATTCTATATTGGCATAGCTCCAGTCGGCCGCCCTTTGACTAAAGATATCTGTCCAGCTTCCAGTAGCAAAAGCCTTAATAGACGATTCAATTTCCTGCACACCGGCATAAAATACTTGACCTGACTGGGCAACCAAATAGCTAATGAATGCAAGTCCCAAATTCGGTATTAGGTAAAGTGGCAAAGCAACAACCAGTAGCCATGTGCTTGAAAGCCGTAATAACAAAATGACAATAAATCCACACACTGCATAGCTGATTAATATATCACCTGACCAGATCAGAAAAGCATGCAGAATTCCGATACCCAATAATATAATTAGCCTACGTATCCCAATACGTAAAAACGAAACGCCTCGTTGCTGTGATTTCAGAAATTGCATCATTAATCCATAGCCAAATAAAATAGAAAATAAAGGATAGACACTTCCCTGCAACATAACATCGATCCATTGAAACGTTTGTTTATCACTCAGATTTGTAAACCAAGTGTATGGATTTATGTAGTAATACGGTGAATGGAATGCCAGCATATTCACGATAAAAATCCCAAGAAGCGAGAAGCCGCGCATCAAATCGATTGCGACTACCCGGTCCTGTAATTCAGTTGGTCTTATATTCACTTTCAATCCTCCAATACGATTGTTTGATTCGAGTCAAACAAATATAAAACTTTTTCTTTGATGGTAATTGAAAGAATGTTTTCTATCGCTTTTTGATAAAGCGACAGCTGCAATCCATAACGATGCTGCATTTCCCGTAAAATTGAAGAGTCGTTATGGAAGACTCCTTTAATTCGGTCGGTCTTATAGTCAAGCAAAACCCAATGACCATCGTCTTCCTGGAATAAACAGTCCGCAATCCCCTGTAAAATTTGAATCTCCTCGTCTTCATCTTTCATGCCATACGTAAAAGGTACTTCACGTAGAATATCGGAAGAATGACGCAATCGCTCTGCAATCGGGGAATGCAGGAAGCTTTCGATTGCATTTAATTTTATTGCTTTTGCTTCATTCGAGGTCAATAACTGCCGTTCTTCCAGAAGTTGAATAAATGATTCAATCTTTTCTTTCGTCGGCTGTAAATTGATATCAAGATGTTGCATTGCGGTATGCATTGCGGTTCCGATTTCTGCACTTGTTAGCTTCCGTTCACCTTGTTGTAGGAAAGCAGGTCGTTTATAGACAGTTGAAATGGCTTGTTGCACTTCACTCGTCCTGAAAAATTCAGGCTCTTCTTCTTTTCTCAATTGATCGATTCGCTTCAGTTCACTTACTGATTGCTTGGAACGTTTTGCAATAGATCTTTCGTGGGCGTACACCGCATTAAACCGACGTTCCACTTCAGCCATCATTTCCGGGGAAATACCTATCTGATTAGCTTCCTCTGTAAGTTCTGAAGATGTTCCGAAGGCATCCAGTTCACGCAGCTCTTCTACGTATATGGTTTCAAACGACCATTTCGAAGGATGTTCCAATGCATGGGTATCCGTCTGTCCTTGCCATATAGCAAAATCACTATGTCTTGCTACAGCAGGACCAATCCAATCCAAGAATCCTTTTGCACGTGATCGAACATATTCAGGTAGCATATCTCCACTTGACGCGGCAATATCCTGCCATTTACTGATTGATTTTTGTGCATCTTTCACAGTTCCAACGAGCATAAGCTTTTCTTTTGCTCGTGTCATTGCTACGTAGAGAACCCGCATTTCTTCCGACTTCAACTCTAGTTGCTTCTTCTCTTTCATCGCTAAAAATGGAAGCGATGTGTAGGAAATTCTCTTTTCAGGGTCAACTGCTTTTACAGCCAAGCCGAACGTCTGATCAAATAAATACAGTTCATTGAAATCCATTTGATTGAAGTCACGGCCAAGACCTGCAATGAATACAAACGGAAACTCGAGTCCTTTGGAGGAATGGATCGTCATTAAACGAACGACGTTTTCTTTTTCACTCATTGCTCGTGCTGTTCCGAGATCGTCTCCACGTTTTTTCATTCGGTCAATAAATCGTAAAAAGCGGAAAAGTCCGCGGAATGATGTTTTTTCATAAGACAATGCACGATCATGCAATGCCCTTAAGTTCGCTTGCCGTTGTTTTCCTCCAGGCATAGCACCCACCATTTCGTAATAATGAGTATCCATGTAAATCCGCCAAATCAAATCTGCCAATGAACCACGTCGTGCCAAGTCGCGCCATTCTTCATAATGAAGGAAGAAACGTTGCAGTTTTTCAGCAGTTTCGGAAGCAATCCCACTGCCCCCCATCCGGACGAAGTTTTTGAGTGCTTCATAAAATGGCTCTTTTGGTGCTGACAGACGGATGTGGGAAAGTTCCGCTTCCGTTAATCCCACAAACGGTGCACGTAAAACGGATGCCAGTGGTATATCCTGATACGGATTATCGACGATTCGCAGGGTATTTAACATAATCATTACTTCCAGCGCGTCAAAATATCCTTTTGAAAGGTTTGCGTATAATGGAATGCCTGCCTGCTTAAATTCTTCGGTTAAGTCTGCGGACCAAGTCATGGATCTCGTCAGTATGACAATATCCCGGTATTCAAGTGGTCGTTCATGTTTCGACCAAGCGTCCACCACCATCGTTTTCCCATCCATTAATGAACGTATTTTACGAATGATATAACGGGCTTCCCACTGGGATTTTTTCAACTCATCCAATTCCAATATCTCTTCATTGATCTCTTCTTCTTCACTGGTACCATCTTCATCTTCTTCACTTTGCTGGGACAGTATGGTGAGCTCAACTGCCGCAGGTTGCTCAGGGTAAGGAGCTCCTGCTTTTAATGCCGCCGCATCATCATACGCAATTTCCCCTACGCGCTCCCCCATGATCTGAGAAAAAATAAAGTTGGTGCCTTCTAGCACTTCCTTACGGCTACGGAAGTTCGCATTCAAGTCGATTTTCACACCCGTATGCAACGCTTCTGTCGTAAACTTCAAGTACTTCTCCAGGAATAACATCGGTTCAGCTAATCGGAAACGATAAATAGATTGTTTAACGTCACCGACCATAAACATATTGCCGTTTGCTTCCGTACCTGTTTTGACAATTTGTAAAATGGTTTCCTGTAAACGGTTTGTATCCTGATATTCATCCACCAAAACTTCTTTGTACTGCATCATGATATCTTGCGCTGTACTTGAAGGAACGAGTTGATCATTTTCTTTCGTCGTCAATATTTGCAAAGCAAAATGCTCCAGATCCGAGAAGTCGACCAAACCTCGCTCACTTTTTGCCAAACGGTATTGCTCACCATAAGTTAAAGTGAGGTCCACCAATGTTTGAAGAAGCGGATGCATCATTCTCATTTCCTGCAGTAATCGTGCAGGGGTACGGGTGAAATAGGCATCTTTCACTCCATTGACGCGTTTCTTTAATTGATCGCGCTTATCTTTCGCTTTTTGAACGAGTTCGTCGTCAAACGTGTCTTTTGGAATGCGTGCCGCTGTCGCAAATTTTAAAGTTTGGAAATACTCGAAAGCCGATTCCCATGTTTGTGAAGAAATTCGACGAATCGCTTCAGCTAATACGAGCTGATCTTGTTCAACTGTAGTCCCGTAAGGAGCGGGACCTGCTGGCAGCAACGCCAATCGACGGATTTCTTCCGTCATGGCATACGCTTCTTCTAAAGCATGTTGAATCGTCAGTTTTAGCGCTGGGATAAATGGCAAATCATCAATACTCATTTCCTCAGGAACATCATAGCTTTGCGAAATTGACTGCAACCATTTTTTCGGTTCCGGGTGAACACTCGCTGCGTCGTATAATTTATCAATTAACGTTTCAATCATTTGGTCGTCTCGGTCTGTTGTAAAACTATCTACAAGTCGGTACAACGCTTCCGGATTTTCTGCTTTATGTGCCGACTCCAATACAAATGCCAATACATCATCACGGATTAGCGCTGATTCAGCTTCATTTGCCAGCCTGAATCCCGGGTCCAAATCCAGAACATAGGCATACTGTTTCACGATGGATAGACAAAAAGAATGAAGTGTCGAAATTTGTGCTTTATTTAATAGACTTAATTGTCTTCTTAAATGACTGGAAGAAGGATTTTTCACAAGCGCTTTTTCCAGCGCTTCCGCCATACGATGGCGCATTTCAGCAGCAGAAGCGTTTGTGAACGTCACGACCAAAAGTTCATCCACGTCAATCGGATTGTCTTCACGAATCATCTTCTGAATCAAACGTTCAATCAGTACTGCTGTTTTTCCTGAACCTGCCGCAGCGGAAACGAGTATGTCACGCCCTTCTGCGAAAATGGCCCGCCACTGGGCGTCAGTCCATGTTACATCTTGTGGTTTAGTCGGTATGAGCATCCGGTGCGACCTCCTCTTTAATTCGTTGCGTGACTTCCTCCGGTGTACCAACTGTCAGTTTCCGGTAGTGCTGATCAGGATCAGTCGGATCAAACTGACACACACTGCGGAAATTACAATAGTCACAGGCAGTTTTATCTTTCATGCGGTAAGGTAATACTCGTGTATCCCCTGCAAGCATACCGTCTCCCGCCTGTTGATGTTTTTTTCGTACAAAAGTCCGTAAATTTGCCATGTCCTGCGTAGATACAACTTTTGAAAAGGACTTGGAAATAGAGCCATCTTTATTAATACGGGCTGGAATTACTTTTGACGTACCTGTTATTTCCGTGTCCATTTCACTTAGAACTTTGGCATCGTCAATTAACAAGCCTCGCATTTTGTATTTCTTAAATACTTCTTCAGCAAGATCCATCTCAGAAAGCTCTTTCGCCAATTTCAACATCGGATTATGGACATGAAGATATAACACACCTGCCGGATTTGCTTCCTCACCAAGCCACACGGCAGAGTTACTGACTGCCACGTCTAAATACGTCAACATCTGCAACGATATACCGTAATACACATCGTTCAAATCTAATCCTTTGGCGGACGATTTATAATCCACAATCCGTACAAATGGCTGGCCTTCAACAACCGCTGCATCCACGCGATCAATGCGTCCGCGCATTTTCATGGCATGGCCATTCTTCAAGGGTATTTCCAGTGTCGGTAATTCCTCTCCTGGTCCAAAACCTGCTTCAATTGCAATCGGAACAAATGTCGAGACACTCGCATGATCGCGCAAAGTCGTCATGGTGCGTTGCAAGATTTGTACAAGCTTACGCTGAATATAGCGATATCTTTTCGAACTGAGTAAAATCTGATGTACGAAATATGGCGAAATCTCTTCTACTGCTTGTCTCGCCAGTTCCCAGGCTTGAGTTGTTGAAAGCTGCGACCACGACAATCCGAGACGCTTCGTTTCATCCGCAATCCATTTCAAAGCGGCATGGAATAAATCGCCGATAGCTGGTGCTTCAAGAAGGTACTCTGCCCGTTCCTCCAAACGCAAACCGTATGTTGCGAAATGCGCAAACGGACAACTGTAATATTTTTCGACTCGCGAGACACTGGATGTGAACGTGTCCCCATATAAGGCATTTGTCGTTTGACGGTCCAGCCGTTGTGCGACAGTAGGCTTTGTCAAAGGTCGAATGATTCGTTCAAAAACACTGTGCCAAAACGGATCATTTTTATAATAAGATGCCACCGCTTGCCATTCTTCTTCAAGATCCCCTTCAGTTGCCGCTTGCTTTAGCTTTGTGGCTAGGAAAGGAAGTGTAGCTCGGGGATGCTGAATATAGTGTTCCGCGCTATCTTTTAAGACAGCAGGGTCTATGACAGCCAGTTCAACTTCAACTTTTGGTAACAACTGTTGCAGTCGCTTGATGTACGTCGAAGGAAGCAGGGCTTTGCCTTCTTCATCTGCAACGGAATAGGATACAAATAGTTTCTCTGAAGCAGTAGTCACCGCCCTGTATGCCATATAGGATTCGTCCATCAGACGCATTTTGGATGTCGGTGCCAGTTCAAATCCAATCTGCATAAACCATTCCCGCTCCGTATCCGAAAGCAAGCCTTCCTGTTCCAGTCTTTTTGGGAATACCCCGTCATTGACACCAATGACAAATGCTGCCCGGATATCTGACAATCGAGATAAATCCACCGTTGCGACGGTTACTTGATCTAGAGACGGCGGAATGCGTGAAAACTCCAACGTGTCGAATCCTTCTTCCAGTAGAAGCAAGCTTTCTTTCGGCGTTAGTTTTTCATCACCGAACATCAAGACAAATTGATCCAACACATCGATCCACTGTGACCAGGCTTGGTCATGTTCAGACGCCAGTAAAAGATGGCCTTGTTCATTTTCTTGATCTTTCAAGAATTGCAGCTTTTCGTAAATCTGCAATTCTTCCATTAATTCAAACAGCGCTTGCGCAATATCTCTTCCTGTCTCGCATGACTCTATTTTCTTTGCAAATTGTTGTAGAGGGGTTAGCACGATATCCCGGACTGCTGTAATATCAGCTTGAATCGCACGTTCCTCATCTGTTTGAACTTTGGAATGAAACTCAAGTCCGCGGTATTTCTTCACGAGCCATCGACGTTCATCCGACCATCGTTCGCCATAAATCCCTTGTGAAATGACGAAATTCTCCAAGCGATCTGCGCGTTCACGCCAAACTCTTTTGTTCGCCTGCAAGGGGAAGAACAAATCTGTTTTGATTGCTCGGAACATTGGCTCATATTGGAAGTCATTCAATACCGCTTCAAATGCTGAACGACTGAATTCAACTAAAGGATGATGAAGCATAGCTTTTTTCCGGTTGATAAAAACGGGAATATCATATTGGGCAAATGTAGTTTCAATCAATTCATCATATACTTCTGGTTGACGATATAGGATGGCAATGTCGCGGTAGCGGAACTGCTCGTCTCGAACTAATCTTCGAATATGTCTGGCAACAGCATGTATTTCAGCCCGCCTGCTATCTGCTTCAATCACATGGACATGCTTGTGATCGTCTATAGAGGGAGCGGGATAACTATGTAATGTCTGTTCAATATGTTTAATCTCGTTTGTCTTAAAGCGTTGGTTTTCATTTAAATGAACGGAGGGTTCAATGGCAATGGATTCAGTTCTTGCCATTTCCTTTAATCGTTCTGCCGTTCTTGCGGCACTATGGAATAATGATTGTTCATCCATCAAATCATTGGTTTCATCATCTAAAGGCAGTGCAATTGTGACTCGTTTCGCATGCTTGATTAATTCGCCGATGATTTCGTACTCCCTGCTCGTCATCGTCACAAATCCATCAATATAGATATCCGCTTCCGCAATCAGTTCCGATTGAACAATTTGTTTCGACAACAAAGCATAGTAACCTTCACTGTCAATATAAGCGGTACCCAATCGTTCTTCCAATGCACGCAACAAAACTGACAAGTCATGGGACTTATCTTGTAAAGTGCGAGGGGCATTTAATTGTTTAAGAGATTGTTCGAGTGAAAGTAAAGTCGTCCCGTCAAGACAATAACGCGTGAATTCCTTTAGCAGCATTTCCATTTGGTTCGTAAAACCTCGTTTATTAGCTGCTTGTTTAAACAAAGAGAATTCTTCCTTATGCTCTTCCAGTAATCGTCGAATCAACATACGATAGCCAAATCCACTGATCTCTTGTCGACTGATTCCTCCAGTTTCCTGTAAAACCCGCCACGCTAATCTTTTGAATGTAGTGACTTGTGTACGGATGATGCCGTTTGCATGTTTTGTAGAAGATAGTGCAAATTCAGTTGAAAATGACATTTGGTCAGGCACCACAAAAAATATAGGGGTTCCCAGTGGATTGCTTAATGCATTTTCAGATACTTCCTGTCGCATGAATTCGGATTTCCCAACACCCGCTCGTCCTGTAATTAATCGCAGTGACACATGCACGTCCCCCTAACAAAATAGTGTTTACATAACAAATAAATCCCGAATATTTTCCTTCCCTCTATTGTACCTAACTACTGCTAGAGGGGGAAATTATTCGGGATTTTCACCTGAGAAATTAATTGTTGCGGATTCCAGTGGCCAGTACCTCGCAACTACTTTTCCAACAACATCTTCTTTGTTGACGAATTGAAAATAACGACTGTCCAAACTTTGCCTGCGATTGTCGCCCAAAACAAAATACGAATCAGCTGGTATTCGAACGGCACCAGTGATTGTTTCAAGTGTAAAATTTTCTGTCAAACGGTCTTCTGGGTTACGATACGCGTCGTACGACTGCAAATATGGTTCTTCCACTCTTTTATTATTGATAAAAAGAGTGTCGTCTTTATACATGACGAGATCTCCTGGAATCCCAATGACTCGCTTGACAAAATCTTCATTGTCATCAGAATGAAAAACCAGTACGTCCAGCCGATCAATTTCGCCAATTTTGTACGAAATTTTACTTACTAAGACTTTATCTGAATTTCTCAGTGTAGGCTCCATCGAATAACCAGAGACCGCATAATTGGTTATAAGAAATGATCGGATGATGGCAATGATTAGTAATCCGATGATAATCGCTTTTAACCATTCCCATGCCTCTTGTTTCATTGCAGTCAAACCGTTGGCCCCTTCCCTTCCTGTCGTTCTTTTTGTATCAATAGAAAGTCAGCTTCAACCCGTTTATTTAATCTATTTTCAACTTGTTTCCCAATGAACCATAACAAGATGATTACGCCCACAACTATTGCAGTTCTTATCGGTTGATTAATGAGTGCTCTAATATCATAACCGATAAAGCTGATTGTCAATATCATCACAAATTTACCGGCAATTAACGTCCATAGATATGAATTTTTTTTCATGTCTGAAAGTCCTGCTACTAAATTGACCAAAGCTGATGGTGTAAATGGAAAACAAAGTAACAAAAATAATGGACCAAACCCATGATTTTCTACCCAATGGATGAGTTTCTGTACACGTTCGTGCTTGGTCATGAATCGAAGGAATCTCGCCCGTCCATATTTTCGAACCAGTAAAAAAACGAGATAAGAACCTACAAGCGTACCTGCCCATGATAATAAAAACCCTATCCATAAACCATATGCGCTAGCGTTTGCAAAAACGAATACAAATAGAGGTAAAAACGGTAAAAATGCTTCTAAAAATGGTAAAAGGAAGCCAATGAGAGGTCCCAGTGAACGATAGTCTCTTGTCAGTTCCAATAAATTTTCAGCTGTTAACCAATCGAACATGTTCCTCATCCTCAAAATAATAATTGTTATCTTTCAGTTTTCCCGAGACAAGCCCACATCAAACATACTGATAATGGATGATTAGATGAATAATAGTCATTGTCTCGCTTGTATTCAAATAACGATGTGTTTGATTCCCGGCAAAAACAAGTGTCTCTCCCGTAAGTAAATCAACCTCTTCACTTTCGAGGATGATTTTTAGTTGTCCATCCACAATGGTGAGCGATTCCTCGACACCTTTTTGGTGCGGTGTACTTTCATAAGAACAGTATGGGTCCAATTCAATTCGATAAAACTCCCACCCCCTCTTAGGGTCATACGGAATAATAGAATAAACTCGATAGCGTCCTTCATCTTCCGTCAAAAAAGGGATATCAGAAGGTGTTATTTTTTTTGCACTCAGTTCTGGCGGCTGCAACAAAGATGAGAAACTGATTTTAAGTCCATCTGCAATTTTCCAAATTGTCGATACGGTAGGGTTCGAATCCCCTTTTTCCATTTGTGCCAATTGTGCTTTGCTCACATCAGTCAACTTGGCCATTTCGTCTAAACTCATTCCCCGTTGTTGGCGGATTGATTTTAACTGTTGACCTAAATTCCGTCTCATCTGTTCCATCTTTTCACCTCTTATTGTTTACTTTACCATACAGATGTATAATATATTAAACTTTGAAGCGGAGGAATATGTTCAATGACATTTATGAATGGAATCAGAGCCGGAATCAGCATTGCCATTGGCTATTTTCCGATCGCATTGACCTTTGGGTTACTTGCAAAAACAACCGGATTGTCCATGTGGGAAGCAACAGCCATGAGTATATTCGTTTTTGCTGGCGCAGCACAATACATATCATTAACTTTAATATCAAAAGGCGTAGACCCGATTTTAATCGTACTGAATACGTTTGTGGTCAATATCCGACATTTTCTTATGACAGCTTCATTAAATGAAAAGATGCAACCAGATGCACGTTGGAAAAAAGCCATCTATGCGTTTGGGGTTACGGATGAAACGTTTTCAGTACTGGCCACAAATAAATCAGACACCATTCGGACTCCTTTTGCAGCCGGTGTTATTTTAATTTCTTACGGGAGCTGGGTTGTTTTCACTGCTGTAGGTCATGTCATAGGTGCAAATTTACCCGAGTTCCTTCAAGCAGCGATGTCAATCGCATTATATGCAATGTTTGTCGGTTTGCTCGTTCCTTCCATGAAGGGCAACCGCAAAGTGATGTTGCTCGCTTTGTTCGGAGCAGTGATTCACAGTAGTTTGTATTGGAGCGGGCTGCTTTCGACAGGATGGGCCATTTTAGTTGCGACCCTTGGTTCAGCTATTTTGGTTGAAATGATTTATGCGAAGAAAGGAAGTGCAAGTTGATGGAAAAATGGTATTGGTGGATGTTACTCGGTATGGCTGTGGTTACCTATATCCCTCGCGCGTTTCCTTTAACTTTCTTGGAAGGCCGTGAATTGCCTCTCCTTGTGAGTGGCGTTTTGCGTAATATTCCTTACGCTGTTTTAGGCGCATTAATCTTTCCCGCTATTTTATTTGTGCAAGAAGGAAATATGTTATTCGGTCTTATTGGTGCACTCGCCGCATTCGCACTAGCGTTTGCCGGAGCGAATGTGATTGTCGTTGTTATGGGTTCCATTGCTGTCCTGGCTATTTATAGTTTGATCGGTTGATCCATACTTTTATAAATGACAAAAGCGAATAGCTACATCGCTACTCGCTTCAGGCTGTAGACAACTCATGAAAATGATTTGTTTATAGTCTTTTTTTATCAATAAGTAAAGCTAAATTGCATTAAATGACCGCTTTCCGTGGGCTCGCGCCGAACTAACTCGAGCTTTGCTCGAGTGGATTTCGACGTCTTCGCTTTCCCACAGGAGTCGGTCATTTAATTTATAGGTTAAAGGTGACTGAAGCTGATTAGTAAAAATCTTTCCCATGAACGTGACCAGTTGGAAATGCTAAGTATTTATCAGTTCGTACCAATTTATTAGCCAGTGTACAGAAGTAAGACTCATAGAAAACAAAATTAAACGTCATGTTTGGGAAGAATGAAATAGGTTTTCTCAACTTATCATGTCTTAACATAGTTCCTCAAAAACTAATGATCGATGTTTACTATTAATGATTGTAGTGGAAGGCGGCGAAAACATGCTGCTCCTGCGGTTACTCGTCGCAAAGATATTGGCCATTCGACCAATATCTTTCCTGCGGGAATAGCGTGTCCAGGTGAGACCCCGCAAGAGCTTGCGATGAGGAGGCTCACGGACCGACCGCGGAAAGCGACCGCATGTTTCTGCATCGCTACGCTAGCTTCGAAACATGAAAGTTCGTTGTAACGGAAATCACATTTATATTAGGTAAAGAGGGCTTGTCTCAAATGTCATTTATAATGACTTTAAGACAACCCCTCTTGTAATTCATCATTTCATTATTTGAATAAACAGATCTGACCAGATTTTAATAACGGTTGCCGTAATCAATATGGCCAATACCCATTTCAGTACATGTTGATTTACTTTCTGACCAACTATAGCTCCAAGTGGGGCTGCAATTAAACTGGCTACCACAAGAATGCCTGCCGGGAAAAGGAGCACTTGATCAGTTGCAAATTTACCGACTGTCGCTCCGATTGAAGAAATGAAAGTGATGGCAAGAGAAGTAGCCACTGTTACACGAGTCGGCAAACGTAATACCACCAACATAATCGGCACAAGTAAAAATGCGCCTCCCGCTCCTACAATTCCTGAAAACACACCGACAATTAACGCAAGGATAGTGGCAAGTGTCAGAGAATAATGGACATCTTCCATTTTTCCTTCTCCATTCTTTTGGGGAAGAAACATCATAACCGCTGCAATAAGAGCTAAAATACCATAAATCACATTCACGGTGAACTCAGTTAAATGTGAAGACCCAAAACCACCCAACAAACTCCCGATCAATATTGCGCTTCCCATATAAATAATCAGTCTCTTGTTTAAATACCCACTATTTCGATATACCCATACGGCACTCATCGTAGCAATCAATACTTGAACCGCACTGATACCAGAAACTTCATGTGCATTAAAAGCTGCATATCCAAACAAGGATGGAATGATTAACAACATGGGATAGTTAATGATTGCACCGCCAATGCCAACCATCCCTGAAACAAAGGATCCGACAAATCCGATGGCAAAGAGCAGGACAATAAATCCTATGCTATAATCCATTCCCTTACTGCCACTGGCTCATACCGCCGCGAACATTCACGACGTTTGTAAACCCTGCCTTCTTCAAAATACCTGCAGCACGAGAACTGCGCATTCCGCTTTGACAAAGCACAATCGTTTCTTTTGAAGGATCAAGTTTATTTAACTTAGCTGGTAGTTGATCGAGAGGAATATTTTGAAACTGTGAAATATTTCTACCTTTATATTCTCCTGGTGTACGAACATCCACAAATTGCTTTGATTTATCTGTCAGCATTCCACGTAAATCTGTTGTTGAAATCGTTTTGACACCTTTAGCAGGTTTCATTCTCCAAACGATAAATGCCACAATTACCGCGATAACAATCCATTCCATCTTATATCTCTCCTATCTGCTTTTCATGAGTAACTGAACAGCTTGTTTCACATGCTCATCGGATGAATGCCCCTCAGCAATACTTGTCCGAACACATTGCTCCAAGTTTTCACTGACGATTAATCCGATTGTTCGATCCAGGGCACCTTTAATGGCACTTAATTGCGTCACAATATCAGTACACTCCCGTGAATCTTCAATCATTCGAAGAACACCATGAAGCTGTCCGTCCACCCGGTTTAATCGGTTGACTATTTGTTTTGAGTAATCCATAGGTTTTCGCTCCTCTGTAAATTGAAAGAGGGCGCATTGCCCTCTTCTTTAAGCTTTTACTAGTTCCAATACACGATCCGGATCAAATCCAAGAACCCATTGGCCATTGATATTTGTTTGTGGAACACCCATTTGACCAGTTGTTTCCACTAATTTTTGTGCAGCCGCAGGATCTGCTTGCACATTTACTTCTGTAAATTCCATGTCATTTTGCTTCAAAAAACTTTTCATCATGTCGCAATATGGACAAGTGTTTGTTGAATATACGGTAATTTGTGGTTTCATTTTTATTTTCCCTCCGTTATTATGCTTTTTTATAGGCAGCATAGCCGCCAGCTAAATGCTTAACATTTTCGAATCCTTGAGATTTCAATACGCTTGCCCCGATAGCTGAACGTGCTCCACCTTGGCAATGCATTAAAACAGGCGTGTCTTTCGGTAAATCGATGTCACGAAGTTTCCCTAGGAAATGATGATGTGCTTCTTCGATATGTCCTTCATTCCACTCTGTATCGTTTCGGACGTCCATGACATAACTGTTCGGCATTTGTTGTTTAAATTCGTCGACTGAAAGTGTTTCGTAAGTAGTCAAATCGACTTCGTTTAATAGACTTGGATTTACAAACGCTTTGATTTTGTCCAAATGAATGGATTGAAGGGCGTTAATGATGCCTTCACGCTGTTCTTCTTCAGCTATGATGACGATTTGTTCATCATACTTCACTAACCATCCAGCCCAGTTCGTAAATGCCTTATTGTATGGAATATTGATGGCACCAGGTAGAAGTGTTTTTTCCACGAGATTTGCAGGACGTGTATCCAAAATGAATACCTGATCTTGTTTTGTTTCTTTCAGCAAATCTTCTTTACTTTGAATCGTTGGGAATGATTGTTCTTCCACAATATCTGGTCCGACTTTATTCACTTTTTTCATTTCTGCAAAGTAAACAGGTGCTTCCGGTTGATCTTTCAATAACTCTTCAACAAAAGCTTCTTCATTGGCTTCTTTCATCGCCCAGTTAAATTGTTTTTCATACCCTACAGTTGATGCTGGCACTGCTCCCAGTGACTTTCCACACGCTGAACCCGCACCATGTCCCGGCCATACCATCATGTAGTCAGGCAACTGTTTGAAGCGTTGGATAGATTGGAACATTTGACGTGCACCTTTTTCTGCTGTATCTGCAACACCAGCCGCTTTTTCCAATAAATCCGGACGGCCGATATCTCCAACGAATACAAAGTCACCCGTGAAGATACCCATTGGGTTGGCAGCTCCGCCTCCACGATCCGTCAAGACGAATGAAATACTTTCTGGTGTATGCCCAGGTGTATGCAATACTTCAAAATCAATGTTGCCGATTGAAAACTTGGAACCGTCTTTTAACAACTCAACATCCAAGTCTTTCGTATATTGATATTTCCAGTCCTCATCACCTTCATCAGACAAGTACAATTTAACTCCCAAATCATGTGCCAATTGACGTGAACCTGAAACGAAATCGGCGTGAATATGTGTTTCTGTTGCTGCGGATATGGTTAATCCTTCTTTTTTAGCAGCTTGAATAACATCTTTAGAATTACGTGCAGGGTCAATAATGATAGCTTCTCCAGTTCGCTGACAACCAATTAAATAAGAATACTGGGCTAATTTTTCATCAAAGAATGAGCGAAAATACATTTGCGTTCCCTCCAGTTTTTTATGCGTAGCTAACTTCTAATCACAATATACCACTAGGGGTATATTTTTTCAAGCGATTTGTTTGGCATTTATTTTATTTCACAATTTAATTGTACCCAAAAAAAAACGTCTCTACACCTAAGTGTAAAGACGTCAGCTTATTTATCTTCTCTTTTTCCACGTTGCATCATGCGAGTGGCGTACCAGAATCCCACAGTCAGAGACAGTGCATCAACGATATATAACAGCCATGTATGTGTATACCCTGCATAAACGGAAGCCGTAATTAAGGATACAGTTAAAATCAACGCGACGATATGAGAAAATGTGATTCTTGTAAACAGCACAACGAGCAATCCTGGTAAAAATAAAGCTAAAAGTATTTTAGTAAACATTGATTCCATTAATGCTCTCCTATCTTACGACCAATAATCCGAGACGATGATGGTCGTGACGATAAATGACATGTTGACGTAATCTCACTTCACCTTGATGATCCAATACCTCAAGGCGACAATGAGCCGCATTTATTTGAATTGCTTCATATAATTCACGTTCATTCGTAACAGTCCGACCATTCACCTTACGGATACACTCCCCAATTACAAGTCCCATTTTATCAGCTGGCGATTCTGGCAAGACACCAGCAATCATTACGCCTGAATCCTGAGGAGAAACAGCATAATTACCTTGTCTTTCCTTTACGGTGAAGTAGATCCATACTCCGATGCGTGCCAAAGCGCTTAAAGCTAGGCTAATAGCGGCAGCAATTGGGAGCCAATACGCAATAAGTGATAAACCAATTGTAGCCACCCCAACTGTAATGACGGCTTTACCTAACTTCGGATATAAGTTCACAGGGAGTGTTCTGCGTGCTTTTTGCTGGAAAGCGATTACGACTGGAAATAATACAAAAGCAAACGTTTCACTTCCAAACGTAAATTGTGGCCAATATGGCATGAAATCTGGAATGACACTTCCAGGTACAATACTCAATACAGGCAACATCCACAGTCGTTTTGATAAATAACTGGCAGATGTCAAACCACGTGAAGACTTTTCCAAAATAGGAGAAGCAGATTCAGCACCCGTCTTACGAATCAGCAACCCTTCAATGATGACCGCTGCACCCACGATCATACTTACAGGCAAAGACAGCTCAATCCATTTGCTATCGCCCACCCAGTTGAAACTCAATATCGAGAAACTGTAATTCATTTTAAAACCGATCCACAAAGCACCAATCGCGAGCGCTGCAGAAATGATGGGCGATCCAATTTGATACATAAAAAGCACGACGATAATCGCACTGATTAAACTGAATGTTACCACCCAATCTGTCGTAAGTGTCAGACCGATTCCTGTACTGAGTATGGATAAAATCAACGCATACATCCAGCTATCCGTGAACATTCTTTTCGCTTCAGTCCAACCCCAAAGAATCCTTGTACGGAAAGAACGTCTTTCCCTCTTCACTCGTACATATCCGAGAAGAACTGCAAAGCAGATGGTCACATAAAATAATGGATTAATAAATAATTTTCCGATTCCCTTAACCAACTCTAGTCCAATTTCTTGCCACATTAAGAAACACCACCCAATCAACGGTTCGTGCATTTCTTTCCATTGTAACAAACCGTTGATGGAATGCGTATAGGTTTTTTCTACTTTTGAATAGAATGGAATAAATAGCCTAGAGACATTTGTAGCTGATCGTCATGTTTTTTACTTGTTTTGTATGTCAAAATTGTCTCTCTGGCAGTTTGATAAAATACGATATCCATTTTTGGTTCATTATTAACTTTCTTTTGTTCCTTAAACGCTTTTACTGCTCTTGCTGTATCTTCATCGAAATAGCCGTCGACTCTCGTGATTTTAAACCCTGAAGCTTTCAGAAACTTCTGTCCATAAAGTATATCTTCATGGTAATCTCCTACCTGATAAGATCCACTAATCGGAAGTGGCTCAAGTTGGTAAAGCTCGCTCGCTTTGACCTCGAAATCAGCTTCAATACCAGTGCCATGAATCCATTGTTGACTAGGTGTTAACCATTTATGTGAAGATAACTTCATTTCACCACCATTTGTCAATTCCCATGTTTCCTGAACTGTTCCTTTGCCAAAACTCTTAGAACCAGCGATTGTTGCCCGTTGGTTAGATTTCAAAGCACCGCTTAACACTTCACTTGCGGAAGCACTGCCTTCGTTCTGAAGTAATACGATCGGCATTCTTTTCATCGTTTTTGTATAGTCATCTTCTTTTGTTGATTTTACGGTCAAAGGTTCAAGCACACCTTTGGAATCCTGCATGTAAGCAAAGATTTGACCACCTTTTAACATTGTTCCCACAACTTGTTCCACACTATGTAAATATCCTCCGGGATTGCCACGAACATCTATCACCAATCCGTCAATTCCTTGTTTAACGAGTGTACGAGTTTGTTCTTCCCACTCTTCAGCCGTTTTTTCACCAAACATGGAGATACTTACATACCCTATTGAAGAATCATCCTGATCTATTTTCTCACTGGTCACTGTTTGTATTTGAAGTGCCGACCTTGTCATCTTCATTTCAACATGTCGATCTTCTGTTTCTCTGAATACCGTTAAGGAGACATTCGTTCCTTTTTTGCCTTTAATTACTGAAAGCAAATCAGTTAAGCTCTTGCCCTCTACGCGCTGACCATCAACTCTAACAATTTCATCATAAGGCTTGACTCCTGCTTTTTCGGCAGGTGATTCTTTCATCGGAGTCACAACAATAAAACGCCCTTTATTTTCCATTATTTCTAAACCAATCCCCACGCGCTCGTCCGCCAAAGATTCACGGTGAGCTTTTGCTTCCTCTTTGGTCATGTATTTACTATAAGGATCTCCAAGCGTTTCAGCCATTCCTCTAAGTGCACCTTCAATCAATTGCTCCCCTTCCACGGGATGGACTGAACTAGTCAATATACGTTCATACGCCTGATCGATGGGAGACATATGACTGAACGGTTCACTTGCCTTGTCCTTTTTGAAAGGTGCCCAAAAAATGAGGAATAAAAGAATCAAAATAACTAAAAAACCAAACAAAAAAACCCGGCTTCTTCTCAAAAAATCGCCCCCTAATATCTTCGTTTCAGTGTATGAACGAAAAGGTGACGATAGGACAAGAAGAAGCCAGATTTATTATTATTCTAACTTAGAAACAAAATCTTCGATCATTTGATCATCCATCGGACCCACAATTTTATTTTGGATGCGTCCTTTTGTATCAATCATATAGGATGTTGGGATGGTGATGGCTTCAAAAGTTTGACCGACCGCCCCTTCCACGTCCATAGGAATTGGAAAAGTCAGTCCATAATCACGAACAAAGTCATCAACTTTATCCGCGCTGTCCCCGCTAGTTAAATTGACAGCCAATATTTCTACATTTTCTTGTTCTGCAAAATCTTCGTAGTAATTTTGCATATGTGGCATTTCTGCTTTACATGGTGGGCACCAAGTCGCCCAAAAATTTAAGATTACTTTTTTACCTTGATAATCAGAGAGCTTCACTTTCTTACCATCCAGCGTTGTTAATTCGAAATCTGGCGCGGTATTTCCTTTATTCAATCCCTCGCTAGAAGCAACACCTGTCATTTCAGTACCTAATTGTTCATTATCAATGGATTTTTCTTGATCCATATTATTTTTCACCATCGTGACAATGACGATGATGATGAGAGCAGCGAGTATTACGAGTCCAAATAATTTTTTTGTCATTGGTTCTCCTCCATTTTTCGTTTGTTTAAGAAAACATAGACAGTTATTCCGCATATCAAGAATAGTACTGTAATGAGCAGCGGACTTTGAAACAAACCTTCAGGTTGAATAATAGCGGCAAGAATATGGGCAAGTAACAAGAGGACTAGTAATTGTAATCTCCAAACATTCGACGTAAAAACTTTCATCCAAGTTAATATGGTCATTCCTGAAAAAATGGCAATCGTCATCAGTTTTTGCCAAAATTCTGCTTCATTCATACTAACCATAAGGAACTGATACAAAGATTGCAACAAGACGAACGCAATTATTAGAGCTACAAAATCTATCTCTGGCCAACCTTTACTTTTTAATTGCCATAATAGACGGCCAAGTGCTGAAAGTAATCCAAGGAATAAACCTGTCTTACCTCCATTGAAATACAGAATAGCTAAAGGAAATTCAAGAATCATTTCAAAATCAGTAATCAATACACTGAATTTCCACACAAGGATAAATAGTATTGCTGCATCTGAATACCAATCTTCCGTATCTTTCCCAAATTTAATCCATAATACAATTCCAGTTATGATTAACGCCAAAATTACTGCAACCCAGGATGAAGGGAGAGTTAACGATTTTATAATAAACCACTCTGTTACCGGCAATTTCACTCAACTCCTTATAACCAGTTATAATATACCCTCTATCGTATAACAATGTTTTGACTTTGTGTTGAATAATGCTTCAGAGAATCATGAAAAAAGCTCACCCTCAGATTACCTAAGAGTGAGCCACGATACTAAAATTAGAATGATACGTAACGAATCGGATTGACCGCATTTGAACGGCTTCCGTTCCAAGGACCTTCATGAATTTCAAAATGTAAATGAGAACCAGTTGAACGACCTGTACTACCCATTCTTCCGATCATTTGTCCTTTAGAAACTGATTGACCAGAACTTACATTAAATCCACTTAAATGTGCATAGACAGTAGTGAAAATTTGCCCATTAATTGAGTGTGTAACCATAATAACATTACCGTATGTGCCCATTGGAGCTGCATAAGAAACTATACCATCTGCCGCAGATAGAATCGGTGTTCCGATGCTATTGGCAATGTCACTGCCGTAATGGAATTCTGCTCCTGCTCCGATATCACGTCCACCGAATGTAGAAGAGAAACGTCCTGCAGCTGGTCTTGTCCAATCACCTGACGAGACAACTACTGGTGCGGGCGCTTGTGTTGCGTTTGAAGAATTTTGTTTATTACGTGAAGCAGCTTGCTGTCTTGCGCGTTCAGCTTTTTCCTGACGTGCTCGTTCTTCAGCAGCTTTTTTCTTACGTGCAATTTCAGCTTGACGTGCAAGTTCGATTAATCGCGCTTGTTCAGCCACTATTTTACTCTCGACACTTTTACTGATTTCTAGAGTTTCTGTATATTCTTTTTCAAGTGATTTCTTTTGTTGAATTAATTTTGCTTGTTCTGCTTCCAGTTGATCTACTAATTTACCTTTTGAAGCTTTTTGGGAATCAAGGTTTGCTTTTAAGTTTACTAATTTGTCGCGACTTGATTTTTGTTGAGCCAGTTTTTCTTCAACTGACGCTTTTTGCTCTTCCAACGACTTTTTATCTGCAGCTTGTTCTTCCAAGATTTTCTTATCTGCATCCATCAAAGTATTCACTGCTGAGAATCGGTCAATGAAATCTGAGAAACTGCTAGCCCCAAGTAATACATCCAGATAATTGACTGAGCCGCCACTTTCCTGAACTGAGCGAAGACGCTCTTTAATTAACTCGTCACGGTCAGCGATTTTCTTCTCTAATACTGTAATACTTTCATGTAACTTTTCAATTTCTAAGTTCGTACGTTTAATGTCGCCAAGTACGCGATCTATTTCACTATTAGTCTCAATAATTTTGCTATCGAGAGATTGAATTTGAGCAAGCAATTTTTCTTGGTTCGATTGATTTTCTGAAATGTCGCCTTTTTTCTGATCAATAGTCGAATTCAATTGTGATTTTTTACGATCCAATTGTTTTTGTTCATTTTTCAAATCGTTCAATGAGTTTGCCAATGCATCAGTTGGTTGTGTCATAAAAATTGAACATCCTAATACTGCTGCTATGGAAACTACCATCCATTTAGATTGTTTCTTTCTCATGTTCGGCCCCTTTCAAGCTCGCGTTTACACGCGTAAAAACTTACGTACTGACATAAAACTTCCCCACACACCAATGAAAATCCCCATCATTAGAATGAGACCATTTACTTGGTATAAGAATGGAGTTAACGGCAATAGATTAAATAATTCGCCTTTTAAATAAGGTTGTACCATTTCATATAAATTGTAATAAAGCAAAGTTACGAGAGTTATCGGCATTATCGCACCAAGAATCCCAATCCACATTCCCTCTAAAACGAATGGTATACGGACAAACCAATTTGTCGCTCCTACGAGTTTCATAATTTCAATTTCACGGCGACGCGCAACAATTGTGATGCGAATCGTATTCGAAATCAAGAACATCGCGGTGAATAACAATGCTAGTATCAATCCCAAACCTATGTTTCTCGCTACATTCAAGAAACTGAATAGCTTCTCAATCTTGCCTTCACCATATTCAACCGAATATGTATTTTTTAGACGATTAATCCGCTGGGCAACCTTTTCAGTTTCCTGAGGGTTTTCCGCTTTCACGTAGTAGGCTGCACGTAATGGATTATTTTGATCAGACAACCCCATTGTCGCTCCGAAATCTTTTATTAAATCTTCTAATTCCGCTTCTTTCGTTGAATAGACAACAGTCGCAACTCCATCTACTTCTTTTATCTCTTTTTCTAATTGAGCTGCAGCTGCGTCATCCGCAGTCAGTTCAAGCAACACTTTTATTTCGACATCTTTTTCTAAATCGTCAGCAACTTTGTTTAAATTCATCATAATCATGACGAATACGCCAACAAGTAATAACGTAACAGTTACGGCACTGGCAGATGCAAAAGTCATCCAGCTATTTCTGCCTAGACTTTTAAAACTTTCTCGGAAATGACGTCCTAATGTTCTAGCTTTCATAACCGTAGTCACCTCCGACTTCATCACGTACGACGAGTCCGCCTTCGACTGCAATTACTCTGTGCTTAATGGTATTAACAATTTCTTTATTGTGCGTGGCCATAATAATGGTTGTCCCACGTCTATTTATTTCTTCAAATAAATTCATGATGTCCCATGACGTTTCGGGATCTAAGTTTCCGGTAGGCTCGTCCGCAATCATCACTTTCGGGATGTTGACAATCGAACGGGCAATAGATACTCGTTGTTGTTCTCCACCAGATAATTCTGTTGGGAACATGCGGGCTTTGTGTTTCAGTCCCACCAAATCCAGTACTTCCATCACACGCTTGCGAATCACTTTAGGCGATTCTTCAATTACTTCTAAAGCAAACGCAACATTCTCAAAAACATTCAATCTCGGCAGTAATTTAAAATCTTGAAAGACTACGCCGATTTGTCTTCTTAAATAAGGCACTTTTTTTGACTTCAATTTCGCCAAATTAATGCCATTAACTACTATATCTCCACTCGTTGGACGCTCTTCTCGATACATCATTTTAATAAATGTTGATTTACCAGCCCCACTTGGACCGACAACATATACAAATTCACCTTGTTTGATTTCTACATTAATTCCGTTTGCAGCAACTATGCCGTTTGGATATTTCTTGTAGACGTTTTTCATTGAAATCATATGTTTGTAACCACCTATGCTTTTTCCTAGCTGTCTGAAATATTTTTTCCGACATGCTCATTATAACAAGTATGTCGACAAATTTTTATTACAGTACTATTACAAAAATTTTGAAAGAAGCCTTAAGAAACCTTATCATTAGTTCTTTTTCCCTAAAATCCAACAAGTTGTATGTACCTATTCATGTATAAAATTCGTTATTGAGTTCCCGAAATCCTTCTTTTCCTTCGACACTTTTTTGACAAAAATAAAAGACCAATGACAAAAACAGTCATTGGTCTACTTTATTACATCTTATTTTTTGTTCGCCAACCATTCGGCTACAACTTCCGCTTCTGCACCTTCAATAATGTTAGCAGGCATTTGACCTTGGCCGTTTTGAATGACTTGTAAGATTTCATCTTTAGAAAGACGTGATCCCACATCCTTGAGGCTTGGGAAGTTACCTTGTCCTTCTAAATTACCGCCGTGACAACTTGTACAATTTCCTTGTACAATTTTTTCAGCATCTTGAGTCTCAGTGACTTCTCCACCTTTTTCTTCGTTCGTTTCAGTTGCTTCTTCATCTCCACCGCCACCGCAAGCCGCAAGCATCAGTGCAGATCCAAAAATAGCTGCAAGAAGTTTTTTGTTCATTTTGTTCCCTCCCGGAAATCAAATTATACATTCTTTACAAGTATACCTACATTATGGTCGTTTAAAACCCTCACCGAGTACTTCGTAGGCGTCTGAAACTATGACAAATGCTGATGGGTCAACCGTTTTAACGACTTGCTTCAATTTTGTAAATTCCGTCTGATAAACAACTACAAGTAAAATTGGTCGTTCTTGTTCGGTATACCCACCAACTGCCGGAAGCTTGGTCACACCACGATTAACCTCGGTATATATAGCATCCCGTATTTCTTCTTGTTTATTCGTAATAATGTAAACCATTTTCGATTGGCTGAAACCAAGTTGAATAATATCAATGGTCTTCGTTGTCACAAATAAACCAATCAGTGCATACAAGCCTTTTTCAATATCGAAAACTAGTGCTGCTGAAAGAACAATTAGTCCATCAATCAGCATTACGCTCGTTCCTAATGTAAGACCTGTGTACTTCGCTATAATTTGAGCGGCTAAATCTGTTCCGCCTGTAGATGCTCGACCTCGAAAGACAATACCCAAACCAACACCTACAGAGATTCCACCAAATAGTGCGCCAAGCAATGGATTCAATGTAGCTGGCTCCCAGTCTGCCGTTAATAAAACAAACATAGGCAACGTTAGTGTTCCGACAAGTGAACGGGCGCCAAACTGTTTGCCAAGGAAGATTACGCCTGCAATAAATAAAGGAATATTAAATGCATATTGGACAAAGCCGGGATTCCAGTGAAACAATCCTTTTAATATGGTACTGATCCCACTGACACCGCCCGATGCTACTTCGTTCGGTAATAAGAAAACGTTAAATCCGACAGCGATAATCGCAGCACCAATGATGATATACATATATTCCAAAACGGAAGCCAAAATAGGATGTGGCTCTTCCCGTGTTTTTCGATTCATAAAATTTCCTTCTTTCTATTATGTCCATTTTTCCCTAATGAAGTATAGCAGACGCAATAAAGAGTGTGAACTTCATCATGATGAAGTGATCCGCTGTGATAATTTTCTTTCGGTGTCACAATTTTATCCTGAATTTGGGCTCTGGCCATGTCCACGCAACACACTTGCGGCATTATAGACGTTAAGTGTAATCACTTTAGATCTAATTTCGAGTTTGGGAGTAACTTTTCGAAAATGGGAGCAACTTTCACTGGTTTTGGAGCAACTTTTCAAAATTGGGAGCAACTTTCGTCATTTAGGGGCAACTAACCATTTCCTCCTAAATGCCGCCTTACATGCTATCCTGCATGAATGTAGCAAAACAACAAAAAAAACGAACATCTTTGTAGGATGTCCGTTTTTTCTTAATTCATTTTTGAACGCAAGTAGGAATTGATGAACAAATCGATATCTCCGTCCATGACACCTTGCACGTTGCCACTTTCTGCACTTGTGCGGTGATCTTTTACCATTGAATAAGGATGGAAAACATATGAACGAATTTGAGAACCCCAACCAATTTCTTTTTGCTCTCCACGAATCTCGAGCATTTGAGCTTCTTGTTCCTCAATTTTTAATTGATACAATTTCGCTTTTAACATGGTCATCGCTTTTTCACGGTTTTTGATTTGAGAGCGTTCTTGTTGACACGTCACGACAGCACCTGTCGGCAAGTGAGTAATACGGACAGCGGAATCGGTGGTATTAATATGCTGACCACCTGCACCACTGGCACGATACGTATCAATTTTCAAATCTTCCGTCCGGATTTCGATTTCGATTTCATCATTGAATTCAGGCATAACCTCACACGACACGAAAGAAGTATGGCGACGGCCAGAAGAATCGAAAGGTGAAATTCGCACCAAACGGTGAACTCCTTTTTCAGCTTTCAAATAGCCGTAAGCATTATGACCTTTAAATCCAAGTGTAACCGATTTGATTCCGGCTTCGTCCCCAGGTAAATAATCGAGTGTTTCCACTTTGAAGCCACGCTTTTCACCCCAACGTGTATACATACGAAGGAGCATGGAACCCCAATCCTGAGACTCCGTTCCACCCGCTCCAGGATGAAGTTCCAAAATGGCATTGTTTTTGTCATAAGGTTCGCTCAGTAGCAATTGGAGTTCAAAATCACCCAGTTTGGCAGTGAATTCTTTCATTTCGCTACTGAGTTCTTCCTGCAATTCCTCGTCTGGTTCTTCGCGTAACAATTCCAAAGTCATTTCGAGATTTTCCTGTGTATCAAGCAGTTCATTATATTCATTTACAATTTCTTTCAAAGCATTCGCTTCACTGATTACCACTTGAGCTGCTTGTTGATCATTCCAAAAGTCGGGCATCGACATATTTTCATCCAACTCAGCAATTCGTGCCTCTTTGTTTTCTAAGTCAAAGAGACCCCCTAAAGTCGGATAATTTTGAAGCTGTTCTGTCTAGTTCATTGCGTACATCTGATAATTCCATCATGTATAAATTCCTCCGTTATCTTTCAACAGCGCCATGGCAATTCTTGAATTTCTTGCCACTGCCGCATGGGCACATTTCGTTTCTACCTACTGAAGATTGCGCTCGAACTGGCTTTTTCTTCACAGCTCCGCCTTCTTCTTTCGGGTTTACAGCTTGACCCTTCGCTACTTCTTCACGTTGCAAGTTATTGCGTATTTCTGCTTTCATGGCATATTTCGCAACATCTTCCTGAACAGATTCAACCATTGCTTCAAACATCGCAAATCCTTCATTTTGATACTCGCGAAGTGGATCGATTTGTCCATAAGCACGCAAATGAATTCCTTGACGCAACTGATCCATAGCATCAATATGATCAATCCATTTCGAATCAATTGAACGCAACAGGACAACTTTTTCAAATTCACGCATACGTTCAGGAGTCATTTCCTCTTCTTTTTCATCGTAGCGTTTGTAAACTTCCTGTTTAATAAATTCAACGATTTCGTCAGCTGATTTTCCTTCCAACTGAGTTCTTGTTACTGCACCTTCAGTTAATAAATTCGCTTGAATTGTATCTGCAAGACCTTTATAGTTCCACTCGGCTTGCTTATCTGAAGCAGTATGAACGGCAACTGTGCGTTCAATTACTTCGTCAATCATTGTTTCAACCAAGCCACGCATATTGTCGGTTTCCAACACTTCCAAACGTTCTTTATAAATAATTTCACGTTGTTGACGTAAAACATCATCATATTGAAGCAAACGTTTACGAGCATCGAAGTTATTACCTTCAACACGTTTCTGAGCTGATTCTACGGCACGTGTAACCATTTTAGACTGGATTGGTTGTGAATCATCCATACCCAGACGAGACATCATCGCACGCATATTGTCAGAACCGAAACGACGCATTAAATCATCTTCCATTGATAAATAGAATTGTGTCACACCAGGATCGCCTTGACGTCCTGAACGTCCACGTAGCTGATTGTCAATACGACGGGATTCATGTCTTTCTGTACCGATAACAGCTAATCCTCCAACTTCGATGACTCCGTCACCAAGTTTGATGTCTGTTCCACGACCAGCCATGTTTGTTGCGATTGTTACTGCCCCTTTATGACCTGCAGTGGAAATAATCTCGGCTTCACGTTCATGGTTTTTCGCATTCAGGACATTATGGCGGATTCCATGTTTAGTCAACAAGTTAGAAATGATTTCGGAAGTTTCGATTGCTACAGTCCCGACAAGCACTGGCTGACCAGCTTTATGTCTTTCGGCAATATCTTCCGCTACGGCTTTATATTTACCTTCCATGGAAGCATAAATCAAGTCCGCTCGGTCATCACGTGCTATTACACGGTTTGTCGGAATCACAATGACGTTCATATTGTAAATGTTGCGGAACTCTTCCTCTTCCGTTTTGGCAGTTCCCGTCATGCCTGAAAGTTTTTCATACATACGGAAATAGTTCTGGAATGTAATAGTTGCCATGGTCATCGATTCATTTTGAATCTCCAAACCTTCTTTAGCTTCAATCGCTTGATGAAGTCCATCCGAATAACGGCGGCCTTTCATCAGACGACCTGTAAAGGAGTCTACGATAACAACGTTTCCATCTTGAACAACATAATCAACATCATTGTGCATACTTGCATGTGCTTTCAATGACTGGTTAATTGCATGATTTAAACGTACATGTGTCAAATCGAATAAGTTGTCAATTCCAAACGCTTTTTCAACCTTTTCAATCCCTGCCTCAGTTAATACGACACCTTTAGTTGACTCGTCATATGAGTAGTCTTCTTCTTTGCGTAGTGCACGAACAAGAGCATTCGATTGTTGGTAAAGCTGAGCGGATTTAGCTGCTTGTCCTGAAATAATCAGTGGCGTACGTGCTTCATCAATCAAAATGGAATCGACTTCATCAATTACAGCGTAATAGAGCGGTCGCTGAACATGTTCTTCTTTGTACAACACCATATTGTCACGTAAGTAGTCGAATCCAAGTTCATTGTTTGTCGAATACGTGATATCCGCTGCGTATGCTTCACGTTTCTCATCCTTACTTAAACTGTTTAAATTTAATCCAACAGTTAAACCTAAGAAATTATACAATTGACCCATTTCGGCCGCATCACGGCTTGCCAAATATTCATTGACCGTAACAACATGCACACCTTTTCCAGTGATGGCATTCAAATAAACAGGCATGGTAGACGTCAACGTCTTCCCTTCACCAGTTTTCATTTCTGAAATATTGCCTTCATGAAGTGCAGCGGCACCCATAATTTGTACGCGGAAAGGGTACATGCCAAGAACACGCTTGGCTGCTTCACGAACTACTGCGAATGCCTCCGCTTGAATGTCAGACAGATCGGCACCACTTGCCAAACGTCCTTTAAACTCATCTGTTTTAGCACGTAACTGGTCATCAGTTAGTGCGTCCATGTCATTTGCAAATGCCTCTACTTGATCGGCAACTTTTTCTAATCGTTTTAAATCGCGCTTATTTAAGTCAAATACTTTATTTAATACTCCAAGCATTTAAATTCACTTCCCATATAGTCTCAAGGTTTATTTTACCACTGCTACTATAGGGGTGCAAATGACGGCTCCATCTCTACAATGTTTGGGGCTCTTTTAAAAACTCATGCAATTGCGTCCAGTTTAATGGTTTACTTCCATAAAACCCTTGAATAACATCCGCATTCATAGACTTTAATAATAACAGCTGCTTTTGTGTTTCCACGCCTTCCGCGACAATGTTGAACCCTAAATTATGGGACAAATCTATGACGGACTTGATAATCGCCTGTACCCTTGTATCATTCTCCATTTTTTGAACAAATGATCGATCAATTTTCACTCGGTTAATCGGTAATATTCGAAGATAATTCAATGAAGAGTATCCTGTTCCAAAATCATCGAGCGCAATGCTAATGCCCATACCGCGAATTTCTTTAAGCGTTTCGAGAACTTCTTCCCCACCCTCGATAAAAATCGACTCAGTTATCTCAATTTCAATTAAACCTGGATTTACTTGATATTTCTTTAACAGTGTTTTCAGGCGATGAACGAAATAGGCTTCACGTAGTTGCAGGGCACTGACATTGATTGCTACAGCTGATATATGGACATATTCCTGATGAATACTTTTTATTTCGCGAATAGCGGTTTCAAGTACCCAATCCCCAATCTCCTTAATGTAGCCTGATTCTTCTGCCACTGGAATAAACTCAGCTGGAGAAATCATTCCCCATTCTGGATGCCTCCAACGAAGAAGTGCTTCCAAACTTTCAGTCCTTCCAGTTTTCAAGTTGAACTGTGGTTGATAGACTAGGTTAAAATGATTGTGCTTAATGGCTTCACGTAAGCCTTGCTCCATCATATGTTGTTTTTCGAATGCTTCTTTCATTTCATAATTGAAGAAGAGAATTCTGTTTCTGCCCGCTGCCTTTGCTTTATAAAGTGCCGTATCCGCATTGATTAACAATTGCTCACACGACTTTGCATCCGTCGGATAAAGTGAAACCCCGATCGAAGGAGTCACAAAAAACGGATGATCGTTTAAATAAAACACTTTCGAGAAGCACTCATGCAAAGCAGTAAGGGTTGCTCGGACCGCCGGGAATTTTTCTCTTTTAGCACGTATGAGAACAATGAATTCATCTCCTCCAAAGCGACCGAAGCTACTGTTTTCCGGCAACAACTCTTTAATTCTTTGCGTAACCTGTACTAAAAGTTCATCTCCGTATGCATGCCCTTTTGAGTCGTTAATCTGTTTAAAGTGATCGAGGTCAATGAATGCGACGGTTATCATTTGATTGGACTCTTTTGATTCCTCAATCCAACTCGAAAGTTCGCGTTCAATCGAGAAACGGTTTGGTAAGTTTGTCAGTGAATCAAACCTTGCCTGATAATCAATTTCCTTTACTTGTGCATTCAGTAATTCTCCCATTTGTTCAATTGATTGAGCAATTTCACCAATTTCATCCTGTCTTTTAATCCCCATTTTAGTCACCAAGTTACCTTGTTCCATCTGACGAACATGCTTTACGATGTTCGGTATATCTTTTAACATGTAACGAAGCAACCAGGATAAAGAAATTAAGATCATGATTGCGGCGATAATCCATGACAAACCAATCGACTTACCAAAGTCTGCAAAGGGTTGGGTAACGGTTTTTTCTGGTGCATAACTGAACATTCGCAAACCGGTATTATCAAGTTCTCGCATTTCAACATAGTAATTCCCTTCAGTTGTCTTCACTAACTCCATTTCATCTAGAGTAAGATCAAAGTTTTCAAAGTCATTCCATAGGCTGTCAGCGTCATATAATATTTGCCCGGACTCTGTTAAAAGAATATATTTGTTGTACTTTGTTTCATAAGGACCAATCAGTGCAGGTATAGAATCCAAATGTAAATCTAAACCAAAATACCCCAACCGCTTGTCTTCCGATTCGACTGGATAAATGACACTTACAGTTAATTTCTTCGTAGAGTAATCGATATAAAGGTCTGAATATGATAAGCCTTCTGCTGCATTCGCTTTTGCAGTCCACGGCCTTTTTGGAATGTCATATGCTTCATCAGTTACGTACCCATGATCTGCAATTAAAAAATTCTCTTCAAGAAACGCCATCCAAACTAAACCTACATCTTCATTATCTTCCTGCACTCTTGTCATGAACTGATTTACTTGTTGATATATTGGCGATTTCTTAACTGTTTCACGTTCAACTGACGATTCCAAAAGTTCCCTGACATCTTCAAGTTCGCCAAGTTGTTTCGTAATTTCACTTTTGCTATTTAAAAACGTGTAGATTTCTTGAACAACCAATTCGTTTTCAAGTGATAATTCTTCTTCCATTTTTAATTCATATAAATTTTTTGAATAATTGTATGAATAGGAGGCCATCACAAAAAGGATTGGTATCACGATTGCGCTCATGGCAAATACAACTTTCCCACGAAAACCAAGTCTGTTCCATAATCGACTTTTCGTCATCCGATCCCCTCCCCTATTGAAAAACTGCCCTTAAACTTGATAAAGGTACTATTCGCTTTGTTCGAGTAAATTCCTTCTCAATCGACAAATTTATCAACTTTACAATTGGTAATAATACGGTTTCTTAGATTTAAATTTGCACAATCCACTTGTTCCGCATGAGCCATATGTATGTATAATGTACTCAATCTTCATGCATTTGAGGAATGCAGTCGCAAATGTCTTTTTGTCATCAAGTTCTTACAAAAAAAGAAAGCCCCACTTGCTCGGGCTTCCTCATGGATTGAATTTAATTTAGTTTGTTTCGATTAAACCGTATTTACCGTCTTTACGTTTGTAAACAATATTTGTTCCATTTGATTCTGCATCAGTGAAGACGTAGAAGTTATGTCCCAGCATATCCATTTGTAAAACCGCTTCTTCTTGATCCATCGGTTTTAATTCAAATTGCTTCGTACGGACGATTGGTAATTCTTCTTCACTCTCGTCTTGATATGCCGCTTGTTCAGGAGATACCACGTTAGCAAAGTATGCACCAACACCTTCACGTTCACGGAACTTACGATTTACTTTTGTTTTATGTTTACGGATTTGACGCTCAAGTTTATCGACGATTAAATCGACTGCTGCATACATATCATTATGACGCTCTTCAGCTCGGAGCGTTAAATTCTTCATTGGAATGGTTACTTCCACTTTCGTTTGACTGTCATTATAAACCTTTAAATTGACATTTGCGTTCGCTTGGAAGTCTTCGTTGAAATAGCGTTCTACCTTATTGATTTTGCTTTCAACGTGCTCACGAATCGCAGGAGTTACCTCAACGTTTTCACCACGGATATTAAAATTTAACATGTAAACTCCTCCTTTAATTAAGGCTATGTAAACCTTATTCTACTTATCCCCTATTAACTCCTGCTACAAACCAAAAAGTTTTTGGAATTTTGTCGAAAGTAGACATTTTCTTTATTTTTCATACTCGAATCAAAGTGATTGCACGAACTGTCTGAGCACCTGCTTTTTTCAACGCGAATGCAGCGTGATGCAGAGTGGTGCCAGTTGTATACAAATCGTCGATCAATACAATATGTTGCTCTTGAACATTTTCTTGAACGGAAAAAAGTAATTCGGTGGACATTCGATCTTTTCTTGTTTTTCCAACTTGCGATCGATTCTCTGTTTTTGACAGCACATTCTTGAATGGAACATTTGCATCAATGAGGAATTGATCAACTTGTGAAAAAGTTCTTTCATGTAACATTTCAGGATGCAGAGGAATAGGGACAATCAATTCTTGAACTTGGCGTAATGGTCTGAAGTCTTCCACAAAAATTTTTGCCAGTTCGACATCCAATTGAAATTTATACTGCTGAAAAACATGTTTCATCCAATCGTTGTAAGTGTAAAAGGATTTGACCGAGTCCAGTGCACCTTCATATATTGTCCCCGACCATTCATTTTCACTCTTTGTTTTCAATATTTTTTCAAATTTTGATCTGCATTGATTGCAGATTACATCCGCTGGTTTTATGAGAAACAGTTTTTGCCAAGAAGCACTTTCGATAAATGAGGTAGAACATATTAAACAATTCATTATTTGAATCCGCTGTCCTTATTGTGCGCTTCAATTGTCTCTTTTGCCTTGTCCATGGCATACGAAATTCCATGATGAAAAAACACAAGATCACCATTAGGATATTCGATTGACCGTCCGACCCTTCCACCAATTTGAATTAATGCACTGCTCGTGAAAATCAGTTCATCGGCACCCACTACCGCTACTTGTACATCAGGAATAGTAATTCCGCGCTCGAGGATAGTTGTTGTGAGCAGGCCAATTACTTTCCTTTCCCGTAACTTCAAAACCTTTTCTTTTCGATTTGGATCTTCAGCATGAACGGACAAAATTTCGGAATGCAATATCAGAAATAATGGCAAAGCTTGTTCCATAAGCTCTATCGTTGGGAAAAATATGAGAAACGGTTGATTTTGGTGCAGACAATGCATTGTCCATTTTTTAAGCTTTTGGGGAATTGCGCCTATACGGATGTGCTTTTTATAATTCCATAACCCGACAAAACGAGGTACCGGTAATGGAAAACCGTGAAACCTTCCTGATATGACAGATTTATTAACCGTTTGTCTTAAAAGTTCATCAGAAGGAGTTGCAGTGATAGTATGGACAGCGGCTGCTTTCTTTTTCGCTTTGTTCACTGCATTTTGCAGTGTCACATCTAGTGTGTAAGGAAAAGCATCAGCTTCGTCGACAAATATGACATCAAAAGCTTCTTCAAATCTATACAATTGATGTGTTGTTGCGATGATAAGCTGTGCATAATTCGTATATTCTGGAGAACCACCATATAAAGAATGAATGACGGTTTGCGGAAAAACTTGCTGAAAACGTGGGGCTAGTTCCAGTACAACATCTGTCCTTGGGGTAGCCACACAAACCCTTTTTCCCCGCTCGAGCAAGTCAAATACTGCGGGAAATAGAAGTTCGGTTTTTCCCGCTCCGCAGACGGCATGTATTAAATGGCTTTGATTTTGTCGAACGCTTTGCAGAAGTTCTTTTGAAGCAAGATCTTGTTTGGGAGTTAATTTCCCTTCCCATGAAAACAGATGTGACGGTACTTGTTTTATTCCGGGACCGCTCCACGTAATGAGAACGGTACAACTACTCACTCTGCCCATGCGAATGCAATGGCGGCAGTATAGACAAGGGCCTTTACATTTTGCACATTGAAAGGAACTTAATTGCTCAAATCCACATCGACGACAATGGTGCTGTTTAGATTTTAGTATGCGGGAAAGTTGTTTTGACTGAATGCCTTTATGAGGGATAATAAATCCTTTTTGAATATAATCTTCAATGGTGGGTAAAGGAAATGGGGTCTTTTCCTTCAACCAAATTCGACCACTTAAAAATGTTTGTATTTCTTCCATGAGCATTCCTCCAATACGGATTACTCATTCCTACATTTTCATCATAATACCAAATTGTGGAGACCCGCAAATTTAAGACTGACGATAGATTTGTTAACAAAGACCAAAGAATAAAAACCCCGCAAATTCGCGAGGTTTTCAATCATCTTATTCTGCTGCATCTCCAATGAAATATACACTGCTGACACGCCAGTTTCCTTCTTCTTTGGCAAACACGGTAACTTGTCTACCTGTCCGATCAAGTTTTGCACCTGTTGATACCTGTTCAAGGGAAATTGCAAGCGATGCAAAGACCTGTGCTTGGTTTTCATCATATTTGATGACCGTTACATCTTCAGCTGTTCTTTTTACATCGTATTCTTTAAACGTTTTTACAACGGTCGCTTCTTCTTCTTTGTAATCAAACCCTTCAGGTTCCGTAGCAATGATTGACATATATTTTGCAATGTCTTCGTCATTGAATGAAGTCATGTACGTATCGAAAGATGCCAAAATTGCCTTTTTCTCGTCTGCAGGCACATTTTGGGCCTCTTCGATTTCGGAACCCGCCATCTCAAATCCCACATCAGACTGAGCTTGATCTTGTTTCTGATCTTTCACACCATGTTCCAATGCGCTATTTTCGCTTGAAGATTCACCGTCAGAAACTGAACCTGCTCCTTCTCGATTCTCTTCACTTGCACAAGCTGATAGTAATATTGAAAGAAGTGTCAATATCATCATATATTTAAAATTCATTAAAATCGTCCTCCCACTCGGCTATTTTGCCCTGTATTGATTGCCTTTATTATATTATAGCCACATTCTGAATAGAGACGACACGATTCATGTGAAAGTTTCGTGTAGAAATGTGCTGTTATGTGAGTGGAGCTTCATTTTGTGCAACCTGGATGGCCATTCTGTCTACCTGGAAGGGAAAACTGTCTACCTGGAATTTCAAACTGTCTATCTGGAAGGCCAAACTGTCAACCTGGGACGGCGCTGTCTGCCTGGCTTTCTTTTCAAGTAATTCAGTTGCAAGTAGATGGATAAAAATGCTATTTTTACAATATCCGAAACTTTAAAGGGAGTGATATTTTATTATCGAGAATCGTCAAACGCCAAAAACGTTAAAAGTTTACCTTCGCTTACTTAATAGAGTGCCGAATGAACACCCGCTTTATAAGGAAATCGAGTCGAGAATCAATCGAATCCGTGCTGGATACAGCGGTGAGACATATGTTGACAATTTTATAAAGAATATTGAATTTCCATGTTCATTTGCCGTTTTTAAAGACATTAATATTCAAACTTCTGCAAATACAAAAGCCCAATTTGACACTTTGATTATTACACCAAAGTTTGTTTGTATATTGGAAGTAAAAGCATTAAAAGGTCGAATCTCATTCCAAAAGACTCCTGCTCAATTAATCAGAGAAGTCGACGGAGTAAAAACATCTTTGAAATGTCCAGAGGAACAACTGAAACGTCATGAACGAAGATTAGTAAAATGGTTGAATTCGATTCAAATTAACCTCCCCATAAAAAGTGCAATTGTATTCGCCTTTTCTAGCACCATTGTGGACTTGCCTCCAAAGTATTCAAACATAATGATGGGCTGTGATGTCGGGTCATATATAGAAGACCTATTCGAACTCCCTCCCACACTTACAGAAAAAGATTTCAAATCGTTAATCGACTCCCTGGAACAAGCTAAAACGAATTATTCCCCTACCCCACTAGTAAGTACTTTCCCAATTCATGATTCAAAAATTGTTAAAGGATTGCTTTGTCCACAATGCTCCATCAATATTGGCACTCTTTATAAATGTCCTACTTGTAAAATTTCCCGGAAAGTAATCATTGCGAATGCACTCGAGGATTGGTTTTATTTGATGAAAAGCACTATTACTACTAGAGAATGCCTAGATTTTTTGCAACTAAAAGATAAAACATCCGCATCGCATATTTTAAATAGAGCTAATTTAATTCCTAAAAACAATGGTCGTTATAGATTTTATAAATTATTCGATGATGTCAATGAGGATTCCTTTTAAAGACACAATGAAGTGCTTGAAAAGAAATAGGAGTTTGTGCAACCTGGATTACCATTCTGTCTACCTGGCAAGTGAAACTGTCTACCTGGATGCGAATTCTGTCTACCTGAATCTAAACTCCTTCTACTAGACATGCGCCACTTTTCATTTTGTGCAACCTGGAAGGCCGTTCTGTCTACCTGGATTCCAAAACTGTCTACCTCCCAAGCTATTCTGTCTACCGGGATGCTAGTTCTGTCTACCTAGAACCTCATTATCATCTCACCAAAACAAAACCCCCTCACAAATGTGAGGGGGTCATATAAATCAATTAACGTACTTCTACCCAGCCGTTCTTGATTGCTGTAACTACGGCTTGTGTGCGGTCATTTACATTCATTTTTTGAAGAATGCTTGATACGTGATTTTTTACTGTTTTTTCAGAGATGAACAAAGTTTCACCAATCATGCGGTTACTTTGTCCGTCCGTTAACAATTGAAGAACTTCACATTCACGTTTCGTCAGCAAATGGAAAGGACGACGAATTTCGGATTGATGGAATGTTCCTTTGTTTTCACGTTCACTTAAGCGACGGAATTCTGCCACTAAGTTACGTGTAACTTTTGGATGTAAGTAAGATCCTCCTGCAGCCACCACTTTAATGGCTTGTACTATTGCATCTGCATCCATTTCTTTTAACATGTATCCAAGAGCTCCTGTTTTAAGAGCGTGCGTAACGTAAGATTCATCATCGTGAATAGACAACATAATCACTTTCGCTTCCGGATATTTCGCCATCAGCTCGCCAGTTGCCTCTACCCCATTTTTGCGGGGCATGTTGATATCCATTAAAATAACTTCCGGTGCATATTGCTCGAAAAGATTTAAAGCATCGCTTCCGTCATCGCCTTCAGCAACAACATCGAATGAATCTTCAAAATCTAAAATTCGTTTTACACCTTCACGGAATAATTGGTGATCGTCTATAATTACAATTTTCGTCATCATCATTTCCTCCTAAATATAAGCAGAGCTTATCTCTCTTTTTCCTCAATTAAAGGAATTCGAAACATCATTGTTGTTCCTTTACCTGGCGAGGATTTCACAATCATTTCACCTTTTAATAAGTCTACCCGCTCTCGCATCCCCAATAATCCAAATGAACTATCGCGGACAAGGCGCTGGTCAAATCCAATACCGTTATCCTTCACGGTAACTGTCACTTTGTTTTTGAACCATTCAACTTCCACCCATATGGTTTGGCAGTTCCCGTGTTTTGTAGCATTCGTCACGGATTCCTGAATCAAACGAAAGATGGCTACTTCATAATTAGGTAAAAGTCGACGTTGTTCGCCATGGGAATTGAAGTGTATTTTGCACCCCATATTATATTCTTCGATAGTCATTAAGTATTTTTTGAGGGTAGGAACTAAACCTAAATCGTCCAATGCCATTGGTCGCAGGTCGTAAATAATTCGTCTTACTTCCGACAGTGCATTTCGAACCATCAATTTCAGACTAGATATCTCGACTAATGCCTGATCGACACCTTTCTCACGATAAGTTCGTTCGATTAAATCGGAACGGACCAAAACATTTGCCATCATTTGGGCAGGACCATCATGTATTTCACGTGATAGCCTTTTTCTTTCTTCTTCTTGTGCTTCAATAATTTTAAGACTGAAATCTTGCTTTAACTTTGCCGTTTCCAAAGCTTGTCCAACATTTTTCAAATCAGATGTTAAGTAGTTGGTTACTACGTTGGCTTGAGTAACAAGCTGATCGGCATGCAAAATGGCATCGTTTAATTCAGTTAAACGACGTTCCAAATCATCTCTACGTTCCCGTAATTGGCGATCTTCCGTTCGGTTAATTGAAAGTTTAATTTGTAAATCATTTGCTTGTTCGTAAGCCTCGCGCACTTGCTCTTCCGTAAACGTGTTAAAATGCTTGGAGACGTCACCGAGACGTTTTCGTGATAGACGGGTCTCTTCTTCAAGCAAGTCACCTTCTATTAATACATCCGCTAATTTTGAATGGACAATTTCTAATTCTTTTTGCATTTGTAATAAGCTTTGTCGATTTTGTTCGCTTATAATAAAAATATCGTTTTTGGAGCGGTCCATCGTTTCAACCATTTGGCTGAAAATATGATCTAAAGAATTGATATCGACCTTTTTCCCTGACATCGGGTATTCTCCTTTTTCGAGCAACTGTCTAATGAATGTTTCATCATTCATTTCTCTATCTATATAATACGTCATACATGCCTTTATTCCTGCTATGACTGCATTTATTATATCACTATATACACAAAAACATATTAAAATTACATGACAACTAGATGTCAATGAGGAGTGGAAAGATTTGAGAAAAGATTATGTCACTGTCAAAGGATTTGGAGAAACAGAAATAATTATTCAAAAATCCAGATTTCTCACATATGTAAATCGCGCTGAAACAGAACAAGAAGCTCAAGCATTTATAGAGGAGATTAAATCAAAACATAAATCAGCGAATCACAATTGCTCCGCTTACATGATTGGTGAACATGACTCCATCCAAAAAGCAAATGATGACGGAGAACCCAGTGGCACGGCAGGCGTTCCTATGCTGGAAGTGTTAAAAAAACAAGGATTAAAAGATACTGTGGTTGTCGTAACACGGTACTTTGGTGGCATAAAATTAGGTGGTGGCGGATTAATACGCGCTTACGGAAAAGCGACTACCGAAGGAATTCAGGCAGCTTGTATCGTTGAGCGCAGACTTCATCATTTAATGAAAGTATCCGTAGATTACACTTGGTTGGGTAAAGTTGAGAATGAAGTGCGTGGTTCCGCCTATCCTCTTGAACGAATCGAATATGCAGATAATGTGGAAATATTTCTCTATGTGCCTGTATCAACCGAAGAGAAATTTGTTGAATGGATAACAGAAATGACGAATGGGCAAGCTATTATCAAGCGAGAATTAGCAGAATTTATTGAATTTGATATCTAATTCGGTTCATTTATGCTTAAATATAAGAAGAAATATTTAACAGATGTAATGAATTTAAAGAAAATGTAAAAAACTTTTCCTTTTACGGTTTAGTTAAAGCATTGTATAATGAGGAGTACTGTAGCTAGAGATGAAACAATGCGCTAACTTCAGACGTCTTATTGATTAGTAGGGCAATCCCCTACCTAGAGGAGATTAAAAATGAATCGAAAACAATATAAAACGACAAGAAGCGGTGCCTCCAAAAAGTCATTAATCCTAAAAGTCTCAGCTATGCTTATTGCTTCCGTCCTAATCAGCTTAACGGCTTATGGAATTTATCTAGCCAAAAAAGCAGAATCAGCTGCAGATAAATCCTATGAAGCAGTGCAAGACCGAGCAGGTTCGGAATTACGCGAAGAAGCTGTAAAGCCTCTTGAAGATAATGTATCCATTCTTTTCATTGGCGTAGACGATAGTGAAGCACGCAGTCAAGGCGAGGGTAACAGTCGTTCAGATGCATTGATGCTTGCTACACTTAATAATAAAGATAAAACGGTCAAATTAGTCAGTATTCCACGTGACTCCCTGGTATACATTCCAGAAGCGGGATATAAAGATAAAATAACTCATGCTCTTTCTTACGGCGGAACAAAAGCTTCTATTGAAACTGTCGAAGAGTTACTGGAAGTTCCTGTTGATTATTATGTACGAATGAACTTCAATGCATTCATCGATGTTGTGGACGCACTGGATGGAATTTATGCAAATGTACCTTACGACCATTTAGAAAAAGATGAAAATGATATCTACTCCATTCAACTGGAAGAAGGCTATCAGAAACTTGACGGTCGAACTGCACTTGCATTAGCCCGTACCCGTAAACTAGATAATGATATTGAACGTGGTAAACGCCAACAGGAAATTTTGGCATCGATTATGGATCGAGCATCTTCAGCAGCTTCCTTTACTAAGTATGGGGATGTAATTGATGCAGTCGGTGACAACATGAAAACTGATATGACATTCGATGAAATGAAGTCGTTCTTTGCTTATATTAAAAATGGCGCTCCGGATGTTGACACATTAACTCTTGAAGGCGCAGATGACATGTCCACTGGTGTTTATTACTGGTTATTGAATGAAGAATCATTGTCTGAGACTAAAGATGTTCTTCAAAGCCATTTAGGTTTAAACCCAGATGCATCTAGTTATTCTGATGGCGGTACTGAAACAGATACTAATGAATTAGCAAAGGATAACGATTACGATAATGAATAATTCTTCACTCCCAACACTGTTACATTGTGTTGGGTTTTTTATTGCTAAAAAGTATGTAAGACTTTCATTTCTTCTTTTTCTGAATAGGAATTGAAGTACCTCCACTCAAAGCAAAGAGTTAATTCATTTAAGCCATAATTCCCCTCCTATTCCCTAACCACTCAAAAAAAAACCTCATGCGATTTATCGCATGAGGTTTACATCATTTACCGATCATTCGGACAAAGTTGATTAATGGTTTATAGTTCTTGCCAGCTAGGCCGACTGCTTCGACGAACAATTCAATGGCTACTAACATAACGGCGATCAAAAGGATTGCCCCCCACAGAGTCGCCTGTGAGAAAATCAATGCTGCAAGTCCGAACATTGAAGCCAGTGCATAAATAATTAGTACAGTTTGACGATGAGTAAATCCTACATTCAATAAACAGTGATGTAAATGGGATTTATCAGGTGCCGAGAGCGGCTGTTTTAATCGCACGCGTCGCACAATGGCGAAAAATGTATCAGAAATCGGAACGCCCAACATAATAATTGGGATAATTAACGAGATCACGGTAATATTTTTGAAACCAAGTAATGCGAGTACACCAATCATATATCCAAGGAACAATGCACCGGTATCACCCATGAAAATTTTTGCCGGGTGGAAGTTGTAGAACAAGAATCCAGCTGAACTTGCTGCAAGCAATGCAGCCATTGCAAACACGAACATATCGCCCATCATGAATGCCATTCCTGCAAGAGTGATTAAAGCAATTGTAGATACTCCCGCAGCCAATCCATCAAGACCATCGATCAAGTTGATTGCGTTGGTAATACCGACAATCCATAAAATCGTCAATGGAATACTGAAATAACCAAAATCCAGTTCCCCACCAAAAGGCAAGTTGATGAATTCAATTTCCAGACCGCCATAAATGACAATTCCTGCTGCAATAAACTGACCAAGTAACTTAGCTTTTGCTGTAATTTCAAACATATCATCAAGTACGCCTGTGATGATGATCATAAAAGCACCTAAAATAATATAAAGTGCAGTTGAATCTTCAGGGCGTAATACAAAGTATCCAATTAAAAATGAACCAAATATGGCTAATCCACCTAAACGTGGCATAATTCGTGCGTGAACTTTTCTATAATTAGGTCGGTCGACGGCGCCCACCTTAAATGCGATTGCCTTCACCACTGGTGTTAGTAGTATCGAAGCGACAAATGCCAGAACCAAAGATAGGTATAGCATGTCTTTCCTCCTCAAGTCATTACATATTCGTTTGTACATATAAATCCATAGATATTATAGCATGAAACCGATGAGGGTAAACACTATTCCTGAAAATGAATGTTTCTTCCTATGAATATAACCTTTTTTTTGACAAATAAAACTCTTTCATCCTATAAGACGTTATAAAGTCCTTATATGTTTCATAGTCTTTCACGCAATTTTTTGTTAAAATAAGCAAGTGTATAGAAATAAAAGGAGCGTAAAACTTATGATTTCCCTTTTCAAACGGTCAACAGAAACTAGCGAACGCCAATTAAAGAAGTATCGTAAATTAGTAGATCAAATAAATAACCTGGAAAACACGTATTCTCAAAAATCAGATGACGAATTAAGAGAAGCTACACAAGCTTTTAAAAAACGCATTGAAAATGGCGAAAAAATACAAGCTATTATTCCAGATGCCTTTGCTGTTGTTCGTGAAGCTTCGAAACGCGTCCTACAAATGCGTCACTTTGATGTGCAGTTAATTGGAGGACTAGTATTGACTGAAGGCAATATTGCCGAAATGCCAACTGGAGAAGGAAAAACACTTGTTGCATCCCTTCCTTCTTACGTACGGGCACTTGAAGGGAAAGGCGTTCACGTCATTACAGTAAATGAATATTTAGCGAATCGTGACTATGATCAAATTGGAAAGATTCATCGCTTTTTAGGATTGACAGTAGGCATCAATCTGCCACTAATGCCTCCTGCAATGAAACAGGAAGCGTACAATGCGGACATTACGTACGGAGTGGGAACTGAGTTTGGTTTTGACTATTTACGTGATAATATGGCTCCTGACCTTTCCCAAAAAGTCCAACGCCCATACCATTTTGCCATCATAGATGAAGTGGATAGTGTATTGGTTGACGAAGCCAAGACACCGTTAATCGTTGCTGGTAAGATGTCAGCTGATGCCGATTTACATATGATCGCAGCTCGCTTGGCGAAACGGTTTGTTATGGACCGCGATTATGATTTTGATGATGAGACGAAAGCTACATCATTGACTGAAACAGGAATCGAAAAAGTCGAAGCAGCTTTTGGCATTGATAATCTTTATGATTTGGAGCATCAGACTTTATTCCATTATGTTATTCAAGCAGTTCGTGCTCATGTGATGTTCGAACGTGATGTTGATTATATCGTCAAAGAAGACAAAATCTTCTTAGTCGATATGTTTACAGGACGCATCATGGAAGGCCGCACATTGTCCGATGGTTTACATCAAGCAATTGAGGCTAAGGAAGGCGTAACGATTACTGAAGAAAATAAGGCACAAGCCCAAATCACCATTCAAAACTATTTCCGCATGTATCCTCTTCTTTGTGGAATGACGGGTACGGCTAAAACACAGGAAAAAGAATTCCGTGAAGTATATGGTATGGAAGTCTTGCAAATTCCTACAAACCGACCTCGAATTCGCAAAGATCAACCGGATAACGTCTATGAAACGATTGAACAAAAATATTCAGCAGTTGCGAAGGAAGTAAAAGCACGACATACTACTGGACAACCTGTTCTAGTTGGAACTACTTCTATTTTACAATCAGAAGAAGTAGCGAAATATTTAAAACGAGAAGAATTGGAATTCCAGTTGTTGAATGCAAAAAGTGTTGAACAAGAAGTTTTCTTAATTTCACAAGCCGGCCAGTTGAATCAAATTACCGTAGCTACAAACATGGCGGGACGAGGCACTGATATCGAACTTGGTGATGGTGTGGCAGATGTTGGCGGACTATTCGTGCTAGGAACGGAAAAACATGAAAATCGTCGAATTGATAATCAATTACGCGGTCGTTCGGGACGACAAGGTGATCCAGGCGAGTCTCAGTTCTTTATTTCTTTAGAGGACGATATGTTCAAAAGATTTGCAAAAGATGATTTAGAGAAATTCAATAAAAAAGTCAAAACTGATGACTTAGGTCTTGTGCTTGGTAAAGACGTTCACGAATTGACGGAACGTACGCAACGTATTGTCGAAGGCTCTCATTTCTCGATGCGTGAGTACAACCTTAAATTAGATGATGTCATCAATGAACAGCGAAAAGTCATTTATACATTGCGTGATAAAGTACTTGGTCGAAATGACCTAATTGGTCAATTACACAAAATGTTGGATGAAACAGTCGAATTTGTCGTTGGGGAAAGTTGCTCAGAAGATGAACTTTCTGAACACTGGGATTTCGATCAGATTGAACAAACGATGAATCAACTACTTTTAGAACCAATTTCGTTAAATCGCTCTGTTACAAAAGTGAAGGACATTATTAAACAACTTCAGCCTGCAGTGAGTGATTTGAAAGATTACATGTCCACTTTCTCAGATCAACCCGAAGTGATGCATACGATTCCGCAAGTTATGCTAGCCTACTTGGATTCAACATGGGTACGTCACTTAGAGGCAATGACTCGCTTAAAAGAAGGAATCGGATTACGTGCTTATCAACAAGAAGACCCAATGCGCATTTATCAAAACGAAGGTCTAGAGCTTTTTGAAATGCATTACCAGGAGCTACGTCGTTCAATCGCAACGGAGATTATTAACTTCATGAAAATTATTTCAACTAGAGAGGAGACAATTTAATGGGAATATTTTCGATTTTCAAAAAGACCGATAAAACAGGTGCTGATAGTACGGTTGAATCTAATGCTCTACTAAATGTTGATGAAACCAGCGACCAGTCCGAGGAAGTATCCACGGCATTGTCCCTTCATCCCGCTTGGGACGTTCCAAAAGAACAACAATATGTTTTCAGCTTCCTATCAAATGAGCTTGAACCATTAAAACCTAATCAAATTTCCTTATCGGGCATTGATATTGAACGAGATGACCATACACAAGCATGGTTAGTTAAAGCTTTTTTAAGAACATCATTGGCAACTCCGATTACTTTGAATACAGCTGAACTCGTGCTAATTGATCAAAACGAAAAAGTGGTGGCAGTTAAAGAATTCAATCTTGCTGAACTTGGCGAATTACCTGCAACCAGTGCTCGACCGTGGGTATTTGTATTTGAACAGCCTACGTTAAAAGGAGATCTTCCTGAAGAAGGTTGGCGCTTGGCTTTTAATGTTCAATCCTTAGTACCACACAAGATAGAATTGGATCCAGCATGGGAAGAAGCTTTAAGTAACGAACAAAAAGATGGCTTAAAGAAAATCGTCGAATCTCTTCCAAAACTGCATGATCGTGAAGTAAACTTCAGTGGATTCCAGGCAAAAGTTCAGCCGGATGGCACACTCGCTGTCTCTCTATTTATTAGAAATGGTCACTCTCAGCAAATCACATTAGAGCAACTTCCACTTGAAGTTCTCGATGCAAATGGCAAAATTGTTGCACAAGGCGCATTTACAATTGATCAACTAAAGGTAAATGCTAATACATCAAAACCTTGGACTTTCCTGTTCCCTAAAGAAATGGTAATTAACAAAGATCCCGATATGTCTAAATGGACAGTCAGAGTTCCTCAGAGCGCATAAATTTATAAGTAATGAAGAGTTGCTAATAAACAGAAAAAGCATGTGAGCGTCCGCTCACATGCTTTTTACTTTATTACTCAACTTTTGCATGAAGTGAGAAGTCCTCTAAAATTTGGAAGGTATTGGTGCAGGCGTGGTTTTGTCGAGAAGAAGTACATGCTAAAAGATGCTTTTACAACGTGAATCTCGATTTTCCCTACGTGGAGCTCAATTTTTCCTACGTCAACGCCATTTTTTCCTACGTGAACACCAATCTCTCCTACGTGAACTTCATTTTTTTGATTTCCCGGGGCGACGGACGAAATTTCACCGCAGGATTGCCCTAGAGAAAGACCCTGGCGAAGTGACAACCTCACTTCGTCAGGGTCTTTGCTTTCAGGTCGCAGTAAATCAGTAAATTAAATTCCAAAGCTCACCGAAACTACTTGTGGGAGTGTATTTCAATGCTGCAAAGTTGAATTTATTATTGTACTTTAAATTCTGTAATAGAATCTTTAACCATTCGTACACCTTTGCCATTAGGCACAAAATGTGTAACGACCAAGCGATAAGACTTCCCTTTTACATATCCACCTGTAGGAGCACTTACGACAACTTTCGTCGAATCAATACCCATGCGTACAGCTACATTTTGGCGAGTACCGAATTCATCCTCGACATAAACGTGCTTCGTGTTGAAATAGTTGGAATTCATTTGTTGATTGAACGTTACCGTAAATTGTTTATTTATATCAACGACTCTCGCTGTAGAAGAAGGGATAAAGGATTTTGCAAGATCTGGTTGATTGGAATAAACAGCTTGAACCTGATCAATCCAAATTGCGCCTTTGCCTTTCTTCGATGCAGATGTTTCCGCAATATAAATTTTGTTTAATTTGACAGGACTTTGGACATTAGATGGAATTGTTGCTTCGACATATTTCCAACCAACCCAATTCAGTCCTCCTTCTGGTGTTAAATCCATCGTTGTTTCACGACCATTTACATCTGTGATGGCAGCACGTAACCAATGGTTAGCACCGTCACCATACACCCATGCGCCAATTTTCTTTGGAGCGGCAGGAATGGATAATCCGTTTGTCCAAGTCATATACGAAGCGGAAGTGCCGTCGACATAACTTGAAAAGTCATAAGACAATTTAATGGATCCAGATCCTTCTTTAGACTGCAATGTTTTTTCCAAACCAATAGTTGCTGATGAACGAATCGTCTCCGATTTTAATCCTGTGAGTGATTCTAATCCACTGACTTGTAATGGTTTATTAGAAACTGTAACAGGAATTGACACACGTGCAGCACCGAATGTGCCCGTAATTGAACCTGTTGCTTCCGTATTTCCAGAATTGAACGTCGTACCATTAAGCGTTCCTACGCCTCCTGTTGTCGTCCATGAAACAGCAGCAGGATTGAAAATTACTTTTTGATTTTTACTGATGCCATTCACTTGAAAACTAGCTGATTCTCCAAGTCCGACACGAACTTCTGAAGGAGATGCGACTAATTGATCGATAGTATCTGTAACTGTGATTGGGATTGAAACAGTTGCCGTATCATATTTTGCAATGATCGTTCCAGTTCCTGCTTTCAATCCGACGAAACGATTGTTTTCAATTTTTCCGATTCCATCTGAAACTTCCTGAAGTTCCAGTTTAGTAGAATCTACTATTAAAGGATTATAGAATTGATCTAACACATAATTTACTTTAAAACCTAGAGAAGCACCGACAGCAACAATTCCCTCTTGATCTTGAGAAACGTTGACATGAGTAGCTTGTCCATATGGAGCTGTACTAATTGCTTCCAATATCGCTGAAACTGATCGTTCAGAGCCGTCTGAAGGGCGATTAATCAGAGATGGGTACACATTTCCGTAACGACGTGTAACCATCGCTGTGGAACCCCCACCATCCAAATTGAGAGCATTATAAGCACCGATTGAAACAAGGTACTTTGAAAATTCAAGTAGTGTCATCCCTTGGCTGTAACCAGACTGACGACCATCAACCGTAACAAAATAGGCACGACTGCCGGTTGCATCGGTCGCTACAGCTGTTCGTGAAGTTCTTTCAGTTGCACGACTGGCAGCGACATCAATTGTCAAAGCCGACTTGCCTTCTTGAACCAGTAAAGGTCCTGATGCCAACATGAATTGAGAACCTTTCCAAGCAGCATCTACATCTATAGTTAATGAAACATCATCTCCTATTTTCATAGAAGAAATTTTAGAAGTCTCTGTTCCTTGAGCTGAAAGAACGAATCCATCTTTCGGGATTGTTGAAGAAGTATACTGACCATATGGACGTATGGCAGAAACTTTACCTGTTACTTTTTCTCCAAATGTAAGCTCTGAATCTACTTTTTTAGGTACTCCGGTTACAACCACTTCAATTCCGTATTGGTTTTGGCGAGTTTTGTCTTCACGAAAACCTTCCGTGTATAAAATGAGTTCGTTATTTGCTCTTTCCCGGTTCATATCTGTCGTCGTAAATGACAACCCATTATGTTCAATCGTACGTTCTAACGAATAACGTCCTACTTTCGCTTTGTTTTCAGCCGTTACACCAAATGCAGCTGGCACATACATATAATCGTTAAAATTAGTTGAAACTCTTCCTAAATTGACGATTTGATCATTTTTTGCCAGTAAATAAGCAGGATAACGATTTGCGTAGGTGAAAAAAGATGCGTTAATTGCACCAACTACATTATGGCTCGGATATGTATGTTCTTTTGATAAATTTGTTACTGTCTTAAGTGTATTGATTGGATTGGAAACCCCGTATTCGATTTTTGTATACGGATTAGTGACATCGATGGAGAGTTTGTTTACTTTTTGTGGGTAACCTCCCACAGTTGTCGAGATTGTTTCGTGGTGTATACCAGGAGATAACGTGGCGGCAGAAACAGGTAAACTAGAGAATACGAGAATGAAGGCTAATAGAATAGCAGGCATTCTTTTAAATTTTAAGTACATGATGCAGCTCCTTTTATGTTAGATTCTACTAATTATTATACGGAAATTCAGTAAAATAGGAATAGTCTATATGTAATTGTTTTCCATAAACGAAAAAGAATCCACAGGAGACCAGTCCCGTGGATTCTTTTTCGCGCATCAACCAAGTTTTTAACTTTATTAAATACAAAACAGGAATTATAATACGTTTTTATTGTATCATAATTCAGAATTAGTACAAGATGGTAATTTTCCATTTTACAATTTAATCAACTGAAATTACTTCTGGGGGTGTTAGTGACCCAGCCGTTTCTGCTCGGTAGATGAATAAGGCAAATTCACCTCGAGTAATATTAGCTTTTGAACCAAATTCAGTAGCTGTCTTCCCTTGCGTAATATTGTTTTCAAGCAAAGCAGCTACATAAGGTTTCACTGTCGAAAGAACATCAGTGAACGGAATATCCATGGAAGTTGCCGTTAAATCATATGTAAGTGCAATAACCTTCGCCATTTGTTCACGTGACATTGATTGATAACTACCGAAAGTCTTGGTAGATAATCCATTCATAATGCCATTCGCTGCAAGAGCGTTGACGGCCCATTGACGATTTTCAGGAACATCCGTAAAACCTGCTTGTGGATAATTGCCTTCAGGAGTAAATCCATTGACATGGGCAATCATTACAGCAGCATCAATACGTTTAATTTCGTTTGAAATACCAAACTGTGTTTCGCTTATCCCTTGTGCATACCCTTTACTGACAATGTGATCGACAGCTGGTTTATATGTATCATTTACATCCGAGAAGGCCGCAAACACCGAGTTTATTGGTAGCAAGGCGACAATCGCCAATGACAGAAGCAACAAAGATTTTTTTAACATTTTACTGCTCACCTCTTTTTGAGTCTCTCCTAAGTGTAACAAGACATGGAAATGAATACCACCATGTAAATAGTGCCAGGTGTAATCATCTAACTCGGGACAATAGATATTCTCGAGGATACGACCTGACACTAGTAAGAAATGAATTATGGCACTAGCTTATTAATGTATGGCACTTTTTGTAGAATCCAAACAATAATAAATGACGCAAAGAATATTGAAATCCAAACGAGCGGCACTGCAATTACTGGATGAACCCAATATTCATCAAATCCTATACGACGTCCATATAACTGGATAATTGGATGTAGCAAATAGATTCCCATACTAGCAGCACTGATTTTTTGGATAAAAGAATTCGGCTTGAAGATATTCGGAAACTGCTGAAATAGTACAAATAGGAAAACAGCAATCGCCACGGTGTTTGGCGCTATATACATATAGAAGAAACCATCCAGGCGGCCGTCATTTTGCAGGGTTAACACATAGGTACCATAAGCAGTAACTGCATATCCGATAGCCGCTAACAGACCGAGTAATGGCAGCCATTTGCGTTTGATAGGATATAGGATTAAATAAGCACCTAAAATAAAGTAACCAATGTATGTACCAAATAGCCCTGCCGATAATGCCAATCCAAAATCCAGGAATTTTGGAACGAATGGAAACAGGCTTGAAATGACGAACCATGTTCCTATAAAGTACTGAAGCATTTGTTTAGAAGATGAACTTACAATTTGTCTTAAAAACGGGGTCATTAAATATAAACCCAAAATAACGTATAAGAACCATAAATGGAAAAATACCGAGTCAGTTAACACCATTTTAATCATCTGTTTCCACGTATGTTCTTCAAACCACATGAATTTGCGATAGACTATAAAAATAATACTCCACGCTAGTAACGGAATCGCAACTTTACTAACCCGCTTCTTAAAGAAAGGGATTAGCGGTTCTTGTTGTTTGCGGGTTAACAATAGTGCACCACTAATCATGAAAAATATAGGGACACTGTTTCGTAATGCAGAATCCACTAGATTAGCAAACCACCAAATCTGGTGACCAATCTCCATACTTGAAACCAACTGTGCCACTACATGTATTCCTACGACTGAAAAGATAGCGAAAACTCTCATCCAGTCCATATAATCATAACGCTCTGCTGACATACTCTCATATCCTTTCTACATCAAAACATACTGAATATCCTTCATTTATAAACTACTTTGTTCAGTCGATTCTATTTTGAAGTCTCACATCATATTATTCCATATAAAAACGCCTTATCGCAAATTGAATTTGCGACAAAGCGTATGAGAATGTAGTTTATTATTTAGATGAAGCTACTTGGGATACTTTTGCAACACGCTTAGCGCCTATGTACTTCGAACCCCAGTAATATGGATCGTTGATTTTTGCGACAGAAACACCTTTGCTTGATGAAGAATGAACGAACTTACCATTTCCAATATAGATGCCGGCATGTGAAACACCTTTACCTGAAGTATTGAAAAATACCAAGTCACCAGCTTTAAGATTCTTTTTTGAAACTGTAGTACCAGATGCATACATTCCTGCAGATGTTCTAGGTAGTGATACCCCAACTTGTTTGTAAACATAACCGATGAAACCTGAGCAATCAAATCCTTTTGAAGTCGTGCCGCCATAAACATATTTTGTTCCCATTACGCTACTTGCTACTGATACAACTTTTGTAGAACTAATTCCACTAGAAGCATCTGCAGAATCTGCAAAAGGTGCAACTACTAAGAATAAAGCAATAGTACTCATCAAAATAACTTTAAGCAACTGAGACTGAAATTTCATTGATTAGAATCCCCCGGTTTTAGCTCATGGCTAAAATTTTCTGAAAATTTATCTAAAGTCATCTTACCATGATTTAAACCTATTTTATTTTACAGTTGTGTAACAAAGTCGTTACATTATGAGTCGATTTTCATATAATCTTGTAATAATAGAATATTTAGACTACTTAACATGGAAAAAAGCAGTGATCTTAAAGATCACTGCTTTTTTACATATTATTTTAGTAGGTACTTCCCAAAACCATCAGTTCCTTCTCCTAAATAGCTAATATTACCGCCTGTAGGAATTACTTCAACTGCTTTTTTAGAAGATTCAAACGTTACTTTAGCTGAAGTAGGCAATGTAGTAAACTTCCAGTTGCCGTCTGCTGAAGGATCGATTGTTTTCTTTTCGAGAATGTAGTCGATGACCGCTTGGCGGTTTTCAACTGTATACATTTCTACTTCTTTAGCATTTCGTACGCCTGGGAATGTTCCGTTTGCACGATAGTTGTTTGTAGCAACAATGAATTCTTGCTTTGGATCAATTGCTTTTCCATCGTACTGCAAGTTCTTGATACGTGAAGCATTGGCATTGATTTCTTTGCCATCAGCATCGTATTTCGCAGGTTGTGTTACATCGATTTCATAAGTAACTCCGTCAATCACATCAAAATTATACGAACGGAAATTAGTATTGATTAGAGATTGTTCGTCTGTTTTTGTTGCGTCGATTTGATTAAATTGACCTGCAGACATTTCAAGCCATTCTTTTACGTCAGCACCTGTTAGTTTCAAAGTAGAGACAGTGTTGTCGTATAGATATAAATCTGCAACGTTTTTGATTGCCAATTCACCTTTTGGAACATATGTGTAATACTCAGGGTCGCTACGTGTACCGGCTTTAAATGGTGCTCCAGCAGAGAGGATTGGCAGGTTTGCATCAGCTGTTCCTGCTAATTCTTTTTCAACAAACCATTTTTGAGCATTTGTAACGATTTGGATAGATGGATCGTCTTGTACTTGTGAGAAGAAACTATGGATGATAGCCGTTGTAGTCCCAACAGCTTTGCGTACATATTTGATTGTTCCTTCATGTGCTGCTTTAACAGCCTCTACAACTGAAGCATCTACATCACTATCATCTTTTGCAATGGCACGTACTTCAGCCTTAGAAGAAGAAACAGTCCATTCTTTGCCTTTCTTAGCTAGCGTCAAATCAATTACACCCAAGTGACTACCGAACTTACCGGACATAACAACAGGTTTCCCATTAATCGTCCCTTGTTGCACATCCACGCCTGTTAAGGAAGGATCTACTTTACCTGGGAAGACTTGATGAGCATGACCTGTAATGATTGCATCGACACCTTCGACCTTAGTCATCAAATAGGATACATCTTCTTCGCCTTTTTCATGAACCATGTCACCCATACCAGAGTGGGAAAGAACGACAATTACATCGGCACCGTCTTTTTCCATTTTAGGAATAAGTGCTTCCACAGCATCCACCGAATCCTCTACAGTGACTTTACCTTCTAAATGAGACTTGTCCCATTTCAGAATTGCTGGAGGAACAATGCCCGTTACCCCTACTTTAATTGTCGTTTCTTTTCCTTTTGAATCTTTCACTTTCTTGTCTACAATCACGTAAGGCGTGTACATGTTCTTCCCTGTCTTCGCATCTTTCACGTTTGCATTTACATATGGGAAGCCAGCATCGTCCATTACTTCATTCAAATAAGGAAGTCCGTAGTTAAACTCATGGTTTCCAAGAGTGGCAACGTCATAATCCAGTAAATTAAGAGCTGCGATTGAAGGATGAACTTCCCCATCTTTTAATGGTTCTACTGATGCTTTGAATGAGCCTAGTGGCGTTCCTTGAATCAAATCTCCATTGTCGAATAATAGAGTATTGCCGTTTTCTTTACGTGCATTTTTAATTAAAGTAGCAGTCTTTGCAAGACCTAAGTTATTTGATGGTGTATCTTTATAATAATCATAGTTCACAAGATTCGTGTGTATATCTGAAGTTCCAAGTATTCGAAGTGCTACAGTCGTATTCGCTTTAGAAGCTTTGTATTCTTTAAGGAAACGTTGTACGATAGCACGCATTTCGCCTTTACTCATATGGTGACCAGGTTTTACAGTTTTGTCGGCATATCCAAGTAAGAAGCCCATTCCCACTCCTTTTGAAAGATCCGCACGTAAGCTGCCACTGATTTTGTTGCCATCCTTAAATTCTTTTAAGTTACTGATAGGAAAACTTTTTTCCGATCCAATCCCACGAACAGCAATAACAAATGCTTGTTCACGGTTTAGTTTTCCGTTTGGATCAAATTTAGTTGCAGATTTCCCATTGATTAATTTTAACTCCACTGCTTTTTCAATATAAGGTTTCAATTCTTCAGGAACATCGTCGAATTTAATCGTTTTCCCCGTACCGAGTTCGACGCCCATTGCCGTTATTAGGGCCTTCACATATTCTCCTCGTGTAGCTTCTTTTTCTGCAGCAGATGTTTCATGACCTAACCCCAAGCCACTCACTGCTAAAGACATTGCTAATGCTGAAGCAGATAATTTTTTCCACATTGTCATGCATTTCTCTCCCTTAATTCGAAATAGTGAAACAAATTCATCATATCAAATTTAGTCTGTCGAAATATTAAGTCTATGTAACTATTTTCTTAAGATTTAGTAATATTTTCATATTTATAAAGCTGAGTATGTATCCTTCAAAATCTAACCTCATTAGAAAAGAACCTATCTTTGACACAGATAGGTTCTTTCATTTACTAATTCTATTTAGTTAACTGGATAGTAATCAGTCAGTTCACCGGTATTGACATTAAAGATATACTGATCTTTCCCATTTACTAAAAACAAATCCAATCCAAATCTCGGTTCTTTACCTGTATGTTGTATTGAATTGACTTCATTCTGATAGTAAAGCGGAATAGCAAAACTTAAGTAGTCAATAGCTTGCTCAATAGTCAGTTTTAGTGGATTTTCTTTAAATGAACGTACTATATATGATTTAATTTTCCAAGAGTCCCCGCTTCGTACTATTTCGATTGTTGCACGGTGACCTGAATTAATACCATTTGAAGGAACAGTTGCATCCACTTTTAGTATAGAGTCTGTTTTCGCAACGACTTTGTACGGTAAGCCAAATTGGAAGTCTGGCACTACATTTGCGCTATCGCAGTTATAACAAGATGTTTCATATCCCTTTAAAGCTTGTGATAAGTATGGCTCCATCACTAGCTCTGACAAATCTCCCTTAATATCCACAGCTTTTTGATTTGGAAAATATTTTTCAAGACCTTGAATCATCAAAATCCGCGTTTTACGAGTCGCTTCATTGACTGAATTCATTACTTCGAAGTCATTGTAAGTGGATCCATTAACTTTTTTATACGCTCTGTGCATGAAAGCGGACATTTCACCCCGCGTCAACTTTTTGTCAGGTGCAAATGAGGTTGCGGTTACACCTTTCGTTACTCCGTTGCGGTAGACCGCATCCACGTAAGGTGCCCATCGTTCATTGACATCGGTAAAAGGGACTGTAACATTCGTGTTAACTGAATAATTGAAAGCTCCTGATAAGATTCTTGTCATTTGCGATCGAGTCAATTCAACTTCAGGTCTAAATGTACCGTCTTCAAAGCCATTGACATAACCAAGTGAAGCAATAGTAGACACTGCTTCATAGTAAGGACTGTCTGGTTTCACATCAGGAAAGCTCTTGTTTGTATCCGGCTCCATGCCAAGTAACATATACAACATGAATGCTGCTTCCCCACGTGTGACGATGCCAGCAGAGTCAATTAACACTTTTCCCTCATTCGTGTATTCAGCTTCTAATACTTCTTTCATATTCATGGAATAGACAGCTTCATAAAAAGTATTGTTCATGGATAAGTCACTATAGATAGATTGTTTAACGCTGGCATCGGCTTCCATAACAATCGAACTTGCGAGCACTACACCTATTACCAAAGATGCGAATACTTTTTTCATCATATCCCTCTTTCCATTAAGGATTATTTTCGTTTCCATGCTTCATTGGCAGCATGTAACCCAACTTTATGATTCTGTTTCCAAATGCGATCCCAATAAGAAATCGGAACAGGTGCTTCTCCAGCATATGGTGCAATTTCTACGGTCACGCCTGGCATTTTCGTCACTTTAATAAACCAGTCAGCGGAAGAACCTGTTCCTTTTCGATAATATGGAGGAACAATTGAATAACCTGTAATTGATTTAAGTTGATTTACGTATTGAACATCCCTGCTCAGTTGTGCACCAGCTTGGAAATTAAACCAATACAATACTTGACCTGATGAGTGATAGGATACATTTGACATAAAATTATGTTTCTCAACAAAATGCTTCAAAGCCACTGCTTCTGGTTCAGAAAACGCACGTGGTCCCCGGTACCCCATCCAGTTAGGCTTCGTAATATTATTGTTAATGTAACTCCATCCCGCATCAAAGTTTTTGTTTAAGTCGACTCCACGTACATTCGCTTTCCAACGCGCGAAATTACTTGAACCGTTAATTTTTCGAGCAAGAGCACCATTTTTGACTGCGCCCTGCCCTCCTTGAACAAGCGTAACCCCATCAGGATTCATCATCGGAACAAACCAAATGCTCGTTTGATCCAAAACAGTTTTAACATTATATCCAGCAAAGCTTGTTTTATTATTGTAATGAATCGAGTAATTATCAATCATTTCGAGTAGAACGTTTGTAGTCATGTGTTCACGAGCATGCATGGAGGCATCGAATAAAATCTCTTTTTTTCCATTACCTACTCTTAATGCGTAAATTGCACGGCCTTCCACACTTTTACCAATCAGTTCAAGCTTAGTAAACTCCGGGTACATACCAGCAACTACTTGCATCCAATATGACATCTCACGGTGTGAAATATTTTTCTTTGGTTGAACAAGGTTTGAATGCGTTACATTTTTTAAAGGAAGATATGCAATTGAACCTAGAAATTCAATTACGCCTTTATCTTTACTGAAGTTATGTAATGTCAGCATATTACCGCGACTCAAATAGCCGATGGTTTGTCCTGTACTATTCGTTACTGCAGTTTCTTGCTCCACTCGAACAGAGGCAGGAAACATCGGTTTTGCTGCAGGTTTGATGATTGCACTGGTACTAGAAGGCCAAGTGCCTTTTAAGGGAATTTGATATGTCTTTCCTTTTGCGACAAATTGATGGTATCCAGTTACCTCTTTTTCACGATTAAAAATGTAACCTGAAGCAACAGCACCTACTTGTACTCGATTTCCATTGCGAATTTCATATAATGGCACCTTCGTGTCTATTACTTGAATCGACATAGCTGGCTTTGAGAACGATATGTTGTCATCATTCCCCGGGAAATATCCAATTTTCCCTGCGACTAATACCTTGAAAAATCCGTTTTCATAGCCAATTGTAGTGAAAGATAATGCGGAATTCCCACGAACTAACACATTACTTGTCGAGGATTTTTGCCCGAAAATAGTAAAACTACTTTTTGAAGTAATTTGTCTTTCGGTGCCAGATTCAACATCAGGTAAAACTTTGTTTGCCGGTGCCAAAAATCGACTTTCGATGAAAAAGATTTTTCCGCCGATAGACACTTGCACGATGGATGAATTTTGTGTCAATTGATATTGAACTGTGTTACTTGCGCCTTCCAAATTTCCGACAGCATTTGTCATCTCTATGGTTGAATATAGTGGCACTTGGTCACTTGTTAACTGGCCATGTAGAATCGGATCATTTGCCGAACTTTGCTGTGGAATTGACAAGCTTATCCCAATAAGGAATAAGAAGAGTAATAATGATTTTTTCATCTGTTTGATCCTCCAGTAAGTAATATATAAAGTATATTTCATATTGTTATGGATTTGTGAGATTTATCCTTAAATGAATATAATTACTTAAAATAATTTCATTATTTAATTTCAATAATCTAGTACCTAAACTTAAAGTTACAAAAACTACAAAAAAACCTTCCAATCTCTCGATTGGAAGGTTTTAAATTAATATTATTTTGTTAAAGTAAGTGCAGACTTTTGAACATTACCATTAACATCTTTGATATCAGCAGCTGTAGGATCAACTTTAACTGTTGTTAACTTAGTAACTGCAGTAGCATCTGCAACTGTAAGCACTAATTTGCCATTAGTTACTTCAGAACCTGTAATAGCAATATAAGCACCTTTGCTGTCGAATAATTGGATTTCGTCAGTAATAGAGCTATTACCTGCTACAAGTGCTACAGCTTCTGAGTAAGTAACTGTTAATTTAGTTAAATCAGTAGCAACAAATGATTTTGCTTCAGGAGAAGCATTGTCCTTAACAGCTACTAAAGCTGTATAAGGGTTGTTAACTTTATTATCTAAAGTTTGAACACCAGTTACACGGAAGATAGCTTTATCATCATTGTTAACTACAAAGCCTTCTGGCAATGTGATGTTAACAATTGTTTGATATGATGCATCACCAACGTTACCTGCAAACTTAACTTCTGCATTTGTCGGTAAAGATGTACCATTTAATTGGTAAGAAGCTGGATTTAAAGCAGAACCTGTACCAGTAGCTTTAACTTTAGCACCAAAATCAACTGTTATAACATTTGAATTTGCAACTGTAGTTGTTCCAGCAATCGTAAATGCAGTTTCAACTGGAGCAGTTGTACTAGATTTATCAACTGTGAATGAATATACAGTGTTTTTGTTTTGAGCTAAAGAAAGATCTTTAACAAAACCTTCAGCAAATTCAAAGCTATATTTATCAGCTTTTAGGTTAGCATCAAATGTGAAATCAACTTTAGTCGCATCTTCAGCGTTAATTGCTGCAGAAGCTACAGAAGGATAAGAAAGAATCTCACCTTTTGAATTTACAACTTTAACTTTAGAAGCATCAAGAGTTTGAACTTTTTCACTAAATGTAACAGTAAATCCTGTTACTTTACCATCTTTAGTAGTAGATGTTACTTTTGATACAGATGGTGCAACTGCATCTTTAGTAAGTACCACTGATTTAGTGATTTCTGAAGTGTTTTTGTTTCCTAAAGAATCTTCTAATGCTTCTTTAGCTACTGTCAATGTTACTGCATCTGTATTACCATTTTTAAATAGGTAAGCAGCGTTAAAAGTAACAAAGTATTCTTTATTGTTTTTCGGGTTAACGACTGCACTTGTAACAATATTTGTAGCGAATGCTCCAACTTTACCTGTTACAACAAGATTGTTATTTTTCAAAGCTTTATCAACTGTTACTGTCGCTGTGTTTTCTCCAGTTGCTACTACACTTGTAACTGAAGGAGCAATATTATCAACAGTCAAAGCAAGTTTAACAACTTGAACATCTTTAATGTTATTAACTACGTCAGTAGCATTTACAACTGTAACATCATAAGATTTAGTAGCATCTAAATCAACGTCAACTGTTGCTGTGTTACCAGAATAAGTTGCTGGGTAGTTGAGGCCACCAATTTTAACTGTATCGATTGATTCGATATTTTCATCGAATGTTAGTGTGATTTTTTTGATGTTATTTTTAGTATCTGCTACTGTAGCTGTTGCAGATTCTAAAACTGGAGCTGACTTATCATCAACAGTAATTTTTTGATTTACAGGCGAAACAAATTTACCATTTACATCTTTAATTAGTTCATAAGGAACTTTTACTGTGTAATCTCCTTTAAAGAACGTTGTAGCATCTAATGTAAGAGTTTTACCATCAGCACTTAGTGATTGAGTGATTGTACCTGGATTAGCTGCTTTATCTCCGCTAACAACTGTGATTAAATCAACTTTGTTTGAGTTTTGTAATGTCTTTGCATCAATAGCATTGTTGAAAGTCACAGTAATTGTTTTAGCATTTTCAGCTTTAACATCAACTACAGACGTTACAGTTGGAGTGTTTTTCGTTTCAGCACGGTATACGAACAATGCAAATTGTCCACGTGTTACTAGATCACCAGTACCGAATTGAGTTGTACCAGCATAACCTTGTGCTACGCCAGCTTCGTTTAAAGCGTCAACATATTGTTTAAAAGTTTCAGATACATCAGTGAATGGGAATGCATTTGAAGCATCAGCTACGAATTTGTATGCGTTAGCGATGATTTTAGCCATTTCCCCACGAGTTGTGAAATCGTTAGCGCCGAATTGTCCAGCAGCTTTACCAGAAACGATGTTCTTTTCAACTAGGAAGTTAACAGCCCATTGACGATCAGCAGGTACGTCAGTGAAACCAGCATTTGCATAAGTTCCAGTTGGTGAACCACCTAGAGCTTTAGCAATCATTACTGCTGCGTCTTGACGTTTGATGTTATCATCAGTACCGAATTTACCGTTAGGGTAACCTTGAGAGATTCCTTTGTCAGCAAGGTATGTTACTGCCTCTTGGTAGCGCTCTGCTACGTCCGAGAATGCAGCAGAAGCTGCTGGTGCGATTGCAGATGCAACAAGTGTTGCTGTCGCTGCTGTTGCAACGAACTTTTTGTACGACTTTGGTTGATAAGCCATGTTAAGTATTCCTCCTGTTTTGTGTATAGTCTGTGTTTTAATAACGGACAAGCCGTTACAAAATATTTCACAGTTTAAATTGTACCAACATTTGCAATTTTACGCCAGTTTTTTCTATTTACCTAGTAAAATCTTCCGCGCAAGAAGAAAAGGCTTATAGATATGGAAGTAAAAGGACAAAGTTTTACAATTAAACTCCTATTTATTCTAACAGATTACATTTACATTTCAACTATTTTATAAAGATTACGTCTAATTAACTGGTGTTTTTAGGAAATTTCTGATTCTTCTAGTCTTATAGCCTATTTTTATAGGTCTATTAGCTTCTCTCTGACATTTAACATCGCTAAAATAGCAGCAATATAGATAGAAACTGCTGGTGCAGTCAGTACATGTCCTGCTGTATATGCAATTCCCACTGCCAATAAGAAGGCGACCCCGTATAAAATGTACAGATACGTAAAGTGTGTTTTAATATTTCGTACAAAATGTAGTAAGAACTTCCCTGTATACCAGAAGAATGGGGCCATTAAGTAAAAGAATCCGATCCATCCGAATGAATAGAATAAATCATGGAAGTCCATTTCGATCATTTTCAAGTCTTTTCCTAGTTCCGGTTCTTCATAGTTTCCTGCGAAGCCCATACCGAACAACTTTTGTGTGATTGGAGATGAATTGAAATCTGCATTGAATTCTTTCTCATACTTTTCGCGTGAGCTGAAAATCAAGTTTTGAATTTGTTCATCTGTTATTTCGGGTTCTTCTTCAATAATTTCTTCCCCGTTTTCATCAAATTGGGGTTCTTCATTCTCAGAATCTCCAAAAGGACTAATATTCAATATGTCAAAATGAGCGTACATATTGCCGAATACAGGTGTAAATGGTGTTGCAGCTGCAAGTAGTACAATCAGTCCAAATGAAATGATTAAACTCGATTTTACTTGTTGTGTTTTTAGCTTCATGAACACATACATGATGATGCTTCCAATTAGGACTGATAAAAGGACAACTAGTATTCCGCCGTACCCAACTTTTGTTCCTAAAGCCAGCATGCCCAGTGAAAGCATGACAAATGGAATCCAGAACCATGGTTTTTTAGCATTCGTTGTGCGTTTGATTGCATACAAGGCTAGAATCGGTAGGATGATTGCCATAATTGCACCGATTTCATTCCCTGCATAGAACCAACCGGAATACCCTACTTTAGAATGAGCATAGTTTGATAAACTTGTACCTGTGACTTGAGCAACGATAAATACTGCACCAATGATAAAACCGGCTAGCCACATATATTTCGTCGTATGTTTTTCAATATCCCAATCACGTGCTTGTAATTGTTTATATACAATCATGAACCCAAGGAACACGATATGGAAATAAACAACTTTATTGAAGAACTTCAATTCTTGGAACAGATAATAAGGGTCTTTAATTCCCATATTCAAGAAGATGTTAATACCAATGATTACACCTAAGCCAACTAGGTATAATATGTAGCCGCGTGCCAATTTATTCGAACGCGCCATCCATAATAAAAATAAACCCATTGTTCCCATATAAGCAAAACGGAGCATAACTCCGATTGTAATATTTGAGCCCAATAAAAGCTTTGAGCCAGCTGTTAATACATCAATGACAGGTTGGAGTACGAGAAAAGCAATAAAATATATCAAAAATTTTGTTTGATTCATAGCAAGTTAAAATCCTCTTTCATTAATTTTTTAGATTCAATTCATTGAATATAGTGGAAAGCTTCGATTGAATCGCTGTTTGTTCATATTGTAAGGCGGTTTCATAAGCCGCTTGTGAAATCTTTTCATATTCTTCATCTGACAGATCATCAAATTTGACCAATAAATCTTTTAATTGAACAGCATCGCCCGGGGTAAATAACCATCCATTGCGACCATCTTGCACATAATCCAGAATTCCACCAATCGCACTCGCAATAATAGGAGTTTGGCATGCCATCGCTTCAAGACCGACTAGCCCCAGGCTCTCCCCTTTTCGAGTTGTCGGAAATATGAATGCTTCAATCACGGTGTAAATATTCGCTAAATCAGACTGTTTCATCAGTGGATAGTGAACAATAACATCTTCAATATCCAATGATTTCGCTAACTGTTTAAATGCTTCATCTTCTTTCCCAGAGCCTACGGCGATAAAACGAGTTCGACTTCTTTCCTCTGGCTTTTCGTTGACATAAAAAGAAATGGCTCGTAAATAATGATCCCACCCTTTTCCAACATCCAGTCGGCCGACATAGCCGATATAACGGAAAGCTGGATCAAGTTTTAATTTAGATAAAATCTCCAGACGTTTATTTTTTTTCGGATGGAATACTTCCGCATTGACCCCACCTGATGGAAATACACGAATAGCTGTTTTGATGCCATATTTTTGTTGCACTAATTTTTCGTAGTAATGAGAAGGTGTAATAATGAGTGATGATTGTTGAAGCAGCTTTTTAACTGCCGGTTGGTATTTTTCCTGCGAAGCTACTTCAGGTACCACGTCGCTACCATGAACATTGGTCACGATGCGAACAGAAGGCTTCAGCTTTTTCAACCATAATAGAGGCATAGCATTATGAGAAGCATAGTGCACATAAATAGCATCGTAATTTCCAGTCAAACCTTTTGTCAGGATTTTGCTGTAATAAATCGCGTATCCTAACATTTTAGAAATTTTTGATGTTTTCTTTTGCAAAACAGCTTTATCAACTTGAAAACCTTCATTTTGCAAAATCTTTTCGGTGTTTTGTACGAAGACACCGTAACTTGGGAAGTTTGAGGATGGGTACATATTGGCTACCAATAAAATTTTCATCACTCATCCCCCTTTCCAATTAGTTCTAGACGCAAGTACATCGCGATTGCTCGCGATGTCTTATTCGTATTGTTCAATTTTCTTTTTCATGTAGGCAATCAAATCATCTTTTAAATCTGGACGCTGAAGAGCAAATTCCAATGTCGTTTCAACAAATCCAAGTTTTTCGCCTACATCATAACGATTTCCTTCAAAAGCAAAGCCATATACGCCTTGTTCCCCGTTCAACTTTTCAATGGCATCCGTTAACTGGATTTCTCCACCTGCTCCTACTTCCATCTCATCTAAATATTTAAAGATTTCAGGAGTAAACACATAACGGCCAATAATCGCCATATTGGAAGGAGCCGTACCTTGCTTCGGCTTTTCTACGAATTTACGAACTTTGTAACGTGAACCTATTTGTTCGGAAGGATCAATGACGCCATAACGGTGAGTTTCTGATTCAGGTACTTCCATAACTCCAATGACCGAAGAGGCCGTCTCCTCATAATTCTCAATTAATTGTTTCAAACAAGGTGTTTCGGCTTGGACAATATCATCACCCAATAAAACTGCAAAAGGCTCATCGCCAATGAACTTACGGGCAGTCCAAACAGCATGTCCCAATCCAAGGGGGGCTTTCTGGCGGATATAATGAATTTCAACTTTTCCGGATTGTTGAACTTCTTCCAATAAGTCGAATTTTTCTTTTGCATATAATGTATTTTCAAGAAGAGGCGCAGAATCGAAATGATCTTCAATCGCCCGCTTGTCTTTCCCTGTAACGATGATAATGTCTTCAATACCAGAAGCAATGGCTTCCTCGACGATATATTGAATGGTTGGTTTATCAACAATTGGAAGCATTTCTTTTGGCATTGCTTTCGTAGCAGGTAAAAAACGTGTACCTAAACCTGCAGCTGGAATAATTGCTTTACGAACTTTTTTCATCAACAATGCCTCCCTTAATTCTTGGAATCACCTAGAAGATATACATCAAATCCAGCAGCTTCCCATTTCGCACGGTCAATACAGTTTTTCGTATCGATAATGATGTGGTTCGTCATATGGTTTTTGATTTCTTCAGGGTTCAAGTCTCTAAAAGCTTGGTGATCAGTTAATACCAAAATGGCTGAAGCATGTTGAAGTGCTACAAACTGATCTTGCGTTTGTTCAGGCAAATTGTTGTGCTTAATATGTGGGTCGTATGCTGACAAACTCATTTGACGTTCGCGAAGCTGTTCTACTACATCTACTGATGGACTTTCACGCATATCGTCAATGTTGCCTTTAAACGCTAATCCCAGTACGGCGATCTTTGGATCTTTAACGCCTTTTGCATTTAAAATATCTGCTGTTAATTGAGCAGTATAAGATGGCATGCCATCATTTGTTTGTCGTGCTAAGTGAATAATTTTTGCCTGTTGCGGATCAAGCTCCACCAAGAACCAAGGATCAACAGCGATACAGTGTCCACCCACACCAGGACCCGGCATATGGATATTCACTCGAGGATGGAAGTTGGCAAGTTTGATTGCTTCCCAAATATTTACGCCGATATTTTGTGCAATTTTCGCCAGTTCATTTGCGAAAGCGATATTAACATCGCGATATGTGTTTTCCATGACCTTTACAAGTTCAGCTGTCGTTGCATCCGTTTCATGCATCGTACCTTTTACGAACGATTGGTAAAGTGCTGTCGTTTGCTTAGCAGACTCTTCGTTCACACCACCGATAATACGGTCGTTAGAAACGAGTTCTTCAAACACACGGCCAGGAATCACGCGTTCTGGTGAATGGGAAACTAACAATTCTAATCCGATTTCCAAATTCGCCTTAATCAATTCAGGCATCATGACATCTTCCACTGTACGTGGAGGTACTGTTGATTCCAAAATGACCAAGTTTCCTTTTTCAAGGAAAGGTACAGTGGAGGCAGTAGCCATTCTTACATACTCCAAATCAGCCGTTTTATCCGCCTTGATTGGAGATGGAACAGCGATAATAAAGACATCAGCTTTAATTGGTTCTGTAGAGACAGTCAATGAACCAGAATCAATTGCTTTATCTAAACGTTCCTGTAGACCGTTTTCTTCGATATGTAATTGTTTCCTTTGAATCATTTTCACAGTTTCTTCGTTAACGTCTACACCGTGAACTTGGTGTCCGTGATTTGCAAACATAACTGCAGTTGGTAATCCGATATAACCCAGTCCAACTACGCAAATTGTTTTTTTCATTAGTATTCTCCTTCTGATGGAACTAAAATTAGTTTCTTCTATTAATAGTGTGTGTTTTTAAATTGAACTTTCAAGTACCGCTATTATAGGAATAGAAATACTCCGATATCAATGTTATTTCTTGCCTATTAATACGCGCCATAAAAAGATCGGCAAGTTCATTTGGCGTTTAATGCGTGATGGATTACTAGCCAAACGGTATAACCATTCTAACCCAAACTTACGGAAAAATGCGGGCGCTCTTTTGACCATTCCTGAAAACACATCAAAACTCCCACCAACTCCTTGAAAAACAAGAACGTTTGGCAGGTTAGCTAAGTTCCTTTTTATCCATAATTCCTGTTTTGGACTGCCTAGTGCAACGAACAGCATTTTCGCACCACTCTCATGAATGCGTTGAACTAAAGCCGATTCGTCTTTTTCATAGCCATTTGTATAACCTGCTACTTTTAATTGTGGTCGATCTTTTTGAATTTCCGAAATCGCTTTTGTTACGACTTCTTCTTTTGCTCCGTAAAAATAAACAGGATGGCCTTCTAATGCGGCAAAGTCCAAAAGTTTCCCCATCATGTCTACCCCGGTTACCCGGGAAGTAATCCTGCCACCTTTTAATTTTGATGCCAATAACACACCAACACCATCAGGGATCTGGAAAGTCGATTCGTTGATTAGTGATTTCACCTGCGAATCCCGATTTGCCGTAATGACTTTTTCCGGGTTTACAGCGATAATTGTTGACTGCTCATTGCGAGCCATTTTCTGTTGTAATTCACTGATAATTCCTTCATATGTTAATGGCGATACATCCACGCCTAAGTAGGTCTCTTTCACTATTTACAGCCTCATTTCGTTCACATTCAATTGATATAGTATAGCAGATTCTTTGTTTAGTTGCATAGCATCCGTGACAAGTGATAAAATTTGGACATAAGACGCTTTCACTTCGTTGTGAAAGCTTTTGTTATGGAAATTAAACGATCAATTTCTGTTATTATTATGTCTAGCTACAAGCGCCAGTGGAACTTAAAGTGGCGCTTTCCGCTTTTCGTTAGAGGAGGACTTCATTTGAAAATTGTATTATCCGGCTTCTATGGTCTTGGTAACACAGGGGACGAAGCAATATTAAAAGCGATCGTAGATAATCTGCGTTCTGAGTTAAACAATCCTGACATCACGGTGTTTTCCCTATCACCTGAATTAACCGCTAAGGAACACGGTGTGAAATCCGTTTATCGTGGATGGAGACATCAAAATAAGGAAAAAGTTAAAGCTTTGCGTGATGCAGACTTACTGATTTCTGGTGGTGGCGGCTTGCTTCAAGACACGTACCCAACGAAGTTTTTATTCGGTCCGCTTCCTTATTATTTACTAATTGTGTTCCTGGCTAAACTTTGCGGAGCAAAAGTCATGTTCTTTTCACAAGGAATCGGACCCGTAACATCAACATGGGGTAAGATTTTAATGAAAACCTTTGCTAATCTAGCTGATTTTGTTACCGTACGTGACCAATACTCTAAAGATTATCTGCATTCTCTAGGTGTTAAACGCCCTGAAACAGTTGTTACAGCTGACATTGTTTTTGCATTCCGCGCAGATGAAGAAAACTCGGCATATAATTCACTTCCTTTAAAAGGAGATGAAAAAATCGTTGCCGTGACTGTACGTCCATGGTTCGAACATCCAGACTACATCGAAAAGATGGCTCATTTATTAGATGAATTGATTGAACAACGTGGAGTTACACCGGTCTTTGTTCCAATGGAAGGAAAATATGATGTACCAGCTTCAAATGATGTTTTGTCACATATGAAACATGCAGACAAAACGTTCATGCTTGGATCAGACTTTTCGCCAAATCAATTCTTAAACTTTATCCGCCACGCGGACTTAACTGTCGGCTTACGTTTACACGCCTTAATTTTCTCAGCACTTAGCAATGTCCCTCATTTAGGATTCAGTTACGACAAAAAAGTGGAAAGTTTCTTAAAACGTTCTGGTATGTGGGATTACTCATTCCGTTTGGGTGAAATTGATCAAACGAAACTTCTTGAGAATGCACTATATTTGCTCGATAACAAAGAAGCTGCACAAAAAACGATGGAACCTAATGTGGATCAGCTTCGTCGAGAAGCAATGCGCAACTTAGATTTATTAAAAGAAAAATTCGGAAACTAAAGGAGATTGTCATTCATGAAAATTTTATTAGTCACGTCGTATGACTATCCTCATTTAGGTGGCCTTTCGACACATATGACAACTTTACAATCTGGGCTCGAAGCTCGTGGACATCAAGTGGATACTTTATCTTTCTCTGACGTCCCAAAATGGAAACGCGATTTTATCGCTCGTGGTCCATCATTCATCTTAAATAAGATTTCTTTAGGTGCTGGTTATGTATGGACGTTAGAGCGTCGACAAGCCTTTCTTGAAAAAATGTTACGTGAAGAAAAATATAAAGCGTATGATGTCGTAAATGCACAGGACGTATTTGCCACTCGCGCATCTCTTGCTGCTGGGCTTCCCACCGTTACAACTGTACATGGCTATTTGACTTACGAAGGTATTTCCAAAGGCTCGGTTGCAGAAGGATCAAAACATGCGGACAAGCTGATGGCGGTTGAACGTGTAGGATATACGGCCACTCGTGAAGTCATCACGGTTGATACGCGCATTAAAGATTATGTGAAACGTGAAACTGGCGTTGATGGAACGATGATTAAAAATTTCATTGATGTGGATTCATTTAAACCAGAAATTGAGCGTCGTCGTGAATTTCGTGAAAAATACGGCTTAAATCAAGATGAACTAATCTTCTTTGTTCCACGTCGTTTAACTCGTAAAAATGGCGTTATTTATCCAGTCTTGTCATTCCCTCCTGTCTTGGAGAAATTCCCGAACGCTCGTGTACTTTTTGCAGGGACAGGTGAAATGTTCGATGAAATTAAAGCAAAAGCTGTAGAACTAGGTGTTGCTGATAACGTAACATTACTTGGCGCCGTAGCTCATAAAGACATGATTGAGTACTTTGCTTTAAGTGATGTTGTATTAGTTCCTTCTATATATAGTGCTGGTGTAGAAGAGGCGACCTCCATTTCCGCTCTTGAAGCGATGGGTTCAGGTGTTCCTTTAATAGCTTGCGCTGTAGGTGGCTTAAAAGAAATTGTAGACCATGAAAAAGATGGTTTACTTGTGGAAGAACGCAACATTGAAGATCTTTCAAATGCAATGATCCACCTTCTTGAAAATCGCGAAGAAGGATCACAGCTGGCTGATGCTGCACGCAAAAAAATTGTGGATGAGTATTCACATTACGCTGCTGCCGAAAAATATGAAAGCATCTATAAACGTGCAATCTCTAAATAATTTAAGGCTCCTTGCTCCTATAGCAAGGAGTTTTTCTAAATAGGTAGGTGTAAGATGAGTAATTTAAAAAAAGCAGCCTTATGGACAACAGGCCTGGCACTTTTATTAAAGTTATCAGGGTTTATACGTGAAGCGATTGTGGCGAAGGAATTCGGGGCATCGAACGAAACTGATGGATACTTCTTGGCTTTTAGCTTTATTACTTTAGTGGTTGCTATGATCTCTACAGGTTTTAATAATGTCTTTCTCCCAATGTATATTAAACGTAAAAAATCAGGATTAGATACTGGGGAACAAAATGCAAACGCCTTATTGAATTGGACGATGGTTATCTTTGGTTTGATTAGTATCCTGGGCTGGTTTACTGCCAAGCAGTTCGTTCCAATCATTTACCCAAACATGAAAGAAGGCATTGAACCATATGCCGTAGAAATGACGCAGATTTTTTTCGCGTTTATGATGTTAATCGCTCTGACTGGTCTACTAGATTCCTACCTTCAGTCACGTCGAATATTTGTACCTTCACAATTAGCTAAACTCTTGGCCACACTGATGGCGGCCATTTTCGCCATTTTCTTCAGCGATATTTGGGGCATATATTCTCTTGTTTACGGGTTTGTTTTTGGTACAATCCTAGGCGTGGTTATTCAACTATACTTCCTTGGACGGTCTGATTATAAATGGCGAATGGATTTTGCCATGGAGCCGGATTTCAAAAAAGCATTTATTATTTTGATTATCCCTTCACTACTAAACTCAGTCGTTGGTCAGATTAATCTTTTCGTCAACAAAGCATTTGCCTCTGGTGAAGGGGTTGCGAACGGTGCTGTTACTTATTTAAATAACTCATCGTTGCTTGTCAGCATTCCAAATGCCATTTACGCGACTACTTTAGCGGCTATCATTTTCACATTAATGAGTGAGCAAACGGAAGATTTGAAGAAATTCAAAGATACCTTTTTCCGTGGAATGGAAATTTCTCTTGTTACCTTGTTACCAATAGCCATTGGTTTATTGGTTGTTGGAGACGCGGCCGTATCATTCATCTATGAGCGTGGGAAGTTTTCTGCTGACGATACCGATAAAACGTATATTGCCTTGTTATGGTATCTCCCAATCATTGTTTTCCAAGGTATGCAATTGATTTTGTCTAAATCGATGTATGCCCGTGGAAAAACAGCTGTTGTATTCCGTATCAGCGTTACGACCATTTTGTTAAACTTCTTGTTGAACTGGTGGTTAGTTGATGATTACGGATACCCTGCTCTGGCTTTCGCAGCGTCAGTCGTTAGTATCTACTACTTTGCCATTTCTATGATTGTCGTTTACAGAGATTTAGGAATGTCTGAGTTTGCTCGTTTTGCTCGTATGAGTGTAAGAGTAGTCATACCAGCTGTCCTAATGGGGCTTGTGGTTTGGGGAGCCAAACTGCTATTAGGAACTGAGGATTGGTACTCACTGATTCAACTAGCAGTTCTCGTACCAATCGGCATTATTGTTTACGCTCTTTCTCTTAAAGTCACGTACCCTACTGGATTTAATCGCATGTTAAGTATGGCGAAGAGATCTAAATAATATGTAGTAACAAAAAGCCGCCTCGTATAAATACGAGACGGCTTTTTCTATACCCTATTTAATCTTTCTAACCAGCGTAAAGTTTGCATCTTTTTCACGAATCCAACCGAAGTCAGCTGGTGGATTTTGATCTGACAGTACTTTAAACCACGTATAGCCATCCGTACCTATCGTTTCTTCTAAAATGACCAATGGATAACCAAAACTAATATTGACACCTAAATCTTTCGCTTTGTAAGTAAATAATAGATTATCTGATCTAACTTCAGGTGTAGATCTTACATTGATGACACCATTATGAGCAGTCATTGCTAATTGTTTCGCATTGACTCCACTATCCTTGTAACCCAGTAAAGCATCCCCGCGCCACATATATTGTGCGATTTTTGCCCCCCAGTTTGGATCAGATGCATAATGAACATTCATACCAGATGTTTTATTACCCGGTGCCAAACCTTTCGCATAAAGTCCTGTAGGTGGACCATAGTTTAAATTCACATAACGTGTAACAAATGCCACAACACTATCCTCTGGTTTGGTATACGTTTCTCCATCTTGTGGTGTCGAATCAAATACTTTTATACCAAATAGATTGTTTTTTGTTTGTGCATTCACACTCATTCCGGAATCACTTTCATGCATTGCCGCACTCAAGATAAACAGTGCGTTTACATTATAAATACTTTCAACTTCTTTCAAGAAAGCACCCAGCCCAATCAGTTTCGAAGTGGTTAAGGCAGTTGGGTATTTCGTTGATACAGTTTGTAAACGGTCAGAAATATATAGATCCAATTCCTCTGCAGTATAGTTCGTTTTTGTTCTTGCAGATAAATATTGGAAATATGGATAATGCTGCCCTGCAAATGTACCATTTTCATGATAGAAATTGACGCCATCCTGAGAGAAATATTTTTGCAGGTTCATCATAAATGTTGGTGCAGGTCCAATTTGGTATCCACCAAAACCAAATGATTTATTGGCGTGGTTATAAGTGAAATGGATTAACACACCTGTAGATGACGGCATATAGTAATCTTTATTTGTAATAAGTTCTTGTGGGATATACTCAATCTCACTTTGCTTAGCAAAACCGATTGTCCCACCAGCTTGAACTTTTACATATCGATCATTGGACTCCAGTAACTTTAATTCTCTGCCATATTGAATATATGAAACTTGTCTTGAGAATGTACTATCCGAATAGATCACTGTAGCTGAACCTGGTGTGTAATGTTTAGCGTAAGCAAGTCCTTCTTTAATTTGAATCATTTCATTACCTTTGTAGATTGCTTTTGCAGAAGGATTGTTTCTGAAGGCTGAATTGGCAGCAACATATGTTGTATATTCAGATAACCCCTTTACTAGTTGACCATCCTTTAAGGTTGCATTGTAATATTTTGTAGTGTCAATTGGTGGTTCTGGCTCAGGAATAGGTGTTGGTATTGGCGTTGGTTCAGGAACCGGAACTGGATTGACCACAGGGGGTACATAGTTCTCTTTCGCTGTCAGGAAGCGAATGATAAATGCCGCAGCTTGTGCTCTAGTAGCATTTGATTTTGGTTCAAATCGCATAGTGCCATTGTCATTAGGCATACCATTTACAATGCCATAATTAATTGCATGAAAAATGGCTAGTTTTGTACCTGATGTCATTAAACCAGCGTCTGAAAAAAGAATTTCTTTTTTAACTAACTCCATTTTGCTGTAAACTAATGCATTTTCAATGGTCATAGCAACTTGCTCTCGGGTAATGAGGGCATCTGGATTAAAAAACTCTGTAGATACGCCTTGCATGATACCAGCGCCTGCTACAGCATTTACAGAAGCAGCTAAAGTCATATTAGGTGTAACATCTTTAAAATTAGATTGAGCTTCAGGTAAACTTAAAGCCCTTTGTATAAAGGCAGCAAATTGAGCGCGTGTAACATGCTCTTCCTGACCATATTTCCCATCACCATAGCCCAGTAGTATTCCGCGTTTTACCGCTTCTCTCATTTCAGTTTCAAGTGTACCAGTTATATCGTCATGGTTATCGGCTTGAGCTGTTTGGGTCTTCAATAACATCGTAAATGCCAAAGTGAACACGACCACAAGAAGAGAACCCTTCTTTATATGTTTCATTCTCATTTCCTCCAATTATTGTGACTATTTCCATTTTAATAGAATAATTGGTTTAATTAAAGTTTTTTTGGGTAATAGTAGAATAGATAAAGATTTTTACCTATATATTGAAACAAAATCAAATTCTATTCGTCTAATCTAGTACTAAGGACTTTTTTAAAATTAATAGGTTTAAAAAGAGAATTTCTGGGAATATTACTAATAAAGAAAAGCCATTTGTCTAAAAGACAAATGACTTAAATTTAACTATTATTTTGATTCTACTGCGCTGTACACCGCTGCTGAGAATTCAGCCCGAGATGCTTCAGCATTCACTTGGTAGTACGATGTTTGGAAAACTGTTGTTTGATCAATTGCTTTTAAAGCAACAATTGGATCATGAGCCCAATACGTTTTTGGAACATCATTATAAATAGAGGCCGTGCGCACTTGATTTTCTGTTGCAGCAGAGATTTTGAATGCACGGTCTAAAATTACGGCTAATTGTGATTTTGTTAAAGAATCATTTAGTCCGAATCTTCCTGAAGTATAACCACTTAAAATACCAGCCTCGTTCATTGCAGCTATGTCTTTCGCAAAGGTATGGTTAGTTGGAACATCTGAAAAACGTGATTGATTTTTTGGTGTTAATTTTAAAACTCTATTTACCATTGCTGCAGCTTGTCCACGAGTGACTTCTGCATTAGGACGGAATTGTTGGTTTTCAAAACCATTAATCACGCCATCAATATTTAATTCTTTAATTGCTACATATGCTGGATGCGAAGAACTGACATCCGTGAACTTACCATCTGTTACTGTTTTTGTTGTCGCAGATGCAACAGATGCACTAGCAACTCGTTTGGCACCCATGTAATATTTGCCCCAGTAATAAGGATCGTTAATACTTGCAATTTTTATTCCTTTAGAAGTTGTTGCAGAGATAAACTGGCTATTGCCAATATAAATTCCTACGTGTGAAGTATATCCTAAGTTATCAAAGAAGACTAAGTCTCCCGGTTGAAGATTTGCTTTTGATACGGATGTACCTTGTGTGAATTGTGTAGCAGCTGTTCGGTTTAAAGAAACACCTGCAACGTTATTGTAAACATAAGATGTATAACCAGAGCAATCAAAACCTGATGGAGTGCTTCCACCATATTGATACGGTACGCCCTGGAATGTTTTAGCGTAGTTCACGATTTCATTTCCTGTTGCAGCACTGGTTTGAGTCGTCATAAATGGCGCCACTGAGATCAGTAACACAGCGATAATCATCTGAGTAATACGTTTCTTCATTTTCCACCTCATGTAATTTTTGGAACCTAGATATAATATCTGGTTCATTTCTATAGTTTTTACAACTTGTTTTAAATAATATCAGATATTTCGTGATAGTTAGTTTACGATTAGGTTACAATTGTGTAACAATCGACAGAAAATTAAAAAACTCGAAGCGATTTTCGCTTCGAGTTTTTTGTTATTTAAATATTTTCGGATTTTGTGCTCTAGCCAAAAATACACTATAAGCAGATCTTGTCATCTTAGCATGAGGTTGGAATTGTGTTGTCGAAACGCCACGTGCGATCCCTTGTTGCACTAGAGCTTGAATAGCTTCATAACTCGCCATCCCAGTATTCATATCAGTAAATGATAATAGTTTATTCGGATCACTAGGGAACAAAAACGCATTTTGTATAAGAATAGCCATCTCCGCACGAGTTACTGCCTGACTTGGTTTAAATGAACCATCTGGAAAACCTGAAAGGATCCCTGTTTCGTAAGCTGATTGAATATAGCCGGAAGCAAAATTGCCGGACCCAACATCTTTGAAAGAAGTTACTCGTTCTTCCCCGTTTAAATTCATTGCCCGCCCTAGTAGAGCGACTGCTTCAGCACGAGTAATTTCATTGGAAGGTTTAAATGACCCATCTTTATATCCGTTCATTTGTTCTTTAAAGTATAAATAACTGACATGACTAGAAAACCATTGTGACTTATTCAAATCAGTGAATGCTGGATTTTTTAAAGTTACATTTACCTTTTCTGTCATGGCATCCCCATTTTTCATTACATACGTGAAATTAAATGAATAAGTACCTGCCGGACGATACAGCTCCCATTTGGCACTTGCCACTTCTTTAAGCGGTTCACCGTTTTCAGTTAGCTTCCAACTGCTTACAGCATCTTTGTTTTGCAATGTGAGCATGATTTGGCCATTTGATACAGTTGAGTCCAGAAACGGTATTTCTGTAATAGTCGGCTCATAAGTAGCCACTCCGTAACCAAAAACTTCATCTCTCCCAATTGCACCTAAATCAGTCGCAGTTACTTGAAGCAATTGACGCAACTTCACATTTGACATATTCGGGAAACGTTCTTTGTATAAAGCCAATACTCCCGTGACATGTGGCGCTGCCATAGATGTTCCTGATTGAGAAAAATACCCGTTCTGTGTGCCATCTTCCAAATCTAAGTTACGAGGATACGTACTTAGAATGGCTACGCCTGGTGCTGAAACTTCTACTGAAGGTCCTCTAGTCGATCGATTCCATCCCGTATTTGAAGAGGTGATGGCAGAAACACCAATCACGCTGTCATATTTTGCAGGATAACGGACAGTATCTGTTAATTTAGAATCCCCATCATTTCCAGAAGCCGCAACAATAACCATCCCACTTGCATAGGCTTTGTCTAGTACTTCCTTAAAGAATCGATCATCAAAATCAGTCTCGACACTTAGATTTAGAATGTCAATGTCATTTGCCATTGCCCATTCTACACCTTTAATTAATTCAAAGGTTTCGCCTGCTCCATTTTGATGTAATGATTTAATCGCATACAATTCAACATTAGGTGCAATACCTTGAATTCCTGAATTATTTTTCAGAGCTGCAATTGTTCCAGCGACATGTGTGCCATGTCCATTATCATCATCGTAGGCTACTCCTGATCCACAGTTTGAAGACAGACTGCAAAATCCTCCACGAACATGTAAATCCGAATGCTCTGTATCAATACCAGTATCCAGAATTCCCACCTTCACCCCTTTGCCTGTATATGGTGTAACTTGTGAAGGTAAGGCTTTCAGTTGTTTATATGAAGGAGATATTGTATCTGATGAAATTTCATACGTATATTCAGGTAAGATCTCGAATATGGATGATTCCGATTGTAATTCCCTTAACTGTGAAGTTGACACTTCAATTTCTGCAACAGGAATGGTATCGAATGAATGTAAAATTTTATATTTCTTTAGTAATTCTTTATTTTTCTGATCAATTTTCACAACAACATGATGCGTTGATTCAGCCATAACTTCGTATGTATTCAAACTACTAAGTAGCAGAACAGACGAAATTGCAATGCTTACTATATATTTCATGGTACACCACCCTTTCCCCTATAACTTATTATACTTTTAAATTTCTCATATGAAAAACGCTGACCTAAAATTTCTTTAGATCAGCGTTTTTTCTTAATGAAGTTTAGGAGAAGGTTTACCATTTACAGTGTTATATAGCGGTAAAACATCTTTTCTGCCTTCATAGTGATAATAATAATCAAGTGTTGCCATGAAAATAGCTTTGGCCATTTGATCTCGACGAGTCGATGATGCAATATACGCATTATCAGTCTTATTATCAATAAATCCAATCTCTGCTAAAGCTGCAGGCATTGTATTTTCACGTAAGACATAATAGTTTCCTGCTTTTGCACGACGGTCTGTCAAATCCCATGCTTCGAGCATACGATTTTGAATATACTTAGCTAACGCTTTAGATTCGTTTACATGAGGATTGGTTGCAGCCGTTTGATAATAGAACGTCTCTGTTCCATTTGCTGAACCATTCAATGCATTGGCATGCATACTAATGAAAATATCACCATTATTTTGGGATGCAAATTTCGTACGAGCACCTAATTCTAGAAATACATCTGTAGTTCTTGTTAATTTTGCTTGAATTGGTGTTTTATCAAAATATGTTTTAATAGATTTCGAAATATTTAATACTACGTTCTTTTCTTGATAGCCGTACCCTTGTGCACCTGGATCGTGTGCACCATGACCTGGATCGATGATCACAACTATGTCACTTAACGTATTAGTCGGTGGTGGCGTTACAACCGGGGGCGGAGGTGTTGGGTTATTTGGATCTGGAACATCTATTTGGATATATGCACTATGTACAAATCCTTCTTTTCCATTTACACGTATGAAAGACCAATCTCCAACTGTATATCCATATTCAATTACTTGCCCAGTGTTTACTTTTACTAAAGACGGGTATTGTGTATTAGGACCAGTTCGGACATTTAAACTATCAACATTAACATACATCAGGCGATTAAACGTTTGTTCATCAGAAGTACGGAATTGTGCATGAATCCCACGTGCTAAGAATACAGAGAAGTCTGCTCGAATAATTGTATCAGTGGCACCAAAAGAACCGTCAACATAACCTTGTGCAATACCTTTTTCCATTAAACGAGAAGAAGCTATTGATACGGTATTTGCACCGTAACCAAATGAACGGCTAATTAAAATGGCCATTTCTCCACGCGTCAATGTCTGGTTAGGTTTGAACTGACCATTTGGATATCCTGAGATGATACCCTTATTTACCATTTGTTGAATATAACCAGATGCAAAATAGTTTGAAGAGACATCAGAAAACGAAGTTGCCTTTTTCTCTCCATTTAAACCAAGTGCACGCCCTAGCATAGCAGCAGCTTGTCCACGCGTTACTTGTTGGTTCGGCGAGAAGGATGTCGAAGAAATTCCGTTCGCAATTCCTCCCTCTACTAAATAATAGATTTCCTCTTGAGCTCGGTGAGATGATCCTACATCACTAAATAATGTATTTGCCGAAGTTTGTGACGTGGGAAATCCTAATCCAATGAATAATGCAGCAAAGACAGCATACAACCATAATTTTTTCAAATCGCAAAATTCTCCTTTTTCTTGTTGTATCGGAATCGTAACATAAAATTTGCCAGTTGCCTATGTTTCTATTGGTCTATATTTTTGCAATATTCGACTTTTCCACACTAGCTTGGCAAATTTTAATAGGAGAATGTAAATAGAAAAAAGACCTCACAATGTGAGGTCTTTTTTAATTTAGTTAATGAATTTGACAGATTGTAAGAAGTTATAAAGAATTTTTGCCATTTGGCCACGTTCTGTATCTTGTGAAGCACCAAACGTTCCATTACTGTAACCATTGATGTATCCAGCTTGATAAACTTTTTGAACATGTGGACGGGCCGTGTTACCAATGTAACGGTAATCTTTAAAGTTTGTAATCTTTTTAGTCGTATCTAATTTCACGCCATCACTGCCGATGAAATCAAGAGCACGGCTGATCATGATTGCTGCTTCATCACGAGAAATTTCATCATATGGACGGAACTTGCCTTTCGCATCTCCCTTAACAATTCCAGCTTCAACTACAGCCGCAATTTCTCCATTTAAATTAAAAGCTTGTGCTGAAGAAACATCTGTAAATTTAACTGTTGAAGATATTGGAATTAGTCCAAGACCACGAGATAGGATTGCAGCGAACTCTCCACGAGTAATTTCACGATCCGGAGAGAATGTTGTTGCAGTAGTTCCTTTAACAACCATACGGGAAGCCAATTTCTCAACATATTCTTCAGACCAGTTTTTACCGTTGTTTACATCAGTAAATGTTTTGAAGTTCTCAATAAGAGTATATACCGAGTTACTGTTACGGAAAAGATTAGCAGATTTCATGTTACCTTCTACAAATGTAGGAACTGCTACAACGGTTCCGTTAGCATTCACAACCACACCAACTGTTGTTAGTGGATTTAAGTTAGTAGAAGTACTAATTGAACGTTGAACCGGCTTGCTGAAGTTTTTCAATTCAATTGTATCGCCATCTGGTGCTACTAATGAAAGTTTGAAATCAATTGCAGCTGATAAAGTCTTGAATCCTGCTTTTCCTGCCAATGGGTTTGCTACCTCATCAACTGTTACAACTAATTTTAATTCCGCAGAAGCAACACCTAAAGAAGCAGCAGCTGCTAGCAAATCGATTTGAGAAACAGGAACTTCATATGAAGCATTTCCAGAAACGATCACAACAACCGCTTCACCGTTTTTGTTTTTAAGAGCAGTTAAAATAGTTGCAGGGATATTAACAACTTCAACTCCAGCATCTAATTTAACAACTAGCTCTTCAACCGATGAAGCTTTATTAATCGCATCGATTACAGCTTGTGGATTTGTTTCAATTGTAGAGCTACCAGTTGAAACCTCTTCACCAATAACATTTACTGGAGGTATTGGTGTTGGACCAGGGATAACAGGTGGATTTACAGGCGCTGTAACCTGCTTTAATGCTTCAACAAGTATCGGTAATGCATTCTTTAAAGCTGCATTTAAATCACCAGTATTTGCTGTTTTTAAAGTATCCATTACTGTAGTTTCATTCTTTAATATACTCTTTAAAGCGATATAAACTTTATCATTAGGAAATGAAGCTAAAGCTAGTCCATATGCACCGATATATACTTCAGTATTTGCACCTGCATTCAGGGATTTAATAATGTCATAGTAAGCAAGGTGAACATTCTTTGCAAATGTCCCTAACTCCTCTTCATCAATGTTCGATCCGAACAACAACTCTACATTGGATTTATTATTATCTTTAAAACTTTGGAACTTTTCTTCAAAGTTATCATCTACATTTGTAGGTGAGAATGTATTAAATAAACTAGTCACTAATGCTACAGCAGCAGTTTCTTTTGGTGAATCTGATGCAATAGAATCATCTAACATAGATTTTACAAGAGCACCTTCATTATTAGTTAAAACTTCCAATAATTCTGTATGAGCAATTGTTAATACATTTCGGTTAGCAGTTAACGCTGGTGTATTGTAAAGTTCTTTAATGAAATTTGCATAAGCTACATCTTCATTTGCGGCACTCGCTTTCTCAGCATTAATTCCTATTGCCAACACAGGAGTGAATGCTATAGCTCCAGCCATTATTGCTTTTAATGCTTTATTATCATTTGAAAATTTCGTCATTTAATCACCTCTTGGTTAATTTTACTTATTACAATAGTCATTATAATTCATATTTTTTCCAATCACAACCGAATTTACCAAATTTATTGATGGTTATACAATTTTCAAAATTATTTACTAGCAACTTGTCGAATTATGGTAATCTTAAGAAAGTGTTTAATAATAGGGGGATTCTAGGTGAAAAAACATTTAAAGAAAAGTTTAGCTATTTTTGCAGTCATATTTTTAATCATTGGAGGATATTTAATATATATATTTCAATTTAAAGAATACGATGTTGCTGATTCTGAGGTAACGGAGATTACACGAGAAACTTTTAAAATCGAGTTACCCGATGGATCCTCAATTGTATTAGATGAAGAGGGTAACATTGTTGAATCTGATGATACAAATACGATTCCAGCCGGCTCTACTAACAATGGAACTTCATCTGGGAGCGGAATAACAAATGATGACTCTACTACCGGCACTAATACAGGTACTGCTGGAAATAATGGAACATCTACTAAAAACAGTGGGAAAACATCTACGAATGAAGGTTCCACTGGTTCCGGTTCTAGCGGTTCTACTGGCTCAACTGATAGCAACTCTTCTGGTGGTAGTGCAAATGGCTCGAATAAGGGTGATTCTTCAAGCGAAGGAGCCAGCACTGGTAACAACTCTGATGGTGGTGTAACAGTTGCTTCTATTAAACAAAAGTATGAACCCGTGATGTCCAGTCTACAATCCCAAGCGAATAGTCGTATTGATGCTTTAGTCGGTCGTGCTTATTCAGAGTATCAAGGAAAAAAAGCAAATGGTGAATCAGTTAACTACGCTTATTTCTACAACAAGTATACGTCCGCTGCTTCTGAATTAGAAAGTCGTACTGATAAAGTATTTTACTCAGTAATATCTGTTATTGAAAAAGAACTTGTAGCAAATGGTTATGGAAAGACACATGCTCAAAGTCTAATTAATGAATATGAAGCTGAAAAAGAAGCTCGTCGAAATGCTTTACTTGATAAGGCAATGAATAGATAATATTTCATCCTGACCGAAACTCTGGTCAGGATTTTTTTGTGAGAAACTTACTTGACTTTACTATTATATGAGTGATGATAGTACCAAACATTCAGAACTAAGTTGAGTTGATATCCCCTATCTGTTATCTCTCGGTTACACAAAAACCCCGACATCAAAAGATGCCGGGGTTTATTAAATTACAATTTTATTTAATTAGTTAGCAGCTGGTACAGCAATGTCTACGATGCGTCCTTCTACTTTTGGATCAACTTTGTCTAATGACTTGATGTAATCGATGAAGCTTGTGTAATCCACGATACCTGGCTCAGAGACACGGCCTTCATTGTAAGCTGTTTTGAACATTTCGTAACCATCTCCACCTTTAGCAGTGAATGTGTTAGTTGCTACGAAATAGTTTTTCGCATCTTCAAGAGCTACGTATTCAGCTCCTACTTTAACTTCCACTTTCGTTACACGTTTTCCAGCTTCTTTTGAGCTATCATACTCAAATTTCATACCAGCAACGTGTAAGAATGCTCCATTTTCTTTCGGTGCTTGAGACACTGAATGTTCCAATGCCGATTTAATTTCTGATCCTTTAAGTTCTAGGATAGCTAATGCATTACCAAATGGCATAACTTTTAATACTTCACCAACAGTAATGTCACCTGCATCGATCGAGCTACGGATACCACCACCATTTTGAAGAGCGATCACAGTGTTAGCGTTGATGCCTTTAGCTTTAGCAAGCATACCGTCCGTCATCAAGTTACCAAGGTTCGTTTCATTAAAGCGAACACTTGATTTGCCTTCTGTATCACCAGCACGTTGACCATCTAACATCGCAACAGCTGTAGCACCTGTAGATTGTGTTTTGATAGCTTCAACTTCTGCTTTATATGGAGCCAATAATTTCACAGCTTCTTCATCAGCTGCAAAGTTATCTGCCTTGATCTCTAAATATTCTCCAGCAAACACGGAAATTTCACCATTTTTGTTGAAAGTAACATCAAGAGTTCCTAATAATTTACCATATTCATTTGCAGTAACGATTACTGTTGGCGCATCGAATGCATTAGAAACGACAGGAGCAGGAATTTTAGAATGAGTGTGACCTCCGACGATAATGTCAATTCCTTCTACTTGTTTAGCTAATTCCAAGTCATTGTCAAACTTCAAGGAATCGTCTAAACCAATATGTGTAAGTGCAACAATTTTATCTACACCTTGGTCTTGAAGTGCTTTAACAGACAATTTAGCTGATTCGATATAGTTATTGAATTCAACTTTACCAGTAGAAGAAATAGTTGGCGTTTCTTCAGTTGTTAAACCAAACACACCGACTTTTTCTCCATTAACATCTAAAACAACACCGTTGTAAATGTGTCCATCTTTGTATGTTGAAGCATAAGTATTTGATTGAAGACCATCAAATAGTGGGTCTTTAGAGAAGTCCACGTTAGCAGAAACCAATGGGAATTCTGCATTATTGATGAACTCAGTAAGAGATTTGTGACCATCTTTTGAAGATCCTAAATCGAATTCATGATTACCAAATGTCATGGCATCATAACCCATGTAGTTCATTAACTCAACGTCTGCAGCACCTTCGAAAGCGTTGAAGTAAAGATCTCCAGAGAATACGTCACCAGCATCTAGTAAAATATTATTTTCATTTTCTGCACGTACTTGTTTAATAGCAGTAGCACGGAATGGTGCAGTATCCAAGTATGCATGTGTATCATTTGTATGCATAACAGTTAAATCGAAGAAACCAAAATGTTCTTTTGCACGATCAAGGAATAATGCAAGTTCACCACGTTTAACTGCAGACAAAGAACCAAATTGAGTATCAGAAGTACCATTCGTAATGCCAGCTTTCACTAAAGCATCTACATACTTAGCGAATGTAGCGTTAACGTCAGTAAATTTTGTTGATTTAATATCTTCATTAATTGTTAATTTACTTGCATTAGCTAAGATTTTAGCAGTTTCATTACGAGTCAAATCGTCATATGAGCCGAAAGATTTTGTCGTTTTACCGTTAACAATCTTCGCTTCCACCAATGCATCAACTGCCCATTTCGCACGAGCTGGTACATCTGTAAATCCTGAGCTCTTATATGTTCCGTCTTCAGTAAAGCCTAATGCACGTGCAACAAGAACAGCTGCATCTACTCGGTCTATGTTTTTATTAACGCCGAATTGTGTATCAGTAAGTCCATCCGAAATACCACTACCAACTAAAAAGTTAACAGCATCCGCATAGTTATCACCAACATCAGTGAATTTCACTTCGTCAGCAGAAGCAGATGGTGCAAAAGCCATGGCCACTGCAGCAGCAGTAACAGTTGTTGCTAAGAATTTTTTGTTAGACAATTTCGACATGTACAAATTTCCTCCTTCAAGTATGTAAGTTATTAGGTAAAAACTCTTACATTAGTAATTTTACCAATATTCCCACTAATAATATAGTTCATTTACATAATCTTTATATTTTTTTGTAAGCGGTTTCTTCCTATAATAAAAGAGAAGTCCCTTTGTTAATGGGACTTCTCTTTTTTAAAGCTATTCTTGGGCATTAAATAAACGATGACTAATGCCAAACCCGCTCCAATTGAATCCAGTAAAACATCATGAATGGTTGGCGTCCGGCCGCCTGTCAGAGATTGATGGAATTCGTCAGCAACCGCCAGCACTACAGTAAGAATAAACGCTAACCTAAAGCGCCGCACCATGATATAGGCTGCAATTGCAAGAGCACCAAAAATAACAACATGTGCTCCTTTTCTGATTAAAAACTCGATAAACGCATGGTATCCTCGTTCTTCCACAGAAACGATTGTTCCCCAATAAGGAATCTGCAACAGCGATAATACATCTTTAAAAGGCTCATTCGGAAGCCATCTCATTAAGTCTGGAATTAATGATTGTTCTTCATAAGTTTGTGCAGAAGAATAAAATAGTGCCATAAGGATGAGGATAAATAAAATGTACTTTTTCATAGTTTCCAGTTTAGCACAATTTCTAGCATGGGTGGTGTTTCTAGTTAGGTAGAGGTGACGTTAGCTGAAAAATTTGTGTAGTGACCACTGCAAATTGATAGAGCAATCCATCTTCAATACATAGAAAAGTGGCAGCCGGATTTCGACTGCCACTGAAGATCTGAATTTTATTTTTTGGAAAACATATGAACCCAATAAATACGGCCATTTGCATCTTTCTTTATACCAGCACCGATGTTGGTATAGTCTTTGTTCAATATATTGGCTTTATGTCCAGGAGAATTCATCCAGGCAGTCACAACTTCCTGAGGAGTTTTCTGACCGTAAGCAATATTTTCTCCAAAACTGCTGTAACTATAACCGAATTGTTTTGCCATATCCCAAGGTTTTCCGTAAGTCGGTGAGATATGATCGAAATAATTGTTCTTAACCATATCTTCAGCTTTTACAGTAGCGATTTTCGATAACGGTGCGTCAGCAACCAATGCTGGTAGTCCCGCTTTTGCGCGTTCAAGATTAACTAAGTGAACAGTTTGAATGGCCGTGTCGTTTATGGAAAGTGTTGAATCTACATAAACTTTGTTTGTGCTGTCGTATTTAATTACACCTGAATCTCTTTTTTGATCCCAAATAATCGCCCGATCAATGAAAACCGACAATTGTGCACGCGTCACTTTTGCATAAGGACTGAAATAGTTCCACGACACTCCTTCAGAAATCTTTACTTCCGCTAGCGTTATAATAAAAGGTTTCCAATTGTCTTGAAGCACGTCTCTAAATGTTACTTGGTGATGATCGTCAATTTTAATCTGGTAAGCAACGACTAATAGTTTAGCCATTTGCGCACGACTTAATGGCGCATCTGGATTAAAAGTAGTCGTATTTGAAAAAACACCTTTTTCTGTCAATGCGCGGATTTCTTTATATGCCCAGTGTGTAGAAGGTACATCTTGATAACTAGTTTTAAAGGTAGAATCAAGCGGCAGTTTCAAAGCATTTGCCAATATTTTTGCGGCTTGTGCACGGGAAACTTGGTTGTTTGGACCAAACATACCATTACTATATCCATTAATAATTTTAGCATTTGAAAGTTTTTCAATTGAGCTATATGCCCAATGGCTCGTTGAAACATCCGGAAAACCAGCAGCTTGGCTACTTGTCGGAATGAACAAAGTTATTGCGAGTATTGTCGCAACAATAAACTTCATGGGTTTCATTCTCCCACGTCCTCTCTGTTTTTAATTACTCTACCAAATAATCCAATATTTTAAATGAGGAAAAGGTGGCAGGTAAATAAATCTAAATGATTGGCAGATTATTGAAGATTAATGGTATAAATACTTAGTTTATATTATTTTAGCAGAATAGGAAGGGAATACTTAATAGCTTGTAAGATGTCATAATATTTGATAAATTCATCAAAAGGAGTTGATTTTTATACAACTTAAGAGGGAAATGCCTAAATCACTATTTGCACTCAGACGATTGATTCGTCGAATATCGATAAACCATCCCCAACACAATTCCATCCACCAGGAACTTTACAATTCTAATGCTGGTTATAGTGGAGAAAAATATATTGATTCTGTTTTAAAAAATATTCATTTCCCAATCCCCCACTCGATTTTCCCAAACTTTCGACTTTGTGAAAAAAATATCCCTTCATCTCAAATTGACATCTTGGTTTTCACACCAGCTTATGCTCTAGTAATTGAAGTGAAAAACTGGAGTGGCTCAATTTCTTTTCAACAAACAGGACAGACCATTCAAACCAAAGATAGCATTGTTAGATCAATGGATTGCCCGATTGTTCAAGCAGAATACTATAAAGAAAATTTGAAGGATTGGTTTCACTTAAAGGGCATTAATCATCCAGTCCATCGAGTCGTCATTTTCCCATATGCATCAACAATCTTGCTTGGAGCGGAAGGCCGTGGTGTGCATTTTGCAAAAGAATTGCCACAAATCATTCGCAATTTAAATAAACTTCCTTTGTTAATGAATTCCAATGAGTTTAATTCTCTTTCAAAAAAATTAATTGATGTTAACAAATCATTTAAAAGAAACACTCTTTGTCAGCAATATGGCATCCTACCTTCTGAGCTGACTCAAGGAGTTTATTGTTCTCATTGCGATATTCAACTATATAAAAAGAATAGCCGACATTATGTCTGCCCATCATGTTCAATCGTTTCAGAAAACCCTGTTAAGGAGACCATGATTGATTGGTTCACTTTATTTGATAGCCATGTAACCAATAAGGATGTTCGATTACTTTCAGGAATATTAGATTCCTATCGAGTTCAATATTACATGAAATTATCAGGCTTTCCTTTTACCGGTCGTAACAAAGGAAGAGTTTATCATGTCAATGAATATGAAAAACTATTATTTTTAAGTAACAATACTAAGTAATAATGTTTCCGGGAGCTTCTGATATATTTCAGAAGCTTTTTTCTGCCGTTAATTACTTTCTTGATATGTATAGGACTTTTCTTGATAAATGGAAGTGATTTCTCGATATCCCCTTCAACTTTTCTTGATATCACGATGACTTTTCTCGATATCCACCCGCTATTCCTTGATAAACCCCTTACCATAGCAACGTGACATTTGGCTCGCCAAATGTCACATTTCAAGCACGTTTCATCTTACCAATTTCAATGGATTTCTTGATCTTTATAGGACTTTTCTTGATAAGTGGAAGTGATTTCCCGATATCCCCTTCACTTTTCTTGATATCACGATGACTTTTCGCGATATTCACCCGCGATTCCTCGATAAACCCATTCACCACAGCAACGTGACATTTGGCTCGTCAAATGTCACCATTTTTAGCACGTTTCACCTTACCAATTTCAATGGATTTCTTGATATGTATAGGACTTTTCTTGATAAGTGGAAGTGTTTTCTCGATATCCCCTTCACTTTTCTTGATATCATGATGAGTTTTCGCGATATTCACCCGCGTTTCCTCGATAACCCCCTTCACCACAGCAACGTGACATTTGGTTCCCCAAATGTCACCATTTCAAGCACGTTTCATCCTCCTATTTCAATGGATTTCTTGATATGTATAAGACTTTTCTTGATAAGTGGAAGTGATTTCTCGATATCCCCTTCACTTTTCTTGATATCACTATGACTTTTCGTGATATCCACCCGCGATTCCTCGATAAACCCCCAAACACCACAAAAACCCCCACTCCATTCAGAGTGAGGGACGGAATCAAGCTTCAATTTTTTCCGTGAGTACATTTTTGACCAGATTCTCGAGTAACTGTGGTAATTCAACGAATGCACTTTGAATGTGCAGGCGCTCCGTGCGTTTATGCGCATCTTTTCCGAAAGGTCCAACGTTGAGTACTGGTGCTTTCAGTAAACGCATTTCATTAAAGGGAATGGAATACGAATCACCCCAGACTGGTGTGTTGGCTTCAAACACTTGCCAGCCTCCAGTTGTATCTTCGTAGTTAACGTAACTCAAATCGGAAATTCCGTTAAAATAATGGATTTGTTCTATATTTAGATTGAATTCTGTTTGACCCAGTTCTTTTACAAATTCGACACACTCTTTCACCAATGGGTCGTCACTTGTATTGACCGCCGGATAATACGGAGGTGCGAACAGTAAGACAATGGCTGGCGCTAACTCTTGGCACTGAATCATCAGTGTATCGACAATGCGGAAAGATTTTTCCCGGTCATCCCATTCCTGATGATCACGAACCGTCGTTTTAACCGATTCCACATAATCATTTCCAAATTTCGCAACTGCGTGATTCATCAACTCTTCGTACTTCAAGACGCGAATGTCACCAACCGGTTCTACACCTTCACGTGTACATACTGCTTGATAACTTTTGTTGCACTCATCTGCCGCTTCATTCGCAACCCCTTCAAAGATCGACATAATTTCAGCCGCATTGCGTTTCATCAGAAATACATTGTATAAAGCCTTTGCACGGTAAGGCGTCTGTGCCGAATACTCCATCTTTAAATCTTTTTGTTGAATCGTCACAGGCAGTGGCGTTTTCTCACCTAAAACAGTTTCTTGAAATAACGGATTAAACTCCATACGTTGTGTTAAAAAAGAGGCAATATAATTTGCCGTAATCCCACTAAGTGGTTCCCCGACATGTGTCTCCATGCCATAAAAAAGAGCAGAAGGCATTATCTTTCCGATTGAACCTGAATACAAATAATATTTATCATCACCGGGTTGTTGTGCAAAGATTGGCTCGCTATTTAAAAACAACTTGTATGTGAGGTGATGCTGCGTTCGGTAATCAATCAATTTGGACACAGCCGCTCTCATTCCCGAACTATTTACTTCTTCATCTGGTACCGTCAATAAAATAATATTGACCGGCCATTCTTCATGAGACGCTTTTTCAATGAGACTCATGTGCAATACGAGTCCCATCTTCATATCCATCGTGCCACGGCCAAATAAGTAATTACCTGACTCCAAATCAAGACGGGCGTCTTCCGGTAATTCATCTTTTACATCCAACAATGCTTTCGTCAACATTTCCGGTTCAAAAGCCAATGCTTCCAGGTCCCCGTATTCTTCGGTATTGACCGTATCGAAATGACTGATCAGCACAATCGTTTCTTTTGCTTCCGGATGTTTATATAATGCGGTAAGGAACTTTCGTCCAAAATCGGCTTCGCTTAATTCAATATTTTTATGATTATCATGGAAGTATGGAATATCCTGCAGTTTTGATTGGACTTTGAAAGGAAACTCCCGCTCCCCATCTGATAGCGTCATACTTTTCCAACTGACCACTTCACATAACAAGGTTCGGAGTGCTTCTGGTGTCGACCACATAAGTTCTGTCATGATGTATTCCTCCTGTTTTTAAGCCCTCTATCTTTTGGAATGATACAAATTCTAATTGAATTAAAGTACCTGTCTTTGTTTAGAAATGAATGCTTCCATCCGGTCTAATCCTTTTTCTAATACCGGCATGGCATAGGCATAGGAAATACGGATGAATCCTTCCCCGTATTCACTAAAGGCACTGCCCGGTACACATGCAACGCCACCTTCTTTCAAAAGCTTGGTCGCAAAATCGAATGACGACATACCGAATTCTTTAATAGAAGGAAAAATATAAAATGCACCATTTGGTTTTACTACGTCCAGTCCCATATCGATCAATCGACCGTATACATAATCTCGGCGGACGATGTATTCTTTATTCATTTCAGCAGGAACATCCTTGCTATCGCCCAGTGCCTCGATGGCTGCATATTGACTTGGCACCGGTGCACAGACGGAATTATATTGGTGAATTTTGATGCATTGTTGCATAAGTGATTCCGGACCTAATAAAAATCCGATGCGCCAGCCTGTCATGGAATGCGATTTTGATAAGCCATGTATCAGGAATAGTCGATCCCGTAACTCTGGATACGACCCAAATGAACGATGTTCACCCGAAAACGTGTTTTCACTGTATATTTCGTCGGATAATACATAGATGTCTTGTTCTTTCAGCACTTCTGCTAATGCATCCATTTGCTTGGAATCAATGGTGACACCCGTTGGATTCGACGGAAAATTGAATAGGACAGCCTTCGTCTTCTCTGTAATCAACCCTTTTAATCGTTCAGGAGAAGGTTGGAAGCCTGTATCTGAAGTATCCAGATACTTTACCTTTGCGCCGCACATCGTAATAATCGGAGCGTACCCCGTATAGCAAGGCGCCGGTAAAATCACTTCGTCTCCTTCTTCGAGGATGGTCCGAAAGACTGCGTCAATGGCTTCGCTTGCTCCGATTGTGACGATAATTTCTGTGTCTGCTTTATAGGCAAATTGATATTTTTCCATGAAAAAGCGACTAACCGCATTGCGCAGCTCAATCATGCCGGCATTATGGGAATAGCCAGTCAAGTCATTCGAAATAGCGGCGATGCCTGCTTGTTTGACGGCTTCAGGTGTTGGGAAATCGGGCTGGCCGATCGTTAAATTTACTGCGTCCGGATAATGGACGAGCTGGTTGGAAAACTGACGGATGCCTGATACGGCAATTTTGGTAATACGTTCGTTTATTGTAAGTGGCATGGGATCTTCAACCCTTCTCATAGTAATGAAGAAATCTTCGTTCAATATTATCCATATGTTCGGTCATGGCATTTATTGCAGCTGTTCCGTCTTGCTGTTCGAGCGCGTTGACGATGTCTTCATGTTCCCCGCTCGCCTCCATTGCAGAAACGGGATACGTATTCGCAAGGATTAAAAAGGCACGATTAACACCCGTATTGACCGCATAAATCATTTCACATAATTTTGTATTCGGATTTTGATCCGCCAATAGTAAATGAAACTCCCGATCCAGTTCAATAAATTCATGAAAGTCATTTTTATCCGCTGCCCGTTTTTGAAGTTTAAGATTGCTTTTCAATGATTTAAGAAAATCGGGTGTCGTTAACTTGGCAATCTGCTCAATATTATACGTTTCAAGTAGCTTCCGTACTTCCATATGATGAAGTGCATCCTCTTTCGTGAATGATGAAACAATGGCAGGTTTTCCACTTTGTAAAACTACGAGTCCATCCGTTGCCAAACGACGAATGGCTTCACGAAGAGGGGTCCGGCTTATTCCGAGTTCCAAGGCGAATTTTTCTTCACGCAGTTCTTCGTTCGGTGCGAGCGTCCCCGTCAAAATATCTTTACGTATTAAATCATAAGCTTGATCCGCTAACGAATCAGGTTTTTTTATCTTCCTCAACAGATGTCATCCTCTTTTAAGTTCGATTGTATTCTGTATACAGTATATGCGGATTATAACGTAGTGTTGTATTAAAGTATAGAGAGATTATTTGAGAGATTTTGATACAATTTAGCGTTTTTTGAGAGCGTACTTATTTAAATTTTTAAATATCCAGGATATTATATAAAAATAAATAATTATTTATTAAGAATTATTAATATTTTCAAGCCATTTATTAGCAATTTGTGTAAAATAGTAGATAATAGATAGAATACGTCATTATGTGAGTGAATGGGGTTGAGTACATGGACTTTCCAAAAGAGGAAGTTGGTAAGAGAATAAGATACTTAAGAAAATCATTAGGGTTCACTGCGGATGATTTAGCGAAAAAAGCTGGAGTTAGTCAAAGTATGATTTCTCAAATAGAACGAGGACAAGTCTCTCCTTCTCTAGAGACTTTATGGAGAATGAGTTATTGCTTGAAAGTTCCTGTCTTCACTTTCTTTGAAGAAGATGAGCAGGAAATCGTCACGGTGCTGCGTAATAATGAACAACCGGAAATGAAACAACTGCGTCCGAATGTGACATATCAACACCTCTCTCCTCCTCAGGGCAAACAGATCAACTTTTTTAAATTGATTTTAGAGCCAGGTGAATACACAGATAATCCACTGATGTTTCATACCGGAGAAGAATGTGGTTATTTACTAACTGGGCAAATTCGGGTAGAGGTGGATGGAGAAGTTTATGAGCTTTTTGAAGGAGACAGTATTTACTTCAATAGCAACCTCCCTCACCGATTCGAAAATGCGGGTTCCGAGACAGCAACAGCTATATGGGCAATGACGCATCCTTTTTGAATCTTTTTCCGTTGTCATCCGTATACTTAAGTATCGGAATTATAAGGAGGTATCATCTATGTTAAAAAACCCTGGCATTGCCGCCGTATTAAGTTTCTTTTGGACCGGTGTCGGTCAAATATATAACGGACAAATCATGAAAGGCTTAATCTTGATTGGCGTTCAAATTCTCAACTCATTGTTGATGTTCGTATTAATTGGCTTCATCACTTTCCCTCTTGTATGGATTTGGGGAATTTACGACGCGTACAAAGTTGCCGATCGAATGAATAAAACCGGCTTCTGACCACTTCCATTTTGGGAGTGGTTTTTTTTGAGTTTGCGACGCCTATTCACGTTCGCGTACCGGCTATTCGCGTTCCAACAAAAAAAGAGCCTTCCGTTTTCTTGGAAGACCCTCATTTAAGATCCTTCTCACTCCGAGAGGGATTTTTTTAATTTATATTTTCGCCATATGTCTTCGGCAGCACCTGAGCCGAGTATTACTCCTGCGACGATCAAAACAAGTCCGAAAATGTGGCGGCTTGTGATGTCTTCATTTAAAAATACGGACGAACCCACTAATGTGAACAGCGTGTTTAAGTTCATGAAAATGGCGGCTTTAGAAGGACCGGCTTTTCCTACTGAATAGTTATAAAGCATATGCCCAACAGCTGTTCCAATCATGCCGCTTCCAAAGAACGCAACCCAAAACATCGGTGGAACATTAAAGAAGGCTTGGATTTCACCAGGTTCCTGGAACAAGCTGATCAGGAATAATACAAGTGATCCGATTAAGAACATATAGGCTGTAAGTAATCTCGGATCCAGTGTTTTTGCGGCTTTACTAATTACCATGTAGCTGAATACTTGCGTCAAGATAGATAGAAACACGAAAACATCACCAAAAGATAAACCAGATGTTCCGTCTCCAGCAGCAAGTACAGTTGCACTGACGCCAAATAATCCGAGAATGACACCCACCCACTGCAGTCTCGAAGGATAGATTCTCATAATTAATGAGACCAATACCGCGGTTAATACTGGACCGGTACCGAGGATTAAACCAGCATTTGAACTGGTCGTCATCGTCAGTCCGATTGATAAAAAGTAATGGTGGCACACGACGTTCAGAAGTGCTCCGAGGACAATGAATTTCCATTCTTGTTTGGTCGGTTTTCTGACAATGCGGAATACAGCCAAAATCGAAAACACGGTCAAGCTGGCTAAAAATATACGGAAGGCAGTCATTGTAACAGGACGCACTTCGCTTACTAAATATTTTACGGCTGGTAAATTAAAGCCCCATATGAACATAACGAAAACGAGTATGCCATAGATTTTCCATTGTTTCACGTGGCTTCACCTCACCAATTCATTTCTTTCGTTTTACGAAAAACAATAGAACAATCTTAATACTTTATCCTACTAAAGTAAATGATTTATTTCTCGAAATCGTACTGTTCCCTCTTTATTAATAAACTGAAGAGGACAAATGAAACAAGTGACAAGACAATCGGAAGTGTCACAGTATGCACGCCAAACAAATTGCCATTCGATTGGTTATAAAAATGGATCGCTACATAAGTTGCGATTCCCGTTACCATCGAGGCAATCGCACCATATTTATTGCCGTATGACCAATAAAGTCCTAGAACTACTGGCCATATAAAGGCTGCTTCTAGACCGCCGAATGCGAATAAGTTAAGAAAAATCAATAAATCGGGTGGATTCAGCGCAAGCAAGAACACGATTACACCCAAAATTGCGGTGATGCCGAAGCTCATGCGTTTAATCGTTTTTTCGCTAGCATCGGGTTTAATATAGTTAATATATACATCTTTTACGATTGATGAACTAACTAATAAGAGCAGTGAATCAACTGTCGACATGATGGCTGCCATTGGAGCGGCAAGAACAATCCCAGCCAGCCAAGCTGGTAACACTTCTAACGCAATAAGCGGAATAACTTTATCGCCAATTTCGATACCTGGTAGGACAGGTCGTGCAAAAACGCCAATCAAGTGCATGTTTAACATGATAAATCCTGTTACGATTGTTCCAATGACCAAAGCTCTATGCATAGATCGTGAGTTTTTGTAAGACATCGCACGAACTGCCATTTGTGGCAATCCAACGACCCCAACTCCGACTAATATCCAGAAGGAAGATACATAGGCCATAGACAGGTTACCGTCAAATCCATATGGCGAAACAAGTCGTGGGTTTTCATTGACGAGATCCTGTACAATATTGTCAATCCCCCCTCCAGCAATGATTACGCCGATCAGGAGTACGAGTGTTCCAATTACCATCACTCCACCTTGAACAGCATCCGTCAACGCAACCGCGCGGAAACCGCCAATTGTCACATAAACCAATACGGAAATCGCAAATATGAACAAGGCTGTGTGGTAGTTCAAGCCTGTTAAAGATTCAATTAACCGTCCCCCACCTACCCACTGTGCTGTCATGGAAGAAAATAAAAAGATAATCATGCTCGCTGCAGACAACAGAACGACAATCGGACTCTTGTAACGCATTTTCAAGAAATCAATTAATGTCACTGCATTGTACCGACGAGCTAAAATGGCAAACTTTTTCCCTAGAATCAATAAGACAAAGTAGCCGGTGACAACTTGTGTCATGGCGAGTAGAATCCATCCGAAGCCCATTGTATAAGCCGTACCTGGACCACCAAGGAAACTGGATGCACTACCATATGTTGCAACCATAGTCATCGCCAATACAAATCCACCAAGCTCCCGACCACCTAAGAAATATTCCTGTAAAAAACTGTTTGATGAAGATATTTTCTTTGAAGCGTAATAGCCGATGAAGAAAATGATGAGCAGGAAAATGATCATTGGTAAGACAACTGCCATATTCATTTCATATCCTCCTCTTCAAACGAAACATCTTTTAACACGAACTTAGCTAATAAAATAACAGTAATGCAAATTAAGATAAATCCAACGACACAACTATAAAAAAACCAATCTGGTAGTCCAAATATATACGTATACTCTTCCACAGGGCGTGAGCCTAGCCCATAGGCAAAACCAAACCACCAGATAAAATGAACTACGGCCAACGCAACACCAATTAAGGCCTCGCGATGTGCTATTTTGAACCGTGGGTCTTGTTTTTTCACATAAATCCCTCCCATTAAAATCAAATCGCTGTAATCCCCATAAATTTTATTCTTCCAAAATCCTAAAAAACAAAAATACACGTACTCCTATTATGCCAAAAAAAACCATACAAATGATTGTTCATTCGTATGGATTCATCATGAAATATGTACTTTTCTTCTGCTTAAGGATTGAAATGCTAATTGAGCTCTTGATTTAGCTTGATTTTTTGAAGAATATTAATCACTTGATTCATTTCTTCATTGGATATACCTCCAAATGTTTTGTTGAAATAGACATACATAATTTCGTCCATTTTTTTAACGAGAGTTAAACCGTCATCAGTCAATGTTAAAAAAACCGTCCGCCGGTCTGTATCGTTTCGTTCGCGAATGATATATCCTTTTTGTACTAATTTTTCACTGGTTAACGTGACATAACTATTCGTCGAATTCAATCTACGTGCTACATCGGAAACACGAAGTGTGCGGTCATCTTCAAGTGTCCGTAAAACAGTAAATTCATTAAAAGGAATATATCCTTCAAATACTACAGCAAAATCTTGTCGAACACTTCTCATTAAATAGCGGAAAGACCGAGTGAATTCCATAATTAAATCTTTACGATTTTCCATATTAAACTCCTTAAAAAAATAGAATAGTTTAGATACTTAATCACGTGAGTATGATAATCTCGTTATTCATGAATGTCAATTTCCTTATGAGCATCTTTTCAAAAAAAAAATCCATTCAACAAAATTCTGTTAAATGGAATGAGTAAGACAATATTGATAAATCTTCGCTGTAACAAGGCAATCGCCCACTGCATCATGTGCATTATGTTCAATTCGCAAATATCGAGCCAAGGTAGTCAATTTATGATTAGGCGTATTATTGATTACTTTTCTAGCAAGCTTTAATGTATCAATGACTGTAAAGATTGGAACTTCGACCCTACCATCCAGCGCATACAAAAACCCCATATCGAATGAAGCATTATGCGCAACAATTGGGTAATCACCTATGAAATCGATTAATTGAACGATGACGTTATCAATAATCGGTTCATTTCTGACCATCTCATTTGAAATTCCTGTTAATGAAGTTATTCTGGAGGAAATTGCCCGTAAAGGATTTACCAGTTGATTCATGACGGCCACTTGTTCATGTTGGCGATATTTCACAGCTCCTACTTGAATGATTTGATCTGCACCAGGTCTTAAACCGGTTGTTTCAAAATCAAGTACGACATAATCTTTCGCTTTTTTTACGGAAGAATTATATTTCTTTGAAGGTACTGTACGTCTGGTTGACGCCCAATATTGTTGACGTGATTTTCGTCTTAGTAGCTCTGCCGCATCGATGTGTCGATCATCCATCTATCTTCCCTCCAAGTCTCTTCCAACTATCTGACTAATCACTGCAAGAACTATATACCCAAATCTATAAAATGCTAAGCAAGTATTGGAATGATTGTCAAATATTTTTCTAAGATTGGCAAAACAGGGATGGTGTGAACATGAAAGATAGATTTAAGAGAGCAGCTTTTTAGTTGGGGGTCTCACCCGAAATATTAAGTTAGCGCAAGTGAAAGGTAAAAAACAGAAGAGTCCGTCTGGAACGGAAACCAACACAGGTTTAACAAAGCGTAAATGAAAATCAGCACTGGAGACTTCCTATCCAGTGCTGGTTTTTTCATTTATTCTGTTACTGCATTAAAACGTTTGAATGCGACAAAGTGTTGTTGCCAATATGTATTACTGAGGTTTGTAATTTCTACACCCTTTGAACCAGCATGGACAAATTTGTTCTCTCCCATATAAATACCCATATGAGAGATGCCGGTTTTATATGTATCTTTAAAGAAAACGAGATCTCCGACTTCAGGCACGTTCACTTTCGTTGATTGTTTGTAATAATCCTCACTGCTCATGCGCAGTAAATCAAGTCCTGCAAATTGATGAACATAATGTATGAATCCACTGCAATCAAATCCCGCTGGTGTCTTTCCGCCGAATACATACGGCGTACCAACAAATTCAGGAGCGATAGAAGCAATATTTGCATATACTGCTTGTCCTGATATGGAAATGGGTCCAGCAAGAGGTTCGACTAATTGCGTTTTTTTCTTAAAAAGGGCAGATTTCTTTAACTGTGCCATCGTCGATATATGCGTTTTTGTCGTACTGTTGGCATCTACAATCGGACTGAAAGTTAAACTGAAAATCGATAGCATGAGACAAATTATGATTAATTTTTTTATCACGACCTCTATCCCCCTATGTTTTTTTATGAAAACTTATACTCATCATATTAAAATACAAAAATTCAGTCAATAGAAGTTTTTTAATAGAATTAACTATTATTACGAACTAAATTGTCATTTAATAGAATTTCCAATGTTATTGCCCGGGAAATATTTGGAGTCTATTGTCATTTTAAAGTCGAAATGTATTTGAACTTCACCAATTTTGATATTTTTCATTAATCCAGATTAAAACTAAACGAAGTATTACATACAGAGTTAAGAAAAAATAGTAGAAAAGTTTAACTTTATGGTTCCTTGGCCTTTAATCTATAACAGTTTCTTCCTTCTTTGTTCTAAATTTTCTCTAGAGTATTGAATTTTCTCGCATTTGTCATAATTTCGTTAGTTAAATGTAAGCGCTTCATGTATAATAAGTTTTTGTTAATTGTCTAATTAAAAGGAGTTTTATATAAATGAAACCAAATAATACTTTAACCACAGGAGAAAACATTATTGTTGGCCTAATGTTATTTGCTTTGTTCCTAGGTGCTGGAAACATCATTTTCCCGCCATTATTGGGTCAGCTATCAGGTGAAGCTCTTGTCATTTCAATATTTGGCTTTTTGATTACGGGCGTCGGGTTGCCTTTACTGGCGGTTATAGCTATTGCTAAATCAGGAGGAGACTTACAAGAAATTTCAAGTCGTGTACATCCCTTATTCGGCTTACTTTTCACTGTAGTGGTTTATCTGGTTATTGGTCCTCTCTTTGCAATTCCGAGAACAGCGACCGTATCATTTGAAATTGGTGTCGCTCCATTCCTTTCAGAAGCATTATTGGCAGAAAGATGGCCTTTGCTTCTGTTTAGTATTTTGTTTTTTGTCGTTACAGTCTTGTTTGCATTAAATCCTACCAAACTGGTTGATCGTATAGGCAAGATTCTAACCCCTATCTTAATAGTAGTAATTGCGCTCTTGGCAATTAAAAGTATCGTATCCCCAATGGGTAAAATCGGTCCATCTCATGGAGCTTATAAAGAAAGCCCATTCTTTGAGAGTTTTTTACAAGGCTATTTAACAATGGATGTTTTAGCTGCGTTGGTTTTTGGAATAGTCGTCATTCATGCTCTGCAAGATAAAGGAGTACGTGAAAAGAAACTATTGGTGAAATCCACTATAATTGCTGGGGTTATTGCAGCCTTTGGACTCTCTCTAGTCTATATTTCTTTAAGTTATATTGGGGCAACCAGTGTCGATGCAATCGGCATTCAAGATAATGGCGGTTCCATATTAGCTTTGGCTTCAAACGAATTATTCGGAAGCTTTGGAAGCATCATTTTAGCCATGACTATCGCTTTTGCCTGTTTGACCACTTCCATTGGGCTGGTTGCTGCTGCTTCTCAATTCTTTGAAAAACTTTTGCCTAAAGTATCTTATCGAATGCTCGTTTTTATTTTTGCTGGCTTTAGCGCAGTATTTGCCAATGTCGGTTTAACACAGCTTATCAATTTTTCAGTACCTGTTTTATTGGCATTATATCCTCTTGCAATCGTCTTAATGGCTTTGTCCTTTTTCGACAAAGCATTTGATCGAGCACCCATTGTTTATGGACTTGCCCTTCTATTTACAAGTTTCATCAGTATTTTTGATGGCTTTAAAGCAGCAGGAATTACATTTGACGCTGCAGAGAATATGCTTGTCCATCTCCCGCTTTACACACAAGGAATTGGTTGGCTATTACCGGGCATCTTAGGTGGGCTAATTGGTTTCATTCTATATAAAATAAAAAAATGAGAATCCCTAAATGGGGTTCTCATTTTTTTGATGAATTTTTAATATGTTTCTTCCATTATTTTTCGCTTGATACATCGCACTGTCTGCTTCTTTCAATAAAATCTCGAGTTCTTTTCCCGGTTCTGCAAAAGTCATGCCTATACTGGCTGTGATGTTTAATATGTGTTCATTCACTTCAATTTTATCATCTGTAAGCGCTTTTAAAATACGGTTAGCAGTTTCCAAAGGCTCGTTCATCTCGTTAGAAACAACCGGAATAAGTATGACAAATTCATCACCACCAATACGCACCGATACACTGTTATTTGGGACTAGATTTTTGAACAATGCAGCTACTTTCTTTAACAATTCATCGCCAATATGATGTCCATACTGATCATTTACTTCTTTGAAATTGTCCAGGTCAATATAAAGAAGATTGTAAGCTTTCCCTTTATTCATTTCCTGTTGAAAGAATTCTTTTAAATAAAAATTATTATATAAGCCCGTCAAATGATCATGAACCATAAGGTCCTCCAAAATCAACGTTTGACTCAATAATGAACTGAGCGTTTTTATGAGCTTTACATCATATGAACTAAAATTATATGGTTTTGTATCAAAGGCACATATAGTACCATATATTTCTCCATTTCCTTGATAAATAGGAGCACCCATAAAGCAGCCAGTTTTCACTTTCAAGGTGACGGGATGATTAATCGTCCTTGGATGGCTAGATAAATCACTGATAACAATGGGTTGTGATTCATTATCCACTACTAACTTACATAGAACATCTTTAAATGGAGTGCTTTCTCCACTTCTGAGCAAGGTCGCTTTTCTATTGAAAGCCTTTATAATAAAATTCGAGTATTTGTCATTACTAGCCAAGAAAATCGTATTCACATCCATCGTGTCACTTAAGAGTGAAATTACTTCTTCCGCAACCTCATCTAATTTACTAAAGTATCGCGTACTTTGATTCGCAACCATTTCTGACCCCTCCTAAAAACTTCCCTTTTCTGTCTCTCTATTTTCTAGTAAATATTTCATAGTAACAAGTTTTAATACCTATATAATGTAAATCCATCATGTAAGGGACACTTTTATACGATTTTCTAAAGATATTCACACAAAACCCCTTACAGCCGCTGAATTCTGTAAGGGGTTTATCTATAAGGAGGTCACCTTATATCGATAGTATAGGTAGCTAGGCTACCATTTATTAAAATAATTTATTGTTTGGTGGAACTTCGTTACGATATTTATCGCGTTTTAAACGTTCTTCATATCGATCAGTTGAAATATCTTCTTCGTCATCCACACCACCTGTGGTCATTTCATTATTAGTAGAATCCGTGTCGAAGGCAAATGCATTGCCATGCCCCTCATTTTCATAACCTGTTTCTTTGTACTCTGCATCGTTTGTTGATTTGAACTCATTTAATGCAGTTTTTTCCACATGATTAGTCGGTTCATTATGCTTTCCAGCTGTATATTCAGTGCCAAAAACGCGTTCTTCTTCCATACGGGGGTCTTTTTCAAAATCGTGCTTTACATTCCCAGTAGGTAATTCATATTCAACATCACTACCAAATGCGGCAGGTCCTAAATTCGGGTCTGCACCTGGTGATTGGAAACCATCAGTCTGTTGTTCATTAGTAATTGTTTCTTGAAGGGTTGGTCGATGTTCTTGAACCATTTTATCTTCCTGCATGGAATGACCAATATGATCTTCTTCCCTTGCCATGTATGGATCTGTTGCGAAAGTTTCACCTCGAGCAAAACGATCTTGTGGTTCATCAAAACGGCCATCCGTTTCATTAACAAACTCATTTGTTGATGGTTCAAACCCCTGTTCTTTTGCATATTCGCTTTGAGGAGTTTTCGTACTTTCAAAAGTCATTTCACTTCTCGGTTCATCGGCACCAAAAGTAGTAGAGTCTGCAGTTTTATCTACTTCATTAAATCGCGATTCTACGAATTCTGTACGTGTAGATGAAGTATACACATCTGACTGAGTATTGAATGCTGCTTCGTTGCGTGCTTTATCTTCAAACCCAGGTTCAGTCGGCTGCACTGCTCGCTCTTCCCCATGGTAAGATTCGTAGCTATTTCCTGTAGATCCAAACGTATCATAACCTTCTTCAAATTCATTTTGATGAGAGCCTACTACGTTCTCAGTCAGTGAGGCATCGGTATATAGCACAAACCCACCGCTTGCTACATCTTTGGAATAGCGTTCGGTTTCTGATTCATTCAAATCTAGTTTTCGTAATCCTTCAGTAACGGAATCTTCGCCAGTAAACCATGATTTAAATTTATCCATGAATGTACCCGCTTCATGCGTTGAAACTTCAGAATGGCGATTTAAAGTACTCATGTGTGCATGGTCTTTTGAAATAACATGAATATCACTCTCTGAGTAACCCTGCGCTTTTAGCTGTTCCAATTTTTCATACATTTCATCTTCTGTACGAGCTACTTCAATTTTACGGTTTGATTCAAAGTTCATGGTGTTACCTCCTATTTTTTGTTTTGCTTTTCATCTATCTACCCAACCATTCTTTGATGTTAAACACTTTTGAAAAGTTTTAATTTGTCTGTAACAAAAAACCTCTGTGTTCTAAGCAATATTTTATGTGCCGATTAACTAACCGCAGACGCTATCTTTTCTCAGGCAATAATCCAAACGAAAAGACCCTGGCGAAGTGATGCTGTCACTTCGCCAAGGTCTTTCTGTTGGGACGATTCTGTAAGGAGAAATCTAACTCTTGGTTGTAATAATCGATGTTGACGTAGGAAACATCGGGGTTGACGTAGGAATAATCGGGGTTCACGTAGGAAAAATTAGCGTTGACGTAGGAATAATCGAGGCTGACTTTGTAAATGTCTCCTTTGCAGTGGGACCATTGTGAGATATTAAAAAATAGCCGCGACTCCAGCGGGATAAGCGAAGTGTCGAAATCCCCTCGAACGCATAGTTTGAGGGGATTCGGCACATGCCCGCGGAAAGCGCAGCTATTTTACGGAATAACAATATGAATCTTTACTATAAAACATTTATTTCATTTGCAAAGCCTGAGCGAGATTACCGGTAATATGAATATCTTTAAAATTCAGGCCGAGACTTATAGCTGTCATGGCAATTTCCGGGCGAACGCCGGATAATGTTGTTTTTACACCGACAATCTTCAACGCATCGATTAATTGGAAAATTTGCATGGCTACCATTGTATCGATTACATTTACTCCTGATAAATCCACATATAGATGATTAATGGCTTTTTTTGTACATTCCATCAGTGTATTTTCTAGCAAATATTTAGCTCTTTGCGTATCAATTTCTCCCACAATCGGAAGCAATCCAATATCTTGATGTAATTTAATAACAGGTGCACTCAATTCGTTAATTAACTCTTGTTGACTTCTTAAACGTCTTAGTGATAATTGGTCATGCACTTCCACAAATCGGGTCATGATTTTACTGAAAGCTTTCAAGATAATATGATTCCATGAATAGATCTCATCTTTTTCATAGATTCCTTCATTCTCTCTCTCAAAACTTTCAATGATAGAAAGGTATTGATTTTGAACATTCAGGAATTCTTGCAAAATAATGTGAGTTGGCGTCGATTGATGTCCTGAATCGGATGCAATTTCATTTACCCATTTTTCAAAAGTCTTGAAAAATTCATCTTCATCTTCAATAAAGACTTGAATTAAATTTTCGTGAAAACTATAATTTTGAGCCTTTAGTCTTTTAATCTCTTCTTCGTTCGTAGATGCGTATACACCAACAGCAGTTGACTTATCAATAGCAGAGTACCAATCCTCTGTTAATTTCTTCGCTTGTTTGAGTAAGTACTTATGTAGTTCTATATTTTTATGCATGCTGAGGTCTCTCCTTCTCATAATATATCCCTTTCTGTTACGATTGTTAGAAAAGGAGATGATTCTTTTGGTCATGGATTTACTTTCTTCTCATACCTCAATTCGTACATATAAAAACAAGAAATTGTCAAAAGAAGAAGTTTTTGAACTTATTTCAGTTGCTCAACATGCAGCCAGTTCTCATTTTGTACAAGCTTATAGTGTGATTTGGATTACGGATGATGAAATGAAGAAAAAACTTGGTGAATTTTCTGAAAATCCTACACAAATGGATACAGCTGGTGCAGTTTTTGTATGTTGTGTGGATTTTAAGCGACTTCAAATTGCAGGTACAATGAACGATACTTCTATTGTAACGGATACTGCGGAAAATGTAATAGTCGGAACAACCGATGTTGCAATTTTTTCACAAAATTTAGCCATTGCAGCAGAATCTAAAGGATATGGCATCTGTTATATCGGCGGTGTCCGAAATAATCCAGAAGCCATATCCGAACTATTAAATCTTCCTAGTCAAGTCTTCCCTGTTTTTGCAATGACCATGGGGGTCCCAGATGAAGTACACGAAGTGAAACCCCGCTTGCCAGTCGAAGCGATTCTCCATGAAAACTATTATTCAAGCGAAAAATATCAGACCCTCTTGCCTGATTATGATAAGACGATGGAGAATTATTATGCCAACAGAGGATCTAATCAAAAGACGGCAAACTGGACCCGATCTATGGCCAACTTTTTGAGCAAAGCTCGTCGTACACATATGATAGATTTCCTAAAGAAACAAGGATTTACTTGGAAATAAAACTTCTGAGTTTACCAATTGTGCGCTCTCTTCGTTTTTTCACCCCAGCCTTCGAAATGTTTAAGAATCTCGCTACTTCGTCATGTGAATAACAATCCAGGAACAACAACTGAACAAGTTGTTGTTCTTTTTCAGTTAATAGGTCCATCAATTCATAATATTGTTCAGAGCAGAATGATTGCTTGTCTGAGTGTTCAACCAGATTCTCAAGCATCTGATTTTCAGTTGGAACGATCCTTTCTTCTCTTGCTGAATTTTTCAATTCGTCCAAGATACTTCCGTAAATACTTCTGTATGCAAATGGTGCGAAATCACCTTTCATCGTTTCGTAGCGTAACCAGGCCTTCCAAAGCCCAATCCTGCCTGACTGAATGAAAGAATCATGATTTTTATATATACGGAGCTTTCGGATACAAGAGAAAATCATTGGTTCATATTGCTGATAGACTTCTTCAAAACTTTCCATTGTCAACGACCTTGCCAATGTGCACACATTTCATATATTCCCAGGTAACATCAGTGTAAGGTACTGTAATTTGAAACTCGAATCGACAATTGGGACGTTTGAAGCATAAGAACGTGTTGTTTCTATACTACAAAGGAATTCTTTTTACCTATAAATTTTCCGAAAAGTATGTATTTTCTGTCTTGTAAGTCATTAGGCGACATGTTACATTTTTAGTAAGAAGTTAGGAGGTAGTTGCTTGCGTAATTGTGACTCGAAATGGATTGATATAAACACTTTTGTCGTTCAACCTATTTTTGAAGGACCTATGAAAACACATATCATAACGAAAAATGGAGCCTATTCATCAAAGATTTCACAGCTGGAACTCCTAGATTTAGCGTGTATGCGCTATTTTTCTACATATGAAGGACGAATTCGTGCATCAAGATGGCACACTAACTATCAAAAGAAAACACCTCTATGCATAGCAGAAAACTTAATTGAAGCATTTCCAACAATGTCGCCATTACATCCTGAGTGCATGTGGATATTCAATCACTATTTCGAAATTACCCCCTATTCTTCAAAACAATCGATCTTATCATTTTTGACTGGTCCAGAAATTTTGGTCAATGCATCAAGGCATACAATTGAAAAACAGCAATCTCGCATGGTCATGATGATGCATAAAAGAAATGAATTGGTTAGACACGAATAAGCAATTTAGTAAAGTAGCTCTTACTTACATGTAACCGAGGACAAAAATGGCATTGCCAAAATTTTGTTCTTTTTTTATTCAAAAATACGAACATACATTCTATTTATGGTATAATAAACATAACAATTGTGAATGACAGATAGCGGATGATCACTTCCAGCAGAATGGGGGTGATGCTTATGACAAGTTTTGAATCGATGAGTTTGCTTATGCAGCTAGCGACTGTGATGATCGGAGGGTTTTCGATGGTTGTAACATTAATTATTTTCTTTGCAAAAAAGAAATAGCCGTCCTCACGGGTTAGGCGAGACGGCTATTTCTGGATTAAACTGGATCAACCGCTACTTTGATCATTAGCGATTGTTGACTAGGTGGTGACACACCTAGTCTTTATGATTTAATTATACACTATTTTTTGCACATCTCAAAGATTTCTTATGTCTAATCGACTACTTGTTTTTGAGAAGAGACTGTTCTTGTTCAGGTGTTGGTCCAGCTTTCAACTCTCGATTTCCCGCCCATTGTCTAGTATCTTCCGCAGTCACTTCTAAAGGTCGGATTTTCAATCCATTGTCAATTGCTCGTTGATTTTCAACAATGATAAAGCCTTCGGGATAGTCTTTTGATATAGGGACCCAAAAAGGAAATCTTCTTGCACCCAAATCTGTTGATGCCAATATTTCATCTGGAATCCATTGTTTTTCAATTGAGCTAGTTGTTAAAAGATCAATAAATTGATTCAGAGAAATAGGATTTGAAGCTGCATTAAATGTACCTGTAATGCCATTTTCAATCATAGAAACAATCCAGCTAGCCATATCTCTAACATCAATCCACTGAACCATTCGATGAGACTCATCCCCACCAGGCAAAGCCACTTTCCCATTTTGAGACAAACGTGTCGCATAAAAAGTGAATCTATCAGTAGGATCATTTGGTCCCACTACGATACATGGTCGAATAATCAAAGCACGGTCTTTAAAAGTTTCATTTATTATTTTTTCACACATAACTTTTAATGGTCCATAAGTTTCACCATTCACTTCATCCGTTTCGATTTTTTGTGTGAAAGTTGAACTCGATTCATTTGGCCTACCTTGTTTGTAATCGTCATAAACAGAAATTGTGGATATAAACATATAGTATTTTGTTTTATTCTTAATGACGTCAATTACCTGCTGCAGATCTTGAGGAGAATAAGCACATGTATCAAATACTGCATCCCACTCTTCTTCTCCCAGCATGTTCGCATCTTTCCGACGATCCCCTTGAATATGTCTTAACTGGTTAAAGACTTCAGGATTCGTTTTTCCTCGATTAAATAATACGACTTCATGTCCATTATGGATTGCCGCCTCTACTAAATGACGTCCCACAAAAGAAGTGCCTCCAAGTACTAATATTTTCATTTTCCCATCTCCTTTATCTCTTAAGAAATTCTTCGTATTTCAAAAAACTCCTTTAAAATTTTATTGTAAGAATCTATTGTGATTTTTAAAGCATACTAAATGTTAAACTTAGGACGTTTTGAATAGCTGAAAAAAGGAAATAGGGTATGTAAGGGCAAACTGCGTGGGAAAATACTCGTATTTTGTCGAACCGTGCTACAGTTTCGGTGCCTGTAATGGTACACTTAATTAATCTTATTGAACATAAAGGAGCATTTCATGGATATTCAATGGACTCAACTTCCACAAATAAAAGCGCTCCACGTATATGGACCGTCTAGGCAGAAAACGGCTGGTATTGTGTACGATTCAAGAGATGTACAAAATCAGTATGCCTTTTTTTGCATCATCGGAGAAGAAACTGATGGCCACTTATACATAGATGAAGCGGTTCAAAACGGTGCTACTACAATTGTCGGATCAGACAAAAGCATCCTTGAATCCTATGCTTCTTCCCATTCTCAACTAACTTTTGTACTGGTGAATGATTCCCGTGAAGCTTTGGCTTATACAGCGTTGGAGTTTCACCATTTTGCATCAGATAAATTATTCAAAGTCGGTGTTACTGGTACAAATGGAAAAACTACAGTTGCTACATATGTACGAAACTTATTGAACCTTCTCGGCTTGCCATGTGGGATGCTCGGTACAAATGGTATTTTCACTTCGAATGAAGTACTTCATATTAAAAAAAGTACACCCACAACGCCCATGTCTTCAGATGTACAAGCTATTTTCAGTGAACTGATTAAACGCGGAGACAAGGCAGCATCTATGGAAGTTTCTTCAATTGCATTAGATCAGCATCGAGTAAGTGGATTTGAATTTGATGTAGCCATTCATACAAATATTTCTGAAGAACACATGGAATATCATAAGACGTTCGACCATTATAAGATGTGCAAACTTCGATTGTTTACACAGGCGAAAGCAAGTGTCGTTAATTTGGATGATGCCGGGATGAGTAAAGATATCATTGATGCGGTTCAAGGTCCATTATTGACTTACTCATGCAACGTCGATTCGAATGCAGATTTAATATGGACAAACATCCAGCACCACCTTGAAGGTATGTCCTTCGATTTAGTTTTTGAAGGCAAAATATATCCTATTAATGTTCCCATATATGGAGAATATAATGTAGGAAATTTAGTTTCCGCAATTGGCGCAGCATTGTTTGCCAATGTTTCTCTGAAAGAAATCATAAATGCTCTTCCACAAATGCAGCAGGTTGACGGACGCTTTCAAGTAATTCATGGACCTGAAAACAGAAAAATCGTTCTTGACTATGCCCATACACCTGTTGCTCTCGATGCAATCATGCGTGCCGTAAAAAAATTGCCCCACAACCGATTGGTCACAATGATAGCCGGTATTGGGATTCGGGATTTTGCCAAAATGCCAAAGATGGCAAAAACAGCCGAAGGAAAAGCTGATGTATTAGTCGTAACCGTTGATCACCCTGGATTTAATGATCCATGGGACGTCGTTGACGCTGTTCTTAAAGGATTTACAGAACCTTATTTACAGGAAGTAATGACAGCACCATCAAGACATGAAGGCGTACTGAAAGCATTGGAAGCAAGTCAACCAGGTGATATCGTACTTCTGACAAGTGGTTGCATCAATGGTTCACAAATCGTCAAAGGCGAATATATTCCTCATTCTGATGAAGATATTATCCGCGATTATTTTTACAATACGAAATTGAGCGTATAAAACCTTGTTGGCTTCGTGCCAACAAGGTTTTTTATATCACAGAAACAAAAAAAGAACTGCCAATAAACTGGCAGTTCTTTTTCATCTTATTTATCCTGTTCTTTTCGTTTAATAGCTGCATCAATATACGCTTTAAATACTCGTTTAGATGGTTCATCCCCAACTTTTGCAAATTCTTCGGGATGCCACTGGAAACCAAATACGAAGGAGTGTTCTGTACTTTCAACACCTTCAATGATGCCGTCTTTAGCACGAGCAACGACTTTCAGCGGGCCTTTTACTTCATGACAAGCTTGATGATGGTAAGAGTTCACGCGGAATTCTTCCTCTTGAAGCATTTCAAACATGCGACTTTCTTTATCGACTTTAACAGGGTGTGAACGATGTGTACGCTCTGCCTGTTGTTTATGTTGCATTACCTCTTCTTCTCTTTGAGAATGAATACTTTGGTAAAGAGAACCGCCTGTTGCCACGTTTAACATGTGCAATCCTCGACACACTCCGATATAAGGTTTATCGAGTTCTAACATTTTTTGTACAAGAGCATGCTCCATTTCATCCAATCGAGGCGCAATTTTCCCCAAATGAACATGAGGGTCTTGGCCATAGTAAGCTGGATCGATATCTTCCCCACCCGTTACAAATAATGCATCAATTTGTTCACAAAGTGCATCAATATCTTGGCCAGGAATGAGAGGTACTAGTAATGGAATCCCACCTGCCTGTGTTACTGCATCCGGATAGATGCAAGGCATGAAATACCCGCCGCCCTCTTTAATTTCTGCTGTAATTCCTACGATTGGTTTCATATATATGCTCCGTTCTCTTATATAAATTTTTACGTATAGTTTCTTTACCCCTTAGCGATAATGAGAAACGTAACTAATTATTCTAACTGTTTATCTTTATTTTCCTCAGCTTACTAATCTTTTTATCCATTTTGTTCGTTTGCTTTGAAAGGATTGAAAATGAGGTGAACGAATTGAATAAATTCATGATGTTTTTTGTTTCTATATTCATATGTTCTTTAAAATTCCCCCCAACGTTTGAAGCACATGCGGACTTAAATTCGAGTACACCCGCAAAAGGAGCAGTCCTTTCTTCGGCTCCTACTGAGTGTTAGGTCTTTATTTACTCGAACGCTATCGCTATATGGATGCATTCTGGGTAGGAGCGATTTTATTTGTAAAAAGCCTCAATAGTCATGCTATCGCTACAAATACACCTTCCTTAACTGTTGGACTGAACTTTATCCATTTACTATTTGTTGCATTATGGCTCGCAGGTTTATTTTATACACTCATATTGTGGAAAAAAGGATTGGCTCATACCTTTATCCCAACTTTCTCTAAAATGGCCTTGTTAAGCATTGTTGTACCGACCGTTTCGGGTAGTATCTATGCATGGCTATTAGCTCCTATATTATCTGCATTATGGACGACAGAATGGGGATATTGGATGATTGCTAAATTAGTGGTAGTTAGTGGTATTTTCGTAATTGGCGCATTAATCCGTGACCATTTTAAAAAGAACGCTTCTCTTCAGGATGCAAGCTTCCTCTACTTTGATGCTAGTTTGGCCATTACAATTGTGATAATTGTTGGCTTGCTTACTCAGCTTAGTTCGTTATTAAATTAACGTTGAGATTTTTATACGTTTGAATCAATCTTTGTAGGGAATAATTTTCATATAACAAATTTTGAGGAGGCATATTATTATGGCTAAAGATAAATACGAAAAAATTCATGAGGAAATTAAAGGACAAACCCAAGTTCATCAACCAGGGATTGAATCAAAAATGGATCCTGAACCAATCTATGATGATGAAAATTATAAAGGCTCCGGCAAACTAACTGGAAAAGTTGCACTCATTACGGGAGGAGACAGTGGAATTGGTCGCGCCGTTGCAATCGCTTATGCTAAGGAAGGCGCGAACATTGCCATTGCTTATTTAGATGAGCATGATGATGCAGATAAAACAGCGAAACTCGTAGAAGCGTATGGTGTTAAAGCAATGAAAATTGCAGCTGATTTGAGTGATGATGAAAATTGTCAGAATGTCATTGATCAAGTGATTGAAGAATTCGGTCAGCTAAATATCTTGGTAAATAATGCAGGAAAGCAGTTTCCAACGGAAGATTTCCTGAAAATTACTCCTGATCAATTACAAGAAACATTTTCAACAAATATTTTTTCCATGTTCTACTTAACACAAGCAGCACTTCCTCATTTAACAAAAGGAGATGCTATTATTAACACTTCCTCCGTAACAGCTTACAGAGGATCGCCTCATTTAATCGATTACTCATCCACCAAAGGAGCTATCACCACGTTCACTCGTTCACTTGCGCTGAACTTGGTCGATAAAGGAATTCATGTTAATGCCGTCGCGCCAGGACCGATTTGGACGCCATTGATTCCTGCTACATTTGATAAGGAACAAGTTGCTAAAGCCGGAGATGATACACCAATGGCAAGACGCGGACAGCCTGCAGAAAATGCACCAGCTTACGTATTCTTAGCATCGGCAGATTCCAGTTACATGATTGGACAAACAATCCATGTCAACGGTGGAGATTTCGTAACATCTTAATAATGAGCATAAGAATAGCACATCAAATTGATGTGCTTTTTTCTTTGGACTGAGATTTAGCGTTCGCATGCAATAAAATCTTTATCCCGATCGCTTTTCTTATTTAAATCGTACAATTTTTGATTAACAAAAGGCTTATATTTCGTGGCTCCACCTTTATTTTTCACAGTTGAAGTCTTTGCAATCCCACCTGGGTAGTTTTTGTTTATTTCTTTACAATTGCTGTACTCTTTTAATGTTACCTTAACCGCAGCATCTGCTTGTATAGCCCCTACCATTCCGAATAAGAGTGCAAATGAAACGACAATACTAACTATTCCCTTTTTCATTATAAGATTCCTCCAAAGAAACATATTTTCCAATATCATACATTAACCAATTGAGTTCGTAAATATAATTTCGATAAACGGAACTAGATGGCTATTATAAAATATAGAATACATAATGAGATGCAATTAACACTTTAAGAAATGAAGTAATATCAAAACGAATCCTCTGAATGCCAGGTTGGAATCAAGAAAATCAAAAAGCCCGACGAAATGTTTCTCGTCGGGCTACAGATAGTCAAATCAATTGTTTTTAGAATAAAACTCATTAATATCTTTATAGTATTTATTCAATGAATGAGTAGAAACACTATACCATTCAGCAATTTCTTTTACACTCCAATATGGTCCCTCAAATAATTGATGTTCTTGTCCAAATCGGATCGCACCGGCAGCAACTGCCGCTTCTTTTCTCGCATTCGGCTGATTCGTCACCAAATAATCTTCGATTATGTTCATTAATTGCTTCGGATCACGATTTTGTTTTTCAAGTCGTTCCATTACTTCAAGTAAAATTCCAGCTTCGAAATCTGTGAATTCGCCGCCAGCATATCCGTTAGCCCCTAAAAGCTCCCAGAATTCAATGAGGTGAGTTTGCAAGAAGTGAGCTGCCTCTTCCTTAGAGCTAGCAGCATTCGTTTGTGCGAAGGTATTGATAACTTCCCGATGATCAGTTGGGAGGAATATTAAACTAGAAACGGCCAAGAAGTGATTGTCCTGCAAACTGATGTCCGGCAACATAAAGCAGAAAACATGCACGCCAACAGGAATAGGCTTTTCGCTCTCACGTTTTAAATACAGTGTTTCGGTCGTCAATATATCTTTTACTTTCATAAACTCTTGACCTACTTCTACCACTTCACCTAACAAAACGGCAGGGGTTTTCCAATGTTCCAGAACATTGACAACAGATGGTCGCACGGCTTTCTTTTGTTGCTTTTCAACATATTTCAACCAGATTTCCGGCTTTGTATGGAAGAAAAATTCATCGATGGCGATGGCTTCTATCATTTCTTCAAGCAAATATTTTTCAAGTTTTGATTTCCATTCCTTGATGACTGCCAGTAGCGCTGGGAAATCCTTACGTTCAGGATACTCATCGTAAAAAGACTGCAGCATTCTGTCTAACTCTTCCGAACGAACAGCTTCAACTGTTAACTCTTGATTGCGTTCACAACATTTTTTAAATTTCTTTCCGCTTCCACATGGACACGGATCATTACGTCCTACCATTCAAACACGTCCTTCAATTAATAAAGTTTACGCCCTAGTGTAACATGCAATCACGCATGAATACAGGGTACGAAGGACATGAGACTTACGATACTTGATGTCATGATTTTCTATTTGCCATTTTGGATATCTATTTACGGTAAAAGCTGTTCTTTTCGCAATTTCTCTTAAGTTCTATTCAACCTTCTAATCTCGCTTTATCAACGTTTCCTACGTGGATTCGTTTTTTTCCTACGTGGACTCCGTTTTTTCCTACGTCACCCTCGATTTTTCCTACGTGACCCTCGATTTTTCCTACGTGACCCCCAATAATTACAACTGAGCACTCGCTCAGTCACAACTCCAGTAATTTTTGTGGGAAAACAAAAGGCATCCGACGCTGGTCGGATGCCTTTTTAGAGTTTCACTATAATTAACTTTCAATTGATGACATTGCTTTATGATTAAATGGGCATTTCCCTTTAATCGGTTCAATATCGTCTCCAATAAAGAATTGCTTCCATTCATTATGCTCTGGGTCGCCAAAATGACTGATGTCTGGATGCTTCGGCAGTTGATCCCATGCCTCTACTCGTTCCCGAACTTTTTCGCGAGACATGATTCCACCTTTTTCGGTTCCTTCAAGACCCTGGAATATTTTACGGGGCTGGAATCCAAGTACCATCGCGTTACCTAAATGGCGGGTTTTTCTTTGTTTGTAAGCCGGTGCATTGCCAAACACAAAAATTGGTTCCCCGTTAAAACGGAAATCCCATAAATGGTGAGCAGGGTCCCGTGGAGCATCTGCAGGCCATTCAACAGGATCCACTTCGTGTAAATACTGTAAGATATCCCAGAATTGTTTACGATATTGCTCGAGATTCCCTTCGACTTCAAATGGTTCCACAAACACAAATAAACCATGTCGTTTATGTTTTGGATCATTGAATAAGTCCAGGAAACCTTCTAACGTTTTAGGCAAATTCGACCAATCATCTTGAGAGATATAGCCATATCGCAATTCGCCTTTCAATTCGCCACTCATCCCAAAATAACAAGGGAACGTTTTATCTGTAACGATGTTATGGAATGTTTTATATTCATGGAGTAACCATTCAGGTAAATCAGATCGTGTAGCAAAATCCTCTTTTGTTAATAAAGCCTGTTCCTTCGTTATCATCGAATTCCCTCCACCGTATCTAATATTCATTCGTTATTATATATCTCAATCAATACCCCATCGTTTATCTAACGAAACAACCTCATTTCAGCGTTTTAAAATTTTATTTTGATTTTATGTTAATTTTATTTCGTTTCGGGAATAACAGAAGAAACGATTACGAACCTATGGAGGATGAAACATGAGCATCGAAAGTATCGATAGTATTCATACAAGTTGCAAAAGTGAGTATGACACGTTGCAAAAAGTAATTGTATGCGAACCCCAGTTTATGGCGATTGATGAAATTATCAATGATGTTCAAAAAAAATATAAAGATGAAAACATTAATATTGAGCGTGCTTTAGACCAGCACCATGACTTTGTAGCGAAAATGAGAGCAGAAGGAATCGACGTCATTACATTACCCGCCAATGCTTCGTATCCTGAACAGGTTTTCACGCGTGATATCGGTTTTACACTCGGCAATCAAACATTTGTCTCTGAGATGGCGAGCAGTATCCGACAAGGCGAAGAAACAGTTCTTGAAAAATGGCTGGACGAGCATCATGTGCCTTTTCAAAAATTATCGCAAAGTCATATTGAGGGTGGAGATGTCATCATTGACGGAAAGACCATTTACATAGGACTTAGCCATCGAACTTGTAACTCAGCAATTGAACAGCTTCGCATCGATTTGCCAAATTACGAAATTGTTGCGGTTCCGTTTGACCCAAAATATCTGCACTTGGATTGTGTGTTTAATATACTTTCCCCCACGGATGCGTTAATATTCCCACTGGCACTTGATGCTGAAACTGTAGCTTTTTTAGGAAGTCGCTATCATTTGATTGAAGTAAGTAAGGAAGAGCAATTTACAATGGGCACGAATGTCTTATCCATTGGACACAAAAAAGTATTCAGTTTACCGGTAAACGCCCAAGTTAATATGAATATGCGGAGTCAAGGTTATGAAGTGATTGAAGTAGACTTTTCGGAAATTATCAAATCCGGGGGATCTTTCAGATGCTGCACCATGCCGATTGCCCGCGGATAATTTATTGCATCTAATATAAACAGCGCTCAAATCCTTGATTGGACTTGAGCGCTTTTCCATGACAATAAATTTATTGTCATCAATTTTTAAATCAATTTCTTATTGTTCCATACACTTCTCAATAGCTTGTTTAAGAACATGAGCGCAAATCGTACAGTCTGTTAAAGATGTCCATTCTGCTGGATTATGACTAACGCCGTCCTTACTTCTGACAAAGATCATAGCGACAGGAATGTGCGCGCCAAGCATCATGGCATCATGTCCCGCTCCACTTACAAGATATTGTTTTTCGATATTCATGTCGTCGAACACACGGTTCAGTATGTCCGTCATTTGCGTGCCAATTGGTACTGGCGGTGTTCGCATTTTTTCTGTAATTGCTACTTTCACATTTCGGGAATCTGCAATTTCATGTGCTTTCTTGACGACGTTAGTCACGATTTGATCGCGTGATTGTTCCTCGATATCACGGATATCTGTAATAAGGCTCACTTTGCCTGGAATTACATTCGCCCCGTTCGGCTCCACATGAACCTTTCCAACAGTTGCAACGCCAGTAGTACTTACCATAGCTGGAGCTTTTTCAATATATAAAAATAACTCTGAAGCGGCTGTCAATGCATCCTGGCGGTCATCCATTGGCGTATTGCCTGCATGCCCTGCCTTTCCTTCAAAGATAATCTCGGTCCAGGATGGTCCGGCTATTCCTTGTACGATTCCGACTGCTAAATTGGCTTTTTCCAACTTCTTTCCTTGTTCGATATGTACTTCTATAAACCGCTCCATACTTAAATTTTCTCGTTTCGCTTCGGTAAATCCTTTTACGGTCTTTCCAGTGGTAGTTAAAACTTCTTCGAATGATAAACCATCTGCATCCTTCAAAGTGACTTGTGTCTCCATATCCAGCGCACCAGTCATCGCACGACTACCCGTCAACCCACCGTTGAACCGAGTTCCTTCTTCATCCGTAAATATATATACTTCATAGGGTTTATTAGGAGTTACACCTTGTTCTTTCCAAGCTTCAGCTACTTCCAGTGCAGCAATGACGCCTAGTGGACCATCGAAATGACCACCTTCTGGAACACTGTCTACATGTGAACCTGAGGCAATAGAGTCGGACTGATTTTGTTTCCCAGCGATACGTCCCACTACATTTCCCGCTCCGTCTTGCGTTACGGTCATTCCTGCTTCTCTCATCCATCCCATAACAAGTTCTTTTGCTTGCTGCTCAAGCGGGGAAAACCCTACACGTGTTACCCCAAACTTAGCAGTCAATCCAATTTTAGATAACTCGCCCAGCCGAAATGCAATGCGTTCACCAGATACCCCATCTCTAGACCATGATCGGTTATAGTCGGCTAATAAAGTTTGCTCTAAATCAAATTTAGTCATTTATGTGAACCCCTTTCTAAAAATGAATTGTTACAAGAGTACTCTATAATCAATTGCTTCGTAAACCTAAAATTATTAAATTCAGCATATTTAATTTTTAAGCTATAATTAAAATTATTTGCATTTGTACTATTTCAAGTTACTTATCATTTTAAGGAGATGAACAGAGAATGACAGACAGATACAGTTTTTTGAAAAACCATGAAGAAGATATCCGGAACGATCTTATAAATATTGTTCAAGCCGAATCTCCAACTCTACAGAAAGAGTTAGTGGATATCACAGGAAATTTGTTAAAAGAAATGATGCTAAAAAGACTAGGAAACGACTACATCTGTACTGTTTATCCTCAGCAGGAATATGGGGATCATCTTCTCTTTGAAAAGAATGGCACCTCAAAACCACGGATTTTATTCCTTAGCCACTTTGACACTGTGTGGCAAAAAGGCGAGCTACCTATTCGATTTGAAGACCAAAAGATGTATGGACCTGGAGTATTTGATATGAAAGCCGGGTTGTTGTCATCTATTTGGGCCGTTGCATCTTTAGAGAAAACAATGGATGCATTGCCTGTTTCCCCTGTATTTTTGTTCACATCAGATGAAGAGACTGGGAGTATGTCATCACGTGAGTTGATTGAACAAGTGGCCAAGACGTGCGAGGCGGTCTTTGTCATGGAACCAGCAGAGGCCCATACGAATGCATTGAAAACAGCTCGTAAAGGTGTGGGGATTTACAATATTGAGGTTGAAGGAATAAGTGCACATGCAGGCAATCATCATGAGGATGGGGTCAATGCCATCCTTGAAATAGCGTACTTGGTTCAGCAACTGGAGGAGCTTACGGATTATGCCAAGGGCACGACGGTTAATGTAGGGATGATCCATGGAGGGACTGCTAGTAACGTAGTACCTGAGCATGCATCTATTGAAGTAGATTTTCGCGTAACTTCATTGCAAGAAGCCGATCGTATCATGAACTCAATCGAACAACTTAAACCTAAAAATTCACAAGCAAAAGTAACGATTATCGGTGAATTAAATCGGCCGCCACTTGAAAGAAACGCAGCCAATCAAAAACTGTTCGAACTTGCGAAACATGCAGGTAAACGACTGAATATTGAAGTGATCGAATCAAGTGTTGGAGGTGGAAGTGACGGAAATTATACGTCAGCACTTGGCATTCCTACAATAGATGGATTAGGTATCCCAGGGGATGGTCCTCACGCTAGACATGAACATATCCGATTTGACCTGTTTGTAGAACGTTGTGCACTAGTAGCAGAAATGTGCATGATTTACGGCGAACAAATTAACTATCAGAATAAATAATTGAAACATATAAAGAAAGCACCCAGCTCAGGCTTAGGTGCTTTTGCTTTTATGATTGATCTGAATCAGATAGCACCTGGATGCAAAGAGTAATGGCTTTCATTAAATCTTCATGAGACCAACTTGGAATATTTCCATGTTGAATCGCAAGTTCATGGGAAGCGGGGATATGGATAAATCCTGATGGTATTTTTAAATCAGCTGTTTGAATTGTATGTAATCCTTCGTACATCACGTTATTGCATAAATAAGTACCTGCCGTATTTGAAATAGCCGCTGGCAGCCCAGACTCATTTAATTTATCCACCATTAATCGAATTGGTAATGTGGATAGGTATGCCGCAGGTCCATCCGTATGAATGACTTCATCCACAGGTTTATGCCCTTCGTTGTCAGCCTCACCATCTTTCACATTAATTGCGATGCGCTCTGGCGTAATTTTTGATCGACCGCCAGCCAATCCAAGAGAAATGACGGCATCCGGTTTATACTCTTCTATCAAAGAAATCAATTGTTTGCCCGAAGCCATAAAATCAACTGTCATCGTTTTCCCTACAATTTGGTAGTCTCCTATTGTTTGTCCATTCAATTCCTCCACAATCTTCATGGTCGGGTTGACCGTGAAAGATAGAAAAGGTTCAAAACCAGTCAGTAGTAACGTTTTCATTGGGTGCTAACCTCCTATTCTCTTCTTTTTATTGTAACGTACAGCCCTATTTATCTCGAAATATAAACAATTTATGGATATTCATCGCAGTTTCTATTAGTAATTAAAATGCACACATCACTATCGCCAGCATGCTGATGTCCCCTAGGCAGATTATCTAAAAACGATTTATTGCTAGTTAATTATAATTAACTAAATATTTTCATCATATTAACTATTCATATAATATAAACTTCTTATTTTTGACATTTTTTTGTTGCTTAGTCAGTAAATTTTACCTATAATTCTAACTTGTGAGCAATCACGACAATATACGCAAGGAGAATTTAATGCTTCCATTAAAAAAATCACCTGTTTTTGGAAGAAGATCTCTACTAACACGAAACTACATCTTGCCATCTTCTCAATCTCAATTTATTTCTCTTCTATATCAAATGATGAGAAGAAATTAATCCGTTGCCAATGAATTTACAAACATAGATTAAGTCACAATAAGCATCCTTCATAGGGTGCTTTTTTTTATCCCCTGCTAATCAAATCAATTTTCATCTTAGTATAGTGTAAAATCTGGAGACAAAAAATCCTCCCACTAAAAGTGAAAGGATCTCAAAAACCTATTTCATTAAGTATATTGCTTTTGCTTATACATTTCATGATCAGCATGTTGAAGCAAATCACTATACGTTCGGCCATCTTCGGGATAATACGCAACCCCGATACTCGAGCTAGTACGAATCTGATAATTATCAAAAATCCATGCTTCCGAAATAGCTTCTTGCACCCGGACAACCAGTGAGTCAATGGAATCCCTGGAGCGAATATTAGGTAAAAGAATGGCAAATTCATCGCCTCCTAAACGGGCAAGAATATCTTGCTCGCGCAGACTCGATTTGACTCGTTGTGCAAATTGTTGCAGCACGTTGTCACCCATTGCATGACCAAGTTCATCATTTATGCGCTTAAAGTCGTCCATATCCAAATACAGTATGGCGAAATTTTTCTCGTTATTATCTTCAGCTTTTTCCAATGCGATTTTCACTTTCTCTTCAAAAAGCCTTCGGTTAGGCAATTTTGTTAAATCATCTTCAAAAGCTAAGGCTTTTAATTTATCCTGTAATTGTTTTCGTTCCTCAATATCTCTTCCAACGACTAGAATATATTTCGTTCGTTTTTTTTCGTCATAGAACAGCGAGCCTTTTAATTCCAGCCATAGCCAACCCTTCGTGACATGCTTATGTCTTAATTCAATCGTCTGGCTTCGACCAGTTTCCAGAATTTCCTGAAACACCTCTAAGACGGAAGGCAAATCTTCCTCATGAATCATATCGAAAGTCAGCTGGCCTTCATATTCTTCCGAAGTAAAGCCGAGAACAATCTCGTGAGAAGGAGAGGCGTACTTCATAATGCCATTTTCATCTAAAATGGAGACAACATCATTCATATTTTCAGCAATCAAGCGATATTTTTCTTCGCTGATTAATAAGGCCTTTTCCATTTCACGTCTCTCGGTTACATCTTGGAAAAGAACTTGAATGGAAGGTTTGTTTTCAAAAATAATACCCATAGCTGTCGCCTCAACAATGATGGACTTGCCATCTGGCCTCGTCATTTCCTGGTCTACAAAATCAACTGTATATTCCTTTTCCTTTAACAATGACAACATTTTTTTCACTACATCGTTGCGGTTATTTGATGGCAGTAAACTGAAAATAGAGTGGTTCAACATGTCTTCCTGGCTATAATAACCAAACACTTTAAGACCTGCTTTATTTATATAACGAACTCGACCATCACGAATAACCGCTACCGGTTCAGGTGACATGTCTACTAACTTCTGATATCGTTCTTCACTTTCCCTTAATAAGCGTTCCGTAACTTTCTGTTCCGTGATATCTCTTGTAATTCCGGAAATTGCCACCACTTCCCCTGATTCATTATAAATAGGAGAAAGTGTTAAATTTACCGTAAGTTTATGTCCCGCTTTATGTACGCATTCGACCTCGAATTTGCAAATAACAGAGCCATTTTTCACTTTATTGAGTCGTTCTGCAAGTTCAGAAGATTGGTCCAGCGGGATAATTGGTAGAGAATGACCAATTAATTCGTCTCTTGACCAACCATATTGTCTTTCAAAAGCAGGATTCACATCCAGAATGTTACCATGAAGATCCAGAATATCGATGGCATCACCAGCGGAATAAAACATCTGTTGATATAAATTTAAAGGTGTAAGTTTTAGACAGTCGTTATTTTGAACTGACATAGACGCATCTTCTTTCTGTATAAGTAGAATTCTGTAATATAAGCTCTTTAATAATTTAAGTTGATAGATCATCAGATTTAGCAGTCATGATGATGCGACAGTAAGGAAAAGTCATCTATAAATTGAAACTTCATTTATATCGTTTCGACATCATAGAGAGTATTTCCTCCAACAGACCTCGAATTATATCCACTTTTTTCCATAATTACATAAGAATCATTTGAAATTTTCAGGTCCAAGTTTGGATGAAACGACTTACTTTTTTAAATTTATTACAATGTTTTCCTAAATTATACAACATACAATTTAAAGTTAATAGTCGTTTAGCACTACATTATCAAAATATTATAAATAAAAATTTCCCATAGTATAGTGAACACGATTGTTTTAATTAAAAAAGTCGCGTTCCTCTTGTAGAGAAACGCGACTTAGCTTGCTGCCATCAATGTCTAACTGAAAAAACAAACTCAACCTTAAAGAAATATATGAAGATTCATAAACTTATATCACTTGAAGGAACTGGCTCAGGCGGGATTTTGTCGAGACAAAAACCAAGCCAAAAGATGCGTTTACAACGTGGACGTCGATTTTTCCTACTTCAAGGCTGATTTTTCCTACGTGAACTCTTAAGCCCCCTTAAAGTTTTAGACACCATAAAGTAAGCGAGTTACAATATAACCAAACTTGTGAGCGGATGTTTAAATCGAATAGGAGGGGAAAGAAATGCCTAATAAGAAAATTGCCGTAG